>NZ_JCAFUD010000005.1:0-364027 GCF_059370935.1 Stenotrophomonas sp. YJH_SMC_12-1 | reverse complement strand
TGGAACAGGCGGTGGACGCCCTGCCACGCTTCCCCTGGGAAACTGCCGAACGGTAGTGCCGGCCGCTGGCCGGCAACCGCATTGATCCCGCCACACAGGGATGCCGGCCAGCGGCCGGCACTACCGGGCATCAGCCCAGCGCTTCGGCCGCTGCGCGGAAGACCAGCTGCATCTGCAGCGGCTGGAACAGACGGTGGACGCCCTGCCGCGGTTCCTCTGGGAAACTGCCGAACGGTAGTGCCGGCCGCTGGCCGGCAACCGCATTGATCCCGCCACACAGGGATGCCGGCCAGCGGCCGGCACTACCTGGCATCAGCCCAGCGCTTCGGCCACGGCGCGGAAGACCTGCTGCATCTGCAGCGGCTGGAACAGGCGGTGGACGCCCTGCCACGCTTCTCCTGGGAAACTGCCGAACGGTAGTGCCGGCCGCTGGCCGGCAACCGCGTTGATCCCGCCACACAGGGATGCCGGCCAGAGGCCGGCACTACCGGGGCATCAGCCCAGCGCTTCGGCCACGGCGCGGAAGACCTGCTGCATCTGCAGCGGCTTGTGCAGCACATGCACCTCCACGCCGTCCGGGAAGGCATCGGCCGCGACCGGCACTGCCGGGTCTTCCAGTACCAGTGCCGGGCCGCGATAGCCCAACGTCGCCATCTCGCCCAGCAGCTGGCTGGCCGGCAGCAGCTTGGAGCCGGCATCGGCAATCACCAGCGCGGGCATCGCCTCCTGCTGCATCCAGCGCAGCGCTGCCGGCCCATCGGAGGCCAACTGCAGCTGGTAGCCCTGGCTGGACAGCGCATTGCCCAGCAGCGATAGACGCGTGGCTTCGCCATCGACCACCAGGATCGATTGGCCGCTGCCCAAGGCCACCAGCTGTTCGATCGGCTCGCTGCCATCGATGGCGTCGTGCATCGGCAGGCGCAGTTCGAAGCAGGTGCCCTGCCCCGGCTGGCTGCTGACGTGAATGCTGCCGCCGGCACCTTCAACGATGCGCTTGCAGGAAATCAGCCCCAAGCCAGTGCCGTCGGCCTTGGTGGTGAAGAACGGATTGAACAGGTGCGACAGCGTGTCCGCATCCATGCCGATGCCTTCGTCGGCGACCCGTATGTGCATCCAGTCCACGCCATCGCGATGGCCAGCATGGCTGGCAGTCAGGCTCAGGCGGCCACCGTTGGGCATCGCCTGTATCGCGTTGAGCGCCAGGTTCAGCATCACCTGCTGCAGTTCGGTGTAGTTGGCGTCGACCACCAGGCCTTCGTCCTGCACCTGCAATTCCAGGCGCACCGCATCAGGCACGTTGCTGCGCAACAGTAGTGCCACCGCATCGAACAGGCCATCGATCTCGATGCGCTCGCTCGGCTTGCGCGAACCGCGCACGAACGACAGCATCGATTCGGCCATCTCATGGCCACGGCGGCCGCACTCGGCGATGACATCGGCTAGGTGGTGCAGCTGCGGATCGTCGGTACGCGCCTTCAGCAGGTCCGGCATGATCAGCAACGGCTGCAGGATGTTGCGCAGGTCGTGGCTGAGCCCGGCTGCGAGCAGCGACAGGCTTTCCAGGCGCTGTGCGCGCATCAGCTCGGTTTCCACCCGTGCGCGCTCGATCGCGCTGCGTGCATCGCGGATCGCACGTGCCACCGCCGACGGCAGGCGCGCCGGCTGGTGCTTGATGATGTAGTCATTGGCGCCCTTCTGCAGCGCCGCCACCGCATTCTCCTCACCCATGGTGCCGGAGACGAAGATGAAGGGTACTTCCGGCGAGGTCTCGCGCACGATGCGCAGCGCGTCATCACCGGAAAACCCCGGCATGCTCAGGTCGGACAGCACGATGTCCGGCTGGAACGCGGCCAGTGCCTGGCGCAGTTCGGCCTCGCTCTCGACACGCTCGAAGCGGGCCTCCAGGCCCGCATCGAGCATCTGTTCGGACATCAGCTCGGCATCTTCCGGTGAGTCCTCCACCAGCAGGATGCGCAGCGCCCCCAGGGCGGGACCGGTCAAGGGCATGGGCTCACTCGAGTTCCGGTGCCTGGTTGATCAACGCCCAGAACTTGCCCAGCGTCTGTACGGCGCCAAAGAACTGGTCCACGTCCACTGGCTTGACCACATAAGCATTCACGCCCATGTCCCAGCTCCGGGCCAGATCGCTTTCCTCGCGCGAGGACGACAGGATCACCACCGGCAGGCGCTTGAGCTCTTCGTGTTCGCGGATCTGCCGCAGTACTTCCAGGCCATCCATGCGCGGCATCTTGATATCCAGCAGCAGCACCGCCGGCAGGCCTTCCTCGCGGTTGGCGAAGGCACCACGGCGCAGCAGGTAGTCCATCACTTCCACGCCATCCTCGACGTGCACGATGGGGTTGGCCAGACGCGCCTCTTCCAGGGCGTCGATCGCCATTTCGGCGTCGGCCGGGCTGTCTTCGGCGAGAAGAATGGTGCGCAAAGTGGTCATGCAGAAGGCCCTTGTTTGTCCGCATCGATCGCGGGAGGCAGGTAGAAGTGGAAGGTGGCGCCGACGTCCGGTTCAGCCTCGGCCCAGATACGGCCGCCATGACGGGTGAGCACGCGGCGCACGCTGGCCAGGCCGATGCCGGTACCCGGGTAGTCGCTGGCCTTGTGCAGGCGCTGGAACACGCCGAACAGTTTGCCGGCATAAGCCATGTCAAAGCCTGCACCATTGTCGCTGACCGTGAACTGATGACCGCCGTCAGGCTGCGGCTGGTAGTCCACGCGGATCTTCGCCGGTTCGCGGTTGCCCGAGTACTTCACCGCGTTGCCGAGCAGGTTCAGCCAGACCTGGCGGATCATGTTCTCATCGCCGACCACGATCGGCAGCGGCGCGATGCTCCACTCCACCTGGTGCACATGGCCACTGTTCTCCGCCTCGGCCTGCAGGTTGGAATCGAGCATGGCGCGGGTATCGGCCACCAGCGACTGCATGTCCACCGCCTGCTGGCGCATCGCCGCACGGCCCAGGCGCGAGTAGACCAGCAGGTCATCGATCAGCGCCGCCATGCGCCGGGCCGAACTGGAGATCACGTCCAGGTAATGACGGCTCTTGTCATCGGCAGCGTCGCCCAGGTGGCGCGACAGCTTGTCGGAGAATCCGGCGACGTGGCGCAGCGGTGCGCGCAGGTCATGCGAGACCGAGTAGCTGAAGGCCTCCAGCTCGCGGTTGACCTCGGACACCTGCGCGACCTTGCCTTCCAGCTGGCGGTTGAGCTCTTCAACGCGCAGCTGGACTGCGCGTTGCATGGTGACATCGCTGACCGTCAGCAGCACCACTTCATCATCGGTATCGGGCAGCGGCATGCGCCGTGCGTTCAGCAGCATGTAGCGCGCCATGCCGTCGGCGGTGCGCTGTTCGTGCTCGAAATCCCACAGCTCGCGGCCGCGCAGCAGCACGTCGGACAGGCGTTGGCGCACGACGGCGTCCTTCCAGGCACCGTCGCCGACGCTTTCCAGCAGCAGGCCATCGGCGCGTTCGTCCTGCAGCCCGTACAGCTCGGCGAAGGCGGGGTTATGCAACTGCACGCGCAGGTCGCGGTCGAGCAGCACGATGGGTTCGCGCACGGTCTGCAACACCGATGCCGCGCGTGCCGCCGAGCGCAGCGATTGGCGTTCGGCGTGCAGGCGCCGCCCGATCTGCCGCTGCAGGAGCCAAAGCACCAGGCCGAGCAGTCCCAGCTGGATCACCAGCGAACTCCAAGACACCAGCTCGGTCTGCTTGCGCTGGCGCGCCGCCTGCTCGGCCCGCAGTGTCAACAGTTGCTGTTCGCTGGCCTGGAGTTCTTCCACCAGGCCACGGATCGGATAGCGCGTGCTCAGGTCCTTCACCAGCTCGCGTTGATCGCTGTTGGGTTCAGATCTGGCCAGCTCGCGGGCAAGCGCCATCCGCCCTTCCAGCATCGATTCGATACGGCCGATGCGGATCAGCTGGTCGGGGTTGTCGCGGGTCATCCGCCCCAGTTCGGCCAAGCGACCGGGAATGTCGTTGGCTGCGGCCATGCGCTCGCGCAGCCCGGGTGCGTCCACGCCCTTGGACAGCGTCAATGCGGCCGATTCGACGTCGCGCACATCAGCCTGCAGCTGCTGCAGGGCCACGCCCACCGCCTGGGTATGGTTGACCCAGGCCATTGCCTGCTCGTTGTCCTGCTGCAGTTTGCGCAGGGTCAACCACGGCACCACGATGATCGCTGCGGCCGCCAGCCCCAGGGCCGGCAACCGCCAGCGGTCCCAGATGTCGTCACTGAAAACCAGCGCCATAGTTCCTCTTCAGCACGGCCGCAGGGCGTCGGCCGGACCCTGTCCGGCTGCGGCGGAACCGGCAATATAGCGCAGGCGGTCACAACGCAGGGGTTTCCCCCCTGGTTGGCTGAACAGGTTCGCAGTCCTCAGACCTGTAGAGCCGGGCCAAGCTCGGCTGCCTTGGAGTTCCAGCCGAACATGGCCGCGGCCCTACAGCTCAACGGGCGCCCCGCGAGGGGGCGCCCGTCAGCTTCAGCGCTTGGCGGCAGCGCTGACCTTCAATGCGGCTGCATCAACGCGGGTCACGCCCTTGATGCCCTTGGCGGTGGTGACGGCCTTGTCCTTCTCGGCCTGGCTCGCTACGGCACCGCTCAGGCTGACCACGCCGTTCACGGTTTCCACCTTGATTTCGGTACCCGGAACGTTGCTGCTGGCGAGCAGGTCGGCCTTCACCTTGGTGGTGATCCAGGTATCGGTCACCGGCTCGTTGGAATCGTGGCGATCAGCATGGGTCGCCGGGTGCGCGCTGGTCGGCGGGCTCTTCGCGGCCGGATCCTTGGCGAATGCGGCCGAGGAGGACAGCGCCAGGCCCAGCGTCAGGGCGGAGGCAATCAGCGTGCGGGTCGTATTGCTCATCGTGTCGTACTCCTTCGGAATGTGCTGCCAGTCTGGACAAACCGGCGTAGAGCAGGCGTGGCGTTGCGGTCATGCCGCTGTGAATCGGGCTACCTACAACGACAACCGTTCAGCTTTGGCCCGTGAGCCCGCGTCGTTTACCCTGCCCTTCCCACTGCCGGAGCTCTGTCATGCGCCCCGACCTGCAACTGGCCCTGATCGGCTACGGCCTCGCCGGCCGTGTCTTCCACGCACCGCTGATCCAGCACACACCCGGCCTGGTGCTGCACAGCATCGTCAGTTCGCAGCGAGACACGTTGCTGCGCGCGTTCAGCGACGTGCACGTGCGTGCCACGCCGCAGGAGGTGTTCGACGACCCGGCCGTGGATGCCGTAGTGATCGCCACGCCCAATGAACAGCACGCGCCGCTGGCGATCGCAGCGCTGGCCGCCGGCAAGCACGTGCTGGTCGACAAGCCGTTCGCGCTGGATGTCGCTGAAGCCGAAGCCGTTCTGGCTGCGGCACGCGATGCCGGACGCATCGCCACCGTCTTCCAGAACCGGCGCTTCGATGCCGACTTCCTCACGCTGCAGGCGCTGCTTGCGGACGGGGCACTGGGCGACATCGCCGAGTGCCATGTGCACTTCGATCGCTATCGCCCGCAGGTGCGTGACCGCTGGCGCGAGCAGGACGGTCCCGGCAGTGGCCTGTGGTACGACCTGGGCCCGCACCTGCTGGACCAGATGCTGGTGCTGTTCGGCTGGCCCGAAGCGATCGATGCTGATCTGGCCGTGCAGCGCGATGGCGGCAGCGCCATCGATTACTTCCACGCCGTGCTGCACTACCCGCGGCATCGCGCGATCGTGCATTCCGGTTCCCTGGTGGCAGCTCCCACGCCGCATCTCAGCGTGCATGGCAGCAAGGCCAGTTGGATCAAGCACGGCCTGGATGTGCAGGAAGCGCAGCTGCGCCGCGGTGTGGCGCCCGGTGCGCCCGGCTGGGGCATCGACCCGCGGCATGGCGAGCTGGTGCGCTGTGATGCCGAGGACAACGTGCAGCGCGGCACCGTCGACAATCTGCCCGGTGACTACCGTCGGTTGTATGCGCAGTTCGCCGCGGCCATGCATGGCGACGGCGAAGCCACGGTCGATCCGGTGCAGGCGCTGCAGCTGATGCGGCTGCTGCAGGCAGGCATGGACAGTGCGCGCGAAGGGCGGCGGATCGCGTTGGGGTGATCGGCAGGGCTGCGCCCTGCACCCGTGGTAGTGCCGGCCGCTGGCCGGCAACCTCAACAGCAACGACAAAAACCGGCAATCCGTGAGATGGCAGGATGGGTCCGGTTGCGGGAGCCGTACCCACCCCGCCTTCGACAGAGTCCCGCGCCCGACGGTAGGTGTCGACCTTGGTCGACACATCGACGTGGAAGCCATCGGAGACGGCTTTTGCAGAGTCGAGCCATGCTCGACTGCCTGCATGGGGTCAGAGCCCTTTCCTGCGGAAAGGGATCCGACCCCGGCTTCGTGCTTACGATTTCTTGATCGCGTGGCCGCCGAATTCGTTGCGCATCGCCGACAGCAGGCGGTCGGTGAACGAATTGGATTCGCGCGAGCGCAGGCGTTCCAGCAGCGACAGGGTGATCACCGGTGCCGGCACATCGAGCGAGATCGCTTCGGCCACGGTCCAGCGGCCTTCACCGGAGTCCTCCACGTACGGCGCGATGCCATCCAGCGACGGATTGCGCTTGAGGGCTTCGGTGCTCAGGTCCAGCAGCCACGAGCGCACCACGCTGCCGTGGCGCCAGACTTCGGCCACCTGGGCCAGGTCCAGTTCCATTTCCTGCTTGCGCTCCATCAGCGCGAAGCCCTCCGCGTAGGCCTGCATCATTCCGTACTCGATGCCGTTGTGGACCATCTTGGTGAAGTGGCCAGCGCCGGACGGGCCGACACGACCCCAGCCACGGTCTTCGGCCGGTGCCAGCGTGCGCAGCAGCGGTGCGATCTGCTCCACCACCGCCGCTTCACCACCGACCATCAGGCTGTAGCCTTCCTGCAGGCCCCATACGCCACCGCTGGTGCCGCAGTCGACGTAGCCCAGGTCGTCTTCGGCCAGCGCCTTGGCGCGACGGATCGAGTCCTGGTAGTTGGAGTTGCCGCCGTCGATGACGATGTCACCCTCGGCCAGGTGCGGAGTCAGCTGACCCAGGGTCTGGTCGACGGTTTCGCCGGCCGGCACCATCAGCCACACCACGCGCGGCACCGGCAGCGCGGCCACCGCGGCGGCCAGCGAATCGACCACCTCCAGGCCGGCCTCGGCGGCGCGCTGGCGGGCACCTTCGCCCGGGTCGTAGCCGACGACGCGGTGGCCGCCGCGATGCAGGCGCTGGGCCATGTTGGCGCCCATGCGGCCGAGGCCGATCATTGCAATATCCATTGTTTCACCTTCAGTTGGGGTCTAGGGTCAGGCTGCCTGGCCTGCCGGTAGCCGCGCAGTGGCGCAGCTGCGCCTCGCGCCAACGCCGGTAGAGCGTGGTATGCAGATTGTGCACCGCCAGGTCGATCGAAAAGGGGGTTCGCGGGTTGCGGTCAAGCAGGCGGGCGATGTGGTAGCCGATGGGACGTATACCGCGCGGATGCACATAGATCACGAACTGCTGGTAGAACGGATCGTCCAGCAGGCGGTCCATGCGTGCCAGCGTGGCGTGGTAGCGCGGTTCCAGCCGTGCACGAAGGTCCGGGTCGCGCTCGAACAACAGGCGTTCGAAGTAGCGCCGGCCGATACGCGGGATGTCCTGCGCCAGCGCCCACAGCTCGGCATTGCGCTGGTCGTACCAGGCAAGGCCGCCGTGCGCGGCCAACGCCTGCGCGGCCTCCTCGCCCACCGACACCACCACGAAGTTTTCGGCCTGGTTGCTCAGGTCGTCCAGCATGCCCTTGTCGTACACATGTTCGATGAAACCAGGCACACCGACGAAGGCCTGGCGGCCCATCGCCGAGGTGCGCACCGCCTTGCCATCGGCGAAGTAGTCACCGGCGTGTGCGCCAAGCAGGATGCTGTCGGTATCGTGCAGCGCGAGGAACGTACCGATCGACAGTTCTTCTGCGGAGAATGCAGCGTCGAAGGCCGCATCGCCATACAGCTCGCGCTGTGTGGCCAGTTGTGCGACCTGGCGACCGACTCCACATTCGGCGCGTACATTGCCGCTGTAGAACGCCTGCAGCGCCTGGCTGTTGCCCGTAATGGGCACGAAACCACGGCCGAAGCTTCGCGTGCGCTGCCAGCCTTGCGCGTGTGCGCCGTACAGGCCGAAGCCGATCCAACCGAGCTGCAGGCCAGAGAAGCGGAATCCTGCATTGCCCTGCAGTGCAGCAGCGGCACGTTGCGTGGCTGCATCCAGCTGGAAGGCGTAGGCGCAAACCGTAGCCGGATCGTCCAGCACCTTCTGCAGCAACGCCTTGCGCGCTGCAGCGGGCATGTCCGCCGGCCATTGCACGCGCAGATCGCCTGCCGCCTGAGCCTCCGGCAGCGACGCGCGCGTGCACACAGGGCCACCATGCACCTGCGGTGCACTGATCGCGCGTGTTTCGAAGTGCCACCCCAGGCGCTGCAGCAGGCCTTGTGTACAGTCCAGCGGCGTGGCTGCCGTGCCCAGCGCGGGCAGCAGCAGGGCCACGCCCATCCATCTGCCGCGCACGTTCAATCCTGGTCCGTGCTCGCCGGTGCGGGCTCCGGGGTTGTGACCACAGGCGGAACGGGCTTGCCTGCCTCCGCCGGAAGGTACTGTTGCAGGCGCTGGAAGAAGCGACGATAGAACTCAGCATCGGCAACCGTGCTGCTGGCCACTTTCACCAGCGAGTCGTCATTGCTGCCGAACGGCAGCGATACGGATCCGAGCGCACCGACGCCAACACTGGCCGAGGTCGGACTCTTCTTCAACGCATAGCGATCCTGCACGGCACTGACGAATACCAGTGTCTGGCTCCCGCGCGGTGCGCAGGAAATACGCAGCACCAGCTGCTCGTGATCGTCCTCGCGCGGCTGGAAGTTCTTGTTGCCTTCCACCTGCGCCGCGTCGGAACGGGCGATGGCATAGCCCTGGCTGAGCAGGGTGCGCCGTGCGGCCTCGCAGGCGTCACCGGGACGGCCATCGACGGTGCGCGAGAAGGTGTCGCCGGAATCAAAGGATTCGCGAAGCAACGTGCTGTCAGCAGCGCGGCCACCACAGGCCGACAGGATCAGGGCGCTGGCGAGCGCCACGGCAACACTGGAAAGACGGGAGGCCCGCATGGGTACTCCTGCGAGGACGGTATCGCCAAGGGTAGTCCTGCGGCCGTGTGCGGCAGGTCGAAAGCACGCCCGCCAGCCCCCGCCGTTGCTGCCGGTTCATGCACGGAAAAGGGGACGGAGGGGATTAAGTCGTTTGTGGCACTTCGCCCCGCCACGCATGGCACGGCGCTACCGTGAACGAGGTCCCCCAAACGAAAAAAGGGCCGGCAATGCCGGCCCCTCGGGTATCACATGCCGTCGCCGGCTCAGTCCGCCCAGCGGCCGGCACCGGTGGACTGCGGCAGCACCTGCGCCGACAGCGGGCGGTCGTTGGCCAGCAGGTTCACCGCGTCGGCCAGGATCGAGGCTGACTCGCGCAGCAGCGGGTCCGGGCGCTTTTCGGCAGCCTTCTCGCGCGCGGCATCCTTGACGATGTCGCGCTCGTTGCCGGTCAGGCCGTCATCGCTGCTGTCATCGGCCAGCGGGTCCAGGGCCAGGCCCAGCTCCTTGCGCTGCACCTGGCGCTCCTTGCGCTGGGTATCCTGGCGCTCGCGCTCAGCGCGACGGGTCGCCTCGTTGAGCGAGATGTATTTCTTCGCCGCTTCGGTGCGGAACTGCTGCACGTCCTCGTTCCACCACTGGAACTCCTTGTCGGTGGCGATGCGCGCGTCGTGACGGGTTTCCAGCTTCGGCAGCAACGGCGCGAAGTTGCCGTACTGGGTGTGCGGCACGGCGGCGATGCGGGTCCACGGCAGTGCGTTGTCGTAGGTGCTTTCGCCGAACTCGGTGGCATCGACGCTGGCCGGGAACGCCAGGTCCGGCACCACGCCCTTGTGCTGGGTGCTGCTGCCGCTGATGCGGAAGAACTGGGCAATGGTCAGCTTGACCTGGCCGAAGCGCTGGGTCTCGCCGCTCGGCCAGCGGTCAAGGTCGACGATGTTCTGTACGGTGCCCTTGCCGAAGCTGGTTTCACCGATCACCAGGCCACGACCGTAGTCCTGGATGGCACCGGCGAAGATCTCCGAGGCCGAGGCCGAACCACGGTTGATCAGCACCGCCAGCGGGCCGTCCCAGGCCACGCCCTGGTTGCGGTCGCTGTTGACGGTGACGCGGCCACCGGATTCGCGCACCTGCACCACCGGGCCCTGCTCGATGAACAGGCCAGTCAGTTCGATCGCTTCATCCAGCGAACCACCGCCGTTGTTGCGCAGGTCCAGCACCACGCCGTCCAGCTTGTCGTTCTTGAAGCCGGCCAGCAGCTTGGCCACGTCGCGGGTGGCCGAAGCATAGTCGGCGGCGTTGCGGCGACGGCCTTCGAAGTCCTGGTAGAAGGTCGGCAGCTTGATCACGCCGATCTTCCGTGCCGGCTCGCCGTTGGCGGCCGGAATGGTCATGGTCTCGCCCTTGGCGGCCTGTTCGGCCAGGCGCACCTTCTGCCGGGTCAGCACCAGGGTGTGGTGCTTGCCATCGGCACCTTCGGCAGCCGGAATGAACTCCAGCTTGACCTGGGTGTCCTTGGCGCCGCGGATCTTGGCCACGACATCGTCGATGCGCCAGCCAATCACGTCCTCGACCTGGCCGGACTTGCCCTGGCCAACGCCGACGATGCGGTCACCCGGCTTCAGCGTGCCGTCCACCGCAGCCGGGCCACCGGCGATGATCTCGCGGATGACCACCACATCGTCCTGGCGCTGCAGCTGCGCACCGATGCCTTCCAGCGACAGCGACATCGCCTGGTTGAAGTTCTCGGCGGTGCGCGGGGTGAAGTAATCCGTGTGCGGATCAACGGCACTGGTGTACGAATTCATGAAGAACTGGAAGACGTCTTCGCCCTTCAGTTCATTGACCGACTTCTCCAGCGTCGCGTAGCGCTTGTCCAGCGTCTTGCGGATGTCATCCGGCTTCTTGCCGGCCAGCTTCAGGCGCAGCCAATCGTTCTTCACCGACTTGCGCCACAGCTCATCGAGCTCGGCACTGCTGGCCGCCCACGGCACCTTCTTGCGGTCGTACTCGAAGCGCTCGTCGGTGGTGAAGTCCGGCTCCTGCTTGAGCAGCTTGCGCGCGTACGCCACGCGCTCGCCGACGCGCTGCTTGTAGACAGCGAACACCTGGAACGCCGGCTCCAGCTCGCCGCCCCGGATGGCCGAGGCGATGTTGGCCTCGAACGGTGCGAAGCGCGCCACGTCGGCCTGGGTGAAGTACTGCTTGCCGCCGTCAAGCGTTTCCAGATAGCGCTTGAACACGTCCTTGGAGGTGGCCTCGTCCAGCGCGCGCGGGCGATAGGCGTAGCGGCTGTCGGACAGCAGGCCGTACACCAGCTTGGAGGTGGTCACCTGGTCGGCGGTGGCCGCCGCGGGCAATGCGGGCGAGTCGGCCTTGGCCGCCAACGCCAGTGGCGCGACCAGCGCCAGGGCCATCAGGAATGCGGGGGCTTTGAATTTCATTGACGTGCTCGAAGGCGCCTTGCCAAGGGGGAGACTGCGGGGTGTTAAGACACCACGACAGTGCCGAAAGTTGCCGGGTTTGTCACCCGGCCGCGCTCGGTGGAAAACCAGCCTAGCCGGGCCGGTGTAGCAAATTGTGAATGCAGGCGAAGGCGGGGCCGAGCATGGGCTCGGCTTTACAACAGGCAAAGGCGTGCGAACCAACGTTCGCACCCACCAGGGCGGTTCGCACCCACCTCAGGAGACGCCGGCGCCCTTGGCCTGCACGTCGGCGTGATACGACGAGCGCACCATCGGGCCGGAAGCAACATGGCTGAAGCCCAGCTCGTAGCCGTAGTCCTCCAGCGCCTTGTAGTCTTCCGGGGTCCAGTACTTCAGCACCGGGTGGTGGTGTGCGGTCGGCTGCAGGTACTGGCCGATGGTGATCATGTCCACGTCGTGTGCGCGCAGGTCGCGCAGGGTGGCCTTGATCTGTTCGAAGTCCTCGCCCAGGCCCAGCATGATGCCGCTCTTGGTCGGCACGTCCGGATGCTGCGCCTTGAAGTTCTTCAGCAGGTTCAGCGACCACTGGTAGTCCGCACCCGGGCGCACGTTGCGGTACAGGTCCGGCACGGTCTCGATGTTGTGGTTGAACACATCCGGCGGGTTCTGCGCCAGGATCTCCAGCGCGCGCTCCATGCGGCCCTTGCCACGGAAGTCCGGGGTCAGCACTTCGATGCGGGTGCCCGGCGACTTCTCGCGAATGGCGGTGATGCAGTCGACGAAGTGCTGGGCACCACCGTCGCGCAGGTCATCGCGGTCGACGCTGGTCACCACCACGTACTTCAGGCCCATGTCGGCCACGGTCTGGCCGAGGCTGGCCGGTTCGTTGGCATCCGGCGGCTTCGGGCGGCCGTGGGCCACGTCGCAGAACGAGCAGCGGCGGGTGCAGACCTCGCCCAGGATCATGAAGGTGGCGGTGCCGTGGCCGAAGCACTCGTGGATGTTCGGGCAGCTGGCTTCCTCGCACACGGTCACCAGGCGGTTTTCGCGCAGCTTGGCCTTCAGGTTCTGCACGGCATTGCCCGAAGGAATGCGCACGCGGATCCAGGACGGTTTGCGCAGCACCGGCGCATCGGCGAACTGCACCGGCGAGCGGTTGATCTTGTCACCGCCCAGCTGCTTGACCCCGGCCTGCAACGGCGCGGCGGACGGGGAGTCGCCCTGCACGATCTGCAGGGGAATGGAACGGGCGGTGGTTTCAGTCATGGCAGTTCCGGGGGCGGTCAGGCGGCCGCAGAAAGATCGGGCAGTTCGGGGGTGTGCTGCAGCAGCAGGCCGAACTGGCGGGCCAGGTGGTCCAGCAGCACCGGCTTGACGGCCTCCATCCCGGAGGGACCGCCCAAGTCTACCACCGAGGTCACCTGCAACCCCTGATAGCCACAGGGATTGATGCGGTGGAAGGGCTCCAGGTCCATGGCCACATTGAAGGCCAGGCCGTGGAAGGTGCAGCCGCGACGCACGCGGATGCCGAGCGCAGCGATCTTGGCGCCGCCAACATAGACGCCCGGGGCACCTTCGCGGCGTTCGGCACCGATGTTCCACTCGCCCAGCGTATCGATGATGGCCTGCTCGATGCGGCACACGTAATCGCGCACACCGATGCCCAGGCGCGGCAGGCGCAGCAGCGGGTAGACCACGATCTGGCCGGGGCCGTGATAGGTCACCTGGCCGCCACGGTCCACATGCAGCACCGGGATATCGCCCGGCGCCAGCACATGCTCATCCTTGCCGGCCTGGCCCAGGGTGAACACCGGGTCGTGTTCGACCACCCACAATTCGTCGGCATCGGTGTCGCTGCGCTGGTCGGTGAAGCGCTGCATGGCGCGCCACACCGGCTCGTACGCCTGGCGGCCAAGGTCACGCACCAGCGCCGGACGCGGCGCGCGGTCCTCGGGGGCGGCTTCAGCCGGGCAGCTGTCGGCTACAGCGTCCACTTCACTTCCGGGTGGTCGCGCAGCGCCTGGTGCGCCAGGTCGTACTGTTCGCGGCTCTCAGCCTTGAACACGATGCGGACGGACACGTACTTGCCGTTGGAGGAATGCTTCCAGCTGATGCGTTCATTGACGACATCGATGCCGGCAGCCAGCAGCAGGCGGGGGAGCTCATGTTCCAGGCCGCGGTTGGCCGGGCCCATGGCGCTGAGCTCGAACTGGCCGGGGAACTGGAAGCCGTGGTCGGGGTTGTCGGACTTGATTTCCATGGACCCATTATCGGGCCGCAGGGCAACAAACCCAAGAGTATTCATCAACGTCAAAGACGGCACCGGCGGCCTGCTGCGTTGCAGGGCACCCAGAGGCGCGGGGCGAAAGCCCAACGGCAGCTGACTGCAATCTGCTGTCACGCACTGGCCCAGGCATCGTATGGCGGCCAGTGGTCACCTTCACACCAGACCCGCGGCGCTTGCGCGGGTAACAAATTATGTCCGCTGGACAATGTTGTTTTCGGAACAGACAAGTGATTCGAACGTGCTCGTTCCGCCGCGCGGGCGCGAGTACCGTAGCGTTGCATATAACGACTGAAAACCGTCCCCTTCCCCATGAGCATTCCATCCATGCGTAGTGTCGCAGCCCTGGGGCTGGCCGGCCTGCTGGCCTCTGCCCTCCCCCTTGCCGCCCAGGCGGCCGAACAATGTGGCCCGGACGCGATGCGCGACCACCCGCCGCAGATCAACTTCCGCGTTGACAACGACCTGTTTGGTGGCCGCCACCAGGACCAGGGCTACACCAACGGTGCGCTGTTGACCCTGGTCTCGCCCAATCTGGTCGACTACACCGACGACCCCTGCCTGCCGCGCATGGCGCGCTGGGTGAACCAGTACCTGGAAGGGCTGCATCCGGGCAGGTTCGAACAGCAGAACATGATCTTCAGCATCGGCCAGGGCATCTTCACCCCGACCGATTTCAGCCGCAGGGACCTGATCGAGGACGACCGTCCTTATGCCGGCGTACTGATCGCAAACTTCGGTTTCAATGCGCGCAGCGGCGACCGCCTGCAGACCACCCAGCTGACTCTGGGCGTGGTCGGCCCGTGGGCACAGGGCAAGCAGGTGCAGAATGCCGTGCACGAAGTGCTGGGCGACGAGAAATTCAAGGGCTGGGACAACCAGCTGCACAACGAGCCGCTGTTCATGCTCACCCATGAGCGCATGCGCCGCTGGCCCGGCGATGCCAGCGTCAATGCCGACGGCTGGGGTTGGGACGCGATCAGCCACTACGGCGGGTCGATCGGCAACCTGGAAACCAAGGCCAACCTCGGCGGTGAGGTGCGCTTCGGCTGGAAGCTGCCGGACGACTTCGGCAGCACGCCGTTGCGCCCGGCCGGCGAGAACACTGCGCCGACCCGCGGCGGCCGTCCCAATGGCTGGTCCTGGCACCTGTTCGCGACCTCGGACGCGGCCTGGGTGATCCGCGACATCACGCTGGATGGCAACACGTTCCGCAACAGTCACAGCGTGGACAAGCGCCATGTGGTGGCCTACGGCGGCTACGGCGTGGCCGTGATGTACGGACGCTGGAAGTTCGCCGCGGCGCGCTACCACAGCACGCGCGAGTTCAACGGCCAGCGCGAAGCACCGGTGTTCGGCAGCTTCACCATCAGCCGCTCGCTGTAAGCGAGGGGCTGAGGGTGAAGCGGGTAGGTGCCGACCGTTGGTCGGCACACCGGTTATTGCATGGCTCGCTGTAAGCGAGGGGCTGAGGGTAGTGCCGGCCGCTGGCCGGCTGCCGGCATATCCGGATGGGTCCATGGGGAGCCGGCCAGCGGCCGGCACTACCCACATCCGGATGGGTCCATGAGGAGCCGGCCAGCGGCCGGCACTACCCACATCCGGATGGGTCCATGAGGAGCCGGCCAGCGGCCGGCACTACCCACATCCGGATGGCTTCATGGGCAGCCGGCCAGCGGCCGGCACTACCCATATCCGGCGGGAATCATGCGGAGCCGGCATCCCGAAACGGAAAAGGCCGGCATTCGCCGGCCTTTTCCTTCACCACGCCAGGGCGTGGATCATTCCGATTCCCACCACATCCAGAAGCTGTCCCACAGGCGCTTGAAGAAGCCGGCCTGCTCGACGGCGGCCACGGCCACCAGCGGTGCCTCGGCGATGACCTTGCCATCCAGGGTGACCTTCACGGTACCGATCTGCTGGCCGGCGGTGAACGGTGCTTCCAGGGTCTTGGGCACGTCGATGCTCGGCTTCAGGTCGTTGTAGCGGCCGCGCGGCACGCTGACCAGCATCGGCTGGGCCACGCCCAGCTGCACCTTGTCGGTGGTGCCCTTCCAGACCTTGTGCTCGGCCACGGCCTTGCCCGGCTCGTAGAGGCGGTGGGTCTCGAAGAAGCGGAAGCCCCAGTTCAGCAGGGCCAGGCTGTCATCGGCACGCTGCTTCTCCGACGCACCGCCCAGCACCACCGCGATCAGGCGCTGGTCGCCACGCTGGGCCGAGCTCATCAGGCAGTAGCCCGCCTCGGAGGTGTGGCCGGTCTTGATGCCGTCCACGCTGCCATCGCGCCACAGCAGCAGGTTGCGGTTCGGCTGCTTGATGTTGCCGACCTGGAATTCCTTGATCTTGTTGTACGCGTAGGTTTCCGGGTAATCGCGGACCATCGCGCGGCCCAGCAGCGCCAGATCGTAGGCGGTGCTGTGGTGGCCCTGCGCGGTCAGGCCATGGGCGTTGACGAAGTGCGAGTCCTTCATGCCGATCTTGGCGGCGTAGCTGTTCATCAGCGAGGCAAAGGCCTCTTCGCTGCCAGCCACATGTTCGGCCAGGGCGATCGCGGCATCATTGCCGGACTGGATCGCCATGCCCTTTTCCATGTCTTCCAGGCGCGCGGTCTGGTTGACCGGGAATCCGCTGTAGCTGCCATCGGTGCCGGCGCCGCCCTCGCGCCAGGCGCGCTCGCTCATCATCACCTGGTCATCCGCACGGACCTTGCCGTTCTTGACCTCGGCGGCGATCACGTAGGACGTCATCACCTTGGTGATGCTGGCCGGGGCCAGCTGCTCGTGGATGTTTTCACCAGCCAGCACCTGGCCGGTGGCGTAATCCATCAGCACCCAGGCCTTGGACACGCTTGGCGCCGGGGCCGGCGGAGTGGCGACGGTGGCCGGGGCGGCGGCGGCGGCGGGCGCCGGCGTGGCCGGAGTCGGCAGCGGCGTCTGGGCGGAAGCCAGGCCCACCACCAGGGTGGCGGCCAGGGCGGTGGCGGCGGAACGGAAATTCATTGGACAGCAGGCTCCAGGGGACGGCCGGGAATGGAGGGTGGAACGTAACGGCCATTGTAAGGCCGGGGGAGCATGGGCCGGCAGCACCGGCCCGGGCGGATCAGTCCTTGACGATCTGCGGCGAACCCAGGCCCAGACCGGCGATGCGACCGACAAGTTCCGCCGCACTGGCATGGTCGCTTGCCGGAACACGCAGGCGGAACAGGGTGCGGCCACCGGCGGCGATGTCGCTGATGGTCGCGCCGACGATGCCGGCGGCACTGAGCTGGCCCATCGCGCGGTTGGCGTTGTCGCGGTTGGAGAAGCTGGCGACCTGCACCATCACCGCGCCGACCATCTGCTGCGACAGGCTCGGCGCCGCCGCGGCGGCACGCACCGGTGCCGGTGCCACCGCGCGCGGGGCCGTGCTGGCGACAACCGCCGGAGCCGGCGCGGAGTTGCGCACCACCGGCGCGCTTGGCGGCAGGCTGCTGACCGCCACATCCGGCGCGGTGCTGGCCACGCCCCGGGTGGTGGCCGGCTGGCCGCGCGCCGGGGCGCCATCGGTCGGCAAGCGGTTGACCAGGCGATCGATATCACTGTCGGTGGAAGCACGTGGCGCCGGCGCCGGGCGCGCACTGGCCACCGCGGTGGCGGCAGCCGCTTCAGCCGCACGACGCTCGCGACGCGACGGCTTCTGCGCCATCTGGTTGCTCTCGCCCGGTTGCAGCGCGCGCACCTCGACATTGCCGGTACCGCGTTGGGTGATGCCCAGGCGCACGGCGGCGGCATAACTGAGATCGACCACGCGGCCGTCATGGAACGGGCCACGATCGTTGACACGCACGATCACCGACTCGCCGTTGTCCAGGTTGGTCACGCGGGCGAAGCTGGGCAGCGGCAGCGTCTTGTGCGCGGCAGTGAACTGGTACATGTCGTAGACCTCGCGGTTGGAGGTCAGGCGGCCATGGAACTTGGCCCCGTAGTACGACGCGGTGCCGCGCTCGACGTAGTCATGGGTGTCGTCGAGCACCTTGTACGACTTGCCCAGCACCACGTACGGCGACTTGTTGCCGATGGCCGAACGTTCCTCGGCGGTCACTTCCGGCTCGGGGATGCAGGCCACGTTGGGAATGTAGTCGGGCGTGCTGTCACGCACGCCTGGTTTGTACAGGCCACCAGCGGTGTAATTGCCGCGGGTGCTGAGGTCTTCCTTGGCCGCTGCATACGGCGAACCTTCCGGGCAGTGCGCCGGTCGCGAACCACGGCCCTGCACCAGCGTGCCGCTGGACTTGCCACCATGGCCGGCCGTGGCCGGCTTCTTCGGCGCGCTGCTGCAGGCCGCCAGCGCGAAGACGATCAAGCTCGGGACCAACCATCTGATGTTCATGCCGGGGGCAGCTCCTGTCCGGCGATGGCCTGGGACAGCTGGAACACGGCCATCGCGTACATCTTCGAGAGGTTGTAGCGGGTGATCGCGTAGTAGTTCTGGAAGCCCAGCCAGTACTGCTTGCCGGTGCTGCCTTCCAGGGTGATCGGGGTGGCGGTGGCGCCCGGCTGCACCGGCGTGCTCGGCTGGTAGCCGCGCTGTGCGAGGTCGGCCAGCGACCAGGTGGGCATCCATTCGGTCGGGTTGAACTCCTCGCGGCCCGTGGCCAGCGTGGCCGGTACCGCAACCTGGCCACCACGCATCCAGCCCCCCTTCTTCACGAAGTAGTTGGCGATGGAGGAGAACACGTCGTCGTAGCTGTTGAACAGGTCGCGTCGACCATCACCGTTGCCGTCCACCGCGTAATCGAGGTAACTGGACGGCATGAACTGGCCCATGCCCATCGCACCGGCATAACTGCCCTTGAGCGTGGTGATGTCCAGTTTCTCTTCGCGGCCCAGCTCGAACAGCTTGGCCAGCTCATCGCGGAAGAACAGTTCGCGGCGCACTTCGCGTTCGAGCTTGGCCGGGTCGCCGCTGCGTGGGTAGTAGAACGCCAGCGTGTACAGCGCATCGAGCACGCGATGGCTGCCGGCATTCTTTCCGTAACTGGTTTCCACGCCGATGATCGCCACGATCACTTCGGCCGGCACGCCGGTGCGCTGCTGCACGCGATCCAGTTCGGCACGGTGTTCGGCCAGGAACGCGCGGCCGCCATCAATGCGTGCCTTGCTGATGAACATCGGCCGGTATTCGTTCCACGGCTTGACCCGCTCGGCCGGGCGCGACATCGCGGCGATGATCGGCTGGCGCACCTGCGCCTGGTCGAGCACGCTGCTGATCTGCTCCGGCTTCAGGCCATAGCGCTTGGCGGTATCGGCAATGAAGCGGGCCCGCGCGACCTCGAATGGCACCGGGGTGAGATCGACCGGCGGCGCGGTAGCCGCAGTTGCTTCGGGTGCAGCCTCGGCCGGCCCATGGGCCCTGGTGGCGGGCTGGCGCGGCGTACTGCTGGCCTGGGGTGAAGACGGTGGGGACTTCGGCTGGGTCGCGCAGGCGACCAGGCCGAGGGTGAGCATGCAGGCCAGAGTGCGTCGAATCATCGTCGCAGGTTAGCAGGTCATGGATGAATTAAAACCCCTAACACCATGAATCACAACGATTTGCCCGTGTTCAGCGGGAAATGTGAAGGCGTCGTGATCGTGCTTCCCCATTCAGATAGAGGTGGCCGGTTGCGTCCCCATCCCCGCAGACGCAACCGGCGACCGGATCCGGTCGATACCTGCGCGGCTGCCGCTCCCCAGTGGCAGTGCCCCGCGCTCCTTGTATCCGTTGGATCAGTACTGCTTCCCGCCCGACGCCCCCTCGCGCTGCAACGATAGACGGCGCGCCGTGCCGAACGGGCCGCCATTGTGCAGGCCGATTACGACAAGTCCATTGATCAAGATCAACGCGGCGTAAAAGTGTGAACCAGCTAACATTTTTTGCGGACTTTGGTCAGCGAGTGTGCTGTCCTGCATCGTTGTGAGAACGCTTCCACAGCGAGCGTTGCGCAGAGTCAGGAAGTTTCCAGCCAACGGCGCAGCCCCTCGTGGGTGGTCGCGAAAAGCAGTTAACGGGTGAGGCCAGGTAGATGGGCTGCGCAGGGGCCGCTGCAAGTACGTCCATGTAAGCTCGATCGCCGCATCCATGCGGCTCACGCCCCTGCGCAGCCCATCTACCCGGCCACGGACAGGTTCCGTGCGCGTCTACCCACGGAGAAGAAAGAGAAGATCAAAAGCAAAAGCGGCTTGGCGGGTCGCTTCATTGCCTTGTGTGGAGCCGAGCCATGCTCGGCTCACAAGCAAGCGCAGCGCCGCGACCCGCTTTTGCTTTTCTCTTTTTTCTCCGTGGGTGGCAGACCGCCAAAATCTGTCAGAGGGCGGTCGGGTTGGGTACGTGGGGGTGTCAGCCGCATGGATGCGGCTGTCAAGCCTCCAGGGACGGATTCACGGCGTCCCCCGCGTACCCAACCCGACCGGCCCACCCGCGGCTTCTGCTTTCCGCGACCACCCAGACACCACCCACGAGGGGCTGCGCCGTTGGCTGGAAACCCTATCCCCCGTGCACGGGCCGGTGCCCGCGCACCGCCATCACCAGCCCGATACCCGCCAGCAGCGACACCGCCGAGGTACCGCCATAGCTGATCAACGGCATCGGAATGCCCACCACCGGCAGCAGGCCGGAAATCATCCCGCCGTTCACCAGTACGTACACGAAGAACGCCAAGCCCAGGCTGCCGGCCAGCAACCGTGCGTGCGTGTCGCGGGCGTGCACCGCGATCCACAGGCAGCGGCCGACCACGAACAGGTACAGCGCAAACACGGTGGCCACGCCGATCCAGCCGAACTCTTCGGCCAGCACCGAGAACGCGAAGTCGGTGGTGTACTCAGGCAGGAAGTCCAGCGTGGCCTGGGTGCCCTGCCCCCAGCCGCGCCCGTCCCAGCCACCGGAGCCGATCGCGATGCGCGACTGCAGGATGTTCCAACCGGTGCCAAGCGGATCCGCCGACGGATCAAGGAAGGTCAGCACGCGATCCTTCTGGTACTGCCGCAGCAGGCCGAACCAGGCCAGCGGCGCGGCAACGGCAAGGCCCGTCGCGCCAGTTGCCACCCAGCCCCAGTGCAATCCGGCCAACAGCAGCGCGAACACGCCGCTGGCGGTAACCAGCGTGGCGGTGCCCAGGTTGGGCTGCATCAGGATCAGCACGGCGGGTACACCGATCAGCACGGTGGTGGTCAGTACGGTGCGCGGCGACGGTGGCAGCGGTTGCCGATGCAGGTACCAGGCCATCATCAGCGGCAGGCTGAGCTTGAGCAGTTCGGACGGCTGCAGGTAGAACACGCCGAGATTGAGCCAGCGCTGCCCGTACTTGCCTGTACCGATCACATACACCGCCATCAGCGGCAGCATCGACAGCGCATAGATTGCCGGCGTCCACGCGCGCAGCCGCAGCAGCGAAACGCGCGACAGCAGCCACATCGACGCCAGGCCACCGGCAAAACGCGCCGCCTGCCCAGCCACCGGACCGGACACGCTGTGCAGCACCGCCAGGCCCGCGCCCATCAGGATCAGCAACGCGATCAGCAACGGCAGATCGATCGTGCGCGCCACCTCACGGCAGCCGCCAAGCAGTCGTTTCCATTCCACGCGGGCACGGTAGCAATGCGTGCTTGCGTGAAGCTGTCAGGGTGCGCGTGCGCTTGTAGAGTCAAGCCGTGCTCGACTCTACAGAACAGCGGAAGCAATCGAGCAGATGGAAGCGCGACGAAGCGCGCGACCGGTGCTAGCCGTAGCCGCCGTGCACCGGGTTGTGGCTGCGCACCGCCATCACCAGGCCGAAGCCGGCCAGCAGTGACACCGCCGAGGTACCGCCGTAGCTGATCAGCGGCATCGGCACGCCCACCACCGGCAGCAGGCCGGAAATCATCCCGCCGTTCACCAGTACATAGACGAAGAACGCCAGGCCGGTAGCGCCGGCCAACAGGCGCGAATAGGAATCGCGCGACTGGCTGGCGATCCACAGGCAACGCCCGATCACCACCAGGTACAGGGTCAGCACCAGGGCCACACCCATCCAGCCGAATTCCTCGCTCAGCACCGAGAACGCGAAGTCGGTGGTCTGTTCGGGAATGAAGTTCAGGTGCGACTGCGAGCCCTCGCCCCAGCCCTTGCCATCGAAGCCGCCGGAGCCGATCGCGATCTTCGACTGGATGATGTTCCAGCCGGCCCCCAGTGCATCCATCTCCGGGTCCAGGAACATCATGATGCGGTCCTTCTGGTACGGCCGCAGCAGCCAGAACCAGGCCACCGGCGCGACCGCAGCCACGCCGCCCACGCCCAGCCCGACCCACCACCACGGCAGGCCTGCCAGCAGCAGTACGAACACGCCGCTGGCGGCGATCAGCACGCCGGTACCGAAGTCGGGCTGCAACATCACCAGGCCGGTCGGCACGCCGATGATGATCAAGGCCACCAGCACGGTGTTGAAGCGCGGCGGCAGCGGCATCTTGTGCAGGTACCAGGCCACCATCATCGGCAGGCTGACCTTCAGCAGCTCGGCCGGCTGCAGGTAGAAGAACTTCAGGTCCAGCCACTGCCGGCCGTACTTGCCGGTGCCGAGCACGAACACCGCCAGCAGCGGAATCATGGAGATCGCATAGATCATCGGCGTGGCCGAGCGGATGCGCAGGATCGGCACCCGCGAGATGCCCCACAGTGCAGCCATGCCCACCGCGAAACGCGCGCCCTGGGCCATCACCAGGCCGTCGCCACCGGCACTCTTCAAGGTGGCCAGGCCGATCACCATCAGCGCGCCCAAGGCCAGGCACAACACCCAGTCCAGCGTGCTGAAGAAGCGGCGCAGCATGTCGCCGGCCCAGCGCAGGAACACTTTCATCGTGCGGGCTCCGCAACCGTCGGGCGTGGCGTGGCCGGCAGTGCGGCAGCGGCCGGCGTGCCCGGCTGCGGCGCAGGGGCCGGTTCGGGGGCGGGGGCTCCCACCTGCACCGGGTGTTCGCCCAGCTGCGCGGCCGTCAGATCACCGGCCTGGCGTGCGCCGGCGTCTTCGTTGTCGAACGCGGTGGCACCGATGGCGGTGGTACCACGCTCGCTGTCCAGCGGCTGCATGCCCTCGGGCATCTTGCCCAGCAGGTAGGCATCGAACACCTTGCGGGCGATCGGCGCAGCAGCCGAACCACCATAGCCACCGCCTTCCACCGCCACCGCGATCGCGATCACCGGGTTTTCGACCGGCGCGAAGCCGACGAACAGCGCGCGGTGGCGCAGGTGCATCGGCAGGCTCTTCGGGTTCACCGCTGCGGTGCCCTTGCGGCTGATGACCTGCGCGGTACCGGTCTTGCCGGCCATCACGTACGGCGCACCGACCGCCACGCGCCAGCCGCTGCCGCCCGGCCGCATGGTCGCCATCATGCCCTCGCGCACCGCCTGCACGTTGTTGGGGTTGGGGCTGACCGGCTTGCTCTCGCCGGGCGGCGTCGCGGTCCAGTCGCTGTCGAAGCCGTCGCGCTGCTGGATCACCAGGTGCGGGGTGCGCAGCTGCCCGTCGGCCAGCGCGCTGACGCCGCGCGCCAACTGCAGCGGGGTGACCTTCCAGTCGCCCTGGCCGATGCTGATGTTGACCGTATCGCCGGGGTACCAGGCTTCCTTGCGGGTCTTCCGCTTGTAGGCCGGCGACGGCAGGATGCCGCCGATTTCGCCGGTGAGGTCGATACCGGTCGGCTGGCCGAAGCCGTAGTACTCCATGTAATGGTCGAAGCGCTCGATGCCCAGGTCCAGCGCCAGCTTGTAGTAGTAGGTGTTGACCGACTCGGCGATGGACTTGCGCAGATCGGTCCAGCCATGGCCGCCACGATGCGCATCACCCCAGCCACGGCTGGTGCCGGGCAGGTAGAACATGCCGGTGGACAGCACCTTGTCTTCCGGGCGGCGCACGCCCGAGTCCAGGCCGGCCAGGCCGATCAGCGGCTTCAGCGTGGAACCGGGAGCGACGCCGCCGAGCACCAGGCGGTTGAACTGCGGCCGCGACGGGTTCTCGTTCAGCGCCTTGAAGTCGGCATGGGAAATGCCGTTGACGAACAGGTTGGGGTCGTAGGACGGCAGGCTGACCATCGCCAGCACCTCGCCGGTACGCGGGTCCATCGCCACTGCCGAGCCTTCCTGGTCGCCGAAGGCGGCCACCATGGCACGCTGCAGGTCCGCGTCGATCGACAGCCGCAGGTCGGCGCCGGACTGCGCGGCCACCCGGCCGATGGTGCGGATGGCACGGCCCTGCACGTTGGTTTCGACCTGCTCGTAGCCGACCTTGCCGCGCAGCTGCTGCTCGTAATAGCGCTCCAGGCCGGACTTGCCGATGTGGGTCAGCGCGGCATTGCCTTCGCCGAGGATCTCCAGGTCCTTGTCGTCGACGCGGCCGACATAGCCGATGATGTGCGCGAACAGGTCACCGTACGGATAACGCCGGGTCAGGTAGGGCTCAAGCTCGACGCCGGGGAAGCGCCAACGGTCGACGGCGAAGCGCGCCATCTCCTCGTCGCTCATGCGCAGCTTCAGCGTGACCGGCAGGAACTTGCGGCGCGCCTTGCGCGACTTGTTGAACGCTTCCAGCTCTTCCGGGCTGATGCTGATGATCTTCGCCAGCCCTTCCAGGGTGGCGTCCATGTCCTTGACCTTGTCCGGGGTCACGTCCAGGCGGAACGCTGGCACGTTCTCGGCCAGCAGGCGACCGTTGCGGTCGTAGATCATGCCGCGCCCGGGCACCACCGGCCGCGGCTTGATGCGGTTGGCTTCCGAGCGCGTGGCGTAGACGTCGTGATCCAGCACCTGCAGCTTGAAGTACCAGCCGCCCAGGCCCAGCAGGCAGACCAGCACGCCCAGGAAACCCAGCGCCGCACGGCGGCGGAACTGTTCGGCTTCGGCGTGCGGGTTCTTGACCTGGCGGCGCGGGATCATGGCTCAGCGCCCGCGCTTGCCGAAGCGCACTGCGTCCAGCAGCACGAACACCAGCGGCCACAGGCCCATGCCCAACAGCGGCGCCCACCAGTACGACCACGGCAGGGTCGGCTCGCCCACCAGGATGTGGACCAGCGCGCTGACGATGCGGTCGTTGAACAACAGGCCACCGATGGCCAGCATCTGCTGCGACATCGGGAAGAAGCGGATGCGGGCGCGGAAACGCTGCAGGATGAAGGCCAGCATCACCAGCCGCAGCGCCTGTTCGCCGAGCACGCCGCCGTACAGCAGGTCGGCGACCACGCCGCTGGCGAAAGCGATGCCCAGGCCGACGCGCTCGGGCGTCTCGATCACCCAGTACGCCAGTACCAGCGCCAGCCAGTACGGGCGCAGCGGCTGCAGCAGCGCCGGCAACGGCAGCAGGCCCAGCAGCAGGGCTACGACCAGGCTGGCCGGCAATACCCACGGGTTGTCGCGCAGGCGGCTCATCGCTGGGCCTCCGGCGTGGTCGGTTGCCGGCCAGCGGCCGGCACTACCGGGGAGCTGACCGGAGCTGGCGTCGTTGTCGCTGGCGCGGCTCCCGCTGGCACGGTGGCGCCGGTGGCCGGGCCACCCGGAGTGGTTTCTTCCAGCTGCAGGCGCAGTTCCGGCGGAATGCGGATCGCCGCACCGGGGCGCAGCAGCAGCACATCACGGCCACGATCCAGCTGGGCGGCTGGCTTCAGTTCGCCGACCAGGAAGGCATGGGTGTCGTCCGGGCGCAGGCCGGTGATGGTGCCGACCGGGAAGCCGGCCGGGAAGCGGCCACCGAGGCCGGAGGTGACGATCTCATCGCCCACTTCCACACCCGCGCTGAGCGGGATGTCGCGCAGCTCCAGCGTGTCGCCGCGACCGTAGACGATCAGGCGTACGCCGTTGCGGGCCACGGTGACCGGCACCGCGTGGTCGGGGTCGGTCAGCAGCAGCACGGTGGAGGTACCGCCGGTGACGCTGATCACCTGCCCCATCAGGCCACCGGCATCGATCACCGCCTGCCCGACGTGCACGCCTTCGCGGCTGCCGGCGTCGAGCACCAGGCGCTGCTTCACCGGGTCCAGGTCGATATCCAGGATCGGCGCCAGCTGCACGTCCAGGCCACTGCGCTCGGCCACGTTCAGCAGTTCGCGCAGCTGGGCGTTGTCCAGCGCCGCGGTCTGCAGACGGGTCAGGCGCGCGTTGGCCAGCAGCAGCTGGTTGCGCAGTTCACGGTTCTCGGTGACCAGCTGGGTGTGGCTGGCTGCGGAATCCTTGACCTGGTTGCCGAGCTTGCCGGGCAGACCCGCCAGTGCCCACACAGGCTGCACCAGGCTGTTGGCCTGCTCGCGCAGGCGCGCCAGCCAACCCGCCTGATCGTCAAGGACGATCAGTGTGATGGCCAATGCAAGATAGGCCAGCAACCGCAGGGGGCTGGCGGCATCACCGGATCGGGAGGCAACGGGAGGACCGGCGTAGGGCGGCACGGCAACGATTCAACTGGCAGAAGGCGGAAGGGAAACACGCGGACGCCCCGCCGGTGCCGGCCCGCCATCGCGGCGGGCCGCACCCCGGAAGGGCGCGGCGGGCAGGAACGGCCGGGACGGCTTATTCCGGCGCAAAGAACTCGTTGCCGTGCATGTCCACCAGTTCCAGCGCACGACCGCCACCGCGGGCCACGCAGGTCAGCGGATCGTCGGCCACCTGCACGTGCAGGCCGGTTTCCTCGGAGATCAGGCGGTCCAGGTCACGCAGCAGGGCGCCGCCGCCGGTCAGCACGATGCCGCGCTCGGCAACGTCGGCACACAGTTCCGGCGGGGTCTGCTCCAGCGCCAGCTTGACCGCGCTGACGATGCCCGACAGCGGTTCGTGCAGGGCTTCAAGCACCTCGTTGGAGCTGATCTTGATCATCTTCGGCACGCCCTCGGCGAGGTTGCGGCCGGAGATCTCCAGCTCCTGCACCTCGGCCTGCGGGTAGGCACAACCCAGCTCGACCTTGATGCGCTCGGCGGTGGCTTCACCGATCAGCATGCCGTGGTTGCGGCGCACGTAGTTGGTGATGGATTCGTCGAAGCGGTCGCCGCCGATGCGGACCGAGGCCGAATAGACGATGCCGTTGAGCGAGATCACCGCCACTTCGGTGGTGCCGCCGCCGATGTCGATGACCATCGAGCCACGGGCTTCGGTGACCGGCATGCCGGCGCCGATCGCGGCAGCCATCGGTTCTTCGATCAGGTACACGTCACGGGCACCGGCTTCCTCGGCCGATTCCTTGATCGCGCGGCGCTCGACCTGGGTCGAACCGGCCGGCACGCAGACCAGCACGCGCGGGCTCGGGCGCAGCACGCGCGACTTGTGCACCTTCTTGATGAAGTGCTTGAGCATCGCCTCGGTGTAGGTGAAGTCGGCGATGACGCCGTCCTTCATCGGGCGGATGGTGGTGATGTGGCCCGGGGTACGGCCGAGCATCTGCTTGGCCTCGGCGCCAACGGCTGCCACCGAGCGGGTGCCACCGATGGCACGGTCCTGGCGCACGGCCACGACCGACGGCTCGTTCAGCACGATCCCCTGCCCGCGCACGTAGATGAGGGTGTTGGCCGTGCCCAGGTCGATGGACAGGTCGTTGGAGAACATGCCACGGAGTTTCTTGAACATCTGAGGAAGGAGTCCTGAGGGGTGTCGTGCCCGCCGCGGGATGGCGAAAAAATGGGCAGAAATCGAGGCCGACAAGCCTAGCAACCCGCCTGCCGCCGAGCAAGGAAAAAACTAGCTGAACCCGCGTCTTCACAGGCTTTCGGCCTGATCGGGCATCACCCGGTTCTGGCCCTGAGCGGCACCAGCGGGTAACCTTTGCGCCGTCGGGCGCCCAAGGGCGCCGTTTGCTTGCCCGCTGAACCGGGCCGGCCCACCCCAAAATTCACCGCATAGGCTTACATCGATGTCCGCTCTGATCTGTGGTTCTCTTGCCTTCGACACCATCATGGTGTTCCCGGACCAGTTCAAGAATCACATCCTGCCGGACAAGGTGCACATCCTGAACGTGTCCTTCCTCGTGCCGCGCATGCGCCGCGAGTTCGGCGGCTGCGCCGGCAACATCGCCTACAACCTGCACCTGCTGGGCGGCCAGCCGATCCCGATGGGCACCGTGGGTTCGGACTTCGGCCCGTACCGCGAATACTTCGAAGGCCTGGGCATCGACCTGTCGCGCGTGCGCGTGATCGACGAGCTGTTCACCCCCCAGGCGTTCATCACCACCGACCACGACAACAACCAGATCACCGCCTTCCACCCGGGCGCGATGATGCGCTCCTACGAGAACCATGTGCGCGGCGTGCCGGGCGTGACCCTGGGCCTGGTCGGCCCGGACGGCCGCGAAGGCATGATCCAGAACGCGCAGGAGTTCCACGAGGACGGCATTCCTTTCATCTTCGACCCGGGCCAGGCCATGCCGCTGTTCAACGGCCCCGAGCTGCGCGCCTTCATCGATCAGGCCGACTACGTGGTGGTCAACGACTACGAGTCGAACCTGCTGCAGGAGCGCACCGGCTGGGACGAGAAGGAGATCGTCAGCCGGGTCAAGGCCTACATCACCACCCGTGGCCCGAAGGGTGCGGTCATCCACACCCCGGAAAAGAGCTACGACATCCCGCCGGCGCACGAACGCCGCGTGGTCGATCCGACCGGCTGTGGCGACGCCTTCCGCGCCGGCCTGATCTACGGCATCCAGAAGGGTTACGACTGGCTGACCATCGGCCGCATGGGCAACCTGATGGGCGCGCTGAAGGTCGAGCACCCGGGCACGCAGAACCAGCGCTTCACCTTCGATGAGTTCAACGAGCAGTTCAAGCAGCAGTTCGGTTACGCGCTGGGCGCGTAAGCCGAACTACCCACGCATTCCACCTTGTCCCCGCGCCTTCGGCGCGCCCTCTTGAACAACAAGGGGGCTTTCCACCCGATGCGCTGCTGGGAATGCTGTTGGTAGGTGTCGACCTTGGTCGACACTGCCGGCCAACGGCCGGCACTACCCCTTCTGCCAGGCCGCCAACCTGGCCACGGGTGTTCTGGTAGGTGTCGACCTTGGTCGACACTGCCGGCCAGCGGCCGGCACTACCCCTTTTGCCAGGCCGCCAGCCTGGCCACCGGTGTTCTGGTAGGTGTCGACCTTGGTCGACACTGCCGGCCAGCGGCCGGCACTACCCCTTCCGCTGCCAGGCCGCCAACCTGGCCACGGGTGTACTGGTAGGTGTCGACCTTGGTCGACACTGCCGGCCAGCGGCCGGCACTACCCCTTCTGCTGCCAGGCCGCCAGCCTGGCCACGGGTGTTCTGGTGGGTGTCGACCTTGGTCGACACTGCCGGCCAGCGGCCGGCACTACCCCTTCCGCTGCCAGGCCGCCAGCAAGGCGCGGCAATCGGCGAAATGCCAGTCGGCGCTGCCGGGCCACGGGTTCTCCGGCAGATTGACCAGCACGGTGTGGGCGCCCGCGGCGCGACCGCACTCCAGGTCGTAGGCGTGGTCACCGACCATCACCGCGTGCGCAGCCCCGATGCCCCAGCGACGAAGATGCTGCTGCAGGCCATCCGGCGAGGGCTTGGGCACCGCTTCATCGCGACCGATGATGTCTGCGTCGTCGAACAACGCCCCGACCCCGATCGCCTCCAGCGTCAGCTTCGCCAGCGCATGGTCGTTGCGGGTCAGGATGCCCAGCCGGCAACCCGCCGCCGCCAGCGCGCGCAGCAGCTTCACCGCCCCCGGCGCTGGCAGCGCGTCCTCGGCCAGCGCGCGCTCGTGATCCAGCAGCCACGCGCGCTTGGCCTGCGCCGGCGCGTCCGGCAGCGCCGCGATATGGTCGAGGATGTCCTCCTCGGCCGCGATCTCCAGCGCGCGGCGGATCGCGGCGAAGTCATGCACGGCCACCGTCAGTGTGCCGTCCATGTCGAACACCCAGTGCCGGATCGCGGACAACGCGTGCACTGCGCTGCCCGTCGCAACCCTCACTGCCACCACTGCGGCATGCGGCTGGCGTCGACACCGCCGGTTTCAAACACGGCCGTGCGCGTGCCACCGGCCTTGACCGGGAACTCGATGCTGATCGACTTGCCCTTGCGCGCCAGCTTCCACAGTGCCTTCTGATCGGTGATGAACAGGGCGATGGCTTCATCGGTCTTCGGGCGCCAGGCCGCCATTGGTACCGGCTTGCCGTCATCCACGGTCACTTTCACCGTGCATTGCGGGCAACGGAAATCACCGGCCTGCAGCACCAGGTAGGCATGCCGCTTCCACTCCGGATGATCGCGGAACACCAGCTGCACCGGTTTGGCACCGCTGCCATCCACGTCCACCCGTTCCTTGCTGTAGATCTGCGCCGAGACCTGGTTGCCCTTGCTGCCCACCGGAATCTGGTTGTACTGCCATAGCCCCTGCATGCGGCGCAGGTCGCGCGCGGCATCGCCCTTGGCCTTGACCTCGTCGAAGCCTGCGGCGATGCGCTCGGCGGCGGCGGTGTCCTTGTACTGGTCCAGCAGCGAGGCACCATGCAGGCGCGCGCGTTCCCAGTCCTGCGCGGCCACGGCCATGTCGTACTGCTTGGCCACGTCTTCGGCCTTGGCCTCCTTCTGCGCCTGCGCGGCGGCCGCAGCGGCTTCCTGCGCCCTGCGTTCCTCTTCCGGGTTGCTGCAGGCGGCCAGGGCCAGGGTGCAGGCGGTGAGCAGGATCAGTCGTTTCATGGCGGAGGTCCTATGCGAGTGCATCCCGATTCTATCGGCAGCGAAAAGCGGATACACCAACGGCGGGTTTCCCCGCCGTTGGTGGTGAAGCAGTGACCGGTTGCCGGCCAGCGGCCGGCACTACCGCTTACTTGGCTTCAGCCTTGGCCAGCATGTCCTGGACCGAGGCGGTGGTGATCGGGTGGTAGCCCGGTTTGGCCTTTTCGAAGGCCTGCTTGGCCAGTTCCAGACCCTTCGGGGTCTTCACCAGTTCGGCGTAGATCGGCAGGATCAGCTTGCGACGGCCGACGCGCTCGATGAATGCAGCCGCCCCTTCATTGGCCTGCTCGTAGCCGCTGCGGATCGCCAGCGGGTACCAGCGCATGGCGATCTCGCCATTGGGGGTGCCGGTGAAGTGGAAGGCCTTGTCCAGCGTGGCCAGCTTGTCCAGCGGCTGGGTCGCACCGAGGCCGTCGATGAAGCGCACCCATTCCTGGGTGCTCCAGTCGGCGATGACCTGGCTGCTGGGCACGGTGCCGGCGCTGGCGAAGGCGATGCGCGCGGTATCGACGCTGCTGAAGTTGCGTGACTGCGCCTTGGCCGCGAACGCCGGGATGCCCGGCTCGTCCAGCCACGCCTTCAGTTCGGCCTCGGTCACGGCCGACGGATTCTTCGGCAGCAGGTTCTTCTTCATGTACGCGACGAACTGGTCGGTGTTCGCGCTCTGGAAGGCGTGGTCATCGAACCAGCCCCGCAGGAACGGATCGAAGGTCTCGCGGCCGAAGCGCTGCTCCAGGAACTCCAGGAACCATGCACCCTTGACGTAGGCGACCTGGCTGAGCGCTTCGTCGGGATCACGCTCGTTCAGCGGCGGCAGCGCCAGTGCCTGGTCGGCCGGGCTCATGTCCTTCACTTCGGCCAGCAGGTCGGTCTGGTCGATCTGCTTCTCCATCTCGGCCATCTCCTTGCCGTACAGGGCTTCGGTGATGCGGCCCTGGACGTAGGTGGTGAAGCCTTCATTGAGCCAGATGTCCTTCCAGCTGGCGTTGGTCACCAGGTTGCCCGACCAGCTGTGCGCCAGCTCGTGGGCCACCAGCGAGACCAGCGACTTGTCGCCGACGATCACGGTCGGGGTGGCGAAGGTCAGGCGCGGGTTTTCCATGCCGCCGAACGGGAACGACGGCGGCAGCACCAGCATGTCGTAGCGGCCCCAGCGGTATTCGCCGTACAGCTTCTCGGCGGCACCGATCATCTTCTCGGTGTCTTCGAATTCCTTGGCGGCCTTGTTGACCATGGTCGGCTCGGCCCAGACGCCGGAGCGGCCGGAGATCGGCTCGAACACTAGGTCGCCGGCCGCGATGGCCAGCAGGTAGGACGGAATCGGCTGCGGCATCTTGAAGGTGTAGTCACCGTCACGCGCCGCCTTCGGATCGTTGTCGGCGCTCATCAGCACCATCACGTCCGGGCGCGAGACCACGTGCGCGCTGTAGGTGAAACGCACGCTCGGGGTGTCCTGCAGCGGCACCCACGAACGGGCGTGGATGGCCTGCGACTGGCTGAACATGAAGGGCAGCTTCTTGCCCTCGGTCATCGACGGTGCCAGCCACTGCAGGCCCGATGCGGTCGGCGCGGTGTGGTAGGTCACTTCCACCTTGGCCGGCTGTTCCGGGGCCTCGATGGTCAGCTTGCTGCCGAACACCTTGTCAGCGGCGGCCAGCTCGAACTTCAGCGGGCTGCGCGCGCCATCGGCGGCGACGGCCTCGACCTTGGACACGGTCAGCTCGCGGGTGTCGAGCACCAGCTGCCTGGCGTCCTTCTGCTTCCATTCCAGGGTGTAGGTGGCGGTGCCGCCGATCTGCTTCTGGTCGAAGTCCAGCTTCAGATCCAGCGCGATGTCCTTGATGACGACCTTGTCCGGCTCGGCGTACGAGCTTTCGTCGTGGCTGCGGTTCTCGGCGTTCACGGGGGCGGCAGGGGCCTTTGCGGCAGTCGGGGCGGCGGCGGGCGCGGCCGCCTCCTGGGAGCAGCCGGCGGCCAGGGCCACGGCCAGCGGAAGGAGCATCAGCGGATTACGCATGAATCGGGACCGTTACGGGGATCAAACCCCAATGGTACCTCCCTCCGGCCCGGCAGGCGTTGCGCGGTGCGGGGTAATGGCAGGCAAGCCGATCCTGCGCCTCGGGCGCATGCCAACCAAGGTTGGCATCTACAGGCAGGTACCAACCTTGGTTGGCACGGATCCATCAACGCATGCGGCAGGCCCGCGCCGACCCAGGTCGGCACCCACCAGAGCGGATCACCGCAGCGGGCGAGTACCAACCACGGTTGGCACACACCAGAGCGGGGCTTACAGCTTGTAGCCGGAGTGGATCGAAACGATGCCGCCGGTCAGGTTCTTGTAGTGGCAGCGCTCGAACCCGGCCTGCCCCATCATCGCCTTCAGTTCATCCTGCGGCGGGTGCTTGCGGATGCTCTCGGCCAGGTACTGGTAGCTGTCCGAGTCATTGGCGAACAGCTTGCCCAGCTTCGGCAGGATCTTGAACGAGTGGAAGTCGTAGATCGGCTTGAACCAGTCCGCGGTGACTTCGGAGAACTCCAGCACGCGGGCCTGGCCGCCCACCTTCAGCACGCGGTACATCTCGCGCAGGCCAGCGTCCTTGTCGGTCACGTTGCGCAGGCCGAAGGCGATGGTGACCAGGTCGAAGCTGTTGTCCGGGAACGGCAGGGCCTCGGCGTTGCACTGCACGTAGTCCAGGCCGAGCACCAGGCCGCGGTTGGTCAGGCGGTCACGGCCGACCGACAGCATGCCGGCGTTGATGTCGCCCAGCACCACCGAGCCCTCGGCGCCGACGCGCTCCTTCAGCAGGGCGGCGATGTCACCGGTGCCGCCCGCCAGATCGAGCACGCGGTCGCCCGGCTTCACCTGCGCGGTGGCCACGTAGTAGCGCTTCCACGCCCGGTGCACGCCCAGGCTCATCAGGTCGTTCATCAGGTCGTAGTTGCGCGCGACCGAGGTGAACACCTGGCCGACCAGCTTCTGCTTGTCCTTGGCGGCGACGTCGCGGAACCCGAAATGGGTGGTACCGGCTTTGTAGGGGGATTCGCTCATGGCCCCGATTATCGCACCGCCGGGGGCCAGCGGCACCCCCTGCCCGTATCATGGCGGGCCACGACTTACCGGAGCCCCGCATGATCACCACGCCCGACTACCAGGCCCTGCTGCAGACCGCCATCGCCGAAGCCCGCCAGGGCCTGGCCGAGGGCGGCGTGCCGATCGGCGCGGCCCTGTACCACAACGACGGCCGCCTGCTTGGCTGCGGCCACAACCGCCGCGTGCAGGAAGGCGACCCGTCGGTGCACGGCGAGACCGATGCGTTCCGCAAGGCCGGCCGCCAGCGCCGTTACCAGGACACGATCATGGTCACCACCCTGGCACCGTGCTGGTACTGCTCTGGCCTGGTGCGCCAGTTCAACATCGGCACCGTGGTGGTGGGCGAATCGCGCACCTTCCAGGGCGGCATCGACTGGTTGCGGGAAAATGGCGTCAACGTGGTCGACCTGGACAGCCAGGAATGCGTGGACCTGCTGGGCGGCTTCATTGCGCAGCACCCGGAGATCTGGAATGAAGACATCGGTGAATGATCACCACGCAGTGTCCTGTTGAACCCGTTTAATGAACGCTTCAGTGCCGGCACGCCCCAGTGCCGGCAGCGTTTGCGGCCATTGCCGTGAACCAGTGCACAGTCAGCTGCGCAACGTGCACACGCTGCGATAACACCCCGCCCGGCTGCCGCGCCTAGGGTGGGGTTACCGGGACTTCTTTCCCCGGCGGAGCCAGCCATGTGCGCGCACGCCGTACGACCTGCACCAGACTCGATCCTCGACCCGATCCGCGAACGCCTGCAGCGCCAATATGCACTGCACCGGCGCGGCGCGTTGTTCTGGACCGCCTACCAGCGCATGCAACTGGAGCTGGTCCGTCGCCATCCGCTCGACCACGAGCGCCTGTGCAACGCGCTGGCCACCCTGGCCGAAGATCTCGGTGCCGTCGAGCACGCGCAGTTGATTGGACATGCCAACGCCAGCTCCACATCGCGCTGACGCGGCATGCACCGCCACATACGCCACACTCCGATGAACCCCCACTCCCTTTCCACTCAACCGAACTGGATTGTCATGCACGCTGAAGTCCCCACCATTCCTCCGGTCATCAACGTTGACGCCGAGCTGGATCACTGGCGCCGCCAACATGCCGAAGGCGCACTGCCGCACAACTCGTTCGGCTCGTACGTGCCGTGGATCAAGTTTGCCTGCGATTCGCTGATCACCCAGCCGCGCGCCAGCGAGGCCGAACGTGACGAGATGTTCCAGACCCAGTACGCCCTGCAGATCATGCCGCGACTGAGTGAAGCCCAGGCCCGCGAATTCGTCGATCGTTGCTGGCAGCACGTCTACCAGAGCAGTCCGGTGCGCAGCCTGCAGGCACCGCGGCTGCAGCGCATGCGCGCCTGACCGCCGCTGCACGGCGCCTGCACGGGCCACTGCCGATCATCCTCGTCACCTGAGTGGGACGACGACGATGAAAGTACGAAACCTGTTCAATACGATCGCCAAGAAGGCCGCGGCCGCCACCGGCTCGCCGTGGACCTTCCTGGCCGCAGTAGCGATCGTGGTGATCTGGGGCATCAGTGGCCCGGTGTTCGGTTTCAACGACACCTGGCAGCTGGTGATCAACACCGGCACCACCATCATCACCTTCCTGATGGTGTTCCTGATCCAGCACACGCAGAACGCGGACACCGCCGCGATGCAGATCAAGCTGGACGAGCTGATCCGGGCGACGGCCGAAGCCAACAACGAACTGTTGGATCTGGAAGAACTGGACGAAGCGCGCCTGGAAGAGATCCGCGCCGAGTACGAGCAGATGGCGCGCGAAGCCGGCGATGCGCTCGCGCGCGTTCGCGCCTGCCATGCAGCGCGGCGCGACGATGAAGCGGTGTAGCAGGTCCTGAAATGACAATGCCGGCCAGCGGCCGGCACTACCATCGATCATCAGGGTAGAGCCGGCCGCTGGCCGGCTGCCCTTCAGCTGCGCTCGTGCCAGCCACCGCCCAGCACCTTGTACAGGGTGATGCGGTTGGCCTGCTGCGCCAGCTGCGCCTGCAGCTGGGTCTGTTGTGCGTTGTAGGCGGTACGCCGCGCATCAAGCAGGGTCACGAAGCTGTCCAGGCCCGCGTCGTAGCGCGCCTGCGACAGGCGGTTGGCCTGTTCGGCCGCTTCCACCAGGCGCTGCTGTGAACTCACCTGCTCGTCCAGGCTGACATTCAACGCCAGCGCATCGGCGGTTTCGCGGAAGCCCACCTGGATCGACTTCTCGTACTGCGCCAGAGCGATATCACGATCCGCGTTGGCGATGGCCAGGTTGGCGCGCAGCTTGCCGCCCTGGAAGATCGGCAGCGTGATCTTCGGCAGGAAGCTCCACACGCGCGTACCGCTGTCGAACAGGTTGGACAGTTCGCTCGAACCACTGCCGATGCTGCCGGTCAGCGAGATGCTCGGGAAGAACGCCGCGCGTGCCGCACCGATGTTGGCGTTGGCCGCCAACAGCTGGTGTTCGGCGGCCATGATGTCCGGGCGCTGCAGCAGCACGTCGCTGGGCAGGCCGGCCGGCGGCGGTGCCAGTGCAAGCAGCTGCGGCTCGATGCTGTCCGGCAGCAGCGCCGGATCCAGCTGGCCACCGGCCAGCAGCGCCAGCGCGTTGCGGTCCTGGGCCAGCTGGCCACGCAGGCGTGCGGCGTCCGTACGCGCGGTCTCGACCAGGGTACGGGTCTGGGTCAGCTCCAGCGCCGAACTGCCACCACGTTCGTGGCGGGCCTCGGCCAGGCGCAGCGAATCCTCGTAGGTCTTCAGCGTGGCATCGGCGATCTTCAGCCGCTGCGCGTCGGCACCGTAGGTCAGCCATGCGGTGGCCGTCTCGGCCACCAGGCTCAACTGCGCGTTGCGGCGGTTGGCGGCGACGGCGAAGTACTGCTGCAGCGCGGCTTCACTGAGATTGCGCACGCGGCCGAACAGATCCAGCTCGAACTCGGCCACGCCGACACCGGCGGTGAACTGTTCGTTGACACCGGCGTCGGTGCCCTGGCGCTGCATCTGGCCGGTAACGGCCACGCCGGGCACGCGATCAGCGCGCTGCACACGGTACTGGCCGCGCGCGCGCTCAACGTTGAGCACGGCCACGCGCAGATCGCGGTTGTTCTGCAGCGACTGGTCGATCACCTGCTGCAGGCGCGCATCGGTGAAGAAGTCGCGCCAGCCGACGGCGGCGACATCGGCCACCTCGCCCTGCGCGGCCTCGGCCGGCCACTGCGCCGGGATCGCCGGGGCGACAGCGGTGTTCTTCGGCACCAGGGTGGAGCAGCCGGCGAGCGCGAGCACAGCGGCAATGGAAAGGAACAGGGATGCACTTTTCATGGGAATGACTTCCATCGGTACTGCCGGATGGCAGGAGGTCATGCCGGCCAGCGGCCGGCACTACCGTTTCGACAACGCCAGCCTGAGGCCGGCATGACCGTTTCAGGTCACGTCGTGGATTTGCGCTTGAACACGCGCTGCACCACCACGAAGAACAGCGGCACGAAGAACACGCCGAGCACGGTGCCGACGATCATGCCGCCGAGCACGCCGGTGCCGATCGCCTGCTTGGCGCCGGAACCGGCACCGGTGGAGATCGCCAGCGGTACCACGCCCATGCCGAAGGCCAGCGAGGTCATCACGATCGGGCGCAGGCGGTCGCGCACGGCATGCATGATCGATTCGATCAGGCCTGCGCCCTTCTCCAGGTTCTCCTTGGCGAACTCCACGATCAGGATCGCGTTCTTGCTGGTCAGGCCCACCGTGGTCAGCATCGCCACCTGGAAGTAGATATCGCGTTCCAGGCCCTTGAAGGTATTGGCCAGCACCGCGCCGAGGATGCCCAGCGGGGCCGCCAGCAGCACTGCGGTCGGCACGCTCCAGCTTTCGTACATCGCGGCCAGACACAGGAATACGATCATCAGCGAGAGCGTGTACAGCAGTGGCGTCTGCGAGCCAGCCTGGCGCTCCTGGTACGACATCGCCGTCCATTCGATGCCGAAGCCCGCCGGCAGCTGCTTGGCCAGCTGTTCGATCTCGGCCATGGCATCACCGGAGGCGACACCCGGGGCCGGTTCGCCCTGGATTTCCATGGCCGACACACCGTTGTAGCGTTCCAGGCGCGGCGAACCGTAATCCCAGTGCTTGGTAGCGAAGGCACTGAACGGCACCATTTCACCCTTGTCGTTCTTCACGGACCAGAGATCGAAGTCCTCCGGCACCATGCGGAACGGCTGGTCGGCCTGCACGAACACACGCTTGACGCGGCCACGATCGACGAAGTCGTCGATGTATGAGCTGCCCCACGCGGCGGCCAGCGTGCCGTTGATCTGGTCGATCGACAGCCCCAGCGAGGTCGCCTTGGCCGCGTCGATGTCGATGCGGAACTGCGGCGTGTCCTCCTGGCCGTTCGGGCGCACGTTGGCCAGCTTCTTGCTACCGGCGGCGAGGCCGAGCAGCTGGTTGCGCGCGGCCACCAGTGCCTCGTGGCCCTGGCCGCTGTTGTCCTTCAGGAAGAAGGTATAGCCCGAGGCGGTGCCCAGTTCCGGGATGGCCGGCGGCGGGAAGGCGAAGATGAAGGCATCCTTGATCTGGCCCAGGGCCGCCATCGCGCGTCCGGTGATCGGCATCACGCCATTGTTGGCGTCACGCTCGCTCCAGTCCTTCAGCTTGACGAATGCCATGCCGGCGTTCTGGCCCATGCCGGCGAAGCTGAAGCCCTGCACCGAGAACACCGAGTCCACCGCATCCTTCTCGTTCTGCAGGAAGTGGTTTTCCAGTGCCGCGATCGATTCCAGCGTACGTTCCTGGGTGGCACCCACCGGGGCCTGCACCAGCGCCATCAACACGCCCTGGTCTTCGTTGGGCAGGAATGAGCTGGGCAGGCGCACGAACAACACGCCCATCAGCACGAACAGCGCCGCCACGATGCCCATGAAACGCCACGGGCGATGGATGATGCCGCGCACGCCACGCTGGTAGCTTTCGCTGGTGCGGTCGAATCCACGGTTGAAGCCATTGAAGAAGCGACCGGCCAGGCCGCGGTGGGCGACGTGGTGCTCACCCTTCTTCAGCGGCTTGAGCATGGTCGCGCACAGCGCCGGGGTCAGCACGATCGCGACCAGCACCGACAATGCCATCGCCGAGACGATCGTGGCCGAGAACTGGCGGTAGATCACGCCGGTGGAGCCACTCATGAAGGCCATCGGCACGAACACCGCCGACAACACCAGGCCGATGCCCACCAGCGCGCCGGTGATCTGGCCCATCGACTTGCGGGTCGCCTCGAGCGGCGACAGTCCTTCCTCGGACATGATGCGCTCGACGTTCTCCACCACCACGATGGCATCGTCCACCAGCAGGCCGATCGCAAGCACCATCGCGAACATGGTCAGCATGTTCACCGAGAAGCCGAGCATGGCCAGCACGCCGAAGGTACCCAGCAGCACCACCGGCACGGCGATGGTCGGGATCAGGGTGGCGCGGAAGTTCTGCAGGAACAGGTACATCACCACGAACACCAGCACGATCGCTTCGATCAGGGTCTGCACCACGCCCTTGATCGACACGCGCACGAACGGGGTGGTGTCGTACGGGAACTCGGCCTTCAGCCCGGCCGGGAAGAAGCTCTTCATGTCTTCCAGCGCGGCATTCACACCAGCGGCGGTATCGAGCGCGTTGGCGCCGGTGGCCAGGGTCACCGCCAGGCCGCTGGCCGGCTGGCCGTTGTAGCGGGTGACGAAGTCGTAGGACTCGGCACCCAGCTCGACGCGGGCGACATCCCCCAGGCGCAGCTCGGCACCGTCCTGCGCACCGCGCACGATGATGTTGCGGAACTGTTCCGGGGTCTGCAGGCGCGACTGCGCGTTGATGGTGGCGTTGAGCTGCTGGCCCTTGATCGACGGTGCACCGCCAAGCTGGCCGATGGCCACCTGCGCGTTCTGTGCCTTGATCGCTGCGGTCACTTCCGCAACCGACAGGCCATAGGTATGCAGCTTGTTCGGATCCAGCCAGATGCGCATGGCGTACTTGCCACCGAACACCTGGATGTTGCCCACGCCTGGCACGCGGCTCAGGCGATCGACAACATTGGAACCGACGTAGTCGGCGATGTCGTTGGCGTCCATGCTGCCGTTCTCGGACACGAACGCGATGACGTTCAGGAAGCCCGAGCTGGACTTGGCCACGTTGATGCCCTGCCGCTGCACTTCCTGCGGCAGCAGCGGCATGGCCAGCTGCAGCTTGTTCTGCACCTGCACCTGGGCGATGTCCGGGTTGGTGCCGCTCTCGAAGGTCAGAGTGATGGTGGCCTGGCCGTTGGACGAGCTGTTGGAGGAGAAGTAGATCAGGCCATCAAGGCCCTTCATGTTCTGCTCGATGATCTGCGTCACCGAGTCCTCGACCACCTTGGCCGATGCACCCGGGTAGGTGGCGCTGATTTCCACCGCCGGCGGTGCGACGTTGGGGTACATCGAGACCGGCAGCTTGAACAGGGCCAGGCCGCCGGCGAGCATGATGATGATGGCGATCACCCACGCGAAGATGGGTCGATCGATGAAAAAGCGTGCCATGGGGTTCTCCGCTTACTTCGCGTCGCCGGCCGGGGCGGCAGGCTGGGCGGCCGCTGCCGGCTTGGCCGGAGCAGCGCCCTTCTCGGTGGCCTTGACCGGCATGCCGGGGCCGATCTTCTGCAGGCCTTCGACAATGACCTTGTCGCCGGCCTTCAGGCCGTCCTCGACCAGCCACTTGTCGCCGACCGTGCGGCTGACCTTGACCGGGCGCACTTCGACCTTGTTGTCCTTGCCGACCACCATCGCCGTGGTGTCGCCCTTCGGATCGCGGGCGATGCCCTGCATCGGCACCAGCACTGCATCACTGCGCACGCCGCCGCCGATCACCGCACGCACGTACATGCCCGGCATCAGCAGGCCGTCCGGGTTGTCCACCTTCACGCGCAGGCCGAAGCTGCCGGTGGTCGGATCGACGCTGACTTCGGAGAACTCCAGCGTACCCTTGTGCTCGAAGGTGCTGCCGTCTTCCATCAGGATGCTGACCGGCAGGGTCTGGTTGTCCTGCAGGCGGCCGGCGGCCAGTTCGCGGCGCAGCTGCAGCAGCTCGGCCGAAGACTGGGTCAGGTCGACATAGATCGGGTCCAGCTGCTGCACGGTAGCCAGTGCATTGGCCTGGCCGGCGCTGACCAGCGCACCCTGGGTGACGCTGGACTTGCCGATGCGGCCGCTGATCGGCGCGGTGATGCGGGCGTAGCCCAGGGTGACGTTGGCCGCATCCAGCGATGCCTTCGCGGCGCCGACATCCGCCTCGGCCTGCTTCTGCGCGGCCACGGCATTTTCCAGGTCCTGCTGGCTGACCGCGTCGACCTTGGCCAGCTCGGTGATGCGCTTGGCGCTCAGGCGCGCGGCGTTGGCCGTGGCTTCGGCGCGGGCCAGCTGGGCGCGGGCGCTGTTGGCCTGGGCGCGGTAGCTGGCGTCCTCGATCTGGTAGAGCGGCTCGCCGGCCTTGACCATGCCGCCTTCGGTGAACAGGCGCTTGGCAACGATGCCGTTTACCTGCGGGCGCACTTCGGCGACCAGGAAGGCGTTGGTACGGCCCGGCAGTTCGCGGGTCAGGCCCACGGTCTCGGACTTCAGCGTGACCACGGTGACGTCACCCGGGCCCTGCTCGGGGGCCTGGGGTTGGCCGCCGCAGGCAGCCACGGCTGCGGCGATGGCCAGCGACAGTGCAAAGGGTCGGATTCGGCTCAGCAACATGACGGAAAGGCTCTTGAAGGAAAGGATCTCAGCCGGCGCTGATACGGCGGACCCTTCGACCGGTAAAGGTGAAGACCGTGAGAACAGCGCCCACCCGGGTGGAGCGGGAGCCGGACCGGCCTGCCACGCACACGACGGGAATGATGGGAGCGAAATATACATACATGCTTGTTTGTTTGTAAACCGGTACAATTCAGCCACGTTTCACCCGCACTCGTACCTACCCATGGCCCGCAAGACCAAAGAGGACACCCAGGCAACCCGGGAAGGCATCCTTGACGCCGCCGAAGCCTGCTTCCATGAACACGGCGTGGCCCGTACCACGCTGGAGATGATCGGCGCCCGCGCCGGCTATACCCGTGGCGCGGTCTACTGGCACTTCAAGAACAAGAGCGAGGTGCTGGCCGCGATCGTCGAACGGGTGCACCTGCCCTTCATGCAGGAACTGGAGCGCACCTCGACCGACCAGCGCGACACCCCCGTGCACGACCTGCGCGCGGTGATGATCCAGTCCTTCATCGAGCTGTCCGAAGACGAGCGCCTGCGCAAGACCATGGAGATCATGCTGCGCAGCGATGCCTCGGCCGACACCAGGGTGCTGACCGAAATGCAGCAGGCCGGATTCCGCGATGCGCTGGACCGGATGGAGCGTGCCCTGCGCCGCGCCCGCGATCTGGGCCAGCTGCGCGAAGGCGCCGACCCCAAGATCGCCGCGCGCATGCTGCATGCAACCGTGCTGGGCGTGCTGCACGGGGCGATGGTCGAACCGGACCTGATGGACCTCAAGCGCGACGGCATGCTCGCACTGGACATGACCCTGGCCGCCTACGTGAAGGACGGCGTGTTCGTGCCGGGCACTGTGCCCGAGCCGCTGCCCGAAGCGTGAGTGGCGCTGCTGCCGCCACCGCCGCGCCCATCTGAGGACAGCCCCGTGATCCTGGACAACGTGGTGTGGGGCTTCATCGGCTGTGGCAGCGTCACCGAGAAGAAGAGCGGCCCCGCCCTGGCCAGCACACCCGGCTCACGGGTGGCAGCGGTCATGCGCCGCAATGCGGGATTGGCCGAGGATTATGCGCGGCGCCACGCGATTCCGCGCTGGTACGCGGACGCCGACGCACTCATCGCCGATCCGGAAGTGAACGCGGTGTACGTCGCAACGCCGCCCTCGACGCACATGCAATACGCGCTGCAGGCGATCGCCGCGGGCAAGCCGGTCTACATCGAAAAGCCGATGGCCATGGACCACGACGAGTGCCAGCGCATCATCGCGGCCAGCGCCCGCAGCGGCGTGCCCGTTTTCGTGGCCTACTACCGCCGTGCCCTGCCCCGCTTCGCACAGGTGAAGCAGCTGCTGGACAACGGCGCGATCGGAACGCCGCGCAGCGTGCGCGCCACCCTGCATCGGCCGCATTCGGCGAATGCCGCATCGCCCGACTTCTGGCGGACCAATCCGTCGATCGCCGGCGGCGGGCTGTTCGTCGATCTGGGCTCGCATACCCTGGACCTGCTCGACCATCTGCTGGGGCCGCTGAGCGACGTGCGTGGCCTGGCCAGTTCGCTGACCGGCGCCTACGCCGCCGAGGACAGTGTCTCGATGTGCTTCCGTACCGGCAGCGGGGCGCACGGCATCGCGCAATGGAGCTTCTGCGCGTTCCGCCGCCAGGATGAGGTCGAGATCACCGGCGACCGCGGGCAGCTGCGCTTTGCCACCTTCGAGGACGTTCCAGTGGTTCTGGAGACCGAAGCGGGCATGCAGGCATTCGACGTCCCGAACCCGCCATCGATCCAGCAGCCATTGATCGCCTCCCTCGTGGACGAGCTGCGCGGCAACGGCCGTTCGCCCTCGACCGGCATCAGCGCCGCCCGCACCAGTGCGGTGATCGACCAGGTGCTGCGGGACTACCGCACCCGGCAGTCGCGCTGACCGCACAAGAAAATGGCCGCCCTGCGGCGGCCTTTTCTGTTGCAGCGGGCGGGGTCAGAGCCCTCGCTGGGGCGAGGGATCCGACCCCTACAGGCATTACAGGATGTAGCGGCTCAGGTCCGGGTCCTGCACCAGCTCACCCAGGTGCTTGTCGACGTAGGCGCTGTCGATCGCCAGGCTTTCGCCATCGCGGTCCGGTGCCTCGTAGCTGAGCGAATCCAGCAGGCGCTCCAGCACCGTATGCAGGCGACGGGCACCGATGTTCTCCTGGCGCTCGTTCACCTGGAAGGCGATTTCGGCCAGGCGCTCGATGGCGTCGGCGGTGAAGCTGACCTTGACGCCCTCGGTAGCCAGCAGCGCCTCGTACTGCTTGGTCAGCGCGGCCTTCGGCTCGGTCAGGATGCGCACGAAATCACCCTTGCTCAGCGCACCCAGTTCAACGCGGATCGGGAAGCGACCCTGCAGCTCCGGAATCAGATCGCTGGGCTTGGCCAGGTGGAACGCACCGGATGCAATGAACAGGATGTGGTCGGTCTTGATCGTGCCGTACTTGGTGGACACGTTGGAGCCTTCCACCAGCGGCAGCAGGTCGCGCTGCACGCCTTCGCGGGAGACATCGCCGCCGCCCACGTTATCGCCACGCTTGGCGACCTTGTCGATCTCGTCGATGAAGACGATGCCGTGCTGCTCGCAGGCCTCGATCGCCGCAGTGCGGATATCGTCCTCATTGACCAGCTTGCCGGCCTCTTCCTCGATCAGCAGCGGTCGCGCGGCCTTGATGGTCAGCGTGCGCTTGTGCGCCTTGGCGCCGCCGCCAAGGTTGGCGAACATCGACTTCAGCTGCTGGCCCATTTCCTCCATGCCCGGCGGGGTCATGATGTCCATGCTGACATTGGCGGCCAGGTCGAGTTCGATCTCGCGCTCGTCCAGCTCACCGTTGCGCAGCATCTTGCGGAACTTGATGCGGGTCTCGTTGTCCTGCGCCGACGGTTCGTTGCGGGCGACTTCCGGATCGAAGCCGATGCCACCGCTGCGGCGCGGCAGCAGCGCATCGAGGATGCGGTCTTCGGCGCGTTCCTCGGCCTGGGTACGCACGCGCACCTTGGCCTGTTCGCGGTACAGCTTCACTGCCGTATCGGCGAGGTCGCGGATGATCTGCTCGACGTCCTTGCCGACGTATCCGACTTCGGTGAAGCGCGTGGCTTCGACCTTCACGAACGGCGCGTTGGCCAGCGTGGCCAGGCGACGCGCGATCTCGGTCTTGCCGACGCCGGTCGGGCCGATCATCAGGATGTTCTTCGGCATCACTTCATTGCGCAGCTCAGGCACCAGCTGCATGCGGCGCCAGCGGTTGCGCAGGGCGATGGCCACGGCGCGCTTGGCGTCGTGCTGGCCCACGATATGCCGGTCCAGTTCCTGCACGATCTCGCGCGGGGTCATGGTGGCGGAGGAAACTTCGATCTTCGACATGGATGTGCTCACGAATTCGTTGTCGGTCGCGCCGGCCGCTGGCCGGCAACCAGGCACGCGTGTGGGGGATCATGAGGTTGCCGGCCAGCAGCCGGCGCGACCCTCAGAGTTCCTCGACCACCACGTTGCGGTTGGTGTAGATGCAGATATCGCCGGCAATGCCGATCGCTTCGCTGGCGATGGTGCGCGCATCCAGTTCGGTGTGTGCCATCAACGCGCGTGCAGCCGACAGCGCATAGGAACCACCCGAGCCGATGGCGATGATGCCGTCCTCCGGTTCGATCACATCGCCGGTGCCGCTGATGATCAGCGAGGTTTCCTTGTCGGCCACGGCCAACAGGGCTTCAAGCTTTCCGAGGCGGCGCTCGGTGCGCCAATCCTTGGCCAGTTCGACCGCAGCACGCTGCAACTGGCCGTGCTTTTCCAGCTTGGCCTCGAACAGCTCGAACAGGGTGAAGGCATCGGCGGCGGCACCGGCAAAGCCGGCCAGCACCTGGCCATCACGACCGAGGCGGCGCACCTTGCGCGCATTGCCCTTCATCACGGTGTGGCCCAGCGTGACCTGGCCGTCGCCGGCAATGGCCACGTGCTCGCCGCGACGGACGCAGACGATGGTGGTGGCGTGGAAAACGTTGGGGTTCTGACTGGGGTCCATGATGCCTCCGGGGTGACAGAACCAGAGGTGGGGACTGCCCTGCGCCCTTCAAGCCACCCGCGACCGGCTGCCGCACGGGCAACGTTCAGCTTTCTCCGCTGCCCTCGCTGCTGCTTCGACGCTTCGCGCGCGGATGCGCCGCGTCGTAGACCTTGGCCAGGTGCTGGAAATCCAGGTGGGTGTAGATCTGGGTGGTGGCGATGTCGGCATGGCCCAGCAGCTCCTGCACGCCGCGCAGATCACCGGATGATTCCAGGATATGGCTGGCGAAACTGTGCCGCAGCATGTGCGGGTGCACGTGCTTGAACAGGCCCTGGCGCTGCGCCAGCTGGCGGATGCGGATCTGCACCGCGCGTTGGCTGATCGGTCCGTTGCGGCCGGGAAATACCGGCGAGGCCGGACCACCGCCACTTTCGGCGCGCCACGCCTGCAGCGCTTCGCGCGCCGGCCGGCCGAACGGCACGCGGCGCTGCCGATTGCCCTTGCCCAGCACGTTGACCAGCCCGCTGTCGAAATCCAGATCGCGCCAGGTCAGCGCGCAGACTTCGCTCAGGCGCAGGCCGGAAGAATAAAAAAGTTCTAGCAGCGCGCGGTCACGGCGGCCGAGTTCACCTTCCGGCTCCAGCTCGACCAGCTGCACGGCCTCATCGGCGTCGAGGACCTGTGGCAACCGGCGCGGCGCGCGCGGCGCCTTCAGCGTTGCTGCAGGACTGACCTCGATGCGGCCGTGCTTGAGCAACCAGGCATAGAAGCTGCGGCAGGCGGACAAGCGGCGCTGCAGGCTCTTGGCCGACAGGCCACGGCGGTGCTCATCGGCGACGAACTGGCGCAGCGCGTCGGCATCGAGTGCCTCCACTGCAACACCGCGCGGCTCGGCCCAGACCGACAGCGCGTCCAAGTCACGGCGGTAGGCATCGAGCGTATGCGCCGACATCCGCCGCTCCACCTGCAGATGCTGCAGGAAGGCCTGTACCGCGCTCATCGTCGTGTCCTGCTCAGCCCGGGAAGCGCTTCAGGCCGGCGACCAGGGCGTCGCCCATCATGCGCAGGAACAGCGTGCCCATACCCGGATAGAAACGGTTCGGATCGTGGCTGCCCACCGCAATCAGGCCCACGCCCGGCAACGGCAGCAGCGCGGTGGTCTGCACTTCCTCGCTGCGCACGCCATACAGCACGGCATTCTTTTCCGGCTGCAGGCGGCCGCAGATCGGCTCGCCGTCCTTCAGGCAGTCGCGGAACGGGCCGAGCTGCGGATCATCGGCGGCGATCACCTGCAACCAGTCGGCCTGTTCCAGCCCGGCCACCGGTGTGTGCACCACCAATCGCACCAGGTCGCCGGCGAAATCTTCCTGCAGCGAGGCCGCCATCGCACGCAGGGTGTCGGCGGCGTTGTCCTGCTTCATCAACGCCAGGGTCAGCTGGTGCGTGCGCACCGCCAGGCGTTCGTTGACCTGGGCAGTCGCGCCCAGGTCGGCCAACCGTCGTGCCAGCTCGCGGTTCTTCTCGCGCAGCACTTCCAGCTGGTAGCTGGCCAGCGACGCGGTCGGGCCGTCGTCACGCGGCACCACCAGGGTCAGGGCCAGGTCCGGGAACTGCTTGAGGAAGCCGGGATGTCGCCGCAACCAGGCAGCGACCTCGTGGGCCCCGAGCTTGTCGACGGTTTCGGTCATGCCATCCACTCCCCTTCGAAGACGAATGCGGTCGGGCCGGCCATCACCACAGGCTGGCCATCGCCCGGCCACTGGATGCGCAGGTCACCGCCGGGCAGGCTGATGCGTGCATCACGCTGCAGGCGGCCGCGCTGCATCAGGGTCACCGCAGCGGCGCAGGCGCCACTGCCGCAGGCCAGGGTTTCGCCGACGCCGCGTTCATTCACACGCAGGCGTGCATGCGCCGGGCCCATCACCTGGGCGAAGCCCACGTTCACCGAGCGCGGGAACGAGGCATGCTGCTGCAGCAGCGCACCGACGCGCTCGACCGGTGCAGCATCGATCAGGCCCACTTCGATCACTGCATGCGGGTTGCCCATCGACACCGCAGCGAAACGCACGCTTTCGCCCTGCAGCGGCAGCAGGTATTCCTCGCGCGCGTGGGCGAAACCCACCAGCGGCACGTTGGCCGGCTCGAACGCCGGCACGCCCATGGTCACCGCGAACTGGCCATCGCCCAGCACTTCCACCTCATGGCTGGCCAGCGGGCTGTCGATGACGAAGCGGTCGCCCTGCGCACTGCCTTCGCGCACCAGCCAGGCGGCGATGCAGCGCGCACCATTGCCGCACTGTTCGGAATTGGAGCCGTCGGCATTCCAGATGCGGTACGACGCCACCGAGCCTTCCGCGCGCGGCGCTTCGATGGTCAGGATCTGATCGCAGCCGACGCCGGTGTGGCGGTCGGCCAGCTGCGCGGCCAGTTCAGGCGTGGGCGGCGCGGTGCCGTCACGCAGGTCGATCACTACGAAATCATTGCCCGCGCCATGCATCTTGCTGAAGCGCAGGGCCTTGGAACCGGCCTTACTCATTCCCGCCGCCCACCTTCTTCGCAGGCGCAGGCGCCGGTTGCGTGGTCGGTGCAGCCGGCTCCACGGTCGTGGCCGGGGGGCCGCTGCCTTCGGTCTGCGCCGGGGTCGCTTCGGTAGCGGGCTCGGCAACAGGTTCGACGGTTTCTTCCACCGGCACCGGCTTCTGCGGCAGTACCAGCGGGCCCTTGTTGCCGCAGGCGGCGAGGAACAGCAGCGAAGCCGCTGCCAGCGGAATCAGGATGGCGTTTCGATGGGGGATCTTCATGCCCCGAGTATAGCCATTGGCGGCTGAGCGGTTGGTGCAGGGGATCGGGTTGCCGGCCAGCGGCCGGCACTACCGCAGGTGCTCAATCCGCGGGGGGCGGCAGTGGCCGGGTCCACAGCCAGATCGCCACCACGGTCATGCTGCCGATCGAGAACCACTTCACCCAGGCAATCGGCACGCACCAGAGCATGATGCCGGCGCATACCGCCATGGTGATCGTGGCCATCCACTTGCCGTAGCGGCTGACCGCCCCGTGTGCCTGCCAGTTGGCGATGGCCGGGCCGAAGCGTGGATGCTGCAGCAGCCAGTTGTGCAGGCGCTCGGAGCCACGCGAGGCGGCCCAGGCCGAAATCAGGATGAATACGGTGGTCGGCAGGCCCGGCACGAAGATGCCGACGATGCCGGTGCCGAGGCTGACATAGGCCAGCAGCCACCACGCCCAGCGGAAACGCACCACGCGCGGTGGCGTGGTGGCACCGCGAGGGACGGAAGGATCTGGCGCGCTCATGGCCGCAAGGATACCGGTTCAGGGTGCCAGGCAGTGCCCGGCACCCTGTCGCGATCACGGCTGGGCGATGCCCAGCTGCTGCAGTACGAACGCGTACGACTCGGACAGCTCGCGATAGCGCTGGAAGCGCCCCGACTTGCCGCCGTGGCCGGCTTCCATGTTGGTGCGGAACAGGATCGGGTAGTGGCCGGTGTTGTCGTCACGCAGCTTGGCCACCCACTTGGCCGGTTCCCAGTACTGCACCTGCGAATCCCACAGGCCGGTGCCCACGAACAGCGCCGGGTACGCCTGCTGCTTCACGTTGTCGTAGGGCGAGTAGGACAGCATGTAGTCGTAGAACTGCTTCTGCTCCGGGTTGCCCCACTCGTCGTACTCGTTGGTGGTCAACGGAATGGTCGGGTCGAGCATGGTGGTCACCACATCGACGAACGGCACCTGGGCCACCATCACGCGGTAGTCCTGCGGCGCCTGGTTGGCCACCGCGCCCATCAGCAGGCCACCGGCACTGCCGCCGGATGCCGCCACGCGATCCTTCGCCGCCCAGCCCTGCGCCACCAGGCCACGGGTGACGTCGATGAAGTCGTTGAAGGTGTTCTGCTTGTGCAGCAGCTTGCCGTTCTCGTACCAGTCGCGGCCCATTTCCTGGCCACCGCGGATGTGGGCGATGGCATACACCACGCCGCGGTCGAGCAGGCTCACCGCGGTCTGGTTGAAATACGGATCCATCGACATGCCGTAGCTGCCATACGCGTACTGGAACAACGCGCCCTTGCCATCCTTCTGGTAGCCCTTGCGGTAGACCAGCGACACCGGCACCTTCACGCCATCGCGTGCGGTGATCCAGACGCGGTCGGTTTCGTACTTCGACGCGTCATAGCCGATCACCGGCTGCACCTTCAGCTGGCGGCGCTCACCGGTGGCGGTGTTCAGTTCGAACACGGTGGTGGGGGTGGTCATCGAGGTGTAGACGTAGCGCAACCAGGGCGTATCGGCCTCGGTGTTGTCGCCCAGGCCCATCGAGTACGCCGGCTCGTCGGCCTTCACGTAGTCGCTGCGGCCATCCTTGAACAGCAGGCGGATGCGTTCCAGGCCCTCGGAGCGTTCGGCGATGGCGGTGTAGCCATCGAACAGTTCGAAGCCTTCGATGAACACCGCATCGTCGTGCGCGATCCAGTCCTTCCACTGCGCACGCGAGGTCGCATCGGTCGGTGCGGTGACCAGCTTGAAGTTCTTGGCACCGTCATTGGTACGGATCACCCAGCGGCCATCGTAGTGGTCGGCGTCGTACTCGACATCGCGCTGGCGCGGCGCCAGCACGGTGAAGTGGGTCGGGTCGCTGGCCGGCGCGTAACGCTCTTCCGAGGACACGGTGCTGTGCACGCCGATGGTGATGAAGCGATCGTCGCGGGTGCGGCCGATGCCCATGTAGAAGCTGTCGTCCTTCTCTTCGTAGACGACGGTGTCGGCGCTGGCCGGGGTGCCCAGCACGTGCTTCTTCACGCGCACGGTCAGCAGCGTTTCCGGATCGTTCTCGACATACAGCACGGTGCGGTTGTCGTCGGCCCAGACCAGGTCGCCCGAGCTGCCGGTGATCACATCGGGCAGCACCTTGCCGGTGGCCAGGTCCTTGAAGCGGATGGTGTACTGGCGGCGGCCGACATCATCATCGGCCCAGGCCAGCAGCTGGTTGTCCTGGCTGACTTCCATCGAGCCGACGCTGAAATAGCCCTTGCCGGCAGCCATCGCGTTGACGTCCAGCAGGATTTCCTCGGCGGCCTCCATGCTGCCCTTGCGGCGCGCATGGATCGGGTAGTCCTGGCCGGTCTCGAAGCGGCTGTAGTACCAGTAGCCACGCTCGCGCGCCGGCACGCTGGAATCGTCCTGCTTGATGCGGCCGACGATCTCCTTGTAAAGGGTGTCTTCCAGCGGCTTCAGCGGCGCCAGCAGCTGGTCGGCGTAGGCATTCTCGGCCTGCAGGTAGGCCAGCATGTCCTTGTTCCCGCGCTTGTCGTCGCGCAGCCAGTAGTAGTCATCGCTGCGGGTCGCGCCGAACGGCGCCTTGACCACATGCGGATGCTTGGCGGCGTCCGGCGGAACGGGCGGAGTGGCGGCGGTGGCAGTGGTGGTCATCAGGCTGGCAAGCAACAGGCAGAGGGTGGATTTCATGAGATAGGGCTCCTTGAGGGGCAATGCAATGGCGTCCTTGCGCCCGAGTCTGGGTTGCGGAAGGACGGTGGGCAACCCTGCGGAACGTCATGGTGGCCATGCCTGCCGGTAGTGCCGGCCGCTGGCCGGCACCCTCACGGCCTGCGGGTGGGGCGGTTGCCGGCCAGCGGCCGGCACTGCCAGAGCGCGTGACCCCGGTGCGCGGCGTACCATGGGCTGCATGAGTACCCTGCCCCATACGCCGGGCTACAGCCGGCGCAGCCATGAAATCGCTCCGTTCCACGTGATGTCCCTGCTGGCCCGCGCGCAAGCGCTGGAACAGGCCGGCCACGACGTGATCCACCTGGAAATCGGCGAACCGGACTTCACCACCGCCGAACCGATCGTGCGTGCCGGCCAGGCCGCATTGGCCGCCGGCCATACCCGCTACACGGCCGCACGTGGCCTGCCAGCCCTGCGCCAGGCGATCAGCGGCTTCTATCGCAGCCACTACGGGCTGGACATCGACCCCGAACGCATCCTGGTCACCCCCGGCGGCTCCGGTGCGCTGCTGCTGGCCAGCAGCCTGCTGGTCGATCCCGGCCGCCACTGGCTGCTGGCCGACCCTGGTTATCCGTGCAACCGCCACTTCCTGCGCCTCGTTGAAGGCGGCGCACAGCTGGTGCCGGTCGGCCCGGACACTGCCTACCAGCTCACACCGTCGCTGGTGGAACAGCATTGGAATGCCGACAGCGTCGGCGCGCTGGTTGCCTCACCGGCCAACCCGACCGGCACCGTGCTCTCCGCCGACGAACTGGCCGCCCTGTCGAAGACCCTGCACGCGCGCGGTGGTCACCTGGTGGTGGACGAGATCTACCACGGCCTCACCTATGGCCTGGATGCACCCAGCGTGCTGCAGGTGGATGACAGCGCATTCGTGCTGAACAGCTTTTCCAAATACTTCGGCATGACCGGTTGGCGGCTGGGCTGGCTGGTGGCACCGCCAGCAGCCGTGCCGGACCTGGAGAAACTCGCGCAGAACCTGTACATCAGCGCGTCGAGCATCGCCCAGCATGCCGCGCTCGCCTGCTTCAGCGCGGAGTCGATGGCGATCTTCGAGCAGCGTCGCGAAGCGTTCCGCCAGCGCCGCGACTTCCTGCTGCCCGCGCTGCGCGAGCTGGGCTTCCGCATCGAAGTCGAGCCGCAGGGTGCGTTCTACCTGTACGCCGATGTCAGCGCATTCACCGATGACGCACAGGCGTTCTGCGCCCACTTCCTGGAAACCGAGCACGTGGCATTCACGCCCGGGCCGGATTTCGGCTTCCATCGCGCCAACCAGCACGTGCGCCTGGCCTATACCCAGGAAGTGCCGCGGTTGCAGGAGGCGGTGGCACGGATCGCGCGTGGGTTGCAGCGCTGGCAGGGATCACGTTGACGGTAGTGCCGGCCGCTGGCCGGCAACCCGGGAATGCGTGAATGATGCGGTTGCCGGCCAGCGGCCGGCACTACCGGATAAAGAAAAACGCCGCCCCGGGGGGCGGCGTTTTCCGTTCTGCCTGTCTGCTTACTTACCGCCCAACCGCTCCCACAGGAAGCTGTAGGCCAGCGCCGACATGTGTGCGGCCTGCGCATTGTTGGCTGCACCGCCGTGGCCACCTTCGATGTTCTCGTAGTAGGTCACGTCCTTGCCGGCGTCGATCATCTTCGCCGCCATCTTGCGGGCGTGGCCCGGGTGCACGCGGTCATCGCGGGTGGAGGTGGTGAACAGCACCGGCGGGTACTTCTTCTTCGCGTCGAACAGGTGGTACGGCGAGAAGGTCTTGATGAACGCCCAGTCGCTGGTATCCGGGTTGCCGTACTCGGCCATCCACGAGGCGCCGGCCAGCAGATGGCTGTAGCGCTTCATGTCCAGCAGCGGCACCTGCACCACCACCGCACCGAACAGTTCCGGGTACTGGGTCAGCATGTTGCCGGTCAGCAGGCCACCGTTGCTGCCGCCCTGCACGCCCAGGTGCCTGGCGCTGGTGATCTTGCGCTTGACCAGATCGCGTGCCACTGCGGCCATGTCTTCATAGGCCTTGTGGCGGTTCTGCTTCAGCGCCGCCTGGTGCCAGCGTGGGCCGTATTCGCCGCCGCCACGGATGTTGGCAACCACGTACACGCCGCCCTTCTCCAGCCAGGCGCGGCCCATACCACCGGAGTAGCCCGGGGTCAGCGAGATCTCGAAACCACCGTAACCGTACAGCAGGGTCGGGTTGGAACCGTCCAGCTTCATCGCCTTGTCGTGCACCACGAAGTACGGCACGCGGGTGCCGTCCTTGCTGGTGGCGAAGTGCTGCTCGATCACCTTGCCCTTGGCATCGAAGAAGGCCGGCATGGTCTTCAGCGTTTCCGGGGCCTGCCCGATCTCGGCCAGCGCCAGAGTGGTCGGGGTCAGGTAGTCGGTGGCGGTCAGCCACACCGCGTCGCTGTCGTTGCTGTCGACAGCAGCCACGCCCAGCGTGCCGAAGGCCGGCGCGCCGACGAAGCGGCTGGTCTGCCAGCCATTGGCGCCCGGGGTCAGCACCGACAGGCGGTTCTTGACGTCATCCAGCACGTTCAGCACCAGGTGGCTCTTGGTCCAGGTGGCGCTGGCCAGCGAGGTGGTCGCGGTCGGGGTGAACAGCACGTCGAACTCACGCTTGCCGGCCAGGAAGTCATCCAGCCTGGTCGCCAGCAGCGAACCGGACGCATAGGTCTTGCCACCCACGGTCCACGGATCACGCAGCTCCAGGGTCAGCCACTGCTTGTGCAGGCCCTTCTCGGCCGAGTTCGGCGCATCGATCTTGGTCAGCGTGCCATCGTCGCCACGCAGGTAGATCTCGTTGTTGTAGAACGCCAGCGTGCGGCTGACCAGATTGCGCTCGAAGCCCGGGGTGTCATCGTGCATCGCCGCGATGTACATGTCTTCCGGCTTGCCTTCATACACCACGCTGGCGGAGGCCATCGGCGTACCACGCTTCCACAGCTTGGCCACGCGCGGGTAGCCGGAGGTGGTCATCGAGCCGGCACCGAAGTCGGTGTAGACGAATACGGTGTCGCGATCGATCCAGTTCAGGCCGCCCTTCGACTCCGGACGGAAGAAGCCGTCCTTGATCCAGGTCTTGTTGGCCAGGTCGAACTCGCGGGTCACGTCGGCGTCGGCACCACCGCGCGACAGCGCGATCAGGCAGCGGCTGTAATCCGGGCGCAGGCAGTCGGCGCCGTGCCAGACCCAGTTCTCGCCCTCGGCCTTGTTCAGGGCATCGAGGTCAAGCACGGTCTCCCACTGCGGCGAGGCCTTGCGGTACTCGGCCAGCGTGGTGCGGCGCCACAGGCCACGCTCGTGCTGCTGGTCCTTCCAGAAGTTGTAATAGTAGTCACCGATCTTCTGCACGGCGGGAATCTTGGCATCGGAGTCGAGCACCTCGCGGATGCTGGTCTCCATCTGCTTGAAGGCCAGGGTCTGCGCCAGGCGCGCCTCGGACTTGGCGTTCTGTTCCTTGACCCAGGACAGCGGCTTGTCGCCGGTGACGTCCTCCAGCCAGGCGTAGCGATCGGTGTCTTCAGCAGCCACGGCGGTCCCCACCGAGGCAGCGGTCATCATGCCAGCCAGCAGGCAGGCGGAAGCGAGTCGAGACATTGCAGCTCCAGGCAGTCATAAGCCGTGGAACGCTAGCATGGATCGCTGCAGCCGCCCCCGTGTCGAAGGTCAGGCCGTGGCCGTAGCGCGGCGACGGCGGGGCGTCCCGGCGGTGCGACGATGTGCCTGTCCACCGGTGCGACGGGCCAGCCGCAGCCACGACAGGCGCGGCACAGGGAAGCGCAGCAGCGCCCACCAGGCCACCAGCGGCATGCCCACCAGCCACATCGGCAGCCAGCCCAGCCAGGCGTTGCTGCCGCGCGCGGCTGGCCAGACCAGTACCAGCGCCAGGCCGGCCAGGGCCACCTGCCGCACGCTGCGCAGCAGGCGCGGATCGGCGCGTTCAATGATGACGCGTTCAGTTGCAGGGCGGCGGACGGAACGTGCGTTCATGGGGCTTCTCCGGTGGACAATGCAACACAGCTTGGGCAAGGCCCTTCTCACAGGTTGCGACACCATTGACGGATCGCGCACGCTCAGTCGACCATGCTCAGGCAAAGCCCTTCTGAGCCCGCTCCCGCATGACTTCGATCCGCCCGCTCTGCGCCATGCTGTTGGCCCTGTCCCTGGCGGGCCCCGCCGTGGCCGCCAGTGAGCCGCCATCGCCCCGCGCCAGCACCCCGCGCGCGACCGACCCGGATGCGCCGACCGACCCGGATGCGCCGATCGACCTGAAGCGCTTCATGGGCACCTGGTACGTGATCGGCCGCGTGCCGAACTTCATCGAACGTGGCCATGTGGCCAGCGTCAACGACTACGAACTGCGCGACGAGCACAAGGTCGGCATCACCTACCGCTACCGTGATGGCTTCGGCGAACCGCTGCAGGAAGTGCGTGCCCGCGCCAGCGTCGACCCGGACAGCGGCAACCACGGCTGGCGCACCTGGTTCTACCGCGTCGTGCCTACCCATTCGCGGGTGCTGGAAGTGGCACCGGATTACTCGTGGGCACTGATCGGTTACCCGGGCCGCGAGATGGCCTGGATCTTCTCGCGTACGCCGGACATGGACAAAGCCCTGTACAAGGAGCTGGCCGAGCGCCTGCGTGACGAGTACGGGGTGAACACCGACAAGCTCAAGCGCGTGCCGCAGCACCCGGAGCAGGTCGGGAAGCTGGGTTACGAAGTACCGAACGTGCGTTGACCGCACGTGGGATTGCCGGCCAGCGGCCGGCACTACCCGAACAAGATGCCGGGCGCCGCCCAGCATTCTGTTATCTGCGGCTGTAATGCGCGACCAGGCGGTCGCCGAGCATCTGCAGCAGCTGCACCAGGATCAGCAGCAGGACCACGGTGACCAGCGCCACGTCGGTGTGCGAGCGCTGGTAGCCGTCGCGGAAGGCCAGGTCGCCAAGGCCACCGGAGCCGATCGCACCGCCCATCGCGGTGAAGCCGATCAGCGCGACGGTGGTGACCGTTGCGCCAGCGATCAGGCCCGGGCGCGCTTCCGGCAGCAGCACGCGGGTGACCAGCTGCCAGGTGGTGGCTCCCATCGCCTGGGTCGCTTCGATCACGCCACGGTCCACTTCGCGCAGTGCGGTCTCGACCAGGCGCGCGTAGAACGGCGCGGCACCGATGACCAGCGGCACGATCGCACCGCGTACACCCAGCGACGTCCCCATCAGGAACAGGGTGACCGGGATCAGCACGATCATCAGGATGATGAAGGGCACTGAACGCAGCAGGTTCACCACCAGCGCCAGCACGCCGTACGCAAATGGCCGGCGCTTCATCTGCGGTGCACCGAACAGGTACAGCAGCACGCCCAGGGGCAGGCCGATGGCCAGGGTCAGCGGCAGCGAACCGAGCAGCATCAGCAGGGTGTCGATGGTGGCCTGGCCGATGTCGGCCCACTTGCCCGCGTCCAGGTGGCGGAAGAATCCGCCGGCAGTAGCGATGATCATCGACGCAGCTCCTCAACATGCACGCCGGCGGCCACGAATGCGGCCTGCGCGGCGGACTGGTCGCCGCCCACCAGGGCGACCACCAGCTGGCCATACGGGGTGTCCTTGATCCGGTCGATGCGACCGGACAGGATGTTGTAGTCGACCCCGGTCTCGCGCGCGACGCGGCCGAGCAGGGGTTCGTAGGTGTCGCCACCGAGGAAGGTCAGGCGCACGATACGGCCACCGACGGCATCGAAATCGCGGTGCAGCGTGCCCTCGTCCACATGCTCCGATTCGCTGACGAAACGGCGCGTGGTCGGGTGCTGCGGGTGCAGGAACACCCGGGTGACCGGACCGGTTTCGACCATCTGGCCGGCATCGAGCACCGCAACGCGGTCGCAGACACGGCGGATCACGTCCATCTCATGGGTGATCAGCACGATGGTCAGGCCCAGCTCGCGATTGATCTTCGACAGCAGCGACAGCACCGAAGCGGTGGTCTGCGGATCGAGCGCACTGGTGGCCTCGTCGCACAGCAGGATCTGCGGACGGGTCGCCAGCGCGCGGGCGATGCCGACGCGCTGTTTCTGGCCACCGGACAGCTGCGCCGGATACTTCTGCGCATGCGCTTCGAGGCCCACGGTCTGCAGCAGCTCGGCCACGCGCGCGTCGATCTCCGTCTTCGGCGTGCCGGCCAGTTCCAGCGGGAAGGCGACATTGCCGGCCACCGTGCGCGAGGACAGCAGGTTGAAGTGCTGGAAGATCATGCCGATGCGCCGGCGCAGCGCGCGCAGGCCGTCCGCGTCCAGCGCGGTGACATCCTCACCGCCGATCAGCAGCCGGCCACCACTGGGCTCTTCCAGGCGGTTGATCATGCGGATCAGTGTCGACTTGCCGGCGCCGGAATGACCGATGATGCCGAACACCTCACCGGCCTCGATGGTCAGGTCCAACGGTTGCAGCGCGCTGACTTCGCGGCCGGCAACGGCATAGGATTTGTGCAGGCGCTGGAACTCGATCACGGGCGTGGCTCACCGGCTGGGTGACGGAAGGGGGCGTGCAGCCTACCAGCGCAGGCGGTCGCGCGCCCGCGCCATGGCCCAGAATGTTATTCCTTTTGGTTCTAAGAAACTGTCCCCGGTAGTGCCGGCCGCTGGCCGGCACCTGCAGCGGTCCCTCCGGCGCAAGGGGTTGCCGGCCAGCGGCCGGCACTACCCCCGGGCTCAGGGATGATCCAGCGGCTTCGGCGGTTCCTGCCGGTTTACCCGCTCGCGATGCAGCAGGTACAGCCCCGAGGCGACGATGATCGCCGCGCCCACCCAGGTATAGCCGTCCGGCAGCTGGCCCCAGAAGGCCAGATCCCAGCCGATCACCCAGACCAGGCCGCTGTACTCCAGCGGCGCGATCATCGAGGCCTCGCCCAGCTGGAAGGCCTTGGTCAGGGCAATCTGGCCCAGCGCCCCGGCCAGGCCCATGCCGGCAATCAAAGGCGCGTGTGCCAGCTGCAGCGGTACCCAGCCGGGAATGGCGAGCAGGCCGGCGCCGATGGCCATGATCACCAGGAACCAGACCACCATCGACTGCGAGGTATCGGTGCGGGTCAGCAGGCTGACCGTGATCGCCGCCACGGCATAGGCCGTTGCCGCCGCCAGCACCATCAGGCCGGGCACCGAAATGAAGCCATCCACGCCCGGCCGCAGCACCACCAGCACGCCCACCAGGCCAATGCCGATGGCGACCCAGCGCCGCGGCCCGACCCGCTCGCCCAGCAACGGCACCGACAGCGCGGCGATCAGCAGCGGGGCAACGAAGTAGATGGTGTAGGCGGTGGACAGCGGCAGGTCGCGCAGGGCGAACACGAAGCAGCCGATCATCGCCATGCCCAACGCGCCGCGCAGCAGGTGCAGGCCCCAGCGCCGCGGCACCAGCGAACGTGGGCCGGCACTGACCAGCACCCACACCAGCACGAACGGCAACGAGGCCGCACCACGCAGGAAAGTCACTTCCAGGGTGGGATAGCTGGCCGACAGCTGCTTCATGCCAGCGTCCATCAGCGAGAAACAGGCGACCGCAGCGACCATCCAGGCCACCGCACGCGAAGGGGAGCGTTGCACGTTCATGGCCCATTATCGCCCGGTCGTCGCATTCTGTAGAGCTCGGCCGCTCTTCAAAAAGCAGCCGAGCGTGGGCTCGGTTCTACAAACGGCGGGCATGGGGCCCTCGCGATAGAATGGCTGCCACTGAATCCTGCGGAGCATCGCCCATGCCTTCCTTCGACGTCGTGTCCGAAGTCGACACCCACGAACTGACCAACGCCATCGACCAGGCCAACCGCGAACTGGCCACCCGCTTCGATTTCAAGGGCGTGGATGCCAAGTTCGAACGCGATGGCGATGTGATCAACCAGTTCGCGCCGACCGAATTCCAGCTCAAGCAGATGAACGACATCCTGCGTGCACGCCTGGCCGCGCGCGGCATCGACGTGCTCAGCCTCGAGTTTGGCGACATCGAGACCAACCTGGCCCAGGCCCGGCAGAAGATCACCGTCAAGCAGGGCATCGAGCAGAAGATCGCCAAGAAGATCGCCGCCGCACTGAAGGACGCCAAGCTGAAGGTGGAAAGCCAGATCAATGGCGACAAGCTGCGCGTGCAGGGCAAGAAGCGCGATGACCTGCAGGACGCCATCGCCGTGCTCAAGGCCGGCAAGTTCGAGCTGCCGCTGCAGTTCAACAATTTCCGCGACTGAGCCACCTGCCGGGAATCCCCCGGCGCTGCCAGCCGCAGGTACGACGGCGCGTTGCCAGCGACGCGCCTACAATGTCGGCCCCGCCAGCCGACGTGCCCGCCATGACCGATTCCGACCTGCCCATCGATGACCCGATCGCCGCCACCCGCCTGTGGCTGGAGCGCATCGTCATCGGCCTGAACCTGTGCCCGTTCGCCAAGGCGGTATACGTGAAGGACCAGGTCCGCATCGTGCTCAGCGATGCGACCACGACAGAAGCGCTGGTTGAACAGCTGGCCGAGGAGCTGGTGCTGCTGCGCGACACGCCGGCCGAGCAGATCGACACGACGCTGATCGTGCATCCGCAGGTGCTGAGCGATTTCCTCGACTACAACGACTTCCTCGACAACGCCGATGCGGCGATCGAGGCACTGGACCTGCAGGGGATCCTGCAGGTGGCCAGCTTCCATCCGGATTACCAGTTCGAGGGCGTGGCCGCCGACGACGCCAGCAACTACACCAACCGCGCGCCCTTCCCCACCCTGCACCTGCTGCGCGAAGACAGCGTGGCGCGCGCGGTGGATGTGTATCCGGACCCGGACGTGATCGTCGAGCGCAACATCCAGACCCTGGACCGCATCGGCGTGGACGGCTGGCATCGCCGCCTGCGCGGCGAAGACCTGACGTGAGCACGGTGCCGCCGATTGCCGCATGGCCGGCCGCGCCACTGTCGGGCAAGGTGGTGCTGGTCACCGGCGGCGCCAATGGCATCGGTCGCGGTATTGCCCAGGCCGTGCTCGGTGCCGGCGGACGCGTGCTGATCGGCGACCTGGACAGGGAGGCCGGCCAAGCCTGCCTGGACGAATGGCAGCGCGGTGAGGATGCCGCGTTCCAGCGTTTGGACATCACCGACGAAGCCAGCGTGCGCGACTTCATCGCCGAGGCGCTGCAGCGTTTCGGACACATCGACGGGCTGGTCAACAATGCCGGCATCGCCGGGCCGCACGGCACGCGGGTGCAGGACATGGACTGGCACGAATGGCAACGCCGGCTGTCGTCGCTGCATGGCGCCTTCCTGTGCAGCAAGCACGCGCTGCCGGCGCTGACCGCCAGCGCCGCCGGTGCGATCATCAACATCGCCTCGACCCGCGCCTGGCAATCCGAAGCACACAGCGAAGCCTATGCCGCAGCCAAGGGCGGGCTGGTGGGCTTCACCCATGCGCTGGCGATCAGCAGCGGCCCGGCGGTGCGGGTGAACAGCATCAGTCCCGGCTGGATCGGCACCTGCGAGTGGCAGGCACCCTCACGGCGACACGCACCGGAGTATTCGGCCACCGACCATGCGCAACACCCGGTCGGCCGCGTCGGCCAGCCGGAGGACATCGGTGCGTTGGCCGTATACCTGCTGTCATCACTGTCCGGTTTCAGTACCGGCCAGGATTTCATCGTCGACGGCGGCATGACCCGGAAGATGATCTACGCCGAATGACCCGCCACCGGTAGTGCCGGCCGCTGGCCGGCATTCCGGTAGATCCACGCCATGCGTGGATGGCGGTGAAGTGCCAACCAAGGTTGGCACCTACCCGACGCCTTACGCCATGCCCGAGTGGCGCAGCAGCGCATCGATCTGCGGAGCACGGCCGCGGAAGGCCTTGAAGTTGTCCGCCGCCGGGCGGCTGCCACCGCGCGACAGGATCTCATCACGGAAGCGTGCACCGGTTTCAGCCAGTGCCTGCGGCGCTTCCTCGAAAGCGGCATAGGCGTCGGCGCTGAGTACCTCGGCCCACTTGTAGCTGTAGTAACCCGCGGCGTAACCGCCCGCAAAGATGTGGCTGAACTGGTGCGGGAAGCGGTTCCAGGCCGGCGGGTGGTTCACCGCCACTTCCGCGCGCACGCGGTCCAACAGTGCCAGCACGCTGTCCTGCGCTGGTTCGAACTGGCTGTGCAGCAGCATGTCGAACAGGCCGAACTCCAGCTGGCGGACGGTGGCCATGCCGCTGTGGAAGTTGCGCGCAGCCAGCATGCGCTCGTACAGCGCGCGCGGCAGCGGCTCGCCGCTGTCCACGTGCGCGGTCATGGCCTGCAGGTGCTCCCACTCCCAGCAGAAGTTCTCCATGAACTGGCTGGGCAGTTCCACTGCATCCCATTCCACGCCATTGATGCCGGCCACGCCCAGTTCGCCGATGCGGGTCAGCAGCTGGTGCAGGCCATGGCCCATCTCATGGAACAGCGTGGTCACTTCGTTGTGGCTGAAGGTGGCCGGCTTGCCATTGGCACCGCGGCCGAAGTTGCACACCAGGTAGACCAGCGGCGTCTGCACGCTGCCGTCCGGGCGCACGCGACGGTTGCGGCAATCGTCCATCCACGCGCCACCGCGCTTGCCCTCGCGGGCGTACAGGTCCAGGTAGAACTGGCCAACCAGCGCACCCTGCGCATCGACCAACCGGAAGAAGCGCACATCCTCGTGCCACACCGGTGCGCTGTCCTCCTGCACGCGCAGGCCGTACAGCTGCTCGATCACCGAGAACAGGCCGCCCAGCACCTTCGGTTCAGTGAAGTACTGCTTCACTTCCTGTTCGGAATAGCTGTAACGGGCCTGCTTCAGGCGGTCGGCGGCGAACGCCAGGTCCCAGGCCTGCAGGCTGTCGATGCCCAGCTGCTCGCGTGCGAACTGCTCAAGGTCGGCCCGGTCCCTGGCCGCGAACGGCTTGGCGCGCGCGGCCAGGTCACGCAGGAAACCCAGCACTTCGGCCGGGTCCTGCGCCATCTTGGTCGCTACCGAATAATCGCCATACGAATCGAAGCCGAGCAGCGCGGCCAGTTCAGCGCGCAGGGCGAGGATCCGATCGATGTTGCCGCTGTTGTCCAGGGACTCATCGCCGAATTCGGACGCACGCTGTGCGCTGGCGCGGTACAGGATCTCGCGCAGGTCGCGGTCCTCACCCCAGGTCTGCACCGGCAGGTAGCACGGCATCTGCAGGGTCAGTTTCCAGCCGGCCTTGCCGTCCTTCTGTGCTGCCGCATGCGCGGCGGCCTTCACGTCTTCCGGCAGGCCCTTCAGCCGCGCTTCGTCCTCGATGATCAGCGACCAGGCATCGGTAGCGTCGAGCACGTTCTGCGAGAACTTCGCCGACAGCGCCGACAGTTCTTCCTTGATCGCCGCGAAGCGCTGCTGCGCCTCCGGCGCCAGCTCGGCACCACCGAGGCGGAAATCGCGCAGGGTGTTGTCCAGCACCTTGCGCTGGGCCGCGTCGAAGCGCGCCGCCTCGGCACTGGCGGCCAGCGTCTGGTACTGCCGGTACAACGCCAGGTTCTGGCCCAGCGCGCTGGCGAAGCGGGTCACCCGCGGCAGGTTGCTGTTGTAGGCCTCACGCAGTTCCGGGGTGTTGACCACTCCCTGCAGGTGGCCGACCAGACCCCAGGCGCGCCCCAGGCGCTCGGTGGCGTCATCCAGCGGGGCAACGAAGGTCTGCCAGGTGACCGGCTGCACCTGCTCGGCGGCGCTGACGGCGGCTTCGGCCTCGGCCAGCAGCACGTCCAGCGCCGGCGCCACGTGCTCGGGGCGGATGGCCTCGAAGCGCGGCAGGCCGGAAAAATCGAGCAGGGGGTTGGCAACGGTCACGGCAGATCTCCAGGGTACGGGCCCGGCAGGCGGGCAGCATGCAGGATATGGCGCTGGCAGGCGGGGCTGACAAGGGGGCACGGCCCGGCATTCACGTCGGCCTTACGGTCGCGCACCGAAGCTCTGGCTGCGGGGGAGTCCGCAGCGGTACGCACCGAACGAGGCCCTACATGGAAGGTCTGCCTGCAGTTGCATCCGCCTCACCGGCCCGGTCACTGGCATTGTCCGCCAGCCCGGCCGAACTGACCTGGATCGCCGCATTGTGCGATGCCGGCGATGACGCCCCGCGCCATCTGCAGCAGTTGCAGGCAGTGCTGCAGCAGGGCGGCACGTTCAACGATGCGCAGGAGTGGTACCCGTTCGAGGTGATCGAACGCGGCGCCAGCCAGCTGCGGCTGGGCCATGAGCGCGAGTTCGTGATCTGCGTGCTGCTGTGGCTGCAGGCGCTGGCCCAGGGCCGAGCGAGCATCCTGGACCCGAGCCTGCATCTGGATGATCGCGCGATGGACATCGAGGCCTTGCCCGATGCACTGCGCGACGCGGTGCTGGACGCGTTCACTGCAGCGGGATATTGAGCCGCCCCGGCGACCGGGTAGAGTCGACGCACAGCCGGCCGTACGTTGCCGCGTTACAACGCTTCCAGGCTGCACCACGGCAATTCGGGCAGTCCCTGCCCGGCCACCGCCGCCGCCAGTTGCGCATCGGCGCCGTCGACGTCGATGCCCTGGCGCGCATACCACGACGGGTCGTAGTAGCTCTGTGCGTAGCGCTCGCCGCTGTCGCACAGGATGCTGACGATGCTGCCCTGATGGCCCGCCTCGCGCATCCACTGCGCCGCCTGCAGCACACCGATGAAGTTGGTGCCGGTGGAGCCACCGACACGGCGGCCCAGCTGGCGGCTGACATGGCGCATCGCGGCCAGGCTCAGCGCATCGGGCACCTTCACCATCGCATCGACACTGGTCGGGATGAAGCTCGCCTCTACCCGCGGCCGGCCGATGCCTTCCACGCGCGAGCCACCGCTGCAGGTCAGGCCGCGCCAGTCCTGCTCACCGGCCACGGCGGCTTTGTAGCCATCGAAGAACACCGACACTTCCGGGTCCGCACAGAGGATGCGGGTGTCATGCCGGCGATAGCTGACATAGCGCCCCAGCGTCGCTGCGGTACCGCCGGTACCGGGGCTGCACACGATCCATTCCGGAACCGGGCTGGGCTCCTCGGCCATCTGCTTGAAGATGGACTCGGCGATGTTGTTGTTGGCACGCCAGTCGGTGGCGCGCTCGGCATAGGTGAACTGGTCCATGAAGTGGCCGCCGGTTTCACGGGCCAGCTTTTCCGAATCACAGTTGAGGTCGCAGGCACGTTCGACCAGGTGGCAACGGCCGCCGTGGAACTCGATCGCGGCGATCTTTTCAGGCGAGGTGGAGGCCGGGATCACCGCAATGAACGGCAGGCCGAGCAGCCGCGCGAAATAGGCTTCGGACACGGCGGTCGAGCCGCTGGAGGCCTCGATCACCGGACGCCCTTCACCCAACCAGCCATTGGCCAGCGCATACAGGAACAGCGAGCGCGCCAGCCGGTGCTTCAGGCTGCCGGTGGGATGGCTCGACTCATCCTTCAGGTACAGGTCGATGCCCTCGAACCCTGGCAGCGCCAGCGGGATCAGGTGGGTATCGGCGGAACGGTTGAAATCAGCTTCGATCTTGCGGATGGCGGCAGCCACCCATTCACGCTGCGACATGGCGGACAATCGTTGTCAGGACGGAACGGTGCGATCCGGCCATTGTACGTCGCAGTGCCGTCAGGTGCTGGCCGGTAGAATGGCGCCATCCGGCCGGCAACGGCCCTGTCTGAAGGACCTCCCCCATGACCATTCCCGCCCTGCGCGATGTTCCCGGCGTCGCCGCCCAGGCCCCGGCCGAAACCACCGGCTTCGTGTTCAACCACACCATGCTGCGCGTGAAGGACATTGCCGCTTCGCTGGACTTCTATACCCGCGTGCTCGGCTACCAGCTGATCGACAAGCGCGACTTCCCCGAGGCCCAGTTCAGCCTGTACTTCCTGGCCTACGTGCCCGCTGGCGCCACGGTGCCGGAAGATGACAACGCCCGCCGCCTGTGGATGGCCGGGCTGCCGGGCGTACTGGAACTGACCCACAACCACGGCACCGAAACCCAGGACGGCGCGGTCTACCACGACGGCAACAGCGACCCGCGCGGCTTCGGCCACATCTGCGTGTCGGTGCCGGACATCGAGGCCGCCTGCCGGCGCTTCGAGGATCTGGGCGTGACCTTCCAGAAGCGCCTGACCGACGGCCGCATGAAGAACCTGGCTTTCATCAAGGACCCGGACGGCTACTGGGTTGAGATCATCGCCAACGTCTGACCCGAAAAGGGGACGGAGGGGATTAAGTCGTTTCTGGCATTATTGGGCTGGAAGCGACTTAATCCCCTCCGTCCCCTTTTTCTGCGAGGTTCGTATGGAAACGATGGAACTGCACCGCGGCCGCCTGATCGACCACATCCAGCTGGTAGTGCGCGACATGGCGGCCAGTCGCCGCTTCTACCAGGCGGTGTTCGATACGATCGGCATCCCGATCGCCGGTGAAGGCGATGACTACTTCTGGGCCGATGAGCTGTTCATTTCCAGCGCCAGCAGCACGGCCGCCGCCGGCCAGCTGACCGGCCGCCACCATCTGGCCTTCCAGGCCCGCGACAGCGCAACCGTCGATGCCTTCCATACCGCCGCGATCGCCGCCGGCGGCACCGACAACGGCGCGCCCGGTGAACGCCCTTACCACCCGGGCTACTACGGCGCGTTCGTGCTCGACCCGGATGGCAACAACATCGAAGTGGTCTACCACGGCCCAGCCAACTACAGCGCCGACTCGGTGAAGGTCACTTTCTGAATTCACCGATGCCGTGAACGAAGAAGCCGGGCAATGCCCGGCTTCTCTGCTTCCAGCGCTGCAGCCCTCAGTGGGCGGCCATGTAGATGTCCTGCAGCACGGCCTTTTCCAGCTCCAGCTCGCCCAGCAGGTTCTTCACGATGTCGCCCAGGCTGAGGATGCCGACCAGACGAGTGCCTTCGGTGACCATCAGATGACGGCGCCGCGAGTACGTCATCAGCGACATGGCCTGCTTCAGGGTGGCCTCCGGGGCGATGCCCTCCAGGCCGGTGGACGGCAGGCTGGAAATCACCCGGCGGCCGGCCTGCGGGCCGTCGTCGGCCAGGGTACGCACGATGTCCTTCTCGGAAATGATGCCGACCGGGGCATCGTCCTTCATCACCACCAGTGCAGCGATCCTGTTCGCGCTCATCTTGTGGGCGGCGGCACCAATGGTGTCTTCGGCATCGATGGTGATGACAGCTTCTTTCTTGGATTGCAGGAGTTCGCGGACGTTCATTCTTGTTTCCTGGTGCAGGTCACTGAAGTCAAAAAGTGTGCTCTTCCGATACGCCCCCTCCCCGGGAACAGACCTTTCAGCGCACGTCTGGCGCACCCGGCTGCCGCTTGGAATGGATCGGCAGACGACGTGCTGCAACGCGAACGAGGTGGGTTCAACCGCTCAACCCGGACCTCGGTCAAATCGATTCTACGACTGCGACCATCGGTCACTACCGGCATCGATAGGACAGTTCGTCGTGGGAACCAACCGACGATCCAGAGAATGGCACCGCGGCTGAAACCGCCGCTGAATACACGCGATGCCACGCGTTAAAGATTGATTGCCTGCTGCCGACGGTGGACAGAACACCCTGTGACTGTCCCACTTGCCGCTGCCACCGGCACAAACGAAAGGGGGCCACACGGCCCCCTTCGCTTGCAACCTCCAACCGAGCTGACGGGTGTTACTCCACCGTCACGCTCTTGGCCAGGTTGCGCGGCTTGTCCACGTCGGTGCCGCGCGCCAGCGCGGTGTGGTAGGCCAGCAACTGCACCGGAATGGTGTGCACGATCGGGCTGAGCACGCCGGCATGACGCGGCGTACGGATCACGTGCACGCCTTCGGACTCGTTGAAGTTGCTGTCCTGGTCGGCGAACACGAACAGTTCACCGCCACGCGCGCGCACTTCCTGCATGTTCGACTTCACCTTTTCCAGCAGGCTGTCGTTCGGCGCGATCACCACCACCGGCATGGCCTCGTCCACCAGCGCCAGCGGGCCATGCTTCAGCTCGCCCGCCGGGTAGGCCTCGGCGTGGATGTAGGAGATTTCCTTGAGCTTGAGCGCGCCTTCCAGCGCGATCGGGTAATGCAGGCCACGACCCAGGAACAGCGCGCTGCTCTTGCGTGCGAAACGCTCGGCCCACGCAGCGATCTGCGGCTCCATGTTCAATGCGTGCTGCACGCTGCCCGGCAGGAAGCGCAGCTGCTCAAGGTAGTCCGCTTCCTGCGCCGCGTCGATGCGGCCGTGCAGCTTGCCCAGCACCACGGTCAGCTGGAACAGTGCCGCCAGCTGGGTGGTGAAGGCCTTGGTCGAGGCCACGCCGATCTCGGCACCGGCACGGGTGTAGCACACCAGTTCGCTGGCGCGCGGGATCGCGCTTTCCGGCACGTTGCAGATCGACAGCGTGTGCTTGTGGCCCAGCGACTTGGCGTACTTCAGTGCTTCCATCGTGTCCAGCGTTTCGCCGGACTGGGAAATGGTCACGATCAGGTGCTTCGGATTCGCGTAGGCAGCGCGGTAACGGTACTCGCTGGCGATCTCCACGCTGCACGGCAGGCCGGCGATGGCCTCGACCCAGTAGCGTGCAGTCAGGCCGGCGTAGTAGCTGGTACCGCAGGCGATGATCTGCACGCCTTCGATGCCCGACAACACGGCTTCGGCGTTCTTGCCGAACAGCTCGGCCGGGAAACCACCGGCATCGATCGCCGCCTCGATGGTGTCGCCCAGCGCGCGCGGCTGCTCGTGGATTTCCTTCTGCATGAAGTGGCGGTACGGGCCCAGCTCCAGCGATGCCAGCGAGACATCCGACAGATGCACCTCACGCTCGACCGCCTGGTCATGCTCATCGAAGATGCGCACGCCATCGCGGCGGATTTCGGCGGTATCGCCTTCCTCCAGGAAAATCACTTTGCGGGTGGCCGAGATCACCGCCGAGACATCCGAAGCGACGAAGTTTTCGCCTTCGCCCAGGCCGATCAGCAGAGGGCAGCCCATGCGCGCGCAGACGAAGCGCTCCGGCTCGGCGCGGCTGACCACGGCCAGCGCGTAGGCGCCGGTCAGTTCCTTCACCGTGTGCTGCAGCGCCACCAGCAGGTCGTCGCCATCCTTCAGGTGGTGGTGGATCAGGTGTGCGATGACTTCCGTATCGGTCTGCGACTCGAAGGTGTAGCCCAGCGCGCGCAACTTCTCGCGCTGCTCTTCATGGTTCTCGATGATGCCGTTGTGCACCAGCGCCACGCCCTGGCTGATGTGCGGATGCGCGTTGGCCTCAGTGACACCGCCGTGGGTGGCCCAGCGGGTGTGGCCGATGCCCAGCACCGCATTGAAGCCCTCGGCCTCGGCCGCCGTGGCCATTTCCGACACTCGACCGGTACGGCGGACACGACGTACCTCGGGGCGCTCGGCGTGGTCGATCACCGCGATGCCCGAGGAGTCGTAACCACGGTACTCAAGCCGCTTCAGGCCCTCGATCAGTACCGGCACCACGTCGCGATCGGCGATTGCACCCACGATTCCACACATGTCACGCGTTTCCTTGAAGACGATCGGCGCATTCTAGCCCGCGTGTCCGGCTTCCCCCTCCTGTCCGCTTAATGAAAGTGTCCGGAAAGGTGTCCGCGGACACCCGGACACTTCATCGAACCTCCCAACTCATTGACCCGAAAGGAAATAGAGTTGGCACGCTACATGCTTGGTACTCACTACCACCGTCAGGCACGCACCCGATGATCCGCGACACTTCCGCACAGGACCAGATCGTTTCCTCCGCCCCGGCCGGCCGGCCCCGTGCAAACTGGCAGCGCTACCGCTGGCCTGCGCTGGGTGCCATCGCGCTGCTCGCTGGCATCGGCTGGGCAGTGCATGCCTGGTCCAATGCCAGCCGCTCCTTCGACAGCAGCCGCGTGCGCATCGCCGAAGTGAAACGTGGCGACCTGGTGCGCGACATCGCTGCCGACGGCCGCGTGATCGCCGCCAACAGCCCGGTCCTGTATGCCATCTCTGCGGGCACCGTGGACCTGAAGGTGGTCGCCGGTGACGTGGTGAAGAAGGGGCAGGAGCTGGCGGTCATCGACAGCCCCGAACTGCGCAGCAAGCTGGCCCAGGAACAGGCCACCCTGGCCGGCCTGGAGGCCGAGGCCAGCCGTGCCGCGCTGGACGCCACCCTGGCCCGCGCCAAGTCGCGCAAGGAAACCGACCAGGCCACCATCGAACGGCAGGCCGCCGACCGCGACCTGCAGCGCTACCAGCGCGGCTACGACGGCGGGGCGGTGCCGCAGATCGACCTGGCCAAGGCCAAGGACTCGCTGAAGAAAGCCGACATCACCCTGGCCAACGCCACCACCGATGCCCGCCTGCAGAGCCAGGGCGCGGACCTGGATGCCCGCAACAAGCGCCTGCTGGCCGATCGCCAGAAGGCGGTGGTGGCCGAAGTACAGCGCCAGGTCGATGCGCTGACGCTGCGTGCCCCGTTCGATGGCCAGGTCGGCCAGGTGCAGGCGGTGCAGTCCACCAACCTGGCCGCCAATGCCCCGGTGCTGGGCGTGGTCGACCTGTCCAAGTTCGAAGTCGAGATCAAGGTGCCGGAGAGCTTCGCCCGCGACCTGGCGATCGGCATGCCCGCACAGCTGACCGGCGGCAACGGCCAGCCCTTCCCGGGCGAGATCAGCGCGGTGTCGCCGGAAGTGGTCAACGGTGAGGTCAACGCGCGCGTGCGCTTTGCCAGCGCGCAGCCCGAAGGCCTGCGCCAGAGCCAACGGATGTCAGTGCGCGTGCTGCTCGATACCCGCAAGAACGTGCTGAAGGTCGAGCGTGGCCCGTTCGTCGAACAGGGCAACGGCATGGCCTACGTGATGGATGGCCGCACCGCCGTGCGCCGTCCGGTGGAACTGGGCGTCAGCAGCCTGGGCGAAGTGGAAATCAAGTCGGGTGTGCAGCCGGGCGACCGCATCGTGGTCTCCGGCAGCGACCTGTTCAAGGACGCCGAACGCGTCTCCGTCAACTGATACCTGATACCTGAATCCTGGAGAGAGGACACCCCATGTACATGCTCGAAATGCGTTCGGTCGCCAAGGTCTTCCGCACCGAACAGGTGGAAACCCACGCACTGCGCTCGCTGGAACTGCAGGTCAAGGAAGGTGAGTTCGTCGCGGTCACCGGCCCGTCCGGCTCCGGCAAGACCACCTTTCTCAACATCGCCGGCCTGCTGGAAACCTTCACCAGCGGTACCTACATGCTGGACGGCCAGGACGTGAGCACGCTGGGCGACGACGCCCGCAGCCGCCTGCGCAACCAGAAGATCGGCTTCATCTTCCAGGGCTTCAACCTGATCCCCGACCTGAACCTGTTCGACAACGTCGACGTTCCGCTGCGCTATCGCAGGATGAGCGCCAACGAGCGCCGCGAACGCATCGAGAAGGCACTGACCCAGGTCGGCCTGGGCTCGCGCATGAAGCACTATCCGAATGAACTGTCGGGTGGCCAGCAGCAGCGCGCGGCCATCGCGCGTGCGCTGGCCGGCAGCCCGCGCCTGCTGCTGGCCGACGAACCGACCGGCAATCTGGATACGCAGATGGCCCGGGGCGTGATGGAGCTGCTGGAGGAGATCAACGCCGCCGGCACCACCATCGTGATGGTCACCCACGACCCGGAACTGGCCGCGCGTGCGCAGCGCAACGTGCACATCGTCGATGGCCAGGTGACCGACCTGGTGCGCGAGCCGGTGCTGGCCACGCCGTTGCGCCACATCGTCGCCGTCAACGAGTGAGGGCCCGACCATGTTCGCCTACTACGCCCGATTGGCGGCGCGCAGTTTCCGCCGCAACAAGGTCCTGACCGCGCTGATGGTGATCGCCATAGCGCTCGGCATCGGCGCCTCGATGACCACGTTGACCGTATTCCACGTGCTGTCCGGCGACCCGATTCCGGGCAAGAGTGACCGGCTGTTCTATGTGCAGGTCGATCCGCGCCCGCGCGGCGGCTATACCCCGGGTGAGGAGCCTGAGGAACAGATGACACGGCGCGACGCCGAGACCCTGCTGCGCGAGAAGCGCGGCATCCGCCAGGCGATGATGAGTGCGGGCGGAGGCACGGTGGAACCGGAGCTCAGCACGCTCAAGCCATTCTCGGTGGATACGCGCTGGACGTCGGCCGATTTCTTCCCGATGTTCGACGTACCGATGCAGTACGGGCGTGCCTGGAGCAGCAGCGATGATGACAATCGCAGCCGCGTGGTGGTGCTGTCGAAAGCGATCAACGACAAGCTGTTCCAGGGTGCTGACAGCACCGGTCGCGAGATCCGCCTGAGTGGCCATTCACTGCGGGTGATCGGCGTGATGAAGAAGTGGAATCCCGAACCCCACTTCTTCGATCTGACCACCGGCAACTACGGCAAGGATGAAGACCTGCTGGTGCCGTTCTCCACTGCGATGGACCTGGAGTTCGGCAGCAACGGCAACATGAACTGCTTCGGCGAGAATCCGGATGGCAGCAGCAACTCGATCAGCGCGCCCTGCAGCTGGATCCAGTACTGGGTGGAGCTGGACCCGGCCAAGGTCGAGGACTACCGCAACTACCTGGTCAACTACTCGGACCAGCAGCGCGCGGCGGGCCGTTTCGAGCGCCCCACCAACGTGCGTCTGCGCCCGGTGATGGAGTGGTTGACGTTCAAGAACGCCGTGCCCAGCGACGTGCGCCTGCAGATGTGGCTGGCACTGGGCTTTCTCGGCGTCTGCCTGGTCAACACCGTGGGCCTGCTGCTGGCGAAGTTCCTGCGCCGCAGTGGCGAGATCGGTGTGCGCCGCGCCCTCGGTGCCAGCCGTGGGCAGATCTTCCTGCAATGCCTGGTTGAAGCCGGTGCGATCGGCGTTGCCGGCGGCGTGCTCGGCATCGGCCTGGCCCTGCTCGGCCTGTATGCGGTGCGCCAGCAACCCGTGGACTACGCGAGCCTGGCCCACCTGGACGGCAGCATGCTGCTGCTGGCCATTGGCCTGACCCTGTTCGCCAGCCTCGCCGCTGGTTTCCTGCCCGCCTGGCGCGCGATGCAGGTTACCCCGGCCATCCAGCTCAAGTCGCAGTAAGCACGAGTACGAGGACCTCCCATGGATATCCGCCCCATCCTCAGCACCCTGCGCCGGCACAAGACAGCCGCCGCCCTGATCGTGCTGGAAGTCGCCCTGACCTGCGCCATCGTCTGCAATGCCCTGTTCCTGGTCACCCAGCGCGTTGAACGGATCAGCCAGACCAGCGGCCTGGCCGAGAACGAGCTGGTGTTCGTCCGGGTCAGCGGCATCGGCAAGCAGACCAATGGCCAGGCCCGCACCCAGGAGGACCTGTCCGCCCTGCGCGCCGTTCCCGGGGTCACCGCCGCCGCGAAGGTCAACCAGCTGCCGTTCCGCCCGAACTCCTCCAATACCAGCGTTTCGCTGAAGCAGGAACAGGAACGTCCGACCGCCTTCGTCACCATGTACATGTTCGGCGAAGGTGGACTGTCCACGCTTGGACTGCAGCTGACCGCCGGCCGCGACTTCCAGCCCGGTGAATACAGCAACGTCGAGGATGCACAGAAGAACGCCTCCACCAATACCGCCTCCTCGGTGATCATCAGCCGCACGCTCGCCGACAGGCTGTACCCCGGCGAGAACGCACTGGGCAAGACGTTCTACATGGGCAAGCAGCCACTGCACGTGGTGGGTATTGTCGCGTCATTGGCCACGCCCACCGATTACAACAACAACACCACGCTGTCGATGGTGCTGCCTGTGCGGACCGATTTCACCCAGGGCCCGTACGTCCTGCGCACCGCTCCGGAACGGCGCGAGGAAGTACTCAAGGGCGCGATCGCCGCGCTTGAACGCAACGACCCCAACCGGCTGGTGCGCGAGAAGCTGACCTATGAGGCGCAGCGCAATGACTACTTCAAGAACGACAGGGCCATGGTCGGGCTGCTGATCACGGTGTGCATCTCGCTGCTGGTGGTCACCGCACTGGGCATCATCGGCCTGGCCAGCTTCTGGGTGCAGCAGCGCAGCAAGCAGATTGGTATCCGTCGCGCGCTCGGCGCGACGCGTGGGCAGATCCTGCGCTACTTCCAGACCGAGAACTTCCTGCTGGCCACGCTGGGCATCGTGCTAGGCATGCTGGCCGCCTATGCGATCAACCTGGCACTGATGAACATGTACGAGCTGCCGCGCATGCCGCTGCACTACCTGCCGCTGGGCGCACTGCTGCTGTGGGTGCTTGGCCAGATCGCGGTGTTCGGGCCGGCCCGGCGCGCGGCAGCGGTACCGCCTGCGGTTGCCACGCGGGGCGCATGAGATGCGTATCCGCTGGATGCTGATGATGATGCTCCTGCCACTGCCGGCACTGGCCGGCGGTGGCAGCTCGCAGACACTGGAGTGGCGCCAGGACGATGCGCGCCTGGCATTGCGTTCGAGCGAAGGCCAGGTGCGCGTGGAAGCCGCCGGCCCGGAAGCCCGCTTCGGCGTGCGCAGCGGCGATCGCATCCTGCGGGTGGATGACACCACCGTACGCAGGATCGAGCATCTTGCCGAGGCCCTGCGGCGTTCAAGCGCCGCCAGGGCCTATCTCCTGCTGCAGCGCGACAGGCAGGAACTGACGGTCGCGGTGGACGCCGCTGCCTGGCGCAGGGCGCTGGTCGCTCCGCCTCCGCCAGCACCGCCACCGCCGCCGCCCCGGCGCTGAGCCCGCCGCCCCGACGGCCACAGGTTTGGCTATGCTTGATGGGTGGCGTCGGGCTCTCCCGGTGCGTGGACACGAACGGCTCCATCGGCGCCGCCCATCCCTTTCTGCAGAACCGCTTGATGCCTGCGATCCTGATCATCGACGACAACGCCAGCGTGGGTACTGCGCTGGACGTGCTGTTCTCCCTGCACGACATCGACACCCTGCAGGCGCACACGCCCGCCGATGGGCTGGCCCTGCTCGAGTCGCAGCCGGTCGATCTGGTGATCCAGGACATGAACTTCAGCGAGGACACCACCTCCGGTGAGGAGGGCGAAGCGTTGTTCGCGCAGATCCGTGCGCGCCATCCGGACCTGCCGGTGATCCTGCTGACCGCCTGGACCCACCTGAGCAGTGCAGTGGACCTGGTCAAGGCCGGTGCGGCCGACTACCTGGCCAAGCCCTGGGACGACCGCAAGCTGATGACCACGGTCAACAACCTGCTGGAACTGTCCGAGGCACGCCGCGAACTGGACCGGCGCCGCAGCCGTGAACTGCACCAGCGCAACGCGCTGGAAGAGAAGTACGACCTGTGCGGCGCGGTCTTCGCCGACCCCGCCAGCGAGCGCGTCATCGCCCTCGCCTGCCAGGTCGCACGCTCGGAACTGCCGGTACTGATCACCGGCGCGAATGGTGCCGGCAAGGAGAAGATCGCGCAGATCATCCAGGCCAATTCGCTGGTGGCCAAGGGCCCGTTCGTGGCGGTCAACTGTGGCGCGTTGCCCTCGGAACTGATCGAAGCCGAACTGTTCGGTGCCGAGGCCGGTGCGTATACCGGCGCCAACAAGGCGCGCGAAGGCAAGTTCGAGGCCGCCGATGGTGGCACCCTGTTCCTGGATGAGATCGGCAACCTGTCGCTCGGCGGGCAGATGAAGCTGCTGCGCGTGCTGGAAACCGGCCGCTTCGAGCGCCTGGGTTCCAACCGCGAGCGCCAGGTCAAGGTCCGCGTGGTCAGCGCGACCAATGCCGACCTGCCGGCGATGATCCGCGACGGTACCTTCCGCGAAGATCTCTATTACCGCCTCAACACGGTGGAACTGGTGCTGCCGCCGCTGGCCGACCGCCCGGGCGACATCGTGCCGCTGGCCGAGCGATTCCTGACCGCTGGCAAGCCGCTGTCCAGCGCCGCCACCGCAGCACTGCAGCGGCACCCCTGGCCAGGCAACGTGCGCGAGCTGCGCAACGTGATCCAGCGTGCCGAACTGCTGGCCACCGGCAACCGCATCGAAGTGGCCGATCTCAACCTGCCGCGCGCAGCCGTCGTACCACGACCGGCACCCAGCGCAGGCAATGATCCCGACCGCGCACGCATCGAGGATGTGCTGGCACGCAACCATGGCGTCATCGCCCAGGCTGCCGCCGAGCTCGGCCTGAGCCGCCAGGCGCTGTACCGGCGCATGGACCGCCACGGTATTCCACGCGAATGAAGCGGCGCTCGTTCACTTTCCGCCTGTTCCTGCGCCTGCTGCCGGTGCTGGCACTGGCTGCGGCACTTCCGTGGCTGCTGGCCTACTGGATGGACCATGGCTGGGTGGTGACCACGGTGTCGGCGCTGATCCTGCTGTCGCTGATGTGGTGGACGCTGCGTCGGGCCACCGCCCCGGTGCGGTCACTGATGCGGGCCCTGGCGGGCACCACCAGCAGCTATCGCGACGGCGAATACAACTTCGGCGTGCACTGGCCCGGCAATGACGAGCTCGGCGACCTGGTGCAGGCACACCGGGAACTGGGTGATGTACTGCGTGAGCAGCGGCAGCGCCTGGTGCAACGTGAGCTGCTGCTGGACACCATGGTGCAGAACACGCCGGTTGCGATGCTGTTGATCGCCTCCGGCGGTGATGGCATCGCCCGCGTGGTGTTCTCCAACCTGGCCGCGCGCAAGCTGCTGCACGGCGGCTGGAAGCTGGAAGGCCAACGCCTGGAAGACGTGCTGGAACAGGTGCCGGTGGAACTGCGCGATGCCATCGCCCGTGGCGGTGACAGCCTGTTCGCGGTGCACGCCGAAGGCGAGGATGGTGACGAGGACGACGAGCAGGTCTACCACCTCTCGCGGCGTGCGTTCCAGCTCAACGGCCGCCCACACGACCTGCTGCTGGTGCGCCTGTTGACCGCCGAACTGCGCCGCCAGGAAGTGCAGACCTGGAAGAAGGTGATCCGGGTAATCAGCCACGAGCTCAACAACTCACTGGCGCCGATTGCTTCGCTCGCCCATTCCGGCGGCGTGCTGGTGCAGCGTGAACGCTTTGACCGGCTGCCCGAGATCTTCACCACCATCGAGGACCGCGCACGCCACCTGGAAGGCTTCATCCGTGGCTATGCGCGCTTTGCCAAGCTGCCACAGCCGCAGCTGCAGACCGTGCACTGGGCGCCGTTCCTGTCCAGCCTGCGCCAGCAGATCCCGTTCGGCATGGAACGTGAGCCGGACGAGGAGCTGAGCAGCCGCATCGACATCGCGCAGTTCGGGCAGGCGTTGTTGAACCTGCTGAAGAATGCGCACGAAGCCTGCGCTGAAGCCGAGCCGCCCAACGACGATGTGCAGGTACAGCTGACCCGGCTGCCGCAGTGGCTGCGCCTGGACGTGCTTGACCGCGGCAAGGGCATGAACGAGCAGGTGCTGCAGAACGCACTGATGCCGTTCTATTCGACCAAGCGCAATGGCACCGGGCTGGGGCTGGCGCTGACGCGGGAGATCGTGGAGGCCCACGGCGGACGGGTGTCACTGCAGAACCGCGGCGATGGCGGGTTGTGCGTGTCGATCCTGCTGCCGGTGGGTTGAGCGGACCGATCGGGTAGATCCACGCGATGCGTGGATATGCCGACCGAGGTCGGCACCTACCAGGCCTGCCGCATCGCCACGCGTAGATGCATCGGAAACCCCAGCGCGGCCTCTTCGGCCATCACCGCCTGCAGCCCTGCACCCCACTCCGCCTCCGGTACGGCGACGAACCCTTCACTGGCATAGAAGGCCGCATTCCACGGCACGTCGGACAACGTGGTCAGCACGGCCGAGCGATAGCCCGCCGCCCGGGCCTGTACCAATGCATGGCGCAACAACGTGCGCCCATGACCTTGCCGCGCGTGTGCAGGATCCACATCCATCTGCAGCACGTGGAACTCACCTGCCAGTTCGCCGGCAAGCAGATAGCCGGCGATGCCACCGTCTGCCGCATCCACCACCCACAGCTGCCCGCGTTCAAGGCCATCCTGTAGTGTCGGCAGGTCCAGGCCATACCCGGCGAACACCGGATAGGCCTCATGGCCCCTCAACACCTCGCCGGCGCGCTGCTCGATGCCGGGCAGCACACCGAGTTCATCGGCGCGGGGAATGCGGGGCTCAGGACTTCTTGAGCGGGCGCTTCCAGCCATCGATGGTTTCCTGTCGGACACGCGCCAGTGTCAGCTTGCCGTCCGGCGCGTTGCGAGTGATGACCGAACCGGCGGCAATGGTCGCGCCGTCGCCAATGGTCACCGGTGCCACCAGCGAGCTGTTGGAGCCGATGAACGCGTTGTCGCCAATGGTGGTGGTCGACTTGTTCACGCCATCGTAGTTGCAGGTGATGGTGCCAGCGCCGATGTTCACCTTGCTGCCGATCACCGCATCGCCCAGGTAGGTGAGGTGATTGGCCTTGCTACCGACACCCAGCGTGACCTTCTTGGTCTCGACGAAGTTGCCGACGTGCACGCCATCGGCCAGCACGGTGCCCGGTCGCAGGCGCGCGAATGGGCCGATCTGCGCGGCGCCCTCGGTAACCACGCCCTCCAGATCGCAGTGCGCACGCACTTCGGTGCCCGGCCCAAGGTTGACGTCCTTCAAACGGTTGAACGGACCGACGGTGACGCCGTCGCCGAGCACGATGTTGCCTTCCAGCACCACGTCGACATCGATCAGCACGTCGCTGCCGACGGTGACGGTGCCTCGGATGTCGAGCCGTGCGGGGTCGCGCACGCGCGCGCCCTGCGCGCACAGCGAACGCACCGCGCGACGCTGCCAGGCACGCTCCAGCTGCGACAGCTGCCACGGATCATTCGCGCCCTCAGCCTCCTGTGCATCGGCGACCAGCGCCATCTCGGCCGGGGTGTACTCCTGCGCGGCGAAGGCGAACACGTCGGTGAGGTAGTACTCGCCCTGCGCGTTGCTGTTGGACAGCTGCGACAGCCAGCGGCGCAGCGCGGTCGATTCCGCGGTGATGATGCCGGTGTTGATGATGCGTACGCGCAACTGCTCGTCGCTGGCATCCTTCTGCTCGACGATCGCACCCACCTTGCCCTCGGCATCGCGCAGCACGCGCCCATAGCCGGTCGGGTCATCCACCTCGGCCACCAGCACCGCCAGCCGACCCGGCTGCGCGAGCAGGTCACGCAGGGTCTGCGCACGAATCAGCGGTACGTCGCCGTACAGCACCAGTACCTGCGCGGCATCGGGCACCTGCGGCATCGCCTGCGCGACGGCGTGGCCGGTGCCGAGCTGCTGCGCCTGTTCAGCCCATTGCAGGTCCTGCTGGCCGGCGAAGCACTGGCGCACGGCTTCGCCGCCGTGGCCATGGACCACATGGATTGCCGCCGGCTGGAGCTCACGGGCCGCATCGATCACGTGCGCCAGCATCGGCTGGCCCGCGATCGGCTGCAGCACCTTCGGCAGCACCGACTTCATGCGCTTGCCAGCGCCGGCGGCGAGGATGATGACGTGCAGGGGTTGGGTCATAGGAACGGCAGTCCGTGGATCGTTGCCGGTGATTCTAGAGCGTGCGCCGTTAACATGGGCATCCCTCCCCCCTTCGCCATGCCGATGAGCCTCATCCGCCAGGGAAGCGCCTACCTCGTCATCGGGCTCGTGCAGCTGCTGCTCGACTGGCTCGTGTTCGTGGTCACCACCGCGCTCGGCATGCCCGTGGCGCCAGCCAACGTCGCCGGGCGCCTGGCCGGCATGCTGCTGGGCTTCTGGCTCAACGGCCGCTACACCTTTGCCGAGGCCGGCACCCGCAAGCTGGGATGGAAGCGATTTGCACGCTTCTTCGGCCTATGGCTGCTGCTCACCGTGGCGAGCACATTGCTGGTGAGCCTGGTGGACCACGCGCTGGGCCTGCAGTACACCTGGCTGGCCAAACCGCTGGTGGAAGGCGCGTTGGCGTGTGTGTCGTTCCTGCTGATGCGATACGTGGTGTATCGCTGAGACGGCACCAGGATCGGGATCGGGATCGGGATCGGGATCGGGATCGGGATCGGGACTGGTAGAGTCGACTGTTAGTCGACTAACGCGCGCAGCGCGGGATTTTCGCGGCCTGAACGTAGAGCAGTCGACTAACAGTCGACTCTACCCAGTCGACTCTACCCCGCCACCCGAACAAAAACGCCGGCACAGGGCCGGCGTTTTCGTGGATGCAGCGCGGAACCTCAGTGCTTGAGGGTCTTGCGCAGGCGTTCCAGGGCCTGCAGCTGGACGACGGCTTCGGCCAGCTTCTGCTGGGCTTCGGCCACTTCCATGGCTTCACCGCGGTTGGCCAGGATGCGCTCGGCTTCTTCCTTGGCCTTGCGGACCGAGGCTTCGTCGATGTCCTGCGCGCGGATCGCGGTGTCGGCCAGCACGGTCACCACCTGCGGCTGCACTTCCAGGATGCCGCCGGAAATGGCGAAATCCAGCTGCTCGCCATTCGGCGTGGTCACCACCACCTTGCCCGGCTTCAGGCGGGTGATCAGCGGCGCGTGCTTGGGCGCGATGCCCAGTTCGCCCAGCTCACCGGTGGCCACGACCAGGGTCGCTTCGCCACGGAAGATTTCCTGCTCGGCGCTGACGATGTCGCAACGGATCGTGCTCATGCAAATCTCTTCGCTGTTCGCGGCGGCGCAATGCCACCGTGGGAGTCCACCGGCGCGGGCGGTTGCCCGGCGCCGGCGTCAGGTCGGGCAGGATCGCTCCCGCCCGCCCCGGATCAGGCCTTCTCGGCCATCTTCTTGGCCTTCTCGACCGCTTCTTCGATGCCGCCGACCATGTAGAACGCCTGCTCCGGCAGGTGGTCGTACTCGCCATCGACGATGGCCTTGAAGCCACGGATGGTGTCCTTCAGCGGCACGTACTTGCCCGGCGAACCGGTGAACACTTCGGCCACGTGGAACGGCTGGCTGAAGAAGCGCTCGATCTTACGGGCGCGCGACACGGCCTGCTTGTCCTCTTCGGACAGTTCGTCCATGCCCAGGATCGCGATGATGTCCTTCAGTTCCTTGTACTTCTGCAGGGTCTGCTGGACGCGCTGGGCGGTGTCGTAGTGCTCGTGGCCGATGACCAGCGGGTCCATCTGGCGGCTGGTGGAATCCAGCGGATCGACGGCCGGGTAGATACCCAGCGAGGCGATCGAACGCGACAGGGTGACGGTCGAGTCCAGGTGGGCGAAGGTGGTTGCCGGCGACGGGTCGGTCAGGTCGTCCGCGGGAACGTAGACGGCCTGGATCGAGGTGATCGAACCGTTCTTGGTCGAGGTGATGCGCTCCTGCAGGACGCCCATTTCCTCGGCCAGGGTCGGCTGGTAACCCACGGCGGACGGCATGCGGCCCAGCAGTGCCGACACTTCGGTACCGGCCAGGGTGTAGCGGTAGATGTTGTCGACGAACAGCAGGACGTCCTTGCCCTTGCCGTTTTCGTCCTTCTCGTCGCGGAAGTACTCGGCCATGGTCAGGCCGGTCAGGGCGACGCGCAGACGGTTGCCCGGCGGCTCGTTCATCTGGCCGTACACCATCGCCACCTTGTCGAGGACGTTGGAGTCCTTCATTTCGTGGTAGAAGTCGTTGCCCTCACGGGTACGCTCACCCACGCCGGCGAACACGGACAGACCGCTGTGCGCCTTGGCGATGTTGTTGATCAGTTCCATCATGTTGACGGTCTTGCCGACGCCGGCGCCGCCGAACAGGCCGACCTTGCCGCCCTTGGCGAACGGGCACATCAGGTCGATGACCTTGATGCCGGTTTCCAGCAGTTCGGTGGCCGGGGACTGGTCTTCGTACGACGGGGCCGCACGGTGGATTTCCCAGCTGTCGCTGGCGGCCACCGGGCCGGCTTCGTCGATCGGACGGCCGAGCACGTCCATGATGCGGCCCAGGGTGCCGGCGCCGACCGGCACCGAGATGCCACGGCCGGTGTTGACGGCAACCAGGTTGCGCTTCAGGCCGTCGGTGGAACCGAGGGCGATGGTACGCACCACGCCGTCGCCCAGCTGCTGCTGGACTTCGAGGGTGATCTCGGTGTTTTCCACCTTCAGTGCGTCGTACACCTTCGGCACCGATTCACGCGGGAATTCGACGTCGACGACCGCGCCGATGATCTGAACGATCTTGCCCTGACTCATTGCTGCATCCTCTAATGTGTGCTTTGAACGAACGCGGTCAGACTGCTGCCGCGCCGCCGACGATTTCGGAGATTTCCTGGGTGATCGCTGCCTGGCGCGCCTTGTTGTAGACGAGCTGCAGGGTGCCGATCAGCTTGTTGGCGTTGTCGCTCGCCGCCTTCATCGCAACCATGCGTGCCGCATGCTCGGAGGCGACGTTTTCCAGCAGTGCCTGGTACACCAGCGACTCGATGTAACGCGTCATCACGTGCTCGAGCACGGTCGCGGCATCGGGTTCGTACAGGTAGTCCCAGTCGTGGTGAGCGACCTGCTTCTCAGCCGGCGGCAGCGGCAGCAGCTGATCGAAGCTGGCCTTCTGCACCATGGTGTTCACGAAGCGGTTGTAGACCAGGTACACGCGGTCGATCTTGCCTTCGGTGAAGGCGTCGAGCATGACCTTGATCACACCGATCAGCGATTCCAGCTTCGGCACGTCGCCGATGTGGGTCACGCTGCCGACCATGTTGACCTTCACGCGGCGGAAGAAGGTCGAAGCCTTCTGGCCAATGGTCACCAGGTCCACTTCCGCACCCTTGTCCTGCCATGCCTTGGCTTCGCCCAGCATCTTGCGGAACAGGTTGTTGTTCAGGCCGCCAGCCAGGCCGCGATCGGAGGAGATCACGATGAAGCCGACCCGCTTGACCTGCTCACGCTCGACCAGGAACGGATGCTGGTAGTCGGTGCTGGCCTGGGCCAGGTGACCGATCACCTGCTTCATCGCCTGCGCGTACGGACGCGAGGTCTTCATCCGATCCTGCGCCTTGCGGATCTTGGAGGCCGAGACCATTTCCAGGGCGCGCGTCACCTTGCGGGTGTTCTGCACGCTCTTGATCTTGGTTTTGATTTCGCGTCCGCTTGCCATCTCTTGTTTCCCGTGGCGCGGGGCTGCTGCCCCGCGTTGTTCAACCGTTTGTCATCTGGTCCAGCGGAGCCAGCGGCTCCGCTCTACAGGACCGCGATTACCAGCTGCCGGTGGTCTTGAACTCGGCGATGCCCTTCTTGAAGGCACCTTCGATGTCGTTGTCCCAACCGCCGGTGGCGTTGACCTTGCTGACCAGCTCGCCCTGGGTGTTGGCGAAGTGGGCGTGCAGGCCTTCTTCGAACGCCAGCAGCTTGTTGACCGGCACGTCGTCGAGGTAACCCTCGTTGACGGCGTAGATCGACAGTGCCTGGTTGGCGATCGACATCGGCGCGTACTGCTTCTGCTTCATCAGCTCGGTGACGCGCTGGCCACGCTCCAGCTGCTTGCGGGTCGCTTCGTCCAGGTCCGAGGCGAACTGCGCGAACGCAGCCAGCTCGCGGTACTGGGCCAGCGAGATACGGATGCCGCCGGACAGCTTCTTGATGATCTTGGTCTGGGCCGAGCCACCGACGCGCGACACCGAGATACCGGCGTTCACGGCCGGGCGGATGCCGGCGTTGAACAGATCGGTTTCCAGGAAGATCTGGCCGTCGGTGATCGAGATCACGTTGGTCGGAACGAAGGCGGACACGTCGCCGGCCTGGGTTTCGATGATCGGCAGCGCGGTCAGCGAACCGGTCTTGCCGGTGACCTTGCCTTCGGTGAACTTCTCGACGTATTCCTCGGACACGCGGGCAGCGCGCTCGAGCAGACGGGAGTGCAGGTAGAACACGTCACCCGGGTAGGCTTCACGGCCCGGCGGGCGCTTCAGCAGCAGCGAGATCTGGCGGTAGGCGACAGCCTGCTTGGACAGATCGTCGTACACGATCAGCGCGTCTTCGCCGCGGTCCATGAAGTACTCACCCATGGTGCAGCCCGAGTAGGCGCTGATGTACTGCATGGCAGCCGATTCGGAAGCGGTCGCGGCCACCACGATGGTGTGGGCCAGCGCGCCGTTCTCTTCCAGCTTGCGCACGATGTTGGCGATGGTCGAAGCCTTCTGGCCGATCGCAACGTACACGCACTTGATGCCTGTGCCCTTCTGGTTGATCACGGCATCGATCGCCATCGCGGTCTTGCCGGTCTGGCGGTCACCGATGATCAGCTCGCGCTGGCCACGGCCGATCGGGATCATCGAGTCGACCGACTTGTAGCCGGTCTGCACCGGCTGGTCGACCGACTTGCGCCAGATCACGCCCGGCGCAACACGCTCCACCGGAGCGGTCAGGTCGGTGCCCAGCGGGCCCTTGCCGTCGATCGGCTCGCCCAGCGCGTTCACGACGCGGCCCAGCAGTTCCGGACCGACCGGCACTTCCAGGATGCGGCCGGTGGTCTTGGCGACGTCGCCTTCGCGCAGGTGCTCGTAGTCACCCAGCACCACGGCGCCGACCGAGTCGCGCTCCAGGTTCAGGGCCAGTGCGAAGGTGTTGTTCGGCAGTTCGATCATTTCGCCCTGCATCACGTCGGCCAGACCGAAGATGCGCACGATGCCGTCGGACACGCTGGTCACGGTGCCTTCGTTGCGCGATTCCGCGGCCAGCTTGACCTTCTCGATGCGGTTCTTGATCAGTTCGCTGATTTCGGAGGGGTTGAGCGTGGTTGCCATCGTCAAGTCCTAGTGCCGGCAGCGGGGCCGGACGTTAAATGAATTCAGTTAGCGAGCGCGGTCTGCAGACGGGCCAGCTTGCCCTTCAGCGAACCATCGATGACCACGTCGCCGGCGTCGATCACGGCGCCGCCGATCAGCGAGGCATCGACCGCGGTGGTCACGTCGACCTCGCGGTTGAAGCGCTTGCGCAGCGCGACCTTGATCGCGTCCAGCTCGCCGGCCGACAGTTCGGCGGCCGAGGTGACCGTGGCCTTGACCACGTGCTCAGCTTCGGCGCGCAGGGCGTCGAACATGCCGGAAATCTCCGGCAGCAGCGGCAGACGATGCGATTCGGCCAGGATGGCCAAGAAGCGCGAGTAGGTCTCGCCGTGGGACACCGGCGCCAGCAGGGCGACGGCGTCGTCACGACCCAGCTCCGGGTTGGCGAGCAGGGCCGCCACGCGCGGGTCGGCGGCGACGTGGGCGGAGAACGCCAGGGCGTCCGACCACGGCGCGAACGCGCCTTCGTCGCGCGCGGTCGCGAACGCGGCGCGGGCGTACGGGCGGGCAAGCGTGAGGGCCTGGCTCATCCTTAGATCTCCGAGGCCAGCTCGTCGAGCAGCGCCTTGTGGGCGTTGGCGTCGATTTCGCGCTTGAGCAGCTTTTCGGCACCGGTCACGGCCAGCGCGGACACCTGCTTGCGCAGATCTTCACGGGCACGGTTGGCGGCGGCGTCGATTTCAGCCTGGGCCAGTTCCTTCTGACGGGTGGCTTCGGTGATCGCTTCGTTACGGGCAGCATCAACGATCTGGTTGGCACGCGCGTGGGCCTGATCGATGATCTCGTTGGCCTTGGTGCGTGCTTCCTTCAGCGCTTCGTTGACCTTCTCCTGCGCCTGGGCCAGATCTTTCTGGCTGCGGTCGGCAGCAGCGAGGCCTTCAGCAATCTTCTGCTGGCGCTCTTCGATCGCGTTCATCAGCGGCGGCCAGATCTTGGTCGCGATGATCCAGATCAGACCAGCGAAGGCCAGCGCCTGCGCAAGAAGGGTGAAATTGATATTCATGGTTAGCTCGATCGCTGGTTTCGGGGTGGACGCGCCGCCGTAGCGGCACATCCGGCCTTCATCCGAAACCGGGTGCATAAGCACCCGGTCGTCTCAAACCGCTGTATCAGCCGGCCAGAGCCTTGGTGACGGCGCCAGCGAAGGCAGCCGACAGCGGGTTGGCGAAGGCCAGCAGCAGGCCAACGGCGACCGAGATGATGAACGCGGCGTCGATCAGGCCGGCGGTGATGAACATGCGGACCTGCAGGACCGGGATCAGTTCCGGCTGGCGGGCGGCCGACTCCAGGAACTTACCAGCCATGATGGCCAGACCCAGACCGGCGCCCAGCGCGGCCAGGCCGATCATGATGCCGACGGCAAGGGCGGTGGAGCTCTGAATCTGCGCGAAGTTGGTCAGGACGGCGAAGTACATGGTTATCTCCAGGAACTTAAGTTGCTAAGGGTGATGAAACGGATGAAGGTTGAAACGCGTTGAAGCTTGAAACTCAGTGAGCGTCTTCCGACAGGCTCAGGTACACGATCGACAGCATCATGAAGATGAAGGCCTGCAGCGGGATCACCAGCAGGTGGAACAGCATCCAGCCGAGGCCGAACACACCACCGGCAATGGCACCGAAGAAACCGGCACCACCCAGCACCCAGATCAGCAGGAACACGATTTCGCCGCCGAACATGTTGCCGAACAGTCGCATCGCCAGCGAGATCGGCTTGCTCAGCCACTCGACGATGTTGAGGATCAGGTTGAACGGCATCATCCACTTGCCGAACGGGGCCGTCAGGAATTCCTTGATGAAGCCGCCCAGGCCCTTGGACTTGAGCGCGAAGAACAGCATCAGGAAGAACACGCTGATGGCCATGCCCAGGGTGGCATTGACGTCAGCGGTCGGCACCGGCTTCCAGTAGTGCACGCCCGCCCATTCCAGCGGCTTGGCGATGAAATCGGCCGGGATCATCTTCAGCAGATTCATCAGCAGAATCCAGAAGAAGATGGTGATGGCGATCGGCGTGACCAGCTTGCTCTTGCCGTGGTAGGTGTCCTTGGCCTGGCGGTCGACGAACTCCAGGCAGATTTCAACGAAGGCCTGCCACTTGCCCGGCACGCCGGCGGTGGCCTTGCGGGTGCCCAGCCAGAACGCGACAACGATCACCAGGCCCATCAGGACCGCGGTGAGGAAGGTATCGACGTGGATATGCCAGAACATACCCTCACCCTTGCCGACCGGCGCGGTCAGGTTGTGCAGGTGATGCTGGATGTAGCTGGTAGGGGTTAGAGCCTCGCCCGCCATGTGTCCGGAACCTTCAGTTAATTGAATTCTGTCAACGCCTGGCCATCGCCAGGACCTGGAACATCAAGCCGACGGCGATACCGGCCAACAGCGCCAATGCAGGCAGCTTGAAGACCAGGAACCCCACCAGCAGGACGCCGAAAACCACAACCCACTTGGCCACGATCGCAATGATCAGGCGAGCCATCGCCGATCCTGCGGCCAGTGCCCCACCGCCCAGTGCCATCCGTGCCGCCACCCAGCCACCGGCCGAAATGGCCACACCGGACGCCAGCGCGCCGAGGGCGTATTTCGGACCTACCAGCAGGAAGGCCAGGGCCAGGACAGCCACTGCGGCCAGCGGGTAGACCGCGGCGCGCAGCATCAGTCGCCGACCCGCATCAACGGAGTTCAGCACAGGACGTCCCGCGTGGTTGCAAGTGGAGGGCTGAGGCGGCTACAGCAGGGGGGCCTCATCGAGCCGCCAAATTATAGCAATGGGACAATTTGCGAGACAACCGCTCCCTGTTCATCCCTGGAAGCCGCAAGTTGCGGTAACGGTTACATTTTTGCGTGCCACCAGGGGGACAATGACGTCCGCACCATGTTGCGACGCACTATTGAACTTTGGTCGCAGGCTGCGGAACTTTCGTCAGACATGCCGGTCCGATCATTCGACCTGCCTGCAGCATCCTCGTCGGCTCCGCCCCCGCAGGTCCCACGATGGCCCCGAAGCCCGGCTCCGGGGCCATCTTTTTGCATCGTCGCGACAGCACTGAACCGTACACATGCCATGGACCATACGTTCACGCATGGTGGACGGGCCTGTCCGGCACAGTGGCCTTCATTCTGATGAACCACTGCAAGGACTCTTCGATGCGCCCCGTACCCACCCTGCTCGCCCTCTCCCTGCTCGCTGCCGGCGCCTCGTTCGCCAATGCGGCCCACGCCGCCGAAGGCGATGACCGCTTTGCCATCCGTCTGGGTGCGATGAACATCGATTCGGACAACACCCTCCGCGGCAGCACCACCGTGGCCGGCCAGGACATCTCCCTGAACCAGGACTTCAAGCTGGGTGGCAAGGAATGGGAGCCGCGCATCGACGGCATGTTCCGCATCAGCAACCGTCAGCGCCTCCTGTTCAACTACTTCAAGTACGACAAGGACCGCCGCGAAACCCTCGACCAGGGCATTTCCTTCGGCGGTGAGAACGTGCCGGCCGGCAGCTTCGTGAAGGGTGAGCTGAAGTACCAGGTGGCCAGCCTGGTCTATGACTACTCGGTGGTTGATACCGACACCTTCGACCTCGGCCTGCAGATCGGTGGCGAATACGCCAAGGTCAGCACCAAGGGCTACGCCGACCTGGGCACGGTGTACGAAGGCCAGTTCCTCGACGAGAAGGCCGATGGCGTGGCACCTGTGGTGGGCGCCCGCATGACCTTCACGCCGTCCGAGCGCTGGATGATCACGCTGCAGGGCCAGTACCTCAACACGCGCTGGGGCAGCTTCGATGACTACAAGGGCGACCTGAGCCGCGCCAATGCCATCGTCGATTACCGCTTCACCAAGAACTTCGGCGTGTTCGCCGGCTACGACTGGTTCAAGCTGGACGTGGACAAGAAGGGCAGCGACGGTACTGTCGGCCTGAAGCAGGAATTCAAGGGCCCGGTGGCCGGTATCAGCTTCGTGTTCTGATCCCCCGCCCCTTCCACGGCACTCTCTCTCCTGGCGCGGCCTCCGGAACATCGGGGCCGCGTTTTTTGTGGCATCGTCGAGCAGAGAAGCAGGTTGGTCGAGCGCGGGGGGAGAGGGGCTTGCGTGCGAATGTCCCCCGGCGCCGGCCTACGGCCGACGCCTCCTCCTTTACTTCGCACACAAGCCCCTCTCCCCCCGCGTGTCAGGAATCCGGGCGGCTTTGGCACTGGCTCTGACTATCCGCAAGCCGAGCCACTGCGCGGGTGGCGGGCGTTTCGACAAAGTAAAGGAGGAGGCGACCGCCACAGGCGGGCGACGGGGGACATTTGTCGAAATGCCTGCCACCCGCGCGGCGGCCCCACCCTTCGCTGCAGCACTGATCGAAGAAAAAAGCCCCAGCAGATGCCGGGGCTTTTCGTTCGGAACGGCGCGGGCGCCTTACTTCTTCTTCGGCATGTACAGATCGGTGATCGTGCCGTCGTAGATTTCCGAGGCCATCGCCACCGACTCGCTCAGCGTCGGATGGGCATGGATGGTGTGGCCGATGTCTTCGGCTTCCGCACCCATCTCGATGGCCAGGCCGATCTCGGCCAGCAGGTCACCGGCGTGCACGCCGACGATCGCACCGCCGATGATGCGGTGGGTTTCTTCGTCGAAGATCAGCTTGGTGAAGCCCTCGGTGCGGCCGATGCCGATCGCGCGGCCACTGGCGGCCCACGGGAACTTGGCCACGCCGACCTTCAGGCCCTTGGCCTTGGCTTCGGTCTCGGTCACACCGACCCAGGCGATTTCCGGGTTGGTATAGGCCACCGACGGAATCACGCGGGCCACCCATTCCTTCTTGTGCCCAGCAGCCACTTCGGCGGCCAGCTTGCCTTCGTGCGTGGCCTTGTGGGCCAGCATCGGGTTGCCGACGATGTCGCCGATGGCAAAGATGTGCGGCACGTTGGTGCGCATCTGGCGGTCGACCGGGATGAAGCCACGGTCGGTGACCTGCACGCCGGCCTTCTCGGCATCGATCTTCCTGCCGTTCGGCGAGCGGCCCACGGCCACCAGCACGCGGTCGAAGGTGCCCTGCGCCAGCGCAGGCGCCTGCCCTTCCTCGGCGGCGTCGAAGGTGACGGTGATGCCCTTGGCATCGGCGGTGACGCCCGAGGCCTTGGTCTTCAGGTGCACTTCGATGCCCTGCTTCTTCAGGCGGTCGGCCAGCGGCTTGACCAGGTCCTTGTCGGCGCCCGGCATCAGCTGGTCCATGAACTCGACCACGGTGACCTTGCTGCCCAGCGCGCTGTACACGGTGGCCATTTCCAGGCCGATGATGCCGCCGCCGACGACCAGCAGCGAGCCCGGCACTTCGGCCAGCTCCAGCGCGTCGGTGGAATCCATCACGCGCTTGTCGTCCCACGGGAAGTTCGGCAGCTTCACCGCCTGCGAACCGGCGGCGATGATGCACTTCTGGAAGCGCAGCAGCTGGGTGCTGCCGTCAGCAGCGGTGATTTCCAGCTCGTTGGCCGAGATGAACTTGCCGACGCCCTGCACGTTGCGGACCTTGCGCTGCTTGGCCATGCCGGCCAGGCCCTTGGTCAGCTGGTTGACGACCTTTTCCTTGTACTGGCGCAGCTTGTCCAGGGTGATGGTCGGCTTGCCGAACTCGACGCCGAAATCACCGGCATGGGCCACTTCGTCGATGACCGCTGCGGCGTGCAGCAGCGCCTTGGACGGAATGCAACCCACGTTGAGGCAGACGCCGCCGAGGCTGGCGTAGCGTTCGACCAGCACCGTATCCAGTCCGACGTCGGCAGCGCGGAAGGCGGCGGTGTAGCCGCCCGGGCCCGAGCCCAGCACGACCATCTCGCATTCGATGTCGGCCGGCTTGCCGCTGGACAGCGCCGGCTTCGGCGCAGCCGGTTCGGCCGGGGCGCGGTGCGACGGGGTCACCGGCGGCTTGCTGGCCGGAGCGGCTGCAGCCGGAGCCGGCGCAGCGGCCTTGGCCGGGGCTTCGGCGGCGCCTTCAGCGTCCAGCACCACGACCACGGCGCCTTCGGACAGGGTGTCGCCCAGCTTGACCTTGATTTCCTTGACCACGCCGGCAGCCGAGGACGGCACTTCCAGGGTGGCCTTGTCCGATTCCAGGGTCACCAGACCCTGGTCCTTCTTCACCGTGTCGCCGACGGCGACCAACACTTCGATCACCGGCACATCGCTGTAATCGCCGATGTCGGGAACCTTGACTTCAATCGTGGCCATGGTGGGTTTTCCTCGTGCCCGCCCGGCATGGCCGGTGGGCTGTCACTGCATCTGTTCACGCGGCCGCGCCAGGGGCTGCGGCCGCACGGTGGGGGCGAAGCGATGCCTTACAGCAGCACGCGGCGCATGTCGGCCAGTACCTGCGACAGGTACGTGGTGAAGCGTGCGGCCAGGGCGCCGTCGATGACGCGGTGGTCGTAGCTCAGCGACAGCGGCAGCATCAGCTTCGGTGCGAATTCCTTGCCGTTCCAGACCGGCTGGATGGACGACTTGGAGACGCCAAGAATGGCCACTTCCGGTGCATTGACGATCGGGGTGAACGCGGTGCCGCCGATGCCACCCAGCGAGCTGATCGAGAAGCAGCCGCCGCTCATGTCGGCCGGGCCCAGCTTGCCGTCACGTGCCTTCTTGGCCAGTTCGCCGGTTTCCTGCGCGATCTGCACCACACCCTTCTTGTCCACGTCGCGGATCACCGGCACGACCAGGCCGTTCGGCGTGTCAGCGGCGAAGCCGATGTGGAAGTACTTCTTCAGGGTCAGGTTTTCACCGCTGGCATCGAGCGAGGCGTTGAATTCCGGGAACTTCTTCAGCGCCGCGGCGCTGGCCTTGATCAGGAAGGCGAGCATGGTCAGCTTGATGCCGGCCTTCTCGTTCTCCTTGTTCAGCGCCACGCGCAGGCCTTCCAGGTCGGTGATGTCAGCCTGCTCGAACTGGGTGACGTGCGGGATCATCGCCCAGTTGCGGGCCAGGTTCGCACCCGAGATCTTCTTGATGCGCGACAGCGGCTGGACTTCGGTCTCGCCGAACTTGCTGAAGTCGACCTTCGGCCACGGCAGCAGGTTCAGGCCACCACCGGCAGCGGCAGCAGCACCGCCGGCAGCCGGCACGCCACCACTGAGTGCGGCCTTGACGAACTTCTGCACGTCACCCTTGGTGATGCGGCCACCCTTCTCGGTGCCGTTGATCTGCAGCAGGTCCACGCCCAGTTCGCGGGCGAACACACGCACCGCCGGGGTGGCATACGGCACCTTGGCCGGCAGCACGCCATCGGCGTTGAACTGCACCGGCGGGCTGGACGGGGTACCCGCCGAGGCGATCTCGCGGGCCGCCAGCTTGTCCGGCTGCGCCGGCACAGCGACCGGCTCGACCTTGGTGGCGGTCTCGGCGGCAGCCGGAGCGGCCGCAGCGGCAGCCTTGGTCGGCGCCGGCGCGGCAGCGCCCTCGGCTTCGATGATGGCGACCACATTGCCCTGCGACAGAGTGTCGCCGACCTTGACCTTGATCTCCTTGACCACGCCGGCCACCGACGACGGCACTTCCATGGTGGCCTTGTCGCTTTCCAGCGTGACCAGGCCCTGGTCCTTCTTGACCGTGTCGCCGACGGCGACCAGCACTTCGATGACCGGAATGCCGGAGTAGTCGCCGATGTCCGGCACCAGCGCTTCAACCGCACCACCGCTGGCAGCCGGAGCGGCCGGCGCAGCTGCGGCTGGAGCCGGCGCGCTCTGGGTAGCGGCAGCCGGGGCAGCGGCCTTGGCCGGCGCGGCAACCGCCGGCTTGGCGGCTTCGGCTTCGCCTGCGGCCACTTCGATCAGGGCCACGACCTTGCCTTCGGACAGGCTGTCGCCGACCTTGACCTTCAGTTCCTTGACCACGCCCGCCACCGAGGACGGCACTTCCATGGTCGCCTTGTCGCTTTCCAGCGTCACCAGGCCCTGGTCCTTCTTGACCGTGTCGCCGACGGCGACAAGCACCTCGATTACCGGGATATCGCTGTAGTCACCGATATCGGGGACAAGTGCTTCCTTGATTTCGGCCATGGGGATAACTCCGGCAATCTGGTGTAGGGAAACGTCTATTGTGCGGCCAGCGGGGGCCAGCGCCAACCGTTACAGGTGTTTTCAGTACGCACGCAGCCGGGACAGGCTGTTGCCCATGGGTCGCGGCCGCGACCAGTCGGTAGCGTATTGTCCGGACGATGTCCGCTTCATGTCGCCCGCGCGTCGGCCACCGGCTGCCAGGCCTGCCGCAGGCGCGGCAACGACCACGCCGCATTGGCAGGGCTGGTCGACGGCAATGCGACCAGCTTCGGCGGGGTTTCCAGCCGTGGCAGCACCCAGCGCTGGAATGCCTGCAGCGAGGCACCACCATTGCAGCCGATCAGCTTCAGCTCAGGCAGCGTGGCGATCAGTTCCGGCAGCGCATTGGCCACTTCCGTGCCACGCACGATGTCGGCATCCAGGCTGCCGCGCCGCTCGCAGCGGCCGATCACATCCCACAGGCCGATGCCCGCGGCGTTCAACGCCTGCAGCCGTTGCACATAGGGCAGAGCCGCGTCGAAACCGCAGATATCGGCCATCAGCGGCCAGAAGCGGTTGCGCGGATGCGCGTAGTAACGCTGCTCCTGGAGGGATGCCACGCCTGGCATCGAACCCAGCAGCAGCACCCTGCAATCCACGTTCACCTGCGCTTGCAGGCCGACGCACAGCGTTGCCGCGCTCACATCTTCTCCAACTGAATGAATGCCACTGACGACCAGAAACCCCATGGATACAGGCTTTTCGCGCTGATCGCTGAACAAGGAAAACTATTTTTTAACGCGCGTCGGATTCGATTCATGTTGAGGCGACTACGGTGTGCTCGCCCCGCAACCGGGGGCCCAAAACAAGAAACATTAGGAGATACCCCCATGCGCTCCATCCGTATCCTGAGTCTCGCCCTGCTGACCTCCGCCGCCTTCGCGCCGGCCGCTTTCGCCCAGGACAGCAGCTCCACCGATACCGCTTCGGGCAAGCATTTTGCCGTGGTTGGCGGCGTCGCGCTGCTGCAGCCGAAGAATGATCCGATCGACGGCATCAAGAAGGTCGATGGTGGCCCGGCGCCGACCGTCAGCTTCAGCTACTACATCAACGACAACTGGGCCGTTGAACTGTGGGGCGCCGCCGACAAGTTCGACCACAAGGTGAAGGGCCCGAACAATGCCCGCCTGGGCAACGTCGAGCAGCAGCCGGTCGCGCTGAGCGGCCAGTACCACTTCGGCCAGGCTGACAACGTGTTCCGTCCGTTCGTGGGCGTGGGCTACTACCAGTCCAGCTTCAGCAATGAAACGCTGGCCGACGGCAGCAGCTCCGACATCCGCCTCAAGGACGCCAAGGGCGTGATCGGCACCGTCGGCGTGGACATGAACATCAACTCCACCTGGTTCGCCCGTGCCGATGCCCGCTACATGCGTTCGCGTCCGGACGTGAAGGTCGGCGGCGAGAAGATCGGCGAAGCCAAGATGGATCCGTGGACCGTCGGCTTCGGCATCGGTGCCCGCTTCTGATCCAGACAGCACCGGCTTCACTGATGTAACGCGACGGGCCCTGCGGGGCCCGTCGTCGTTTCCGTCACCCGCGTTCTGTAGAGTCGACTGTCAGTCGACTCTACGCACACACAGGACACGGAGACGCGATGGACGACGTCGACCTGCTGGTGATCGGTGGCGGCATCAACGGCGCCGGCATCGCCCGTGATGCGGCCGGCCGCGGCCTGCGGGTGCTGTTGTGCGAGCAGGATGACCTGGCCGCACACACCTCCAGCGCCAGCAGCAAACTGATCCACGGAGGCCTGCGCTACCTTGAACAGGGCGAGTTCGGACTGGTGCGCAAGGCACTGGGTGAACGCGAAGTGGTGCGGCGGCAGGCCCCCCATCTGGTCCGTCCGTTGCGCTTCGTGCTGCCATGGGAACCCCACCTGCGACCGCGTTGGATGCTGCGCGCGGGCCTGTGGCTGTATGATCATCTGGGCCGGCGCAGCCCGAGTTTTCCCGCCTCGCGCGCACTGGACCTGCAACGCGACCCGCTTGGCCCCTGGCTCTCCCCGGCGCTGCGGCAGGCCTTCAGCTACGCCGATGCGCAGGTCGATGACGCGCGGCTGGTACTGCTCAATGCGCTGGACGCCGCCGGGCGTGGCGCACGGGTACATGTGCGCAGCCGCTGCATTGAACTGCGCCCTGTGCTGGGCCGTTGGCAGGCCACGCTGGAAGCCACCGACGGCCGGCAGCAAACGGTGATCGCCCAGGCCGTTGCCAATGCAGCCGGCCCTTGGGCAGGAGGCCTGCTGGAACGTATGCAGGCGCGCGATGGCGGCCCCGCCCTGCGCCTGGTACAGGGCAGCCACATCGTGCTGCGCCGGCCCTGGCCCGACGACAGCGCCTGCCTGCTTCAGCAGCCCGATGGCCGCGTGGTGTTCCTGCTGCCCTTCGCCCACGACCACCTGCTGGTCGGCACCACCGACACCGACTACCGCGGCGACCCGGCCCGGTGCAGCGTGCTGCCTTCGGAGGTGGCTTACCTGTGCGAGGCCGCCAACCACTACCTGCGCGAGCCGATCACCCCGCAGGACGTGGTCTGGCAGTTCGCAGGGGTACGCCCGCTACTTGCCGATCCCGATCCGCGTGCAGCGAAGCTGAGCCGTGACTACCGCCTGCAGTTGCAGTCCGGCCCGGCGCCCGCGCTGCATGTGCTGGGCGGCAAGCTGACCACGTACCGCGCGCTGGCCGAAGAAGCGCTGGACCTGCTGCGCCCCGCCCTGCCGCAGATGGGACCGGCATGGACGGCAACGGGCCACCCACTGCCGGGCAGCGACTGGGGCGACGCCGCGCAGGCGTGCTCGCGCCTGCAGGCACTGGCACCGTGGCTGCCCGCAGAGATTGCGCGCCGCTGGGCCGGCGCCTACGGCAGCCGCAGCGCGGAGCTGCTGCAGGGCGCTCAGGACACGGGCGATCTTGGCGAGGAGTTTGGCGGCGGCCTGCATGCGCAGGGAAGTGGCTTTCCTGCGCGACCACGAATGGGCGCGTAGCGCCGAGGACGTGCTGTGGCGGCGGAGCAAGCTGGGGCTGCGGCTGGATGCGGCGCAGGTGGCGCGGCTGCAGGCGTGGATGGGGGGTCGGATCCCTTTCCGAGGGAAACGGCTCTGACCCCCGTGTTGCCACGTGTGCCAACCAAGGTTGGCAGCTACCAGGGTGGCCGCGCGCGACGCGATCGATGCATTAGGATTTCCCCATCGCCACCGGAGACGCTGCATGACGCCCCGCTACGTGCTGGCCATCGACCAGGGCACCACCAGTTCGCGCGCGATCCTGTTCGACCGTGCTGGCGACATCGTCGGCAGTGCGCAGCGCGAGTTCGCGCAGATCTTCCCGCAACCCGGCTGGGTCGAGCATGACCCGCGCGAGATCCTCACCAGTGTCTATGCCACGCTGACCGAACTGCTCAGCCGCGAACAGATCGACCCGCGTCATATCGCCGCGCTGGGCATCACCAACCAGCGCGAGACCACCGTGGTCTGGGACCGCGCCACCGGCCAGCCGATCCACAATGCCATCGTCTGGCAGTCGCGGCAGAGCCATGCCATCTGCGAGCGACTGAAGTGCGACGGGCATGAGGCACTGGTCCGCGAACGCACCGGCCTGCTGATCGACGCCTATTTTTCCGCCACCAAGGTGCGCTGGATCCTCGACCACGTGGAAGGTGCGCAGCAACGCGCCGAGCGTGGCGAGCTGCTGTTCGGCACCATCGACAGCTGGCTGGTATGGAACCTCAGTGGCGGCCAGGCGCATGTGACCGACTACAGCAACGCCGCACGCACCCTGTTGTTCAACATCCACACGCTGGACTGGGATGACGACCTGCTGGCGCTGCTGGACATACCCCGCGCGATGCTGCCGCAGGTGCGCGATTCCAGCACGGTGTATGCGCACACACGGCCGCAGTTCTTCTTCGACCACCCGATCCCGATCGCCGGCATCGCCGGAGACCAGCAGGCGGCGCTGTTCGGCCAGGCCTGCTTCCAGCCGGGCATGGTCAAGAACACCTATGGCACCGGCTGCTTCATGCTGATGCACACCGGCACGCAGGCGGTGCGCTCGCGCAACGGCCTGCTGACGACCATTGCCTGGGGCCTGGACGGGCGCGTGGAATATGCACTCGAAGGCTCGATCTTCATCGCCGGCTCGGTGGTGCAGTGGCTGCGTGACGGCCTGCGCATGATCGAGCGTGCCAGCGACAGCCAGGCACTGGCCGCGCAGGTGCCGGACAGCGGCGGCGCGTATCTGGTGCCGGCATTCGTCGGCCTGGGCGCGCCCTACTGGCGCAGCGATGTGCGCGGCGCGATGTTCGGCCTGACCCGTGGCACCCGCAAGGCACACTTCGTGCGTGCCGCGCTGGAGGCGATGGCCTACCAGACCCGCGACGTGCTTGATGCGATGCAGTCCGATGCGGGCATCGCGCTGACCGAACTGCGCGCCGACGGCGGTGCGATCGGCAACGATTTCCTGGCCGGCTTCCAGGCCGACATCCTTGGGGTGCCTCTGCTGCGGCCGCGGCTGACCGAGACCACCGCGCTGGGCGCGGCCTACCTGGCCGGTCTGGCCGTCGGGTTCTGGTCCAGCCGCGAGCAGATCGCCGCGCAATGGGGCCTGGACCGGCGCTTCGAGCCACAGATGGAAGTGGCGCGGCGCGAGAAACTCTATGCAGGCTGGCAGCAGGCCGTGGCGGCCACCCTCGCCTTCCACGTCGACTGAAGGTCGTGCCGGCCGCTGGCCGGCAACCCCCCGATCTTTGGCGGCGTTTGCAGATTGCCGGCCAGTGGCCGGCACGACCGCATGGCCAGAACGTCCGTAGCGCCGGTCAGAACGCCGGCAGCACCGCGCCCTTGTACCTGGTCTCGATGAAAGCCTTCACCTGCGGGCTGGTCAGGGCCTTGGCCAGCTTCTGCACGCGGGCGTCGTCCTTGTTGTCCGGCCGCGCGACCAGGAAGTTCACGTACGGCGAGTCCTTGCTCTCGATCGCCAGTGCATCCTTGGTCGGGTTGAGGCCCGCATCCAGCGCGTAGTTGGTGTTGATCAGGGCCAGGTCGACCTGGTCCAGCACGCGCGGCAGCATCGCCGAGTCCAGCTCGCGGAACTTCAGGTTCTTCGGGTTGGCGGTGATGTCACGCAGGGTCGACAGCGCGTTGGCCGGATCCTTCAGCTCGATCACGCCGGCCTTGTGCAGCAGGATCAGCGCGCGGCTGTTGTTGCTCGGGTCGTTCGGGATCACCACGTCGGCACCGTCGCGCAGCTCGGCCAGCGACTTGACCTTGCGCGAATAGGCACCGAACGGCTCGATATGCACGCCGATCACCTTCACCAGATCGGTCTTGCGATCGCGGTTGTAGGCATCCAGGTACGGCTCGGTCTGGAAGTAGTTGGCGTCCACCTGCTTCTGCACCAGCTGGTCGTTGGGCTGCACGTAGTCGTTGAACACGCGCACGTCCAGGTCCACGCCTTCCTGCTTGAGGATCGGCTTGACCACCTCAAGGATCTCGGCATGCGGCACGGCCGTGGCGGCCACCACCAGCTTCTGCGAGGGCTCGCCGGACTTGCCGCAGGCGGTCAGGGCCAGCGCAGCGGCGAGCAGGGGCAGCAACAGGGTCTTCTTCATGGGCGGAGGAGTTCTCGGGGGGAGTGTCAGGATTTTTCGTAGTTGCTCAGGGCCAGCTCGAGCAGCGCCTTGGCCTGCTCGCGCAGCATCACCGGCTCGACGATTTCGGCATCCGAGCCGTAGTGCAGCACGTCCATCAGCAGTTCGCGTGAGACGCTGTACGGCACCTTCAGTTCATAGCGGCCATCGGCCAGGAAGCGGCCCTGCTGCTTGGAGTGCCAATGCTCGTCGGCCACCCAGCGCGCGGCCTTGGCACTGAACAGGATGGTCGCCCAGCCCTTCGGCGCACCGGAGAAGATGCCGTAGCTGGCACCCAGCTGCTCGTCCAGCTCGCTGTCGGCGACGTCACGGGCAGTGCTGTCGACCACGCGCGCCTTGTGGATGCGGTCCACGGCGAAGCTGCGCAGGGCTTCGCGGTCATGGTCCCAGGCATCCAGGTACCAGTTGTCGCGGTAATGGGTCAGGCGCTGCGGCGAGACGGTGCGCTTGGTCGGCTCGTCGGTGGAACGGGCACGGTACTCGAACGCCAGCTGGCGGCGCTCCAGCACCGCCGAGGCCACGCTGCGGAAGCTGCCTTCATCGAACTTGCGGCCGCGGTGCGGGATTACCCGCACACGGTCCACCGGCCAGTTGGAGACACCGGCCTGGGCAGCCAGCAGGCTCTCGATACGCTGCTGCAGCGGCGCCAGCACCGAGGACAGCACGCCGCCGCCGGTACGCGCCAGCAGGTGCTGCGAGGCCAGCAGGGCGTGCAGCTCCTCCGAGCTGAGCCACAGGCCAGGCAGTTCGAAGCGGTCGCTCTCGTCGGCCTGGTAGCGGAAGCCGGCCTCGCCGTCGCCCTCGATCGGTGCCATCAGCGCATCGCGCAGGAAGGCCAGGTCGCGGTAGACGGTGGCACGGGAACAACCGAGCTTGTCCTGCAGGGTCGCCACCGTCACCGGATAGCGCGCGGACTTGAGCAGACGATGCAGGGCGGTGATGCGTTCGTATCGGTCCATACCCCCGATTATGTCCGAGTCGCGGGTCTTGTGTGGGACGTTTGGGCTATCGTGGTCGCCCCCACCCCCATGGAATGCCCGATGCGCCGGTTGCCCGCCCTGTCCCTGCTGGCCTGCCTGCTGCTGGCTGCCTGCGATCGCGCACCGGCGCCGGCCAGGACCGAAGCCCCCGTGCCCGCGGCAGATCCGGCCCAGGCCGTACTGGGCGCCAGCCAACGCTTTGCGGCCCTGGGCAGTTTCCATGCCGAGCTGGAGGTGCTGGGCGCGCCGCAGCCGGTGCGCAGTGCCATGGACTTCGTCGCCCCCGACCGCTTCCGGGTGCAGACCCCGGGCGGGCCGCAGACGATCATTGGCGACACCATGTTCCTGCAGGCCGACGGTGCGATCCGCCAGGTTCCCACCCCGCCGGGCCTGCTGGAGCAGTGGCGCAATCCCTTGCCGGCCGACGCCCTGCCTGCCGAGCTGCAGGCCGAAGACCTGGGCAGCCAATCGCTGGATGGAGTCGAAACCCGTCACTACCGGCTGCGTGGCGCCCAGCCCGGCGAACGCCTGGAATACTGGGTGGACGCCCAGGGCCTGCCACGGCAGATCGTGCGCAGCGGCAGCAGCAACGGCCGCAATTTCCAGCTGCGCCTGCGCTATTCGCGCTTCAACGACCCGGCATTGCGTATCGATCTGCCCTGAATAGGCGTCCGCGGCAACGTCTGCTGAAGCGCGCCTTGGATCGATTCTGACCGCCATCACGCTTCCAGTATCATCACCGGCTGTCAACCGCTTCGGAGAAGCCCCGATGTCCCTGCGCGTGTCCCTGCTGATCCCCCTGCTGCTGTGCGCGCCGCTCGCGTATGCACAGGATGCCTCCGAACTGGCGGCGATGTCTTCGCCGTGGAGCGGCAGTGGCGGCGAGCTCGGCTTCGCCTCGGCACGCGGCAACAGCAGCACCGAGAGCTTCAACGGCCGCCTGCGCCTGCGCTACACCGACGGCGACTGGGTGCACAGCATGGACCTGGCCGGCCTGCGCTCCAGCTCCAAGGTGACCGAGACCCGCGACGACGGCACCACCACCCGCCGCAACAACACCACCGCCAACCGCTACACCGGCAGTGCCGGCAGCGCGCTGCAGCTGGGCGAGCACCGCCAGCTGACGGCCACGGTGCGTACCGAGCGCGACGACTTCGCCACCTACGACCGCCAGAGCTCGTTCGGTCTGGGTTACGGCACCCGCCTGTGGAACACCGAGCGCTTCTCGTTCGACGCGCAGATCGGCCCCGGTGTGCGCCGCACCCACAGCACCGAGGACGACCGCACCCGCACCGGCATGATCGGCCGCGGCCTGTTCGACATGAAGTACTCGCTGACCGACAACACCGACCTGGTCAACACCCTGCTGGTCGAATCCGGTTCGTACAACACCTTCGGCCAGAACGACTTCGGCGTGTCGGTGAGCATGAACGAGCACCTGGCGCTGAAGGCCGGCTGGCAGGCGCGTTACAACAGTGACGTGGCCGAGGACAAGCGCAAGACCGATACGCTGACCACGATGAACGTGGTCTACAAGTTCAAGTAAGAAACAGGCGCCAAGGGCGCCCGTTCTTCTTCCGGTGGTGCCGGCCGCTGGCCGGCACGACCTGCGATGGCTCAGACGTTCAGCAGTTCGCCGGCACCGGCATCCAGCAGCATCTTCGCCACTTGCTGGCCCAGCGCTTCCGGATCACTGCCTGGGCCCACGGCTTCGGCGCGCACCGCACGGCCGTCGCTGGCGCTGCCAACCAGCCCCTGCAGGTGCAGGTCATCGCCCTGCCACTGCGCGATGGCCGCCACCGGCACGTGGCAGCTGCCGTGCAACGCACGATTCATCGCCCGCTCGGCTTCCACGCAGGCACGCGTGGCCGCGTCATCAAGCGGGGCGAACAACGCCATCAGACGCGCATTGCCACCATCGCACTCCACCGCCACCGCGCCCTGCGCCGGGGCCGGCAGCCACTGCGGCGGTTGCAGGCGCGCGACGATGCGCTCGCCCAGACCCAGACGCTCCAGGCCGGCCACGGCCAGCACGATGGCGTCGTAGCCACCGTTGTCGAGTTTGGCCAGGCGGGTGTTGACGTTACCGCGCAGGTCGAGCAGTTCCAGGTCCGGTCGCAGCGCGCGCAGCTGCGCCTGGCGACGCAGCGACGAGGTGCCGACCCGCGCACCGATCGGCAGCGCGTCCAGCGAGGCGTACAGGTTGGAGACGAAGCCATCGGCTGGATCGTGGCGGGTCAGCATTGCCGGCAACGCGAACGGCGCATCCAGTTCCATCGGCACATCCTTCAGCGAGTGCACCGCGCAGTCGGCCTCACCGCGCAGCATGGCCAGCTCCAGCTCCTTCAGGAACAGGCCCTTGCCACCGATGGCGGCCAGCGAACGGTCGAGCACTTCGTCGCCGCGGGTGCTCATCGGCACCAGTTCCACATGCAAGCCGGGATTGGCCTGGCGCAGGCGGTCGGCGACGTGTTCGCTCTGCCAAAGGGCGAGCGGGCTCTTGCGGGTGGCGATGCGGACGGTTTCCATCCGGTCATTATCGCGCCTTCGGCGCGGATACGGCCAACGGCGGAGCCCCTCGTGGCTGGCGGAGGGGTCGTGAAAGCAACAGCCGCGCTTGGCCGGACGGGGTGGGGTCACGGGGGACGCCGTGAATCCGTCCGTGGAGGCTTGGCCGCGGCATCCATGCCGCGGACACCCCCGCGACCCCACCCCGCCCGGCCTCTGACAGCTTCAGTGCGCGTCAGCCACGGAAGATCAAAAGAAAAAAGCAGAAGCAAAAGCAACAGCCGACGGCTTCCGGGGTCAGATCCCTTTTCCGCAGGAAAAGGGATCTGACCCCTCTTTCCAAGCCGATAACAACAATGCTCTTGCTGTCCGATGCGTTGAAGAACGAGAGGGTTGGGCCGGGGTGGGGCGGCGGGACCGTTGGCGCCATGGATGGCGCCATCGAGCTTACATGGATGTACTTGCAGCGTGTCCCGCCGCCCCACCCCGGCCCAACCCAGCACGTAGAAACAACGAGCCATGACCCGCTGTTGCTGTTGCTGTTGCTGTTGATTTCATAGCAGTCGCGGCCGCAGGCCGCGCGGGACCACTCACAGATGCCGCAGTTCCTGCTTCAGCGTCGCCACGCAGCGGCGGCTGACTTCCAGCGGCTGCTTGCCATGCCGCAGCACCGCCTGCACTTGACCACCCGAGCCTCGACGCAGCTCCACCAGCTCGTGGCGCGCCACCAGGCAGTTGCGATGGATGCGGATGAAGCGGCTGGCGAACTCTTCCTCCAGCGACTTCAGCGACTCCTCGATCAGGTCCTCGCCGCGCGCATGGTGCACCACCACGTACTTCTCTTCCGCCTGCAGGTAGTGGATGTCGTCCAGCGGGATCAGCCGCAGGCTGCCACGCAGGCGTGCGCACAGCATGCTGCGGGCCTGCTGCCCGCCGTTGTCCTGCGGCTGGCCATCGCGGCCGGCCAGGAACGTGCGTGCACGTGCGATCGCTGCGGCAAGGCGCTCGGCGCGGACCGGCTTCATCAGGTAATCGATGGCCGCCGCCTCGAACGCCGACAGCGCATGCGCGTCATAAGCCGTGCAGAACACCACCGCCGGGCGCGGCTCGAAGCTGGCCAGGTGGCGGGCGGCTTCCAGGCCGTCCAGCCCGGGCATGGCGATATCCAGCAGGACCAGGTCCGGCTGCAGCTCCGCGCACGCATGCAGGGCCTGCTCGCCGTTGCCGGCCTCGGCCACCACGTCCACCCCGTCCTGCGCCGCCAGCAGGCTGCGCAGGCGTTCCCGCGCCAGCGGTTCGTCATCGGCGATGACTACCCTCACGGTCGTCCCCTCACTGGATCGGCACTGTCACCTGGCAGGCATAGTAGCCCTCGCTCCAGCCAGCCGTCATCCGCGCGGCGGCGCCGAAGCGCCACGCCAGCCGATGAGCGATGCTGTGCTGGGCATGGCCGGCACCACGCGCCAGCGCCAACCCCGGCGCCTGCGGATCGGGCGCGGGATTGCGCACGCGGATCTGCAGCTCGTTGCCCTCGCGCACCAGCTGCAATTCGATGGTGCCGCCCTCTGGCAGCCGCGAAATACCATGCAGCACTGCGTTTTCCACCAGCGGCTGCAGTACCAGCCTCGGCAGTGGCAGGTCCCACGGCAGCGGCTCATCGCGCTGCCAGCGCACCTGCAGACGCTCGCCGAGGCGCAGCGACTCTATCGACAGATAGCGCTCGGCCAGCTCGCATTCGTCACGCAGGGTGGAGTCGCCCTCGCCCGCGCCCAGGGCAGCACGGAACAGATCGGACAGATCCAGCACCGCGCGTTCGGCCACCGCCGGATCGCGATGCAGCAGGCTGGCGATCAGGTTCATGCTGTTGAACAGGAAGTGCGGCCGGATCCGCGCCTGCAGCGCGTCGGCCTGGGCACGCGCGTTGGCCTGCACCTGCGCGGCCCAGCGATCGCTCACATAGAAGTAGCGCAGGGCAAGCGCGGCGATCAGTGCCGTGGTTGCCGCACTGCCCAGGGTGAAGCGCCAGAAGCTGATGCCGCGGGCGAAGTTGTCGCCCAGTACCGCGTACAGTGCATGCACGATGCCGGCACAGACCACCGCGATCAGGGTCGCCAGCACGATCGCCGCGACAGCGCCCAGCACCGGCGGCAGCCTCGACAGAGCCTGCCGCAGGAGGCACAGGCTGGCGGTCACCGCCAGCGCCAGCCACAGCGCGAAGCCGCTGGCCGACAGCAGCTCGCCGAAGGCCCAGTGGCGGCTGCCATCGGGCGCCAGCGCCAGCACCACCACCGCCAGCTGGGCCAGGCCGAGCATCGCCGCCAGCCGCGGCAGGCGGCACAGTTCCGGCATCCACGGCGATGTGCTGGCCGGGGGCATGGCTCAGGCAGCGCCCAACCGTTCCTGCAGCCAGTCACCCAGCGCCTGGATCTCTTCGGCGCAGACCTGGTGGGCCATCGGGTAGCTGTGCCACTCCACCTCCAGGCCCAGCGCCTGCAGGGCCTGCGCGCTGTGTACGGCCACCGCCTGCGGAATCACCGGGTCGCTGCTGCCATGGGCCATGAACACCGGCACCTGCACCGCACCGTCAACGCGCCTGGCGCTCTCGGCTTCCGGCAGGTAAGTGGACAGTGCGATCAGGCCGGCCAGTGGCGCGGTGCGCGACAGTGCAGCGGTGAGGATGATCGCCCCGCCCTGCGAGAAGCCGGCCAGGAAGATCTTCTCCGGCGCGACGCCGCGCTCGATCTCACGTGCGATCAGCGCATCCAGCTGCAGCACCGATTCCTGCACGCCGGCCATGTCGGCACGCGAGCGGAAGTCCATCCCGACGATGTCGTACCAGCCGCGCATCGGCACGCCGTTGTTGATCGTGATCGGCCGCACCGGTGCGTGCGGGAACACGAAGCGCAGCGCCGGCCAGTGCGGACGCACCAGTTCCGGCACGATCGGCGCGAAGTCGTGGCCGTCGGCGCCAAGCCCGTGCAGCCAGATTACCGACCACTGTGGCGAGGCGCCGGTTTCCTGTTCCACCGTTTGCAGCATGATGCGGCTCCTTCAAGTTCGAGCCGCATTATGCCGCTGGTGCAGGGCCATCAGTACAGCGGCGGTTGCTCGGCGGCTTCCCGGCGCAGCTGCGCGGCGCGCACCAGCACCGGTGGCGGAATGTTCTCTTCGGGGATGTCGAGCAGGCCGAGGCGATGCAGGAAGGCACCCGGGCCGCGCGAGGAGGTCAGCGCCACCACCGGAACGGCCAGCACCATGCCGATCACCACCGGCGCCATCCAGGCTGCCAGCGACGGCGACACCGCCCACGCCAGCACACCCATGAACGCACCAAACACACCCAGCCCGCCGTAGCCACGGATCAAGGCCATCCACGAGATGCCACCATCGTCACGCTGCTGTGCGTCCCAGCCGGAATCGCGGCCGGACAGCACTTCGGCCACGCCGCGCGACTGCACGTACATCACCACCGGTGCCATCAGTGCGGCCAGCACGGTCTCCACCAGCATCGACACGAACGCACGGATCGCACCGCCGCAACCGCGGCGGTCGACAGGGTCCATCAGCATCGCCAGATAGCCCAGCACCTTGGGCAGCAGCAGCACCGCCATGGTGGCGGCGAACAGGCGCACCACCTGCTCCTCGTCCTGGGCCCGCCAGTACACGCTGGGTGACAGGTGCAGCAGGGCATTGAAATCGATGCCTTCCTGGAACAGCGGGATCGCAATGCCGATCAACATCAGCATCGCCCACATCGGCGCGGTGAAGTAATGACCGATGCCGATCAGCATGTGGGTGCGGCTGATCCAGTGCAGGCCACGGCTGCCGACCACCTTGCCGTGCTGCAGGTTGCCCTGGCACCAGCGACGGTCGCGCACCAGCAGGTCGGTCAGGGTCGGCGGGCCTTCTTCGTAGCTGCCCCCCAGGTACGGCACCATGTGCGCGGCCCAGCCGCCACGGCGCATCAGCGCTGCTTCGACGAAATCGTGGCTGAGCACGTGGCCGCCGAACGGCTTGCGCCCCGGCAGCGCTGGCAAGCCGGCGTGGTCGGCGAAGGCACGGGTGCGGATGATGGCGTTGTGGCCCCAGTAGTTGCTCTCGGCGCCATGCCACCAGGCCACGCCACGGGCGATCACCGGGCCGTACACGCGACCGCCGAACTGCTGCATGCGTGCGAACAGGGTGCGGCCACCGATCACCGAGGGCAGGGTCTGGATCAGGCCGACATCGGCGTTGTGTTCCATGCCGGCCACCAGGCGCACGATGCTGTCGCCGGTCATCAGGCTGTCGGCGTCCAGGATCAGCATCTGCGGGTAAGCGCCACCGAAGCGGCGCACCCAGTCGGCGATGTTGCCGGCCTTGCGCCCGCTGTTGTCGCCACGGCGGCGGTAGAACAGCCGCGTCTGGCCGTCCGGCACGCGCTCGCGCAGTTCAGCGAATACCTGCTCTTCGGCGCGTGCGATGTCCTCGCGCCGGGTATCGCTGAGCACGAAGAAGTCGAAGCGTTCGAGCTGGCCGGTGGCGGCCACCGACTCGTAGATCGCCTGCAGGCCCGCCAGCAGTCGGCGCGGATCCTCGTTGTAGGTCGGCATCAGCAGCGCGGTGCGGCTGTGCACGGTCGGCAGCGGCTTGTCCGGGTCGATGCCAAGGCGATAGCCACGGTCGAACACGGCGGTCAGGAAGCCGGCCACGGCGCTGGCGAAGGACAGCGCGATCCAGGCGAACAGGCCGACGAACAGCACCAGCAGGCAGGCTTCCAGCACGCTGATGCCATTGGCCGACAGCACCCGCCACATCATGCGGGTGGCGATGGCGGTCATGGCCAGGGTGCCGCCGAAGATGTAGAACCGGCGCAGGCCGATCAGGCGTGGCGAGGTACGGTGCCGACGGACCTTCAGCTTGCCTTCGCGCAGGGTCTGTTCGGGCATCGGCAGCGGAGATTCGGCCGGCAGCAGCGCCCAGCCGGCGTCGAGCCGGGGCGCATCCGCTTCCGCGTGGATGGTGTGACCCCCCATCACCGCTTACTCCCCACGATCGGCATGGTCGGCTGTCCCGGCCGGGCTGCATGCGCGAAGGTTCCCGGCGCGCCTTCCCGGCGCCCGCACTTGTCCTGGCTGTACCGGCCCTTGGCCGCACAGTCGCTGTCTGTCACTACCGGAACCCACACGATCTCCAACGGGGCGGAATCGAAAATGCGGCCCAGTCTAGGGCGCCGGATGTAAGCCGAGTGCGAAGGTCTACGCGGGGATTTATCCCCATTCAGCAAACAGCAGGCGATGGCGGACCGCGCAGCGGAATGTCGCTTCGTGGCACCGGGTACTGGATCGCAACAAACGCGAACGGTTATCATTTCATTAACCAGGCAGGTCGCCGTCTTCCGTACGGCCGAGACCCACCCAGCTGCGCCGGCCCGAACCGTGCGCCCTACGACCCATGGAAGGGGGCCTGCCTGCTTGTCTGCGTGTGCCCGCTGCTTCCATCCGGTCCCCCCCTCATTCGATGGAAGCCGTCATGTCCAAGCCGTTCCGCTCCCGTTCCGCGCGCCTGCCGCGCACCCGCCTGGCCAGTGCCCTGGCCACCGCCTGCCTGCTGGCCCTGCCCGGCGTGGCCGCTGCAGAGGCCAGCGCCGATGCCTCCACCAAGGACCTGGATACCGTGGTGGTCACCGCCTCGGGCAACCAGCAGTGGATCAAGGATGCGCCGGCCAGCATCAGCGTGATCAGCCGCGAGGACATCGCGCGCCAGCCGGTGCACGACCTGGCCACCCTGCTCAGCCGCGTGCCCGGCGTGACCGGTGGCCTCAGTGCGGTTGGCGAGCAGTCCAAGATCAAGCTGCGCGGCATGCCGTCGAACTACACGCTGGTGCTGGTGGACGGCAAGCGCATGGGCAGCTCTGCCTCGACGAACTACCGGCCGGACCTGGGCCGCCAGGACCTGAACTGGATCTCGCCCGACCAGATCGAGCGCATCGAAGTGGTGCGCGGACCGATGTCGTCGCTGTATGGCTCCGACGCCATGGGCGGCGTGATCAACATCATCACCCGGCGCATCGGTGATGACTGGAGCGGCAGCGCCACCCACAGCTATACCCGCCCGGGCGACGGCAAGCGCGGCGACACCCAGCAGATCGGTGCGACGTTCTCCGGCCCGCTCGGCGAGCGCTTCGGCCTGCGCATCGGTGCCAACAGCATGCGCCGCGATTCGGATCGCTCCAATGGTGGTGTCTACGGCAACGCGTATGCAGGCGAGAAGGACCGCAATGTCGATGCGCTGCTGCAGTGGAAACTGAGCGACGCGCAGGAACTGTCGCTCGAAGCCGGCCATGGCGTGCAGCAGGCCTTCATCGACGCTTCGCTGGAAAAGCAGGATGAAGGCGCCTGGGGTGCCAGCGAACTCAAGCGCAGCTCGCTGGCGCTCAACCACGATGGCAAGTGGAGCTTCGGCAATTCGAAGATCAGTGCGTACTGGACCGAGTACAGGAACGACATCGGTGCTACCGGCCGTTCCGAAGCCACCGATACGATCATCGAGGGCAGCCTGACCACGCCGTTCACCCTGGGCGTTGAACATCAGTTCGCGGCGGGTGGGCAGTGGAAGCGCCAGCAGCTGACCAACACCGACACCATCGGCCGCGCGCCGATCGACTATGCCGGCAATGCCGTCAGCGGCTCCGATCTGGAAGTGGATACCTGGGCCCTGTTCGTCGAAGACGAAGTGAAGCTGCACCGTACCCTGGCACTGACCCTGGGCGCGCGCCTGGATCACCATGAGACGTTCGGTGGCCACGTCAGCCCGCGCGCCTACCTGGTCTGGCATCCGGCCGAGCAATGGACCATCCGCGGTGGCGTTTCCAAGGGCTTCCGCGCCCCCAGCCTGACCGAGAACTCCGCCAGCGCCGCCACCCAGTCCGGTGGCCGTGGCTGCACCTCGCTGATTCCGCTGGGCTATAGCCGCGGCGGCTGCTACATGGCCGGCAACCCGGACCTGGACCCGGAAACCAGCACCAACCGCGAAATCGGCATCAGCTTCGACAACGACCTGGTCGATGCCGGCCTGACCTACTTCCACACCGACTTCAGGAACAAGATCGAGTACGCACCGCTGGGCAGGTTCAACGGCATCTGGTGGACGCGGATGAGCAACGTGCAGCGCGCACGCACCAGCGGCATGGAAGGCAACTTCAATGTCCGCTTCGGCGAGCACTGGCGCTGGCGCACCTCGGCGACGTGGATGAAGGAAGCCAGGAACCTGACCACCGGCCGCAACCTGATCGATACCCCCGAATTCTCGGGCTATTCGTCGCTGGACTGGACGCCCGACGCGGTGTTTTCCAGCAGTCTGTCGGCGCAGTACACCGGCAGGCAGGCCGGCACGGCGACGACCTTCCTCAAGGCCTACACGCTGTATGACCTGACCGCGGCCTGGAACGTCAATGAGGTACTGACCCTGCGTGGCGGCGTCAGCAACCTGGCCGACAAGAAGCTGTATGCGGAAGGCTCCACCGATTACTTCGTGGCCGGGCGCAGCTACTTCCTCAGCATGACCGCGCGGTTCTGACCAAGAGCGTCCGCCGCGATCGCGCTGGCGACGGGCCAGCGCGATCGGCGGTGTTGCGGATTACTCGCTTTCCAATGCGGCGGCGGGCGCCGCGCTCTGCGTAGCCGCCGTGCGTGCACGGTCCATCGCCACCGCCAGTTGCTGGCGTGCGAGCAGCTGTTGTGCCTGCACCACTTCAGGTGTCGGCAGGAGCACCGGTCCCGGTGCGTTTTCCGGTGTAGCAGGTGTGGTCATGCAACCTCCATGGACATCCCGCCGCCGCACGGATTCAGCTGGTGCGGCAGCGGAACTGCGCACCCTATCCTAAAAACAAGGCGGGCGGGTGACGGTGCGCGCCCCTGCCGCAGCAGCCGGAACAAGGCAGGCGTCACATTTTTGACGGTGACGCTTGGATCCTGAATAGGACTTGCCCTATCATGAAAACGTTTTCTCACAGGGATGTCTCCCCCCAATGAATACCACTGACCTGTCCCAGTTCAGCCCGAAGTGGCAGTTCCGCTTCAACTTCTTCCGCCAGCACGGCGCCCCCAAGAACCCCGGCTTCAAGCAGGCCTGGAAGGCGCTGTCCTTTGGTGACCGCCTGAAGATCAACCTGAACTTCTTCGCGTTGTTCTTCGGTGCCATCTACCTGCTGATTCTTGGCATGTGGCGCAAGGCACTGGTGGTGATCGGCATCAACATCGTGCTGGCCATCGTCTCCATGTTCCTTCCGGACGTCGTCGGGCGCATGCTGTTCATCGCCATGAACCTGCTGGTCGCCTCCAGCACCAACTACAGCTACTACCTGGAGAAGGTGGAAGGCCGTACCAGCTGGAACCCGTTTGAAGGAATGTTCTGAGCCATCAGACCTGCGCAGGATGCGCGGCAAGGATGCAACCGACGCCCGGCCCCCTCCGGGCGTCTTCGTTTCCGGGATTAGGCCGCGCGGCGGGCCATGGCCTCCGGTTCGGCCTGCAGGCGGAAGCGCGAGACCGCCACGGCCAGCTGCTCGGCCTGCTCCTCCATCGCCCGCGCCGCGGCGCTTGCCTCCTCCACCAGTGCGGCGTTCTGCTGGGTGGTCTCATCCATCTGCACCACGGTCTGGTTGACCTGCTCGATGCCGGCGGACTGTTCGCGCGACGCAGCCGAGATCTCGGCCATGATCTCGTTGACGCGCCCCACCTGGCCGACGATGGCCTGCATGGTACGGCCCGCACCGTGCACCAGCTGCGCACCGGCACCGACCTGCGCCACGGATGCGTCGATCAGTTCCTTGATCTCCTTCGCTGCGCCCGCCGAGCGTTGCGCCAGCGCGCGCACTTCGCTGGCGACCACCGCGAAGCCGCGGCCCTGCTCACCGGCCCGCGCCGCTTCCACCGCCGCATTCAACGCCAGGATGTTGGTCTGGAACGCGATGCCGTCGATCACCGAAATGATCTCGGCGATGCGCTGCGAGGAGGCCTCGATCTGCTCCATGGTCTGCACCACCTGGTTGACCACTTCCCCGCCCTCGCTGGCAACGTCAGCGGCGGATCCTGCCAGGGTATTGGCCTGCAGCGCGTGGTCGGCGTTCTGGCGCACGGTGGAGGTCAGCTCCTCCATCGAGGCGGCGGTTTCTTCCAGGTTGGCGGCCTGCTGCTCGGTACGACGCGAGAGATCGCTGTTGCCCGCAGCGATCTCACCCGCCGCCAGGCGGATGCTGGCGGCCGACTGCTGGATCTGGCCGACGATCTGGGTCAACTGCTGCACGGTGCTGTTGGCATCGTCGCGCATCACCGCGAACACGCCATGGAAATCACCGCGCATGCGTGCGCTGAGGTCGCCGGCGGCAATCGCGCGAAGCAGCGTCGAAAGCTCAGCCAGGTTGTGATCGCTGACCTGCATCATGATGTTGAGGGTCTCCACCATGCGGCGGAAATCGTGGTCGAAGCGCTGGGCATCACCGCGTACAGCGAAGTCGCCGGCTGCCGCGGCGGCGGCCAGCTGCTGGATCTGCTCGTTGATCGCGGCCAGGTTGCTCTTGGTGGTGGCCATCGCTGCGGTGAACACTGCCTTCTCGCCCGGCAGCGCTTCCATGTCCACGCTGAGGTCACCCACCGCGTAACGCTGCATCACCTCGACCAGGCGCTGGGTGACCGCATTGCTGGAAGCCACCAGCTGGTTGCTGTCGGCCACCATGCGGCCGTACTCGCCGGGGAAGGCAGTGGCGTCCATGCGGTAGCTCAGCTCGCCAGCATCGTGGCGGCGCGCCATTTCCGCCTGCGCCGCCATCACCGCCTGCAGCTGCCCGCGCATGCCCTGCATCGCGTCCAGCAGGCGGCCCACTTCATCGTTGCTGCGCGCAGGCAAGGTGCTGTCGAGCTTGCCGGCGGCGACGTCACCCGCCACCCGCACCGCTTCGGCCAACGGGCGGATCGCCAGGCGGCGCAGCAGCACATAGACGCCGGCACTCAGCGTCAGCGCGGCCACCACGCCCACCAGCAGCGTCAACCACAGCAGCTGGCGCGCCTCGGCCACGATCACCGCGTGCGGCATCACCACGCCCAGCGCGAAGCGCTGCGGGGCATTGCCCACGCGTAGCGGCACGTAGACGCGCACGTTGCCGGCTGCATCGGGCGTGAAGGCTTCGAACCGGCGGTCGGCGGCGATGTCGGCCAGCATGCTGCGGGTCAATGCGTCGGTGCGCGGCTTGCCGATCTCGGCGGCATTCGCCGAGGCCAGCACCACGCCGTTGGGCGAAAGCAGCTCGACGCGGCCTGCGCCCATCGGCGTCAGCGTCGCCAGGTGCTTCTGCAGCGCCGCCAGCGAGAAGTCGACGGTGAACACGCCGAGGAAGGTACCGTTTTCGACGATCGGCGAGCTCAACGTGCTCATCAGCACCTGCTGGCCGGCGATGTCGTAGGCATAGGGCTCGCTGACCTTGGGCAGCTTGTCGCGGCTGGGTACCACATACCAGTCGGCCGAGCCGTCGGCGGCTTCGGTGTAGTCGGTCATGGTCGACTGCTGCGGCTTGCCGTCATGCCAGGCCCAGTAGCTCATGTAGCGGCCGCTGGCATCGTGCATCGCGGTATTGGCGAACTCGGCATCCCTGCCATCGAAGGCATCGGCCTCCCACATGGTGCTCTTGCCGAGCCACTCCGGGTGGGTGCGCAGCTGCTCGCCCAGCACGGCAGCCAGGCTGGCGCGATCGGGCACGTCGCCCCGCGCACGCTGGGCGAGCACGGCTTCGACCATGGCATCGTTGCTGGCAAACGCCGTGCCCAGATCGGCGGCGACCTGGCGCGCTTCAGCGTTGGCCTCGCTGGTCATGGTCTGGCGCGAGGCATCGATCAGGCTGGCACTGGCCTGGCGATAGATCAGGAACGCCGTCAGGCCGAAGCACAGCAGCGCGATGACGGCGGTGCCCAGCATCAGCTTGTGGGCGATGCTGCCCGGGCGGCGGGCAGCGGCGGAACGGGAAGAAGGCATGGAGGGGTCCGCAAGGCAGTTCAGGACGACCGGCACCGGAAGGGCACCGCGCAGGCGCGCGATCCGTCGCGCAGGCCACCGGCCGCCGGGACCCGCCCGGCGCAGGAAGCGCACCGGGTTAGCGGCCGCCTGCCAACGAGGTTGAGGCGACCGGCCTACACATTCCTGAATCCACTCAGGGACGGGACAGGGATCCGTCCCCGCTTCCCCTATTCGGCCACCCGATCCTTGATCCACTCCGCGCGTGGCAACACCTCGATGCTGCCTGCGGCGTACTGCTGCAGCACGGCGTCCGGCCCGAAACGCGGCTGCCACCCCAGCTCCCTGCGGATGCGGGCGCTGTCGTAGACGCGGTCGACGCTCAGCGGCAACGGCCAGCCGCGGCGCTCGAACTCGGCCAGCAGCTGCGGTACGCGCCGGGCCAGTACATTGCGCGGCTGGGTGGCCAGTTCCAGGCAATCCTCGCGCCGGAACGGGGTCGCGGCGCAGGCGATGTAGCGGGCGAAGGCCGGCCCCTCATCCAGCAGCAGCGCGGCATGGGCACTGGCCACGTCACGGGCGTCGATCCCACGATGCAACCGGAACATCGCCATCCGTTCCGGCGGTTCCGGGAAGCAGCGCCCCATCCGCAGCACGCGCACCCCGAAGTCCGGTGCGGCGGCAGCTTCAGCCAGGGCCTCGGCCTGCAGCTTGCTGCGGTGGTAGATCGTTCGCGGCAGCGGCTCGGTATCCTCATCGATCCAGCGGCATCCCCCTGCCACCACCGCGTGGCCGTACAGCGCGGTGGTACTGGTCAACACGAACCGCCGTGCGCCTGCCTCGCGCGCCGCCTGCAGCAGGTGCGCAGTCGCGTCCACGTTGATCTGCTGGAACACCGCGTCCGGTACCAGGCCGACGTGTGGCGCATGCAGGGCCGCGGTATGGATGACCGCGTCGACGCCCTGCACCGCGCGCACGACGGCTTGATGATCGGTGACATCGGCAATGATGCGCGTGGTGGCAAACGGACTGCGGTCCAGACCCACCACTTCATGGGCAGCCGCCAGCGCGCCGAAGATCGCGCGCCCGATCCGCCCGGAACTGCCGGTCAACAGAATCTTCATTGAGTCCATTCACTCGAAGCGCCCGGGAACTACCGGGATGCTTCGATTCTAGGCATGCAACGGAACATCTGCGATAGGACGACCGCGCAACTGTGCGTTCATCCTGACGACTTCGGCGGAGCCAGCAGTTGACGTGCGATGGAGAGTGGATCGTCGCCGCCTGCCGCGTGGGGCGCGACACCGGTCCGTTCGCCGTTGCCACCGGTGCGCAGTTTGATCGGTTGCCGGTGCGGAACGTTTATCTGATAGCCATCGGGCAGCAGCACAGGATCATCGAACATATGTGCGGCACCGCCACTGCGGCCGCCGGCGTTGCGCGCACATCCGAGGGCCGGCAGTGAATACGCGACGAATGCGGCCGCCGGTCCGGCTGCGTGATCATCACGGTGCGCAGGGCGCGTGAAAACCGGGGCGAAGATGGCGACCTGGACTTAGCGTGCGGTGGCCAAGCATGGACGCCGTCGCCCACGAAGGCGGCGTCCACACTGCAGGAGATTTCACATGACTGAGCAGAAGCCGCGCAGCTCCAACCGGGGCTTCGCCTCGATGGACCAGGACAAACAGCGCGCGATCGCCGCCAAGGGCGGGCGCGCGGCACATGCCTCCGGCAATGCGCACGAATTCAGTCCGGCCGAAGCACGTGTCGCAGGCCGCAAGGGCGGCGAAGCGATCAGCCGCGACCGCCAGCACATGGCCACGATCGGACGCGAAGGTGGACACGCACGCCACGCCAACGCGCGCCAGCAGCAACAACAGCCTCAGGCGATCGAACGCACGGCAGAGGACCCGCAACGCCAGCAGGGCTGAATGCTGCGCGTCAAGCCGATGCACGCTGCCGATGCAGCCCAAGCGCCGCAAGCAGGGCCAGCGCACCCGCCACCGCCATCGCCCAACCGAACCCGCTGGCCATCGCACTGCGGTACCAGGTCAGCACCTGCGGCGTGGCGTGCATCGAGCCCGGGTGCAGGATCAGTTCACGCGCCTGCGCAACAAGCCGCTGCTGCCCTGCGGCCTGTGCGCAGGCGGTGAACTGCTGTACGGCACGCTGGCCCATCAGGCTGCCCATCAGCGCGATGCCCAGGCTCATGCCTGCCTGGCGCAGCGCGTTCATCGTGGCTGACGCGATACCTGCACGTTCGGCCGGTGCGTTGGCCATGATCGCCATGCCGGTCGCTGGCACCGCCAGCCCCATTCCAATGCCAAGCAGCATCAGCACGGCAGTGGCATGAGCGCGCGAAGTAGCCGGTTCGAACGTGGCCATTGCGCACAGCGCCACACCGGCCAGGACGTAGCCCAGCACCAGCGCGGCATGCAGCCCGAGGCGGGCAACCAGGCGCCCGAACAACAGCGAGACAACACCCATCAACAGGAACTGGGGAGCCAGCTGCGAGCCTGCCAGCGCGGCGCTGTGCCCCTGTGCCTGCTGGAAGAACAGCGACAGGAAGAACAGGCTCGCATAGGCGGTGAAGCCCAGCACGAACGAGGCCAGGTTGAGCATGCGGAAGCGACCGTCGGCGAACAGGTCCAGCGGCAGCAGTGGGCGTGCCACCCGCCGCTCGACGATGCCGAACAGGATCAGCCCCGCAGTTGCGGCGCCCAGCGCCAGAAGCGTCACCGGGGCCAGCAGGCCCTGCTCGCCGATCGCGATCAGGCCATAGCACAGCGCGCCCAGCGCGCCGATGCTGAGCAGCTGCCCGGCCGGATCCAGCGCGGCGTGCTGCGGGTGCCGTCGCTCGGCGATGCCCCAGGCGCCAAGCACAAACGCCAGCAGCCCCAAAGGCAGGTTGATCAGGAAGATGCTGGGCCAGCCGGCCCGCTGCACCAGCGCACCGCCGAGCAACGGGCCAAGCACCAGGGCAAGCGCGCTGAAGGCGGACCAGCCACCGATCACGCGTGCACGCTGGCCCGGATCGGGAAATGCGTGACTCAGGATCGGCATCGCACTGGGAATCAACAGCGCACCTGCCACGCCCTGCACCGCGCGCCCGGCGACCAGGGTCGAAAGGTCCTTGGCGCAGGCGCACAGCAGCGAGCCCATGGTGAAGGTGGCGACGCTCAGCAGCCACATCCGCCGATGACCGTAGCGATCCCCCAACGGACCGGCCGACAGCATCAGCGCCGACAGTGCGATCGCATAGGCGTTGATCACCCATTGCAGGCCCGCCATGTCGGTCTGCAGCGCCTGCTGCAGGGTTGGCAGGGCCACGTTGACGATGCTGATGTCCAGCGAAGCGAGGAATGTACCGAGGTAGGCCGCCAGCACCAGGGCGGGCCGTTGGAGGCGTCTCATGCGTGGATCCGGGGGGAGGATGTGCGCGCATCCTATCTACTGACTGACCGTCGGTCAATGACTGGCGATCAGTCAGTGCGAAGGGGCAGCTAGAATGGCGTCCGTCACACCCGGATACCGCCCACCATGCAGACCCCAGCTGTCGCCAGGCCTCGCACCAAGCCCGCCGAAACCCGCCAGGAGGAACTGATGGACGCCGCGCAGGCGTTGTTCCTTTCGCAGGGTGTGGACGCCACCACCATCAGCGACATCGTCGCCGCGGCCGACGTGGCCAAGGGCACTTTCTATACCTATTTCGCCTCCCGCACCGAGATCCTGCAGGCGCTGGCGCAGCGCTACACGCGGCAGTTCATGGACGAGGTCGAGCAGGCAGTGCAGCAACACCCTGCCAGTGATGGCGCAGCGCGCCTGCGCGCCTGGATCCGCGCCAACATCGAGATCTACGCGCGCACCCACGCGTTGCATGACGTGGTGTACGCCAACCATCACCACCACCAGCGGGGCAATGCCGAGCGCAATGCGATCCAGCAGCAGCTGCTGGGCATCCTCGAAGCGGGCAACGCAGCCGGACTGTGGCAGCTGCCTGCTCCACAGGTCACCGCCTCGTTGATCTATGCCGGCGTGCACGGGGCCACCGACGACCTGATCGCCACACCCGCACAGGATGCCGATGCCTTCATCGCCGCTGTGGAAGCGGATTGCCTGCGCATGGTCGGCGTTCCGGCAGCGCCGACGCGCAGCGGCAGACGCCGCTGAAGGAACGCTTCCCGCTCAGGTGTGGGCGAGAATGTTCAACAGCCGCCCGAACGGGTCGCGGACGAAGAAACGACGCACTCCCCAAGGCTCGTCGGCAGGGCCATACTCCAGCGGGATGCCGGCCGCGTGCATGCGCTCCAGCACCTGCTGCAGGTCGTCCACTTCGATCGACAGATCGGGCACCGCGGTGCCGGAACCCCCTTCGCTGGCAAAGCTCACCTGCGCCAGCGCACTGCCCTGCCCGCCATGGGTGACGATCCAGCCATGATCCATCACCACCGGCATGCCCAGCAGCCCGCCATAGAACGCTGCGGCACGCGCCGGGTCGGGCGTGGCGATGTTGGCGACAATGCGTTTGACGGCCATGTCCAGCGGCTCCGGTGCGATTTCCCATCCTCGCCGCTGCGTGCATGGCCCGCAAGCGGGCTCGGGCCAGATGCCCGCATCGCCATCTGAGGCGATCGCTGGAACAGAAGAGCCCCGTCGATGACGGGGCTCCGCGTACGGCTCAAACGGCGCGACTCACACGCCCATGCACAGATCGACCACGCAGGTGTTGTACGCCTGCTGGCATTCACCGGCATCGGTGCCACTGGCCAGGCACATCTGATAGGCCCGCCAGCACGGCTGGTCGCAGGGCTCGACCGGCCCTGCCACTGCCACCGAACCGGTACACGCCAACGCGAATACCGCCACTGCGATCACCTTCCTGACAACACGCATCGCCATCACTCCTTGATAAGCCTGGTGAGCCCAGGCCGGCCCACGTTATCGAGGACACGGGGAGACGAAGTGAAGCCCACTGTCACGCACACTTAACCTGTTCACAATTTTCCTTTCACATGCATGGGGGATGTCGCCACGGATTGGCGTTAACGGCCTTGTTGCCCGTCCACCAAGGAAGTTGCCCGATGAATCACCCGCTGCACGGCCGTTCGTCCCACTCCCGCTCCCCGCTGCACAGCCGCCTCGCGCTGGCCGTGTCCAGCTCTCTGTTGCTTGCCGCTGCCGCGCCCGCCATGGCCGGCGAGGCGCTCGACGCATGGCAGCAACAGCGCCAGCTGCAGGCGGAGTGGGCACAGCCCGCCGTCAGCGCGCCTGCCGCATCGACGGCCGCCACGCCTGCGGCAACCGGCACCGCCCTGCTCGGCAATCCGGGCGATGCCGCCAGCTGGCGCAGCGATGAATTCAACGCCGACTGGGGCCTGGGTGCGATGGGGGCCGACTACGCGTATGCCCGCGGCCTGACCGGCAAGGGCGTGCGCCTGGCGCTGTTCGACACCGGATCGGCACTGGCTCACCCCGAATTCGCCGGCCGCAACACCTCCAGCATCACCATCGGCCCGAACTGTGCGTCACCGGGAACCGTCGGCGGTACCGGCGCGTGCAGCCAGACACAGGGTGATCAACCGGGTATCAACTACTACACGCTCGGCGCGGGCGTGCCTGCTTCCCTGCAGGCCAACATCATTGCCGCAGGCCGTGAATGGGGTTTCCGCTATGCCGATCACGGCACGCATGTCCTCGGAACCATTGGGGCCAACCGCAATGGCACGGGGATGCACGGCGTCGCCTTCGGTGCCGATCTGACGACCGCCCGTGTATTTGGTGACACTTACTACGAATGGAGGCGCCAGGCGAGCGGAGGCTACCTGCCTGAGGCCGTGGAACGGACGGATCCCGATGGTGCCGCAAGGCTGGACATGTACGCGCAGCTGCAGGCACAAGGCGTGCGTGCCATCAATCACAGCTGGGGCATCTCCACCCGGAACATGACCGTGGCCGCACTGGATGCCCAGTACGCACGCATCGGTGCCGGCTACGACGTATACGGAAGCATCTACAAGGACAGTGCAAACGCCCCCGCTTCGCAGTTGATCCAGGTCTGGTCGGCCGGCAATGGCAGCGGCGCCGTCGCCGGTATCACCGCGGCCCTGCCGCGCTGGAAGCCGGAGATCGAGCCCTACTGGCTGGCCGTCGCCAACGTTCGCCAGCCCAATACAGCCAATGGTGAAACCGACTACGTGATCAACGCAGGCTCGAGCATCTGTGGCGCTGCCGCCAACTGGTGCATTTCCGCACCCGGCACGGCAATCCTCAGCACCATCGTTTCCGGTGACATCCAGGGACGGCTGGAGAAGACCGCAGACTACGTCCGTCTTCTCATCGACAGCCAGAATCCCACGTACGACTACGGCCTGAAGACCGGCACGTCCATGGCCGCCCCCCATATCACCGGCGCACTCGGCTTGTTGATGGAGCGCTTCCCCTACCTGGACAACGCCCAGGTGCGCGACGTCCTGCTGACCACCGCGCGCGATCTCGGTGCGGCAGGCGTCGACCCGATCTACGGCTGGGGCATGGTTGACCTGCGCAGGGCCATCGAGGGCTATGGCTCGCTGCGCGTGGATACCAACGTGGTGATGAACCAGAGGGCCGGCGGCCTGAAGGTGTGGGAAGGCGATGCCTGGGACGACTGGACCAATGACATCGGCGGCCCCGGCACGCTGACCAAATCCGGCATCGGTTGGCTGCGCCTGAGCGGCGACAACAGCTTCAACGGCGCGGTGCTGCGCGAGGGCACGCTGGAGTTGAACGGCAGCAACACCCTCACCTCGGCAGTCGATGTGCAAGGCGGCCGGTTCCTGCTCAACGGCAGCCTGGTCTCCACCGCACTCACCACCACCGGTGGCGTCAGCACGGTCAGCGCCAGCGGCGTTCTGAAGGACGGGAACCTGACCGTCAATGGCGGCGTGGTGTCCTTCAATGGCATGCAGACCGGCGGCACCACCACGGTCGGCAGCAACGGCCTACTGAAGGGTATCGGCACGTTGGGCAGCACCCGAGTGGACGGCACCATCGCGCCCGGCAATTCGATCGGCACGCTGACCATCAACGGCGACTACGTGCAGGGCGCGACCGGCGTCTACGCCGCCGAACTCGCGCCTGGCGGGCGCAGCGACCAGTTGCACGTGACCGGTACCGCCACCCTCGGCGGCACGCTGGTCGCGTTGCCGGAACCAGGCATCTACTATCTCGGCGAGCAGTTCAACTTCATCCGCGCCGACGGTGGCATCAACGGCCAGTTCGCGAAAACCGACTTCAGCGCGTTCTCGCCGTTCCTGCAGTTCAGCCTCGCCTACGGGGCCAATGGCACCCGCATCGACGTGGCACGCGGTGCCTCGCTGGCCAGCGCCGCCACCACCCCGAACCAGCGCGCGGTGGCCGCCGCGGCGGACCTGCTGGCAATCAACCAGGGCCTGCCCAAGCCGCTGACCCAGCTGTTCCCGCAGCAGGTCGGCGGCGTGCTCGACGGCCTCAGCGGCGAACTGCACGCAGCCACGCCGCTCGCACTGGTGGAAGGCAGCCGCTACGTTCGCGATGCCGCGCTGTCCCGCCGTGCAGGTGCAGTCGCGCCAGGCGCCGATGCGGGCGACGCCACCGGCGCCTGGGTGCAGGCTCTGGGCGGCAACAGCAGGCTGGACGGCAACAGCAATGCCGCCCGCACCGAAGCCAACAGCAACGGCCTGCTGGCCGGTATCGACCACGAGTTCTCTGGCTGGCAGGTCGGCGTGCTGGCTGGCACCGGCCGCACCGACGTCAAGCAGCAGGCGCTTCGTGCCAAGTCGAAGATCGACAACACCCACTTCGGTGCATATGCCAGTCACAACTGGGGCGGCCTCGGCCTGCGTGGCGGCGTCGCCTGGAGCAAGCACAAGGTGAAGAGCACCCGCGATGTCGACTTCGCAGGGTTCAGCGACAGCCTGAGCGCCCGCTACAACGCGCATACCCGCCAGGCCTTCATCGAAGCCGGCTACCGCTTTGGTGGCCCGGAGGCCGGGCTGGAACCCTACCTGCAGGTCGCGCGCGTGGAGGTGGACCTGAAGCAGATCAACGAGCGCGGTGGTGCAGCCGCCCTGCACGGCAAGGTGGACGACACCGGCACCACGATCGCCACCGCTGGCCTGCGCTTCGACAAGGGCCTGAAGGCATCGTTCCAGCAGGACAGCTGGCTGCACCTGCGTGGGGGCGTGGGCTACCGTCGTGCCTCGGGTGACCGCAGCCAGCTGGCCGACCTCGCATTCGCCAACAGCACCACCACCTTCGCGGTCGAAGGCGCCCCGATTGCCGACAGCGCCGTTGTGGCCGAGCTCGGGCTGTCGGCCTGGCTGACCCCGCGCCAGCAGCTGGAGCTGGGCTACAGCGGCCAGTACGGCAGTGAAAGCCGCGACCACAGCGCCAACATGCGCTGGTCGGTTCGCTTCTAGACGCGTGTTCTCCTGACGGTTTGGGGCGGCCTCAGGGCCGCCCCTTTTTTATCCACGCCCCAGGGCCATGCGCGATACCCCAGGATCATCGCGTCCTGGATCCATCCGTGGAGGGTTACGCGTGAATGAAGATCGACTGGAGCCGGGTCGCCCAGCCATTGCACCCGGTGGAGTTGAACGCCTCGAGCCGGACATTCTTCCCCGATGTCAGCGCTGCCAACGCCGCCGCGTAGGCTTCCTTGGCTCCCGGCCGGGACATGTCGATTGCAAAGGTATCGGTATTGCAGAAAGCCGTACTCGAAACATGCACGTACACAATTCCCGCCGGGCCGTCCATGTACGGCCGCAGCGACAGAATCGTCATCTGATCGCTGGTTGGCTCCGCCTTCAGTGGTGCAGACAGGCACAAGGCCAACGTCAAGGCCAACCCCGCTCCCAACCTCCTGCGGAAGCCCGGCGTCGCGTCACTCATCATCATGTAGTTCCCCTGTGGATTCAGACATCAGGCCTCAGGCATCGTCACGGCCCTCAGCTGCATTACCCCGGAGGTGCAGCCGTCGACACGCAATCCGACACGCAGCTTGTTCTGCCAGGCGATGAGCAGCATCGAGACCATCTCCCTCTGCATTGGATGATCATTGAGGAGAATGAAGCGATTGCCACCCCCACAATCCGAGCCCGCTGGAAGCACACCTTGCGTCACCAGGTAGAACCCTTCCCCGCCCCAGCCAGTTGCGACGGATACGATCCGATGGCCTTCCAGATTGTAAGGCTCAGCATTTGCCGTTGAGGCCAGGCCAGTTCCCAGCACTGCCACCACCGCCAGCAGGACCTTGCCGCCGATGGCGCCACGCGGGCGCGATACAGCACGTACTCCAGCCATGTTCTTCCTTCCCCTGTCATGAACAACCGGTTGACGGTCCACTGCGGCCGGTGCAGCCCGCTACGCTCAGCCCAGCAGCAGCTGGTACAGCAGGGGCACGATGTCACCCTGCGGACGCTGGACATGCGAGACATCGGACACCGGCGTGCAGCTCCCCGTGGCGCCACAGGCAAGCACGCGATACGCATAGCTGGTGGCAGGGCGTGCGGCAGACGTCCAGTTCGCGGCGTTGCCTTCGTAGACCGTGGTCCAGGTCACCCCGTCCACGCTTTCCTCGACGACGTAGCGGACGGCAGAGGCCACAGGCGACCACCCAACGAAGTCCTTCGCGGCCGGCGAACGCCGCATCGGCACCATTGCCTTGGCGACCAGGCTTCCGCCCAGCGTGATGTAATCGGTCCGCTTGTCCTCGCGCTCGCTCGCCTGGTAGCGGAGGACGCCGGCGTGGTCGTACATCGAGGTGATCCGTCCGAACGATGAATCTGTCTGTGTGCGGCGACCGTCAGCGTCGTAACGGTAGCTCTCGGAACCTGCCGCCGCACGCAGCCGGTTGCCGAAGTCGAAGGTGAACGGCTGTCCGTTCTTCGCCCGCAGATTGCCTTGGGCATCGTAGGCCAGGCCGACCACGGTTGCCCCTCCGCACCCGTTGATCTTCACGTTGGTCAAGCGCCAGGCGTTGTCATAGCAGTAGTGATGGTCACGGCCGAGAATCGTCACCCGCGTGAGGTTGTCCAACGCGTCATAGCTGTAGCTCGCCGAGCCGAACATGGGCGAGGAAGCCGAAACGAGCCGATCCAGCGCGTCATAGCCCAGATTGCGGTTGCCACGCTGATTGCGGCCCGTGGCACCGTCAGTGATTGCCATCACATTGCCGACCGCATCGTAGTCGTAGCCGTCGCTGAGGATCCGGGTTGCGCCAAGGGTGTCCTGGCTTTCATCCGGCAACTGGCGCGCGTTCTGCACCATCGTGTGGACAATACCGTTGCCATAGGTGAACTGACGAATCGCGCCGTTGGGGTAATAGACCACGCCAGCGGCGTAGGAGCCCGCCTGCCCGGCCTGTCCCAGCGCGTTGGGCGCATACGCGACCACGTTGCCGGAGGGATAGCGATGCGCGGACAGGTTGCCCAGTGCGTCGTAGGCATACCCCATCGCCAGCGCTTCGCCATCGGTGGGGCTCTGCACCTCACCGATGAGCAGCCCGCGACGGTTGTACGCATAGCTGTTGTGCGTCTCCACCCCGGCGTTCAACGTGGTGACCTGCTTGACCAGGCCATCGGGCCAGTAGCTCCAGCGCTGGTTGCCATTGCCGTCGGGGAACTGCAGTGATGCGAGCCGGTTGCGTGCGTCATAGGAACGCACCACCCGGCGCCCGCTCGCCGCGGCAATGTCCTGGTTGCAGTTGCCTGCATCGGACAGGTCCAACCCCTGCGCGCTTCCAACCGGGTTCGATGCGGCGTCGTAGTCGAATACGGTGGCGCCGGTTTCCGGTTCGATCATCTTGCACAACCGCTGCGCCGCATCGTAGACATAGCGCCGGGTCGACGTCACCGAACCATTGCTGGCCCTGCGGGTGATCGACGTCGGCTTGCCGAAGACGTCCCGCGGGATATCCAGCACGGCTCCCTCTGCCAGTTCGATACGTACCGGCCAGTCAAGCTTCGCGGCATCTGCACCGGTGTAGGTCACGACGGTCGGGATACCCCTGGCATTGGTCGTGCGCACGCGCCGCCCCGGCAGGTACTCGGTTGTGCTGACCAGCGCGCCAATCTCGGAATCCTGGCTGACCTGGACCACCCGCCCAAGTGCGTCGTACGTCGTACGGACGCCAGTTCCGGCGTCCTGGACCGTACCGACCCCCGCGACAGGATAGGACTGGAAGGTGACCCGCCCTGCCGTGTCATAGGCGGTCACCGAGGCCCGCTGCGTGCCGGCTTCATTGCCCGCGTCGTACTCGCGCACCAGCAATGGGCGCCACAGCGCATCGTAGTAGGTGACCTTGCGCGCATTGCCGGTGCTGACCGTCTGCCGCCAATGACCGGCAGGAATGCCGTACTCGGCGCCGCCCACCTGGGCAAACTGTGTCGTGGTGGACGCCCAGTCCACCGTATCGCCGTCGGGGTAGTCGACCAGCGACATGCGCCCCATCGCGTCGTAGTCGTAACGCGTGGTGTTGCCCCGGCCATCGGTGATCCAGCGTATCCAGCCATTGTCATCCACGCCGGCAGACTGGGTCGAACCATCCGCATACTGGATGTTCCCGGGGATACCGCGCTTCCAGCCGGACAGGCTCACCGTATTGCCACGCCCGTCCACCACGGCGCGAACGGTACCGTCGCTGTTGTAGTGAATGGTCTGCTGGAGCTGGCCGAAGGCATGGATCCGCTGGGGCTTCGCGGTGGCCGGGTCATAATCCACCTGGGACTCGGTCCGGCCCGTGTCCTGGTTGACCGACGTCCGGACCTGGCCAAGCACCCACTTCGACAGATCATCGTGATAGGTGATGATGTTGGTCTTGCTGTAGGACTGCGCCCCCGCACTTCCCACAACCGTGCCCAGCAACATCATCGCGGAAAGTGCATTGACTCGACGCATCGTCAGTGGGCCTGTTCGCAATGGATGGCGATGGGACAACCAGGATCAGGCAACGGAAAGACCGGCGAAGCGCACATCACAGCAAACCGCGCACACGCACAAAACCGGACGCGACTGCATCCGGTTGGCGATTGACGTTGATGCTGGACGAAGCCCCCTTCGTCATGCCGCGCCTGTTCCCTGGACTCGGCCAAGTATAACCATGGAAACGGGGGCGGGACGCCCGGTCCTTCGCAGCCCTGCCGGGCTGCGAAGGTTCGCGGGGCATGACGCGCCTCCGGGGCTCGACGGCCGCGATCGGCCGCCCCTCGCGGGACGTCAGGCGGCCTTCATGGCGTGCTTGCGTGCCCGCATGACGTTGTGGCACTCCTGCACATCCGGCAGCAGCTGGGTCACTTCCTGGCGCACCGCCGGCGGCAGATCGTTGTCCTGCAGCACATCCTTGAACGCGCCCAGCAGGCGGTCTTCGGATTCTTCCAGTTCGGCCACGTAGCCGTAGTTGGTATCACCAAACGCGGCGCGCACCTTGCCGTAGAACTGCTGCATCGAACCGACCATGGTGCCGTGCTCGGCCGGCTTGCCGCCGCTGGCGGCAACCGAACCGCTGAGCGCCGCGACGATCCGCGCCTTGACCCCGGCGATACGGGTGAACAGTGCCGACAGTTCGGCATCCTTTACCTTCGTTGCGGCTTCCTCATAGAAGGACTTGCCATCACGGGCGATCTCGATCAGGTCGTTGAGGCGATGTTCGATGGTGGACTGGGTGCTCATGGCGTCGCTCCTGTGTGCTCGAAAGTCAGTGGAGAATGGCAGCGCGTCGGCACTGCCTTCGACCTCACTATCATCGTCCTCGTGTGCCGGCCAGGTGAGTACGAATTGATGTACACATCACCATGCGGAACACGTGCTGACTTCTTCATTGCCGGCATCATTGAATGTTCACGGAAAACAAGCATGCGATGCCTGCCTCACCATGGCGCGATGACGATGATCACACTGATCAGCAGCGCAATCGCCAGAATCACCAGCAGCACATGCCATTGCTTCCAGCTGGGTTTCGGCTTGCCAGGCGTATTCATCGGCGGCCTCCTGTGTATGCAGGGAAAGGAGCTGCCAGACTGAAGCGAAACGACATTGCACAACGTCGACGCGACGTGCACTCCCCGTGCAGGACAGCGGCCAAGGGCGCGCGAAGATAACGCGTCCATAACGCAGTTCAAATGTGAGTGGGATGTTAGGTTCCTCTCGATTCCGGGTAACGGAATGCAGACCGGTCGTAGCGCCGCGCGCATTGCGACCACACAACGGATTTGGAGAGAGAAACAATGCACTACAAATACACTCTGCTTTCGGCAGGGATCGGCGCCGTGTTGGCTGCCGTTTTCTCGCCGGCTGCCAATGCACAGGACGACGCTGCGAAGTCTCCGAAGAACCTGGACCGCATCCAGGTGACGGGATCGGCGATACGCAGCGTGGATGTGGAAACCCAGCAGCCGGTGCTTGCCATCTCGCGCAAGATGATCGAGCAGCAGGGCTTCACCACCATCGCCGACGTCCTGCAGAACCTCACGTCGGCCGGCGCACCAGCGCTCTCGCGTTCGCGCACGCTGTCGTCCGGCGAAGACGTCGGCGGCAGCTACGCAAACATCCGCAACCTCGGCGCCACCCGCACCCTGGTGCTGGTGAACGGCAAGCGCCTGGGCGCCAGCACCAGCGGCCTGCAGGACCTGAGCCAGATTCCGATGAGCGCGGTCGAGCGCATCGACGTGCTCAAGGATGGCGCCTCGGTGCTCTACGGATCCGACGCCATCGCCGGCGTCATCAACATCATTACCCGCAAGAGCGTCGAGGGGCTGGAGCTTTCGGCGCAGCATGGCCAGTTCAGCCAGGGCGACGGCAAGGACAGCACGTTCTCGCTCGTTACCGGCGCGCGCGGCGAGCGAGGTGGCTACACCTTGGCCCTGGAATACCAGAAGGCCGACCCGGTGTTCGCACGCGACCGCTGGTTCTCCAAGCATGGTGGTTCGGGGCCGGGTTATCCGCGCGCGGGCTGGAGCGACCTCAGCCAGAACGGCTCCTGGTGTGACCCGGCGCTTTACGACTGTGCCACCGGAAATTCCGTGTTCAAGACACTCAATCGTGGTGGCGACCCGAAGAACCCGAACGATTACCATCCGATCACGCCGGCCGAGTATTCCAACGGCAACGAGCAGATGCATGTGCAGACCGGCATCGAGCGCCGGTCGCTGTTCCTCAGCTCCGACTATGCACTGAGTGACCAGATCACCTTCACCACCGATATCGGCTACAACGAGCGCATCTCGGACCAGCAGATTGCCGGCTACCCCTACGAATCGACCAAGTTCGGGACGCCGCTGGCCGGCAACAGTGCGTTCAACCCGGTCGGCCATGACATTGCCTTCAACCGCCGCCTGTGGGAGCTTCCGCGCACGACCGAAAGCAAGCTGAAGTCACTGCGCGTGGCACCGACGCTGTCGGGCTACTTCGAACTGGCCAGCAGAACGTTCGACTGGGAGGTGGGCGCGCTGTTCAACCGCAACGAGGTGACCAAGACCGGCCGTGGTGACATGAGCCTGATCGCCTCGCGCCAAGCGCTGGGACAGTCCTTTGTTGATGGCAACGGTGTAGCACGCTGTGGCAGCGCAGGTGCACCGATCGCCGGCTGCCTGGCCTGGAATCCGCTGCTGCCGTACGGCATTGCTGGCGCCGGCTCGCTTGCCGACCCGGAACTGCAGCGCTTCCTGTTCCCCACGTTCACCGATACCGGCATCACCAAGACCCGAAGCTACTTCGCCAACATCTCCGGCCCGGTGCTGGAACTGCCGGCGGGCGAGCTCTCGGTGGCGATGGGCTACCAGTACCGCAAGGAAGAAGGACGCTACGTTCCCGACGCCTTTGCCCAGTCGCGCCAGAGCACTGCACTGGGGGCACAGACCACTGCGGGCGGTTACAGCCTCAATGAAGTCTTCGCCGAAGTGAATGTGCCGGTGCTGCGTGACCTTCCGTTCGCCAAGGAGCTGACCGTCAACGTTGCGGCACGCTATTCCGACTACAGCAACTTCGGCAGCACCACCAACACCAAGGCCAGCTTCGCCTGGCGCCCGGTCGAGGAGCTGATGGTGCGCGGCACCTTCGCCGAGGGCTTCCGTGCTCCCAGCATCTCCGACCTGTATGGCGGCCTGGGCACCAGCTTCGAAACCTACGTGGACCCCTGCGGCGTCGGCGCCACCAACAGCGTCAACGGCAACGCGGCCTGCAACGCCGCCGGTGTTCCGCGTGGCTACGAGCAGCTGGCCCAGGGCCTGAAGCCCTGCACCAGCTACCCGTGCGCCACCCCGAACGAGTTCACCACGGGCTCGAACCCGAACCTGCGCCCGGAAGAGTCCAAGAGCAAGACCGTCGGTGTGGTCTGGAGCCCGCGCTGGGTCAACGGTCTGGACATCAACCTGGACTGGTACAGCTACAAGATCACCAACATGATCATCGAGGACAACGTCGATCGCATCCTCCGTGACTGCTACGTGCTGGGCAATGCCTCGCGCTGCGGCAGCGTCAAGCGTGCCGCTGATGGCCACATCACCAGCATGTTCTACGGCCTGACCAACCTCGGCGCGATGAAGACCGAGGGGTGGGACCTGGGCATCCGTTACCGCCTGCCGGAGTACGCGTTCGGTCGCTTCACCCTTGACCTGCAGAACAGTTACGTCTCCAAGTACGACGAGGAGAAGCAGAACTCGGCCGGTGACACCATCATGGACGGTCGTATTGGACGCCCGGGGGTGTTCCGCCTGCGGTCCAATCTCGGCGTCAACTGGCAGCTGGGCAACCTCTCGGCCCAGTACACGGTGCGCTACTACTCTGGGATGATGGAAGGCTGCATGCCAAACCGGCCCTGCACCGCGCCCGAACGCATCGCCAACGGCGAACCGGATGCCGTGCGCAGGGTCGGCTCGAATGCGTTCCACGACATCCAGGTCAGCTACAGGCTGCCCTGGGATGGCACCGTGGCAGTGGGCTCGAACAATGTGTTCGACCATCGCGGCCCGATCATGTTCTCCAAGCCGCAGAGTTCCTTCCCCTACTACGGCGGCTTCGATATCGGCCGCACGGTGTACGTGAAGTACTCGCAGCGCTTCTGACCGTAGCGTCCGTGCACGTGGCCGGCGGAAGGGGAGTTCCGCCGGCCACGCCGCACACAACCTCCACCCAATCTCCACGCTACTTCGACCCAATCTCCAACATCCCCGGCAACACTGGCGCAACGGCAGCAGATGGAGCAGGCAAGCGAGGATCGCCCGCGCGGCATCCACCTCGCCCGACCTCTCCGGATTCACCACTGAATGCGATGGACCACCCCCTCCCCGCTGCGGGGATGGGGCTGGTCCAAGGGAAGCAAGCGATGACAACGGCAGTACACAGTGGCTTGACCGATCTGGTCATGGATGCGCAGCGCTACCTGCGCCGGATCCTGCCCGGCCTGGCCTCGGTGGTCGGCCCCGTGGCTGCGGCCCGCTTCATCCCGCAGACCATGGCCTCGCGCTATCACATCGCCGAGCTGACCCTCTATGGTGAAACGCCGGCGATGCTGGCAGTTCCACGCGTCCCGGGCGAATCCAGCAGCCGCGTCATCCAGGATGTGAAAGTGCTGCGCTCAGCGGCAAAGGCCATGGTGCTGTATGTCTCGCCGTACCTCACCCCCACCCAGCGCAGGTTCCTGGTCGAGAACCATATCGACTTCGTGGTACCGCACAACCAGCTGTACGCCCCCAGCCTGGCGATCGAGTTCCGCGATGCACCCGACCACGAGAAGAAGGCGATTTCGCTGCTGCCTTCGGCGCAGGCCGTGCTCATCCACGTACTCCTGGCGGACCAGGCACGCTGGTGGTCACCGCGTGAGGTCAGCCGTGCTGCCGGATACACCTCGATGACCGCGTCGAGGCTCTCCGCTGAACTGGTCGGTCGCGGACTGGCCGAACGCTCCACCGGCGGACGCGAACGCTTCCTGAGACTCGCCGGCAGCCGCGGCGAGGTCTGGGCGGGAGCGCAGCCGTTCCTGCGCTCCCCCGTGCTGAAGGAAGTGGAGGTCTGCTGGGAACAGGTCGCCGACGTTCTGGCCCGACATGCTCAATCCGCCCCCCAGGCAGGGACGGAAGCAATGCTTGCGGTGCCGTCGAAAGACCACGGCATCACACGCGCCCTGTACATCGATGCCTGGCGGAAGCTGGGGACACTGCCTGCAGCCGGCCCCGACTGCACGCGCAGCGGAACGTTGCAGATATGGTCGTATCCGCCTGCCTTCACCGGTAGCGGTGACCGCGTGGACCCGCTGTCGCTGTACCTGAGCCTGCAGGGCAAGCGCGGCTACGACGCCGACGCGCTGGAGCAGGAGGTGGAGCAGGCGCTGTGCGGGACGACACGCCACGGCTGAGGTCCGCGCGGGTCCGGCCCGACCGCGTCAGGACGCTTCGCCCCCACTCGCCATCGTCGCGCGCTTCGCTGCGTACTCGGCGAAGATCACACCGGATACCGCCAGCACGCCCCCTGCCAGTACCCAGCCACTGAGCGATTCACCCAGCAGCAGCACGGCCAGTGCGGCGGTCACGATCGGCACCAGGTTGAAGAAGCCGGAGACACGCGCTGCGCCCAACCGTGACAATCCGGTCATCCAGGTCAGTGGGGCCAGGATCGACGCGCATACTGCCGCAAACCCGATGCAGCCGACCGCAGTGAGATTGTTCACCCCGGTACCGACCAGCAGCTGCGCCGGCAACAGGATCAGCGACGCGGCGGTGGCCTGCAGGAACAACGATTCCAGCACCGTCAGCGGGATCTTCCAGCGCTGCATCAGCACGTTGTAGGCGGCAAAGGCCAACGCACCGATCAGCATGATCGCATCACCGCGGTTCAGGCCCTGCGCTGCCAACCGCGCCAGGTCGCCCTGCGAGACCACCGCCGCCACCCCGACAGTGGAAATCACCGCACCGGCAATGGAGGTACCGCGCACCGGATGGCCCATGAACACGCGTGACAACGCCAATGCGAGCAGTGGAATCAATGCCTGGATCACGCCCATGTTGGTGGCCGAGGTGAAGTGCGCCGCATAGTACGCAAGGCACTGGTACATCACCCCGCCCAGGCACCCCAGCAGCAGGAAGCGGCCAAGGTTGGCACGCACGGCCTGCAGGTTGTTGCGCAGCCGCGGCAGCGCGAAGGGCAACAGGACAATGGCCGCCACCAGCCAGCGGAAGAAACCAATATCGATGGGACCGACCGCGCCCGAGGCCAGCTTGGTCACGATGGTATTCGCGCCCCACAGCAGGCAGGCAAGGATTGGGAAGAGGTAGTTCAAGAGCGTGGGTGTACGTGGGGGAATGGCCAGCGTACGCTTGGCGCATATCGAGGACATCCTGAAAATGCGTCACTCCGACCCCGGGTTGCGGCAACCGATGGAGCCCATCCCCACCTTCCGCCAGCTGCCCGGTCCGGTCTACTTCCGGCAGGGTGCGATGGAGCCCACCGATTGGGGCACGCACAGCCATCCTTGGGGCCAGTTCAACTTCGTCGCACAAGGGGTGATGGAGATGAAGATCGACGGCGAGTGGATGGTGTCCCCACCCCATTACGCGATCTGGATCCCACCGGGAATGCCCCACTATTCGCGCAACCGGTCGCGGCTGGCCTATCGCTCGGCCTACCTGTCGCCGGCGTTGTCACGCCGCCTGCCCGAGCGCTGCAGTGCGCTGGAAGTCAGCCCATTGCTGCGCGAGCTGCTGCACGAGCTGGCGCGACAGGGCGTGACCGATCCGCGGACGCCGGCCCAGCGGCGCATGGCCGCCGTGGTGATCGACCAGATCCTCAATGCCGCAGTGCTGCCCAGCTTCCTGCCAATCGCCAGCAGCGATGTGTTGAAGCAGGTGATGGCGTATGTGGAGAAGCACCTGTCCGCAGCCGAGTCGGTCGCCGATATCGCGCAGCGACATCATATGAGCGTACGCAAGCTGGAGCGCATGGCACGCAGCGAGCTGGGCATGTCACTCGGTGACTGGCGCGGTCGGGTGAAGTTCGTGCGTGCCACCGAAGCGCTGTGCACACGCCGGCCGATCAGCCGGATTGCCGAGGAGCTGGGCTACTCCGGCGTCAGCGCCTTCGCAGAGATGTTCAAGCGGCACGCACAGTGCACGCCGGACCAGTACCGGAAACTGCATCGGGCGGGGTGAAGAGCGCATCGAGGGATGTCGATTTCCGTCCTCGTCGTTCGTCGGAACAGAAGAGACAGGCCTTCCCGCCTGCAGGAGCGCCGCGATGTCCCCCATCCTCACCGCCTTTGCCACCTCCCCCGACCGCGGCCAGGGCCTGGCCCGTGACATGCGCGTGCGCTGGGCGCTGGAGGAACTGGGCGTGCCCTATGACGTGCAGCTGCTGACCTTCGCCGAAATGAAGCAACCTGCCCACCTGGCGCGGAATCCCTTCGGACAGATTCCCACCTGGCAGGAGGGCGACCAGGTCCTGTTCGAATCCGGCGCGATCGTCCTGCACCTGGCCGAACAGCATGCCGGCCTGCTGCCCGTCGGTCCGGATGCACGCATGCGCGCAGTCATGTGGGTGTTCGCCGCGTTGAATACGGTGGAGCCACCCATCGTCGAGCGCTCGATGGCCTGGGTGCTGGAGCGCGAACAGCCCTGGTATGCACAGCGATTGGTGATGCTGGACGAGCGCGTGCGGATGCGTCTCTCGCAACTGTCCGCGTGGTTGGGCGCGGCAGCGTGGCTGGACGGCGGGTTCAGCGTGGGCGACCTGATGATGGTCTCGGTACTGCTGCGCCTGAAGAGCAGCGGCCTGCTCGACGAGTACCCGCTGCTTGTGGCCTATGTGGCACGGGCGACGCAGCGTCCCGCCTATCAGCGCGCGTTTGCTGCGCAGTTGGCGCTATTCCAGAACGGGTAGTTCCACGCCATGGGGGGAAACACTCAGCGCAAGCTGCGCCGGCAGGCGGCCTGCACCAGCATCAGCTGCGCCACCAGGATCAGCATCGCGCAGCCTGACAGCAGCCACGGGTCGATGTACCACTGCCCATTGAAACTGAAGTCGCCTGCGGAAATGCGTTTCCAACCGTTGAAGTGCTGCATCGCTGCCACCACGAACGCGAAGCCACCCGCGGCGTACGACAACCAGGGCACGATGAGGCTCCCCGGCCGCGCGAACAATGTCAGCACGCCCAGCACACCGATGACAGTGCGTTGTACGCGGCAGTATGGGCAGACATAGGCCATCCCGCTCCACTCCACCGCCCAGGCCAACAGGCTGACCAGCACGGCCACGCCTGCGGCTGTGTACAGGACTTTCGGCGTGATCGTCATGCCACCCTCGTGTGCCATCCGGTGCTCCTTGGTTGAAAGATCCGGGCAGGGTAGCAGTGCTGCAGCCTCATCCCTTCTTGATGACAGTCCGCTTGCCGATGGTGCTGGTCTTGCCAGCGGTCGGCCTGGCCAAACCAGGAATCAGGAAATCGGTGGCCTTGTGGCCCATCGAGACCTTGGACGCCAACCAGCGCGGCATGCGCCCGCGACCGGTCCAGGTCAGGCGCTTGTATTCCGGGTCGCGATACTTGGGCGCGACTTTGCCGGATTTACGGCGGACGGCTTTTCGGGCGGGCGCAGGTGTTTCCGAGGCTTGGCCGCCAAAGAGTTCTTCAAGGGTGTAGCCGGCTTCGGCGGCGGCGGCCTTCAGCATCCGCCGCACCGCACTGGCCGGACGGCGGCTGGAAATCAGCTGTTTCCGCTGTTCAGCGGCAACCACCAGGGCACCCAGCTCGCGAAGGCTGAGCGATTCAATATCGATCGTCATGCGGGAAAGTTCTACTGCAGCGCGGCAGCTGTCAAGGTGCCCTGCCCGGCGCGTGGACACGGGCTTCACCGCCGGTGGGCTCCGATCGCCTGCGTCGGCCATCTCCGAGGACCTCGACGTGAGCACTTCATCGCATTCGCTCGCCTACCTGCTTGCGCGCATCCTGCTGATGGCACTGTTCCTGGTGTCCGGCATCGGCAAGCTCGGCGACCTCAACGGTACCCAGGGCTACATGGAAGCGATGGGGGTACCCGGCATCCTGCTGTGGCCTACCATTGCTTTCGAGATCGGCAGCGGCCTGTGCATCCTGCTGGGCTTCCAGACCCGGCTGGTATCGATCGTGCTGGCAGGCTTCAGCCTGGTCACCGCCTTCATCTTCCACCACAACGTTGGCGACCCCACCCAGCAGATCATGTTCCTGAAGAACCTGGGGCTGGCCGGTGGCTTCCTGCTGCTGGCCTGCACCGGGGCGGGGCGCTACAGCATCGATGGGCGTGGGCGGCGCGGATGAGCACGCGGCATGCCGCCATCATCCCCGGCCCACGGGCTGGACGCGCTGCAGACGCAGGTTGCGCCATGTCGGCTGGGAGCTGCGGAAATCCACCGCTTCGCCATCGCTGGTGAACAGCAGGCCTGGCTCCACTTCAGTGACCAGGCGGATGCCATCGATGTACAGCCAGCCCTGTCGCTGCTCCAGCACAACGGACATCGACGGTTTTCCCCATTGGTCGATGCGATAGCGCCCCAGCCAGGGTTGCCAATGGGGCGCGTGCGGCCCGGTGGACCCATCGATGGGATCGTTCTGGTCCAGGCTATCCTCGCCGTTCGTACATTCCAGGTGCGCCGGCAGCATCTCCGTCGCCGCATGGTAACGGTACGTCGCAACCTCTCCATCGGTGTCCGCGGTGAACAGCTGGTCGCTGTCGATGGCCGCAAACCGTCTGCCCACAGCTTGCGCCCCACGATGCAGTTGCAGTTCACCGCTTCCGGCAACCACGATCTTCGCCTTGCCGCTGCGCCCTATCCAGTCTCCCGCCATCCGCTGCATCTGGTCCTGGTTCAACCTGATCGGCGCCAGGGACGATAGCGGCACACGCGGCTGACGGGGCCCGAAACGCGCCGACAGCAGCTGATCGATCAGACGCTCGCCGATGCCGTACCCCGCGGACGTCGCGCGGTTGAACATCGCGGCGAATCCAGCGTTGGCCTGCCTGCAGTAGGTGAACACGCACCCGAATCCGAAGCCTCCGCCGCGATGGTGAAGCAGCCGCACCGGCGTACTGCCGTAGAGCCGTTCGCTGCGCATTACGCCGAGCCCGTAGTCACCGCCCAGGCCGAAGCCATGCATCTCGTCCCAGAGATGGGGCTCGAGCAGCTGCTGCGCGCCGGCTTGGCCGCCACCGAGCAGGAAGCCAAGATACTTCGCCATGTCGGCGGCACTGGTCCAGACGCCTCCCGACACCACCAGCGGTGTCACCGGCGGCACCTGCGCATGGCCGTCCTGGGTTCCCAGTGCCCGCCACTTGCTTGCCAGGTAGACCGACGCATCGGCCGTACTCTCGTGCATTCCCAGTGGCTCGAAGATCCGGCGCTGCAGCCAGGCCGGATAGCCGATGCCCGCAACCTGCTCAAGGACATGACCGGCAAGGTCGAAGCCCAGGTTGGAATAGCGATAGCGCGTACCCACCGGAAAGCGCAGCCATGTCTGCGAGATGCTGCGGACGTGCGCATCAAAGCCCGGTGACGCCGGTTCGTAATTGTTGCCCAGCGGCGCCTCGTGCGTGAATCCCGCGCGATTGGCAAGCAGCAGGCGCAGGGTGATGCGCTCCTGCGGGGAATGCTCGAAGCGACTGCGCACCGTGAACGACGGCAGATAGCGGGTAATGGGCGCATCCAGATCAAGGATGCCGTCCTGCACGGCCAACAGCACCGCCACCGCCGCGAAATTCTTCGAGGTGGACTGGATGCTGAACATCGTACTGGCGTCTACTGCTGCACTACCGTGACCCGACGCGTACCCGAAGCCCTCGAGCCAGCGCACCTGCCCGCCTTCGACCAGGCAGACGGCAGCGGCACCGATGCCGCTGCCTTGCATGGCGGAGCGGATCACGCTGCGCTCCGCTTCGATCAGGTTCCCGGTGGTGACGGTGGGCTGCGCCGCCGTGGCAACACCGGTGGGCATGAGCGTGGCCGCCGGAACAGCCGCGACATTGGCCAGGAAGGCGCGACGACTAAGCGTACCAGGCATCAGATCACTCCACTTCGGGATGCCGCCATCTTCCCGCCAGCAGAAATGGCGGGGCATGTGTCATTCGGCACAGAGTGCGGTGATCGACGGTGCTGCGCCTTCGCCGGCCGAGCAGGCCTCAGCCCGGAGGGTCCGGCAAGCGGATTCCCTGCGCCGAAACAAAGGCGCGGGACTCGCTCCAATAGGCCTGTGGCGGTTCCCGCAGCTCTGGTCGCGCCCAGTAATCGTCGCCATGCAATACGCTCATCACATGACGCCAGCCATCACGCGGATCATGAACCTGAAATCGACCACGATGATGGCGGGGACGATACGCGTAGTGGCCGAGCGCCTCCTGGCGCGCTTCATCCGGCGAACGACCCGCCTGATGGACCAGCGTCCATGCACGCATGTGGCGCGCATGCGCGAGCGCGCCAAGGTACTCGTCCTCATCCAGCAGTGGCACCTGCTCACCGCGGGCCAGGCACAGTGCGTCCGATTCGGCTTCATAGTCCAGCGACGGCTGTGCAAGCTCCGGGCGCCGGTGCCAGTAGCCTTCACCCTCCACCTGCAGCATCGCCCAATGCCAGGGCTCGTCGTGGAAGATCAGCGCGTGTTCGTATTCGCGGCCGGGGCTCTGGTCGGGATAGCGCTTCCGTGCCTGTTCGAGCGCCTGCGCCTCGGGCACCTGGCCATAGTGGACCAGGCACCAGGCGAACAGGTGCCGACTGTCTTCGATTTCGGTGGTGAAGTCTTCCACCGGGGTAGCGGTGCTGGCCATGGTCGATCCCTGTCTGCGGATCAGATGGTACCGACGCTCCAGGTCGCGGGGGGCGATGGGGTCTGCGGCCGGTTATGCGAGATCGGTTGGCCCACCAGCAACCAAATAACGGCACTAAGTTCTTGATTTGGCTTCACCAAAAGACAAATGCAATAGTAGATCGACTCATAATTTGACTCACTTTTTGATTAACTGGTGTCGGATGACACTGAACTGCATAGGCCGTCGCGCCGAACACAGAATTCACCCTCGATTGTCCTCGGGCCAGTCCGAAGGTGGTGTTTTCTATTCAATCCAGACGGTTACCTTTGTCCGCTGCTTGGCGTACTTCGGTCGAATTCGCCCTTTCAATCCGATAGGCGGATCGCAAGTCCAGAAGTCCACGCCCTGGTCCAGGTGAAGTGAGAGCTTGGATCCATCCGAATAACAAACGGTCAGCAAGCGAGCGTGGTCAACCTGCGCCTTGCTACGAATTGTCGTTGCCACCTTGAGGTCTGGGCGCTCCTGGAACGCACTCTGGATCGCCCGGGTCCGTTCAACTTCGCTGGTGAAGTCACGACCGTTACCTCCGCGCCCGAACGATGGTTCGAGTTCGGTGGTACGAATCTCCACGGGTAGTTGGCCGTCGCCAGGCCTCGCGACCATCTGCACAAATGCTGCGAGTACGGCAGGCGAATCGGGGCTTCGGAAGTACCTATCGGAATAATGGATGCTCTCTGGGCGCTCAAGTAGCTTCTGCTGGATGCCTGGCAACGCCTTATCTAGCTCGCCCGCAAGCCATTCACCGAACTTTCGGGCCGGGTACGCACCGTGCGATGCGATCGTCACATGGCCAGCATTGCCGCCCCCGGGGGGAGTCCGAATCTGCTCGATTGGGACACCTTCGTACGAATAGTCAAACTGTCTGCCACCCCTAACTACTACGCCATTACTTCCCCACCCTGCCCCGGGCACAAGGGTTGCGCTCCCGCTCTCAGCAATCGCCCATGCACAGGCCGAGCCATCACAACCAAACTCGACCAGTGGATGCGATCTCTCCGAAGCAACATCGATCCTCTCCACCGCCTCGATAAGACCAGATTCGAGCCAGGCAGCGAGGTCCTCGCGCGCGCCGGGATCCATCTCAGAGACAGGAGAAGCGAGCACGACGCGGACGGAGGGTGGCGTCGTGACTTCCGCAGCAGCTTGCAGGATGACCTGTCGGAATGGCCAGCCGGGCGCATCCCAACCTTCGTCGGCACGCACGAAGACCCGCAACATTCCGCCCACTGTCGAAGCGAGTACGCGCCGAACGGCCTGCGCCACAGGCGACGTCTCCACCATTGATCCTGACCCGAAGAGACATAGCTCTGACGGCAGACACAGCTTGTTCGTCACCTCAGGCGTTAGCAGGGCCAGCGCTTTACGGCGATCAAGCTGATCGGCTACATCCTTCGTATCATGAGATAACATGCAATGAGTACAAGCTCGTTCGCAGTCCTTCGAACAGTGCGCTAGCTCGGCGGCACGACGAACTAGCGAGGCAATGTCGTCGACCGCCTTCGTAACGTACCCTGCACCTCCAGATGCACGGTCGAAGAGAATAATCGACTGTCCCACGCTTTCGCCTTGTAAGCTCCGTTGGAACGCGAAGCCAATCTCTTCCGGCTCGACGCCCAAATGCTCCGCGGTCGCATTTCGCAACAGCACTGCCACTGATAGCGCCGTTTCCCGATCCGCGAGTAGTCGTCCCGAGCTTTCGGAAAGCTGCAACTCAAGCACATCGCCGAGCTCCCGACTACCCAAGGCGCCGACACGCTTGATCGACCAAGGATTAGCTTCTGCGTCGCATCGCCCACCGCGCCGAAGCCGGAGATGCCGCGGATCCAACGCTGCCGACGTGATATCGGCACGGGCCGATTCTGTACGACCGCATTGGAGGCAAATCTCAAAGCCAGCCAGATGCTCTCCGCGCGCAACATGGAAGATCTCGCTATCAGCTGATGCCCGGACACGGCCTATGGCACGTGGAAGCTGCATCCACGGCGCGCTGACGGCAAAGGCTGGGGGCTCTAGCGCTCGGTAAGTGGGCAGCGAAACCTCGTCAGTGGGTTTACATTCTGCGCCTACCGCGAAGCCTGCAGGCTCCAGATACTCCGTCCGCTCCAATGTGGCCCCACTCTCCCCACATGTACGGCAAGCGACAGGCCTGTGACTCTCCTCTGAAGCCGCGCCACAGCGCAGACAACGCGCAAACCATCGGAAATTCTGTAAGGAACGGCCGTCATCCTCCGATGCGGGACGCTTCCAGTTAAGGGTCACGCCGCCCACGCGATACTTCGCACCGTTAACGACGACGTCGGCACCGGGTTGGTATTCCCGCAGCGCCATCGCCATGGAGCGACTTAACGCTGCATCTTTCGTCCGCTCCCCACGCGTTCCGAACGACGGCAGCACCAGTTCACGAACATGCGTCGGGAAGCCGCGTGCCGGAAGAAACCCGCGCGTGGCCAGGGAGGACAGCAGCGTCTCCTCACGCATGTATTCGAGCCGCATGCCGATGGCTTTTCGCGCCATACCGGCCACACCCTCCTGCTCATCGAGCAGGGGGAGATACTCAGCCCACCATGCATCCGCGACTGCATCCAAGGCATCGGCACACCCGTACGCCAAATCTTCCAACGCCCAGCTCGCCAAGGCACTTCCTCGTACGATGGTCGAAAGTGCGGACCGCGCGCGTGGCTCGAGGGTCTGAGTGCGCAACATGTCCGAAAGCCGTGTCGCCTGTGCATCGCCACGATCGCTTCCGGCACTCATCACGGTGGACGCTTCGGACGCTCCGAAGAAGAGCCCGACTCCCAATCGTTCGCCACGAGGCGTCTGGGGAAGGTTTAGGAAATAGCCCAGCAGCCACGCATTGATGTGACGTTGAACGGTCAAGGCGCTCTCAAGGCTCACGCGAGGGACGCGGGTCACTTGCGAAAGGAAAGCACCGGGCGCGTCAAACAGCGCCTGCGCTCTCGGCTCTGGACGGCACAAGGTGTAGGCAAGTGCGCGGGATTCGCCGCGCCGACCGGCGCGGCCGGCACGCTGAAGATAGTTGGCGGCCAAGGGGGGCGGATTCGTCATGGCGACTACGGACAAGCCACCGATGTCAACGCCCATCTCCATCGTCGTGGAGCAGCTTAGCACATTGAGCTTCCCAGCCTTGAACTCCTCGGTAATGCGCTCCAGGGTTGTGTTGCTTATCTGTGCGGAGTGCTCGCGTACTGCAAAGAACTCGGCACCGAGGTATGCGAGGTCCATCGCATCGTTCCAAACACCTTCGCCCCGCAAACCACGAACTGCGGGCTGGGCGTCAAGCCACGCCCGACGCTTTGTCATCGTCCATGCCTCGTTGCCGTCGCGCCAATGCGCCATAGGAATTCGAGGAACTTCCACCTCGCGCGCACGTGATTTGTCGGCATCGATACCTGAGAGATGGGGCGTAACCCCACGCAATGTGGTCGAGAGCAAGCGATTGGTAACCGGACACAGCCAAAGCTTGGCAGGCTCCGCGATCGCCTGGTCTTGCAGCCGAAGAAAGTACCCGTGTCCATCTATCAGGAGGGCAGGACGCACGCCCCCCGTCAAATAGCTAAAGGCATCATCCAGCACCGTGTTGACGGAAGCGAGCGCGCTCGTATCTCCAGGACTGAGACCAAAGGCAGCAAACAGCAGCCGATAAAGACGATGTCGAGGGGGCAGGCCCGCGCGCAATGGAGCTGGCCACAATAGCGGCCGCATCTGCGGCCCCCACAGGCCATCCGTACGACTAGGGACAAGATCTCGATGCCGATAGAGGCGCTTTGGAAGCAGTGGCGCGCCCATCCACCGGGCGCTGTCCTCGCTGATGTCGACCGCAGCGTTTTCACGTACGTGCGTGCTGATCACGAGGGAAAGAAAGTCGCGCCACTCCGCATCAGTTCCACCGATTGCGCGCCAGCTGTTGGGGGAGGTCAGCGACTCCAGGGCTGGATAGCGCAACTCCGCAAGACCCATTGTTTCGAGCGAGTTCATGCGCTTCGGGCGGCGATACAATTCGCGCAGCAGCAACTGATCCGCGGCCGCGCTGGGCTGGCCAAACATGTGCGCAACCTCATCGAAGTAATGCGCCACGTGAGAGAGTTCGCTCCTAGCCGCAAGTCGCGCCGCCATATCACGCCAACCCAATCGACCACCCGCTGGACTCAACTTCTCGCGAATCTTGGCAATTTTCTCTTCCAGCCGGAGTCGCGCCTCGGTCGTGTCAGCCAGTTTCAGTTGCTGCGAGAATCCCGCCAACGCCATCTCTTGCACATCGCGCTCATCCGGTGAAATAGCGTCCTCACGCGATTCCGCGAGCGCGTGAGGAACTGCCGAACGGATGAAGTCGCGCAACGATCGGTCGAATAGCCTAACCGCGCCACGGGCGGTGCCTTGCCGGCTATCGGTGAATGCCAGAAGGCGACGCCCTCCGAGGAGCACATCGGGCCCAGCGCTGACATCCGGATCCGCGGGCGCTGAGCGCAACAATTCGGGAATAACTGTTCCTAATGTAAATGGACCGGAAACGCGCAGCTCCCTGCGCGCCCGGTCCACCTTCCAGGAACCGTCGCACACTGGACACTCGCGCAGGTGGTCATGCTCCGCTGCCACCAGCTCCGTCTGCCAGGATTCCGCATAGGCCTCGCCGGTCTTTCGATCGACCTGAATGATCTGCGTGACCTCATCGGCCTGCTTGTAGCGGCGCGGGAGCAGAATGAGCTTGGTTCGCGCCCCACCATCCGTGTCTAACGCGATGTCTTCATCCGCAGCCGCGTCGCTGTCCTCCGAATCTGCGCCATCCACGTCGCACAGGAATTCATTCTCTTTGGCACCGCCGGCCCGGATAAACATCTGGCCATTGGATGTCGCCGCCTCCGCATCGAGCGATTCGTGACCGCAGTGAATGCAAAGACGTAGCGGAAAGATCTTCGAATCGCAATGATCGCATGTGCTCCGATCTTTGAGAAAGACAGAACCGAATGCCCATTTCTCATCAAGGCCCTGACTCGCTCGACCGGGACAATCGCCGTTGATGCAAGCCCACGCTCCCTCAACCGTTTGCTGCATGACGTGCGATCTAACTGGGAGGAAGCGCGTATCCTGCCCCTCCTCCAAAATGCCTTTACGCGCGACGCCGGAGCTCGCCACGTCAATCCAACGAGCAGCCTCGTTGGCGGGCAATTGGAGGTGACTCGCGACCTCGGATAGGCTCCGTGGGCTGGCCGCCAGGAACGACCTAAGCTGCAGCGCAGTCTTGCTGCCTGTCAGGTGGTTGAATAACTCAAACGCATCATCGATTTTCTCGAGCGAGTCTAGGCCAAGGCCCGGAGAGTCGACATTGCCGAGCTCCGGCACCGCGCGACGCCCCCGAACCACTGCAACACGCTCAATCAGAACGCCTGACAGGTCCGCTAGGAACCTGCGCAATGCCTCATCGGAGGCCGGCGAATCGTCGCCGATCGTCGCGGAGGTCGCGATAACCTGAACGTCCTCCGGCAGAACCCCAAAGGCCTCCATGGTGCGCCGCAACTGGAGCGCAAGTTCGGCAGCCTGCGTTCCCATGTACGAGTGCGCCTCATCAATGACGATCCAGCGCAGTCTTCCGCGCGACTTCTGCAGAATCGGTGCATCGACATGCCGAACTAGCATGTATTCGAGCATCGTCGTATTAGTTATGAGCAACTGCGGAGGACTTTGACGAAGGTGCTTTCGATCTGGCACCTCCGCCACAGAGAAGCTCTTCCGCTTGTGGGCGGGAAGTTCATCCTCAAGCCTGCCGTTGTACAAGCAGAAACGGATCCGACCTCCAAATGGCTCGGTCCAAGCGGCAAGCCGCTCCCGCTGGCTCCGAATCAATGCATTGAGTGGATAGATAAACAGTGCGCGCACGCCTTCATCCGCCTGCCCGCTCGAAGACTGGCGGGAGAGCTCGCTCAGGATCGGGAATAGGAATGATTCGGTCTTACCCGAGCCTGTACCGCTGGAGACAAGCACATGCTTGCGTTCTTGGAGGGCGGCCTGCCAGGCCGCAAGCTGGTGGGTGAAAGGCTGGCGGGTCTTCGGGAACGAATATTCCTTAGCGTATCGCTCCGGAGGCTGTCCGATCGCCTCGACGAACGACGCATCCAGCAAGCCATCATTTACGAGATTCTCGAGCGTTCTGTCCGCCTGCTTCCAGCCAAACATCGCCTCGAACGCAGGATCAGCCGTAATGCCAATGTCGCCTCCCGCGGGTGCCGCGAAGGTGGCATGTAGCAGCGTACGCAGCGAAGCGCTTGCTGGACGGAGCATGCTTACTGCCGCATCCGCTACGCGGGCCGGAAGTGCTTGCAAAAGAGGGGCGATCTTCAATGCATCTTGTGTTTTCATGTGCAGGCGAGATGAATCCGGGCAGTCGCAAATAGGGTGTCAAAGAGGCTTCGATCGAAACGGCGAGCGAGCACTAGCTCGCGTCGTAGGTCGGCGGAAACGTCGCCCGTTTCCGACATGGTTGCGCACACGGCTGGTGCTACTAGGTAAGGAAGACGTTCGTCATCGCATTGGCGCGGTGTCGCACCGGGTAGCAATCTTGCGGCATCACGAGATGCCGCAAGAACACCCGGTAGCGGAGGAAGCTGTGCCCCACCTTCTACGGCGGCGGCCAAGCATTGGCTCCACTGTTTCAGCTGGTCGCCCAGACGCGCTCTGGCTCCTGCGGCGAAGTGAGCCTTTTGCGGCGACGTGAGGCGACAACAAATCACGACGTTCTGAAGTACACCGGCAAATACCGCCCGGTCTTCCTCTGATACATGGAGGCAATCCGCACACGCATTAACGACACCATCAAACACGGCAGGTTCGACGCTGTGTCCGCCATACTTGCCGTCCATAGCCCCAGCCCACCAATCAGCCAGCGACCTCCAAGCGGATGTGGGGATCAAGTGCCACCAAAGCGGCTCATCACGTGCACGCTGAGCAAATGAGTTCGCATTCGATGCGCCGGAATAAGCAAGCAGTCGCAGGGCCACCTCTGACGACCCTAACAGCCCTCCGACGACATCGAGATATGGTCCCGGGACGTCTCGGAAACGCTGCAGCCATCGATCGATGAACGCAATCTCGGCCTGGTTATTCGCCTCTAGCGGTTGCGAAACTACGGACGACAGATGCCTAATCAGCGCTTTCTTACGCTCTCTCTGAGAGGCATCTTCCTGTAGCAGCGACGCAGTGACGCTCGCCCCAGAAGACACAAAGTCACCTTCAATCTTGATGGCGAGCGGGCGAATGGATGACAGGTTGGCGGCAATTAGCGACCATCCCGGTTGTAGTGTGTCACTCAGGCACCAGGCATCCTCACCCTCAATGTCGCGCTCAAGTCGTATGCACTCATCGTGCGAGAAATGCCTCGCCGTCAATTCAAGTTGTTCGGGCACGCTTTCGCCATCGGCATCCACCAGAATGCGATTCCCTTGGCGCAGCAAGCGCACAGGCGCCACGTCGAGCGAGGTAGCCCGCCCCTCATCGATCATCTCGATGCGCATACGCCCATCCGCGCCGTGGCGGCTGGCATCCAGCTCGCGCAACTCTTCTGAGATCCACGACAGAGGCAAGCCATAGGAGATGCCATGGTCCAGTTCGCAGACGACTGGCATGGTCTGATTCCCACCCCAGCTGACAAATATAAGCCTGCCCGCCCGTTTAGCGAGGCAAGCCTCGTAGTGGCCAACACGGTCGAGGCTTGTCCTCGGCGGTGCAGGAGCGCCAGAGACGGTCTCGCGAAACCCGCTTGTCTGCGCATGGGAATTCAGCTCGATCGACGCGAGCGAACGGGAAACGGACGGCGGCGGGCGCAGAAGCACGGTCGCCCGCGCCACACTCCCCGGCGATGCGTCTGCTGGCACGGTCCATTGTCCCGGGCTATCGGTGACCGGAGTCGGCTTAATCACTCCACCAACAAGCCAGCCCGGAGCCAGGGTCAGCCGGAACTTGGACGAGTCACTTGATTGGAATGTCACCTTGAAGTCGGCCGGCAGCACTAACGCCTTCCGCCTCGCGACGATCGCGTCACCCACGCGGGCTCGGTACGTCACCAGTCCAAGTGCACCTTTTAGTTGATTCGACCATGTGTCTCCCAGGGCCGACTTCCATTCAAGGACAGCCACCGGGGCGTCGCGTAATTCGGCCGTTGGCGCCCCCGCGAAGACCGTTCCCGCATCGGGCGAATGGACTGCCAACCGACGTCCTCGCAGATCAATCAGCAAAGACTCTTCCAGACTTGAGGCGCGTACGTCATAGACCTCACCTCCGCACTCAACTGAAATTCGCCCTTCTGTTTGCGCAAGCCTACGTAACCCGCTCGGAAACTGGATCTGACCTCGCTCCGTAACCTCTCCCTCGATGATCGCGTCCTGCGGAACGCAAACCAGAACATGCACGTCGCGCGCTCGCCCGTCGCCTTGCGTGAGGAAACGCCAGCGATCAATCGACGCCCCCGGCACGGGGACATCGCTAGGAACGAAGACCCACGGCATCGATGCATCAAGTGCGTCGCCGTCTCGTACGGGCAATAGGAATGCGCAGCCGGCCGCGGCGGCTATCAGACCAACGGATATATCAGGAGCATCGAAAGGAGACGGAATTCCGAGCTGAGAGGCAGTGGGGCGCGGCCGGACGAGGTATCGACCGCTGGGTTGCCGCGACAGCGAAGCAAGTGGGCGGACGGAGATACCGTCCGCCGTCACTCCCAACTTCAGTACAGCCGGGGTATCTCCATCCGGCAAATCGAGCGAGTCCGGAAGCGGGGCGAGTTTCGTCATCCATTGCCACGCGTCGCCTAGGTGGTGTAGTTCGCGAACGCATATTGCACTATCTAGCGCGCCTGAGGACGTTGCCTGACGCGCCGTCTCCAGGAGCTCTCGCAATAGCTGCTTTGCCGCTTCCGAGTCAAGACGGAACGGCAAGCGCGACTGCAAGTCCGGAATGCTGTCGAGGTACTCCAAAAGTGAATGCTTCTGAGGGTCAAATTCCCGTGCGAGCATGGACGCTGCTCCGGCCACCTCGACACAGAGCTGTTCGAAATCATGGGATTGCCGGTAGCTTCTCGGGAGCCTGGAGATAGGAATCTCAAGTCCGGCGCGTTGTACTGCGGCGCCTTCTCCGCCCCGAACGTATTCTCGAATCAGGCGCTTCAAAAGCGAGCGCAGCGCGGAATAGCCTTCCACAAAGGCCACAGGAAAGCCGCCATTAACCACCAGCGTTTCCAGATACTGGTGACTCATCCCGTCACCGCGGATGACCATCAGGTTCCAGTACGAGAGTGCTTTCAGTAGGAGGGGGCCGAACTGCAGCCCTGCAAGACGCCGGAGTGTTGCGACCGCAACGCCGCAGTCCTCCCACGACCATGGACCTTCTCGGTAGCTTCGGCGGAAGTTCTCGGCCGCCACCAGCGGAACAAGGCGAACGCGCTGCTCAAGCGGATAACGGCGGTCGAGTAGAGGAGCTGAGAGCGCTTCTAGCTCTGGGGCTCGACATTCATATCGGTAGAGTGCACGGCCGTCCGGAGCGACGAGTCCACGTAGCGCCAGGAACGCGGACAGAGCGGTGCTCGCCCCACACGCACGGGCAGGATGCATGATCGTCATGCGCCCCATTCCCTAGGCTGGCCTATGCCAAAGCGCAGCCGACATTTCAAGGCGCTGACGGCGCCCATCACCATTCCATAGTGCAACACGGAAGCCCCCCCCCTCCTAGCTCCAAGTTAAGCACACCTGCCAATCAAACGGAAATCTCGACCAAGCTTCGATCTCAATATCAGCTGATACTGACCCCCGGGCGTATGGCACGGCTGGCGGAGGCTTTGCCAGCCAGGGGGCATTTAGTGATTCAACATACCCTCTCTAGACAAGCCTCATTAGCTCAATGCACGAACTCCTGACCAAGCCCATCAAAGTGCGCCGGTTGGTGCCGATCATTTACTCCAAGCCTTTTCGCGATACGGGAAGGTATGACAGCTCCGAGAGACTTCCCGATGTTGACTTGCTTCTTGATCGGACCCTGGCCGGGTACTCAGCCATCGTGATGATGCTCGCCTTGCCGGCATAGCGATATCGATAACGCCAGACCTGTGCGCCATTGGGCGTACCTCGATGCACAGGCCATTGGTGTCTACAATTCAGTATGCGCTTTCGCGCGGCTTGAGTGTGCGCAGCTTAGTGTCGGTGAGCATATGCGAGTCAACATTTGTAAGTCAGACGCCCCGTGGCTGACCCTGTGACTCACAGCCTGACTCGCATTTCTGTCCGATTCAATCGGACGACCCAGGACAGGCACGTACAAAAAAACCCGCAATTTGCCGGCTTATGACCAACGTCTGGACTAACCTAGACAACGCTGGATGATTATATGGTGGGCCCATCAGGATTCGAACCTGAAACCAAGGGATTATGAGTCCCCTGCTCTAACCGTTGAGCTATAGGCCCTGCGCAGCGTCACAGTGTAGTGGAGGCCGCGCATGATCGGCTACCCGGCAGCAGCAAGAACTTCAGCAACGCGCCCCAACCGTTTCTCCGCCGCTTCCGCAAACCACGCCTGACGCCGCAGGTGTGCCTGGAACAACGCCACCGTCCCTCTGGCTTCTTCCAGCCCAATCTGGTTGTCGCCACTGAAGCCAGCAAGCAGTCCGGCACCGGACTGTGTCAGCAATGCCAACGTCGCTCGTCGGGCGAACCCCAATGGATCCTCGCGCTCATCACGCAACACATCGTCCCAGTCCAACAACGGGGGAAAGTCGCAGCCACGCGTATCCGAGCCACCCCCGCCGCATCCACCGTCAATCTCCGTCAGCCCCATACTCACTCTCCTACGATTCGTCGAACCTCTTCCGCCTCCTGTTGAGAGAGGCGACCGGGTGCTTCAACACGGTCGTAGGGCCGCCCGCAGCTTTCCCCTTGCAGGGTCTTGTATGGCTGCGCGCCACCCGGCCAGAAACCCTTGGGCTCACCGAAATGGCGAGAGCTGCGGTTTGACCGTGGATTGCCTGCTGTTGCGGCAGACAGTCCGCCTACGACGGTGTGTTGAGCACCTGCGGAGGACTGTGTGGAAGGAAGGCTAGAGGCTTCAATTGGTGAATGCGACATTGCGTGCACTTATCACGCCCATCCGACTACTCATTTCATTGAGGCACCTGGGGTTTCGGCTGAATGACCACTTCCCCCGGCAGCGAAACGCGGCGAAGGCCTCAACAATTCTCAAGCCAGTTGCGTCACAAGGCTCGGCAATGAGGCCTGCGTGCGTTCACGTGCGTAGCCGGATACGTCACTGCGAACAGCAGCCGAGCAAAGCACACGCCATCCCAAAAAGAAAAACCCCGCACCAGGCGGGGTTCCTCTCAATGCTTCAACAGCCGCTGGCTATCAATCGATATCAAGGAAGCTGCGCAGCTGCTCCGAGCGGCTCGGGTGACGCAGCTTGCGCAGGGCCTTCGCTTCGATCTGGCGGATGCGCTCGCGGGTCACGTCGAACTGCTTGCCGACCTCTTCCAGCGTATGGTCGGTGTTCATGTCGATGCCGAAGCGCATGCGCAGCACCTTGGCTTCCCTCGGGGTGAGGCCGGCCAGCACGTCGCGCACGGTTTCAGACAGATTGATGTTGGTGGTGTTCTCGATCGGGGACTCCACGTTGGTGTCCTCGATGAAGTCGCCCAGATGGGAATCCTCGTCGTCGCCGATCGGGGTTTCCATCGAGATCGGCTCTTTGGCGATCTTCATCACCTTGCGGATCTTGTCTTCCGGCATGTCCATTTCCTTGGCCAGCTCCTCCGGCGTGGCCTCGCGGCCGTACTGCTGGAGCATCTGGCGGGAAATGCGGTTCAACTTGTTGATCGTCTCGATCATGTGCACCGGAATACGGATGGTGCGTGCCTGGTCGGCGATCGAGCGGGTGATCGCCTGGCGGATCCACCAGGTGGCATAGGTCGAGAACTTGTAACCGCGGCGGTATTCGAACTTGTCCACGGCCTTCATCAGGCCGATGTTGCCTTCCTGGATCAGGTCGAGGAACTGCAGGCCACGGTTGGTGTACTTCTTGGCGATGGAGATGACCAGGCGCAGGTTGGCCTCGACCATTTCCTTCTTGGCCTTGCGTGCCTTGGCTTCACCGTAGGCCATGGCACGGCTGATTTCCTTCAGCTCTTCCAGGTCCAGCTGGGTCAGCGTCTCGATGTCGATCGTCGCCTGCTGTTCGGCAATGATCTGGTCCTTCACTTCGCGCAGCGCCGAGGACCACTTCTGCTTGCGCTTCAGTGCGTCTTCCACCCACTCCAGGTTGGTCTGGTTGCCTTCCCAGGAACGGATGAAGTCCTTGCGCGGCATGCGGGCGGTAACGGTAGCCAGGTTCAGCACGCGGCGCTCATGGGCCTTGATCGATGCCATGGTGTCGCGCAGCTGCTTGGTCAGCACGTCGGTCAGCGGCAGCGGCAGCTTCAGGGTGACGAACACCGCCGACATTTCTTCGCGCAGGCGCGGCAGGTTCTTCTTGTCGCCCTTGGTCGCGGCCTTCTTGAAGGCGTTGAAGGCATCGCTCAGCGCCTGCATGCGCGCGGCGACTTCCTCCGGATCCGGACCGGTCGGTGCGGCTTCTTCATCGCCACCGTCGACATCGTCGTCCTCGTCCTCGTCGCCTTCGGCGTCCGCATCGGCGCTGTCATCGGCAGCGACCGCCGGCGGCGCCGGCTCTTCGTCGACCAGGTCGTTGAAGCCGACGATCACTTCGGCCAGGCGCTTCTTGCCTTCCTTGTGGGCTTCGTAGTCGTTCAGCAGCGACTCGACCGAAACCGGGAACTGGCCCAGGGCCGCCTGGACCTGCGAAAGGCCTTCCTCGATGCGCTTGGCGATAGCGATTTCGCCTTCGCGGGTCAGCAGCTCGACGGTGCCCATTTCGCGCATGTACATGCGCACCGGGTCGGTGGTACGGCCACCTTCGGTGTCGAGCGCGCTCAGCGCGGCGGCAGCTTCTTCAGCCGCGGTGTCATCGACTTCGCGGTTGCCGGTGTTGCCATCGTTGAGAAGCAGGGTTTCCACATCCGGCGCAACTTCATGGACATCGATGCCCATGCCGTTGATCATGCCGATGATGTCTTCGATCTGTTCCGGGTCGACCATGTCGTCCGGCAGATGGTCATTGACTTCGGCGTAGGTCAGGTAGCCCTGTTCCAGGCCCTTGCTGATCAGTTGCTTGATTTCGGATTGGGCAGGACGTTCGTTGGCCATGTAGTGCTCGCGCCACCGGCAGGGAGAAATAGGGAACGTAGCATTATACCAGCCCGGGGCCCTGCCTGCCGGGCGGTGGTCCCGCAGGCTCAGGGCCGGAGAAGGAAGGTCACGGGACCGTCATTGACCAGGCTGACGACCATATGGGCACCAAATCGGCCCGTTTCCACCCCTGGCGCGTGATTTTCACGACAGATCTCGACAAAACGGTTGAACCCGCGTTCAGCCTCTTCCGGCGGCGCGGCCGTGGTGAAGCTCGGCCGCATGCCCGAACGGGTGTCGGCGGCCAGGGTGAACTGGCTGACCAGCAGCAGGCCGCCGCCGGTATCGCGCAGCGAGCGGTTCATCTTCCCGGCCTCGTCGGCGAACACCCGGTAGCCCAGCAGGCGCTCGGCCATCCGCCGCAACTGGGCCTCGGTATCGCCCGGCTCCATGCCGACCAGGGCCAACAGGCCAGGGCCGATCTGCCCCACGGCCTCATCGTCGACATGGACGGCGGCCTGGCTGACACGCTGGATCAGGACGAGCATCGTGGGCTTCCAATGAACAGGGCCGGCCACGATAGCAGCGCCCTTGGCTAAACTGGCGCCGATGAATCCGCAACGCAAAGCCCGGCTGGTCTACCGCGCCACCACCCTGTTCGCCCGCCTGCCCTGGCCGCTCCTGCGGGCGTTCGCGCGCGCCCTGGCGTGGGCATGGATCGCCCTCAATGCCCGTGAGAGCCGCGTCACCCGGCGCAACCTGGAACTGGCCTACCCGGAACTGGATGGCGCCGCGCGCGACCGCCTGCACCGTGATCTGCTGCGCTCCACCGCGCTGCAGGCCATCGAAACCCTGCGGCTGTGGAGCCAGGCGCCGGCCGACAACCTGCGCCTGCACCTGAAGCAGCGCCATGGCGAGGCCCTGTACGACGCCGCCCTGGCCAGCGGCAAGGGCGTGATCGTGGCCGCGCCGCACTTCGGCAACTGGGAGCTGCTGAACCAGTGGCTGGCCTCGCGCGGGCAGATCGCCATCGTCTACAAGCCGCCGGAGGACGAGGCCAGCGATGCCTTCCTGCAGCTGGTGCGCGGCGGCCAGAACGTACAGCAGGTGCGCGCCGAAGGGCCGGCCGTGCGCCAGCTGTTCAAGGTGCTCAAGGACGGCGGTGCCACCGGCATCCTGCCCGACCAGCAGCCCAAGGCCGGCGACGGCGTGTTCGTGCCGTTCTTCGGCGTGCAGGCACTGACCATGACCCTGGTCAACCGGCTGGCCGAGCGCACCGGCGCCACCGTGCTGTATGGCTGGTGCGAGCGCGTTGGGCCGGACATGGAATTCGCCCTGCACATCGAGCCGACCGACCCGGCCGTGGCCGACCCGGACCCGCAGGTGGCGGCCACCGCGCTCAACGCCGGCATCGAGCGCATCGCCCGCCGCGACCCGACGCAGTACCAATGGACCTACAAGCGCTATACGCTGCGGCCACCGGGCAGCGGCGAGGAAGACCCGTACGCGACCGAAGAGCATCCGCACTGACGGTCGCACCATGCGGGCCCGTCCGGCCCCTGCGACCGGCGGCCGCACCACGTTGAATACGACGCCGGCGCCCCCATAGAGACTGCGATGTCCGCCTCCCCCGGTCCTGCCATGCCTGCTGCCTCTTCCCTGTTCGGCGATCCCGCCGCGATCCGCTGCGAACGCGCGGTGGCCGAACTGCGTGCCGGTCGCCCGGTACTGCTCCACGATGGCCAGGGCCAGCGCCTGGCGGTGATTGCACTGGACAGCGCCACTGCCAGCAGCTTTGCCACGTTCGCCGGTGCCGCGCGCGAGCGCCACTACCTGTTCCTGACCGCGACCCGCGCCCGCGTGCTCGGCGTGGAAGCACCGGAAGGCGCGCGCCTGCCGCTGGCTGGCATTGCCTTCGATACCCTGCCCTCGCTGGGTTACCTGCGCGAGCCCGGCCCCATGCCCGACGGCTGGGCGGCCGGCGACGCCTTCGATGCCGGCGCGGTGGAGCTGGCCCGCCTGGGCCTGCTGCTGCCGGCGATGGTCGCGGTGCGCCTGGACGTGGATGACCACACGTTCGACGGTGCCGCCGAGGTGGCCCTGTGCGACCTGGCCGAAGGCGCAGCACATGCGGCCCACGACTACGAACTGGTGGCGCGTTCGCCGGTACCGCTGCGCGACGTCGGCATGACCACCTTCGCGGTGTTCCGCGGCGGCGTGGCCCAGCGCGACCAGGTCGCGATCATCGTCGGCGAACCGGACCTGTCGTCGGTGGTACCGGTACGCGTGCACTCCTCGTGCCTGACCGGCGACCTGTTCGGCTCGCTCAAGTGCGACTGCGGCGACCAGCTGCGGCGCGGGCTGCGCAAGCTGAAGGAACTGGGCGGTGGCGTGCTGCTGTACCTGGACCAGGAAGGCCGCGGCACCGGCATCGCCGCCAAGATGCGCGCCTATGGCTACCAGCACGACGGCCTGGATACCATCGACGCCGATGCGCAGCTGGGCTTCGGTGCCGACGAGCGGCGCTACGGCAGCGCGGTGGCGATGCTGCGTGGCCTGGGCATTTCGCGCGTGGCGCTGCTCAGCAACAACCCGACCAAGGCACAGCGCCTGCGCAATGCTGGCATCGAAGTGCTGGACTGCATTCCGGTCACCGGCGAGATCACTGCCGAGAACGAGAACTACCTGCGCACCAAGGCCGACCGTGCCGGCCACCTGCTGGATGTCGATGCGCTGATCCAGGCTGCCCAGTAACGCAGCCGACCTGCTACCGTCTGCGCGGTGCGGCCACGGCCGCTACCGCCCGCCCTGCTGCCTGACGGAGCCCGCGTGACCGACGCCACGATTCCTGCACCACCCGCCACCGACTGGCAGTCACTGCCGCAACGCGCAGCCCGCCTGGCCGCACTGGAAGGTGCCTTTGGCGGCCTGTTCGTCCCGGGCCTGCCACTGGCGGCGGCGGCGTGGTTCTTCGATCTGCCCGGTGGCCTGTGGACCGCTGCAGCCGGGCTGCTGATGGGTGTGGCTTTTGGTGCGTGGCTGGGCCGTCGACGCCTGGTCCGCACCCGTTGGCGGCTGGACGCACAGGGCCTGGGCCTGCGCCGCGACCTCATGTGGCAGCTGGAGACGCGCATCCCGCTTTCGCGGGTGCAGCATCTCGATCTGCGCCGGGGCCCGCTGGAGCGCCGTGCCGGCCTGGCCACGCTGATCGTGCACACCGCCGGCACCCGCATGAGCGCGGTGACCGTGAGCGGCCTGGACCAGGCCGACGCCGAGCGCCTGCGCGACACCCTGTCCCACCAGCTCGACCAGGACGCCGACGCCCTGTGAGCCTGCCGCCGCCCCTGCCTGCACCGCTGCCCGCCGGTACCGAGGACCACCGCCTGCACCCGTGGTCGTGGCTGTTCGTGCTGCTGATGCAGCTGCGCCATTACTTCCTGCCACTGGTCGCTCTGCTGGTGTTCGGCCAGCGCGGCGACCGCGATCCGATGTGGGCGCAGCTGATTCCGCTGACGGCAATTGCCGCCCTGGTCCTGGTGTCGGTGCTGCAGTACCTCAGCTACCGCTACCGCATCGGCAGCGATGCGATCACCGTGCGCAGTGGCCTGTTGGCGCGCAACCGCCGCGAGATCCCGTTCGCCCGCATCCACAACGTGGAAGTTCGGCAGAACCCGCTGCACCGCCTGTTCGGCGTGGCCGAACTGCGCCTGGAATCGGCCGGCGGTGTGCGCCCTGAAGCGGAGATGCGGGTACTGAAGCTGGACCAGGCACTGGCGCTGGAACGGCTGGTCCGCCAGCGCGGGCAGGCGCCGCAGGCCAACGACGCCGTCGATGCACCGCCCATTGCCGACGTCGACAGCGAACGCGTACTGCTGCGACTGTCCAGCTGGGACGTGGTGCGCATGGGACTGCTCTCCAACCGCGGCTGGGCACTGGCAGTGGCCGCGTTCGGCGTCCTGTTCCAGACCGTGCCACGGCCGGTGATGGACGATGCCATCCAGCGCGGCGGCCGCGAGGCCTTCGGCTATGCCAGCCACCTGCATCCCGGCGTGACCGGCGCGTTGCTGCTGGCGGCGGCGGCCCTGCTGCTGGGCTGGCTGGCGCTGCGCGTGCTGTCAGTGGTGCTGACCCTGTTGCGTTACCACGGCTTCACCCTCGTCGAGCAGGACCGCCGCCTGACGGTGTCGGCCGGGATGCTCAGCCGCACCCGCAGCAGCGTGGCACGTCGCCGCATCCAGGCCTGGACGCTGCGCGAAGGCACCCTGCAGCGCTGGTTCGGGCTGCGCCAGCTGCGCATCGACAGTGCCGCCGGTGGCCCTTCGCGTGATGAGGACCGCGCCCTGCGCGAACTGGCGCCGCTGGCAACCCGCGAGCATTGCACGCAACTGGTGCAGCACCTGCTCCCCCAGCTGCACTGGCCACCGGCGCAATGGCAGTCCATCCCGCAGCGTGGCTGGTGGCGGCTGTGCCTGGGCGCGCTGCTGCTGGTGCCGCTGCTGGCCGCCGCCGCGTACTGGCGCTGGGGCCCATGGGGCCTGGTCGTGCTGGCCTGGCTGCCGGTCGCGTTGTTGGTCGCACACCGTCAGATGGCACGCATGGGCTGGTATCTGGACGAGCACTATGTGGCCGTGCGCGGCGGCTGGTGGAAACGCTGGTGGCGCTGGGCCGAGCTGGACAAGGTGCAGGGCCTGCGCCTGCAGCGTTCACCGCTGGACAAGGTGCTGGGCACCAGCAGCCTGCAACTGGATACCGCCGGTGCGCATGGCGACGTGGCACTCACCCTGCACCATCTGCCGCAGGCACAGGCACAGCAGGCGATGGATCAACTGGCGGCCGCGCTGGCGCGGCGCAAACTGCGCTGGTGATGCGGGGTCGGATCCCGGCCTGGATCAGGTCGTGCCGGCCGCGAGCAGGGTCAGCGAGGCATCATCGCTGCGAGGGGCCCCAATAGCCCAGGTCCCTTCGGATCTGCAGATCGCGCACCCAGCTGCCGAGAGGCTTGCGGCGCAGCGCACCCATTTCACCGGACAGGAAATCCTCGGTGGCCGCGATTACCCGCTCGCTGGACAGGCCGTCGCGGTACGGATGGATGGCATCGGCGTAACGCACGATTTCCGCCTGCAGCGCGGCATCCGGATGCAGCGCGCGCTGCAGCATCGCCGGCAGCTGTGCCGGGTCGTCGAAATCAATCATGTGCGGCTTCGGCACGCGGTTGCGGAAGGTCACCACCGGCTTGTGCTGGACGATGAACTCCGAAACGATCGACGAGGTGTCCGACACCAGCACATCGGCGGCGCGCTGCGCGGCCATCACCTGCTCCGGCTCGATGAAGCGGGCATTGGCACCGGCCAGCGCGCGGTAGCGCTCGAACAGTTCCGGCGGACATTTGGGATGCAGGGTCAGCAGCCAGTAGCGCCCACCGGCAGCGATATCGGCGGCGATCTGCGCATGCAGGTGCGGTGCCGCACTCAGCCGCTCGGTGAAGGTGGAACCAAACAGGATCACCGGGCGATCGCCGGCCGGCGCGCGCAGTGCGGCGCTCTCGCCACCGTCATCGCGGAACAGCGGGTCCAGCTTCGGCCAGCCGGTCTCGGCCACCGCGAAATGGCCCTGCTGGGCCGCGATCTCGCGGAACGGTGTGGTGGTGGCCGGCCCCTGCGTGCAGTACAGGTCGAACATGCCGCGCACCCGGAAGTGGCCGCGCGCGCTGTCGCGCTTTTCCACATTGAAGCCATGGAACAGCTGCACCTTGGCCCCCGAAAGGAAGGTCGGCACCCAGTTCGCCGCGCTGAACACCGCCCGCGGGCGCATTGCCAGGGCCTGCTTCAGGCCGACGTTGGCCACCCCCGGCAGGCTGCTGCCGGCCGCGCCGCCTTCGAACCAGGCCGCAACCTCCTGCCCGGACGCGTGCAACGCCTGCGCCAACGGGGCGAGAATAGGCAGCGCATAGCGCTCCGTCGCAAACAACAGGTACCCGGCCATCATGTCCTCCACGACCGCTCCCATCGAACGGCCTCGCATCTCGGCGTGCATTATCGCGTTCAACGAGGCCGGGCGCATCGGCGACTGCCTGGCCTCGCTGGCCTTCTGCGATGAGATCGTGGTGGTGGACTCGCAGTCCACCGATGCGACCGTGGCCATCGCCGAGGCGGCCGGTGCCCGCGTGCTGCAGCGTCGGTTCGAGGGCTTCCGCAGCCAGAAGGCGTTCTGCGTCGAGCAGGCCAGCCACGACTGGGTACTGTGTTTGGATGCAGACGAGCGCATCAGCCCCGAGCTGCGTGCGGCCATCGAACAGGCCCGTGACGGCGGCTTCGCCGGCCACGCCGGCTACCGCTTCGCCCGCCTGTCTGAGTACTTTGGCAGGTTCCTGCGCCACGGCAATGCCTACCCGGACCGGGTGATGCGCCTGTTCGACCGCCGCCAGGGCGGCTGGCGCGGCAAGCGCGAGATCCACGAGGCGGCCAGCGTCGACGGCAGCGTCGGCACCCTGCGCGGCGATCTCATCCACTATCCCTATCGATCGTTGCAGCAGCAGCTGGCCAAGACCGAGAAGTATGCGCGGATGATGGCCGAGCACGAGTTCGCGCGTGGCAAGCGCGCCACGCTGGGCAAGCTGGTGCTGGCGCCGGCCTGGCGGTTCTGGCGTGGCTTCCTGTTCCGCGGCGGCTTCCGCGACGGCTGGCACGGCCTGGTCTATGCCTATGTGCGTGCCAACTACGTACGGCAGAAGACCATCATGCTGTGGATGCTGGGCAACGGCCAGGCGGTGGCCGATCCTCCAGCCCCTGTGGAACGGCCCTGAGCCGGCTGTGTCACACTTGCCGCGCGTTGCCTGAAGATCCCCCATGAAAATCCTGTACACCAACTTCCACTATGGCGACGGTGGCGGCCACACCACGTACATCGTGTCCCTGGCGCGCGCCCTGCATGGCCAGCACACGCTCCATGTCGCAGCCCCCGCCGACAGCCGCCTGCTGCGCACGGTGGCCGAGGAAGGAATCGCCACCCCGCTGCCGATGGCCTTTGGCAGCGGCCTGCCGACCTTGCCACGACAACTGGCCGAACAGCATGCGCTGCGCCGGCTGGTGCGGGACGAGGGCATCGACCTGGTCCACGCCAACGGTGCTCGTGATCACCGCTTCGTGATGCAGGGACTGCTCGGCATGCGCCGCCCGCCGATCATCCTGACCAAGCACAACAGCAAGCCCACCCGTACGCTTGGCAATGCCTTCAGGGCCCGCTGGGCCACCGACCGCGTGATTGCGGTTTCGGCACACACCGGGCGCCTGCTGGAGCAGGGCCCGTACCGGCGCTGCCCGATCGATGTGGTCCGCAACGGCGTCGACCTGGACCGCTTCGCGCCGCTGCCGGCCGACGCCGGCCAGGCAATGCGGCAGCAATGGACGCAGGACCCGGATGCGCTGCTGCTGGTCAGCAACGCCGGCACCGATGACTACAAGGGCTGGATCGACCTTGCGCAGGCCATTGCCCTGCTCCCCGACGCGATCCGGCCGCACGTACACATGGCGGTCGCAGGTCACCTGCCCAACGCGCAGCAACGCGCGCAGGTGCAGGCCCTCGGCGATGTCGCCACGCAGGTCCACTTCACCGGACTGCTGGCCGATACGCGCCCACTGATCGCCGCCGGCGACGTCGGCTTCGTGCTGTCCAACGACATCGAAACAATTTCCTTCGCCTGCCGCGAAATGATGGCCAGCGCCAGGCCGATGCTGGTCAGCGACTACGCGGGGCTGCCGGAAAACATCGAGCAGGGAGTCGACGGCTGGGTCGTGCCCACCCGCAACGTGGCCGCCATCGCCGCACAGGTGCAGGCGATGTATGAACAACGCCAGGCGCTGTCGGCGATGGGCATGGCCGCCCGCCGCCATGCAGAGCGTGAGTTCGGCCTGCAGACCTTCGCCGGGGCGACCCTGGCCAGCTATCACGCCGCCTTGGCCAGCACCTGAGCCACATTGCCCGAACGCTCAATCGGTAAGGCCGGGCCCCTGCAGGCGGCGCTCGTGCTCGAGTTCCGCCGCCGACGGCCGGCAGGTGCCGGCGACCGCGTCGGCAGGCACCAGCCACCAGCGGCGACGATTGGAAATGCCCGCCATTTCGGCCTGCGCACGGTCAATGCAGGCCTGCATCGCATCTTCGTTCACCAGCAGCCAGCGGTGCTGCGGAACCAGCCGCTGCCAGCGCACGGCCGCCTGCAGCTGTTCATGCCAGCGGTTCTCGAATCCAAAGGTCGCCGCGCGGCGGTCCGCCATCAGCAGATTCTGTTCCTTCCAGGCCACCAGCCCCAGTTCCGCGCCTGGCCCGAGACGCGCGCCGACGTCACGCATCAGACCACGCGCAGAGCTTGAATCATTCAGCAACGGGTAACCGAACAGGCCGTAGAGCACCCAGGCCACGGCCAGGGTCGATAGCAGCGCCAGGTGGCTTCGACGCCAGCCGGTCACCACCAGGCTCAAGCCACCCCAGAGCCCCATCGCCAAGATCGTCCACGCCAGTGCATCGGTCGCGCCGGGCGGCAATCCGCGTCCATGGGCAAGGTTCACCTCGAAGCGCGGATCACCCAGCAACGCGAGCGCCCCGACCAGGCTCAATCCCAGTGCCAGCAACGCGGCAAACCCTCCCAGCACGCGCTGCACATCGCGCCGCTTCAGCAGCCCGGGCAGCAGCGGCGCCAGCGCCAGGCAGAACATCGGCAGCGCCGGCAGGATGTAGACATCACGCTTGCCCTGGGGAATCGAGAAGAACAGCACGACCAGCAACCACCAGGCCAGCGGCAGCAGGTAGCGTGGATCGCGGCGGCACAGGCGCCGCCGCCACGCCGGGATCGCCCATGGCAGCGCCAGGAACGCGGGTATCCACATCGTTGGCATGACACCGAAGAAGTACCACCACGGCTGGTGATGGTCCCAGGACTGCGTGTAGCGGCGGGCCGTCTGCCGCACCAGGATGTCGTTGATGTAGCCGCGGTACTCGTCCGATCCGGTGCCCAGCGCGGCCAGCAGCATCGGCGCCAGCCACAGCGATATCGCCAGCAGGAAGGCCAGCGGTGCCAGCCAGAAGCGGCCATCGCGTGCGTGCAGGGAAACGCGGGGCCACTGCAGGGCTGCAGCGATGGCCGCCGGCACGATCATCAGCAGCGCCAGCATGCCCACGCCCTTGGTGATCACCCCGATACCGGCAAAGAACCAGCCCAGCCACCACCAGCGCCAGGCCGGGCCCAGCAGCAGGTGGCGCAGCAGGCCATAGTTGGCCAGGGTGATGAACAGCACCAGCAGCGGATCGATCTGCGCCTTTTTCGCCTGGAAGGTGAACTGCAGCGCGAACAGCAGTGCCCACCCTGCGCAGAGCCCGACCTGCCGCGTCCACAGCCGGCGCCCCAGATCGACCACGCACCACAGCGTGCCCAATGCGGCCAGCAGCGAGGGCAGCAGGAAGGCCACGCGCCAGTGGCCAACCAGGCCATACAGCGAGGCCTGCCACCACATCAGCATCGGCGGCTTGTCCGAATACAGCTCGGTACCGCGATGCGGGAACAACCAATAACCGCTGTCGACCATCTGCCTGGCCACCAGCGCGAAGCGTGGTTCGTCAGAGGGCCACGGATCGCGGAGACCGAGCCCGGCCCCCAGCACCAGCAGGGCCACCACCACGAACAACCACGTCTGGCGCGACGCGTGGGTCTTCAGCATGGGACTCGAAACGGCAGCGGGGGTCAGGCTGCTTTTATCAGACGCGCGTAGAAGAAACCGTCAGCATCGTTGTCACCAGGCAGTCGCTGGCGTGCCACGCCTTCGCAATCCACGCCGAACGCATCGCCCAGCGGCTGCGCCACCGCGTCCGGATGCCACTTCAGGAACGCACGCACCTGATCGATGTTCTCGGCGCGCAGGATCGAGCAGGTGGCGTACAGCAGCACGCCGCCGGGGCGCAGCATCGACCAGCAGGCTTCCAGCAGGCGCGCCTGCACGCCCACCAGTGCATCGACGTCCTCGGCGCGACGGTGGAACATCACATCCGGCTGGCGGCGGATCACGCCCGTGGCCGAACATGGCGCATCCAGCAGGATCGCGTCGAACGGCACGCCGTCCCACCACGAACCGGGATCGCTGGCATCGGCGACCAGGGTCTGCACATGCTCGCCCACACCGGTGCGGGTGTAAGTGTCACGTGCCCGGGCCAGACGGCGCGCGTCGATATCCAGCGCCAGCAGGCGCAGGCTCGGATCACGCTCCAGCAGATGCGCCGATTTGCCGCCGGGTGCCGCGCAGGCATCCAGCACGCGGGCACCGGTCGCGGGTGCCAACGCATCGGCCGCGCATTGCGCCGACAGGTCCTGCACCGACAGTGCACCATCGCCGAAGCCCGGCAGCTGGTTCACAGCAACGGGGGTCGCCAGGCGCAACGCATCGGCGCACAGTGCAGTGGCTTCAGCGGCAATGCCGGCCTCGGCCAGCGTCGCCAGGGCCTTGTCGCGACCGCCGTGCTGGCGGTTGGCACGCAGCCACAAGGGCGCTGGTTGCAGGCTGGCGCTGAAGATCGCTTCGGCCTGCGCCGGCCAGTCGCGTTCGATGGCATCAGCCAACCATTCCGGGAAGGCGTCGCGCGCAGGCTGCTCGGGGAACCCCTCGCGCTGGGCGCGGCGCAGGATCGCGTTGACCAGGCCTGCCTGGCGCTCACGGCCCAGCGCACGCGCCGCATCGACCGTAGCCGAAAGCGCTGCGTGCGCAGGCAGTTCGAGCACGTCCAGCTGGGCGAAACCGACCATCAGCAGCGTGCGCAGGTCGGCATCGCGCGCCGACAGCGGCTTCTGCATCCAGGCCTGCAAGGCCGCGTCATAGGTGCTGCGACGGCGCAGCACAGCGAAACACAGGGCTTCCAGCAGCGCGCGGTCGCGGCTGTCGGCCAGCTTCGGCAGCGCCCATGCCAGTTCGGCCTTCAGCGAACGGCCACGGGTGAACACCTGTGCCAGCACGCGTGCGGCCAGCATGCGCGTGGCCGCGCCCGGTGCCGCCTTGGCGACGGAGAAATCGTTCTGCTTGGACACCGCTTATGCCCCCACGCGCAGGTCGCGGCGAGCGTTGAGGTAATCGGCAGCGGTGATCGCCTTGCCGCCTTCACGCTGCAGCACGCGCAGGCGCAGCGCGCCCTGGCCACAGGCAATGTCGATGCCGTCGCGGCCGGCGGCCAGCACGGTGCCCGGCGCCTGGCCGTGGTCTGCCTCCAGTGCCACCGCACCATGGATGCGCACGCGTTCGCCAGCCAGCGTTGCCTCGGCGATCGGCCACGGATTGAACGCGCGCACGGTACGCGCCAGCGCGTCGGCGTCCTGCGCCCAGTCCAGCCTGGCTTCGGCCTTGTCCAGCTTGTGCGCGTACGTCACGCCCTGTTCCGGCTGCGGTCGCGCGATCGGCTTGATGCCCGCGCGCAGCAGGCCCAGGCCATCGGACAACACCTGGGCACCAAGCTCGGCCAGCTTGTCGTGCAGCTGGCCGCCGGTATCGGTGGCGGCGATCGGCAGCTCCTGGTGCAGCAGCACCGGGCCGGTATCCAGGCCAGCCTCCATCTGCATCAGGCACACCCCGGTCTTCGCGTCACCAGCCTGGATCGCACGCTGGATCGGCGCAGCGCCGCGCCAGCGCGGCAGCAGCGAGGCATGCACGTTCCAGCAACCATGGGTCGGGATGGCCAGTACTGCCTTGGGCAGGATCAGGCCATAGGCCACCACCACCATCAGGTCCGGCTGCAGGTCGCGCAACTGCTGCTGGGCGGCCGCGTCCTTCAGCGACTCCGGCTGGTAGACCGGAATGCCACGGGCCACGGCTTCGAGCTTGACCGGCGAAGGCGCCAGGCCACGGCCTCGGCCGGCCGGGCGATCAGGCTGGGTATAGACGGCCACGACCTCATGGTGGCGCGCAGCCGCGCGCAGCGACGACACCGCGAATTCCGGCGTACCGGCAAAGACAATCCTCATGGCTACCCCACTTGCAGGATGGATTCGTGCAGGAAAGAAAACGGCGCCGTCGGCCGGCGCCGTAGAGCCCGCGCGAGCCGCGCAGGCACGGGCCACCCGAAGGGTGGCCCGGATTGGCGATCACGCCACGTGCTTGCGCTGCTTGGCCAGCTTCTTGCGCACCATCTCGCGCTTGAGCGGCGACAGATAGTCGATGAACAGCTTGCCGTCCAGGTGATCCATCTCGTGCTGGATGCAGGTGGCCAGCACGTCACCAGCCTCCATCTGCTGTTCCTGGCCGTTGCGATCCAGGTACTTCACGGTGATGGTGTCGGCACGGGTCACGTCGGCGAAGATGCCCGGAACCGACAGGCAGCCCTCCTGGTACACCCGGCCCCCGTCCTTGGCGACGATTTCCGGATTGATGAACACATGCGGTTCATTCTTTTCTTCGCTGACGTCGATGACCATGAAGCGCTTGTGCACGTCCACCTGGGTGGCGGCCAGGCCGATGCCCGGGGCGTCGTACATGGTCAGGAACATGTTGTCGATCAGTTCCTGGAAGGCCGGCGTGGTGACTTCGGCAGCTTCGATCAACGCGGCCTTGGTACGCAGGCGCGGATCGGGGAACTCGAGAATGGGGAGAAGGGCCATGGCTGTTTCCGGATAGGGGGCCGGCACGCCGGCATACGTCGCAGATTCTAGCTCCAACGCTTGCCTTGCGCCCCGGTTTCTGGACTATAGTGCGCGGACCTGTTGGGGAATCAGGGCTTCACACCTATGTTGCTTCGTTTTCGTACGGTCGTCGCCGCGGCGATGCTGACCGTGGCTGCCTATGCTACCGCCGTGGAAGTGAATGGCGGGCACCCGGACACCTATGTGGTCCGAAAAGGGGATACGTTGTGGGATATCGCCGCACGTTTCCTGCAGAAGCCGTGGCTGTGGCCGGAGATCTGGCAGGCCAATCCGCAGATCGCCAATCCGCACCTGATCTATCCCGGTGACGTCCTGAGCCTGGCCTACCTGGACCGGGTGACCGTGGCGGCCCGGCCCGGCCCACGCCAGGAGGCCCCGATCGACGCCATTCCGCTGGCCCAGGTCGAGCCGTTCCTGAAGCAGCTGAGCGTGGTCGACAGCATCGAGCAGCTGCCCTACGTGGCCGGCCTGGAAGAGGAACGCCTGCGTGCCACCAGCGGCCACGCCGTCTATGTGCGCCTGGCCGACGCCCAGGTGGGCCAGCGCTGGGCGGTTGTCCGCCCGACCGTGCGCTACGCCCAGCCCAAGCCGACCGAGGACCTGACCGCCAACGGCGACGTCACCCCGGGCAGCGGCAACCTGTGGCGCGCCTACAGCGCCCCCAACCACCGCCGCGGCGTGCTCGGCTATGAGCTGGCCCAGGTCGCCACCGGCACCATCACCCATGTCGCCGGAGGCAAGGTCGAGGCGTCCACCCTGGTACTGGACAAGAACGAAGGCGGCCGCGAGGTGCGTGCCGGCGACCGCCTGGTGCCGATCGAGGCCAGGCCGTACGACCTGCAGTTCGTGCCCCATGTCCCCGCCGCAGGCGTCGAGGGCGTCGACGTACGCGTGCTGGCCGTCACCGACATGTTCACCGCCGGCGGCCCCCGCGACGTGATCGCGATCTCGGCTGGTCGCACGCAGGGCGTGGACAATGGAACCGTGTTCTCGCTGTGGCGCCCGGGCCGCCATGTGGCGCACCGCATGAAGTACCCGAACTCGTCGCGCACGGACGATTCGCTCAGCACCGGCGCCGGCCGGGTCTCGCTGCCGGACGAGTACGCGGCGCATGCCATGGTGTTCCGCACCTTCGACAATGTCAGCTACGCGCTGGTGATGCAGGGCGTGAAGCCGGTGCGCGTGGGGTACAACGCGCTGCACCCGGACGCGCGGTAGTCGACTGACAGTCGACTGCTCTTCACCGCCCCGAAAGCGCCCGCGCTGCGCGCGGTAGTCGAGTGACAGTCGACTCTACAGGGGCGGTCTCCGGCAAAGTCTGACAGCCACATGCGAAGGCGCCCTAGGGCGCCTTTGTTGCATGCGCTCGATAGTGGGGAATGACCAAGCAAGCTGATGAGGCGCTGCTGCGCCTGGTGATGGCAGGCGGCGCGCTGGCGCCACGGCGGACCCTGCTGCAGGCCGCGGGCAGCGCGGAGACCGCGATCGCGCAGGGCGCCGCGAACTGGCGCGCGCACGGTTGCACGCCAGAGCAGTGCGCTGCACTGGAACACCCCGACGCCCGCGCCTGGACCGTGGCACGGCACTGGCTGGAAGACGACGACCACCATCTGCTGTCCTTCGCCGATGCGGCCTTTCCGCCGCCCCTGCTGGACGTCCCGAACCCGCCACTGGCGCTGTTCGTGGCGGGCGATCCGAGCCTGGCCTGGCGCCCCTCGGTGGCGCTGGTCGGCAGCCGCTCGCCAACCCCGGGAGGACGCGCGCTGGCCGCGCGCTTTGCCGGCTGCTTCGTCGAGGCCGGACTGGCCGTAACCAGTGGCCTGGCGGCCGGCATCGACGCGGCCGCCCACCTGGCCACACTGGAGGCAGGCGGCTGCACCGTGGCGGTGATCGGAACCGGCCCTGATCGGGCCTATCCGAACAGCCACCAACGGTTGCAGGGGCGGATCGCCGCCGAGGGCGCGGTGCTCAGCGAGTACCCGCCCGGCACACCGGCACGCCCGGGCCACTTCCCCGCGCGCAACCGCCTGGTGGCCGGGCTGGCGCTGGCGACGGTGGTGGTCGAGGCCGCGCAACGCTCCGGCGCCCTGATCACCGCACGGCTGGCTGCCGAGGCGGGCCGTGAAGTCTGTGCCCTGCCCGGCTCGGTACTCAACCCACGCGCAGCGGGCTGCCACCGGCTGATCCGTGAAGGGGCCGCACTGGTCGAGCGCCCCGAGGAAGTGCTGGAACTGCTGGCCCCTGCCCTTCGCCAGCAGCTGCCGGGCTTGCAATCACGGCTGGGCACCCCCACTGAACAGGCACCGCCGGCGCTCCTGCCGGCGCGCTGGGCCGACGACCCTGACTACCAGTGCTTGTGGCGGGCCCTGGACCACGACCCAAGCAGTATGGATTCACTGATCACACGCTGTGCATTGACGGCGCCCCAGGTGTCCTCCATGCTGCTGGCCATGGAACTGGCGGGAATCGTGGTGTGCGTACACGGCCGCTACTGTCGAACTCCCTAGTTTCTTCACCTCCACAGCGTCGCGCGACGCAGGCCGAGGGGCAATGAAAGAGAGCATCCTGGACGTACTGCTGTACCTGTTTGAACACTATTTCAGCGAAGACGCGGACCTGATCCGTGACCGCGATTCGCTCCAGAACGGCCTGATCCAGGCCGGTTTCAGCCCAACCGAGATCAACAAGGCGTTCGACTGGCTCGACGCCCTGGCCGCGCAGCGGCCGAGCGTGGCCCAGGCACGGGTCGACGGCCCCGTGCGCGTCTACCACGGCCCCGAGCTGGACAAGCTGGACGTGGAATGCCGCGGCTTCCTGCTGTACCTGGAACAGCACGGCATCCTCGACGCCGACCAGCGCGAGCTGGTGCTGGACCGGGCGATGGCCCTGGACCAGGACGAACTGGACCTGGACGACCTGAAGTGGGTCGTACTGATGGTGCTGTTCAACCAGCCTGGCTCCGAAGCGGCCTATGCCTGGATGGAGACGCAGATGTTCATGGACGAGCCAGAACCCCTGCACTGACCGTACACTTGGGGGCATAGCGCATTCAGGAGCGTCCCCGTGAGCGAGTGGTTCCATGCAGAAGGCAACCGGCAGCAAGGTCCGCTGCCGGCGGAACAATTGGTCGAGCTGTTCCGCAACAACCAGATCACCCTGGACACCCTGGTCTGGCGCGACGGACTGCCGCAATGGCAGCCGTTGCGCACCGTCGTGGACGAACTCGGCCTGATCGTGCCGGCGCTGGACGCCGCCGTACCGCCGGTCGAACCCGAACCGGAACCGGAACCGGAACCCGTCGCACCGCCTCCGCCGCAGCCGCCGGTACTGCCGGCGTCCACGCCCTACGCCGCCAGTGCATCGGCCACCGTCCTGCCGGCACCGAAAAAGAAGCTGTCCGGCTGTGCGCTGACCGCCATCATCGGTGGTGCCCTGTTGCTGGTACTGGTCCCGATCGTGGCCATCCTGGCCGCCATCGCGCTGCCGGCCTACAACGACTACACCGTGCGCAGCAAAGTCACCGGCGCCGTGGCCGCGCTGCAGCCGCTGAAGGACCAGGTGCAGCATTTCGCCGATGACGAAGGCCGCTGCCCGGGTGCCAATGACGCCGGCTTCCCGGCCCCGGGCGACTTCGCCAACGCGGGCCTGTCGGCGGTGAACATCGGCCGCTTCAACAACGGTCACTGCGGCATCGAAGCAACGCTGGCGGTACCAGGCAAGGGCATCGACGGCGACCTGCTGTGGCTGGAATACGATCGCGACAGCGGCCGCTGGGAATGCAGTGGCGAAAGCAACGACAAGTACCTGCCGCCGACGTGCCGCGGCTGAGCCACGCGCACGCCAGCACCTCCAAGGATGATTCAACAGGGAACATGCAATGACTGAGTGGTACTACGCCGAAGGACAGCAACGCCAGGGCCCGCTGCCGGTCCAGGAGATCCGCCAGCGCTTCCAGCGCGGCCAGTTGAACCTGGACACCCTGGTCTGGCGCGAGGGCATGGCCCAGTGGGCTGCACTGCGCCAGGTGGTCGACGAGCTCGGCCTGCAGACGCTGGCCGATGCCAGCACCGCCACCAGCAGCGGCGGGTTCGACCTGCGCAGCGACTATGCCGCCATCGACAGCGGCACCGCACCGCTGCCCGGCACCGGCGCGCTCAGCAGCTCGCCATACAGCGCTCCAGCCGCCGTCGGCAGCGGTGGCCACGCACAGCCTGTGGTTGGCGGTGAAGTGGTCTACGCAGGCTTCTGGAAGCGCGTGGCGGCCTACATGATCGACTACTTCGTGCTGGTCATCCCCGGCAGCATGATAGGAGCCATCCTCGGTGCGATCCTGGGCGCCAGCATGGGCGCGGTGGGCAGTGGCGAATCAGCCATCGAGATCGTGGCCCAGCTGGCCAGTGCCCTGATCAACCTCTGCATCGGCATGGCGTACTACACCTGGTTCCATGCCTCGAAGGGCGGCGCCACGCTGGGCAAGATGGCGGTCGGCATCAAGGTCGTTCGCGGCAACGGCGAGCGCCTGACCAAGGCCCGCGCGTTCGGTCGTTACTGGGCCATGCTGCTGAGCAGCTTCACCCTCGGCATCGGCTTCCTGATGGCGGCCTTCACCGAACGCAAGCAGGGCCTGCACGACATGATCTGCGACACTCTGGTGGTCGACCGCTGGGCCTACACCGACCAGCCCCACCTGCAGCGCCGCGAGCTGGGCACCGTCACCGTGCTGGTACTGGTGTTGACGGCGGTACTGTCGCTGGTGGGCCTGGCGCTGCTGGTGTTCGCGGTCGGCTTCATCGCCAAGATGGCCTCCTGAACGGCCATCCTCACGGCTGGCTGCTTGACACGGACTGGCCGGGCGTGATTCCTCTAATAAGGTGAAACCTGAACGCCCGGCACATTACCGGGCGTTCAGTTTATGGATTTGCGCGTGGCCGCTTCACTAATGCGGCCATTTGCTCCACCCTAGCGGCCCCTTCCCCACGGTTCGCCCCACAGACCCTGCTGCCATGCCCAAGCACCTGCTCATCGTCGAATCGCCGGCCAAGGCCAAGACGATCAACAAATACCTCGGCAAGGACTACACCGTCCTGGCCTCGTATGGGCATGTGCGTGACCTGATTCCGAAGGAAGGCGCGGTCGACCCGGACAACGGGTTCGCCATGCACTACGACGTGATCGACAAGAACGAGAAGCACGTCGACGCGATCGCCAAGGCCGCCAAGGGCGCCGACGACATCCTGCTGGCGACCGACCCGGATCGCGAGGGTGAAGCGATCAGCTGGCATATCGCCGAGATCCTGAAGGAACGCGGGCTGGTCAAGGACAAGCCCATGCAGCGCGTGGTGTTCACCGAGATCACCCCGCGCGCCATCAAGGAAGCCATCAGCCAGCCGCGCGCGATCGCCAGCGACCTGGTCGATGCCCAGCAGGCGCGCCGCGCGCTGGATTACCTGGTCGGTTTCAACCTGTCGCCGGTGCTGTGGCGCAAGGTCCAGCGCGGCCTGTCCGCCGGCCGCGTGCAGAGCCCGGCGCTGCGCATGATCGTCGAGCGCGAGGAAGAGATCGAAGCCTTCATCGCCCGCGAGTACTGGTCGATCGCCGCCGAGTGCGCGCACCCGTCGCAGCACTTCAACGCCAAGCTGATCAAGCTGGACGGGCAGAAGTTCGAGCAGTTCACCATCACCGATGGCGACACCGCTGAAGCGGCGCGGATGCGCATCCAGCAGGCCGCGCAGGGCTCGCTGCACGTCACCGACGTGGCCAGCAAAGAGCGCAAGCGCCGCCCGGCGCCGCCGTTCACCACCTCCACCCTGCAGCAGGAAGCCTCGCGCAAGCTCGGCTTCACCACCCGCAAGACCATGCAGGTGGCGCAGAAGCTGTATGAAGGCGTGGCGATTGGTGACGAAGGCACCGTCGGCCTGATCTCGTACATGCGTACCGACTCGGTGAACCTGTCGCAGGATGCGCTGGCCGAGATCCGCGACGTGATCGCCCGTGATTACGGCATCGCCTCGCTGCCCGACCAGCCCAACACCTACCAGACCAAGTCGAAGAACGCCCAGGAGGCGCACGAAGCGGTACGCCCGACCTCGGCCCTGCGCACCCCGGCCCAGGTCGCACGCTTCCTCACCGACGACGAGCGCCGCCTGTACGAGCTGATCTGGAAGCGTGCAGTGGCCTGTCAGATGATTCCGGCCACGCTCAACACGGTCAGCGTCGACCTGTCGGCCGGCAGCGAGCACGTGTTCCGTGCCAGCGGCACCACCGTGGTCGTGCCCGGCTTCCTGGCCGTGTACGAGGAAGGCAAGGACAACAAGAGTGCCGAGGACGAGGACGAAGGCCGCAAGCTGCCGGCGATGAAGCCCGGCGACCGCGTGCCGCTGGAACGCATCCAGGCCGAACAGCATTTCACCCAGCCGCCACCGCGCTACACCGAAGCGGCGCTGGTGAAGGCGCTGGAAGAGTACGGCATCGGCCGTCCCTCGACCTACGCCTCGATCATCCAGACCCTGTTGTTCCGCAAGTACGTGGAAATGGAAGGGCGCAGCTTCCGCCCGTCCGATGTGGGGCGCGCGGTGTCCAAGTTCCTGTCCAGCCACTTCACCCAGTACGTGGATTACGACTTCACCGCCAAGCTTGAAGACGAGCTCGATGCCGTCTCGCGTGGCGAAGAAGACTGGATCCCGCTGATGTCGCGCTTCTGGGAACCGTTCAAGGAACTGGTCGAAGACAAGAAGGAATCGGTCGACCGCGCGGAGGCCAGTGGCGCGCGCGAGCTCGGCACCGACCCCAAGACCGGCAAGCCGGTCAGCGTGCGGTTGGGCCGTTTCGGGCCTTATGCCGCCATCGGCAGCACCGCCGAAGATGCCGAGGAGAAGCCGAAGTTCGCTTCGCTGCGCCCTGGCCAGTCGATGCACACCATTTCCCTGGAAGACGCGCTGGAGCTGTTCCTGATGCCGCGCGCACTGGGCGAGGACAACGGCGAGCCGGTCAGCGTCGGCATCGGCCGCTTCGGCCCGTTCGCCAAGCGCGGCAGCACCTATGCCTCGCTGAAGAAGGAGGACGACCCGTACACCATCGACCTGGCGCGCGCCGTGTTCCTGATCGAAGAGAAGGAAGAGATCGCGCGCAACCGGATCATCAAGGAGTTCGAGGGCAGCGACATCCAGGTGTTGAACGGCCGCTTCGGCCCGTACATCAGCGACGGCAGGATGAACGGCAAGATCCCCAAGGATCGCGAACCGGCGTCGCTGACCCTGGCTGAAGTGCAGCAGTTGATGGAAGAAACCGGCAAGCCGGTGCGCAAGGGCTTCGGTGCCAAGAAGGCCGCCGCGAAGAAAGCCCCGGCCAAGAAGGCGGCAGTGAAGAAGGAAGCGGCGCCGAAGAAGGCCGCTGCAAAGAAAGCGCCTGCCAAGAAGGCCGCGGCCAAGAAAGCAGTAAAGAAGGCCGCCGCGAAGAAGGCCCCGGCGAAGAAGGCCGCCGCAAAGAAGTAGATCCACGCCAAGCGTGGATGAGGGGCAGTGCCGGCCGCTGGCCGGCAACCCCAGAAGCATCAGATGCCGGCCAGCGGCCGGCACTACCGGGTGCCAGGGTCCACCCCTTCTGCACGCAGCAGGGGGATAATGAAGGCCCACGCCGGGCCGGTCGCCGCCATGAAAGAACTCACCCTGGACTCTGCTGTCGCCACGCTCCGCGCGGGCGGCGTGATCGCCTACCCGACCGAAGCGGTCTGGGGCCTGGGCTGTGACCCTTCGCACGAGGCGGCGGTGCACATGGTGCTGCGACTGAAACAGCGCCCGATCGAAAAAGGCATGATTCTGGTCGCGGCCGATCTGGCGCAGCTGGAAGGCTGGGTGCGCCTGCAGGCCCTGCCGGACGCACGCCAGCGCGCGGTGCTGGCCAGCTGGCCCGGCGCCAACACCTGGATCCTGCCGGCCGGACCCCGTGCCCAGCCGTGGGTCACCGGGGAGCACAGCGGCATCGCCGTGCGCATCAGCGCCCACCCGCTGGTGGCCGAACTCTGCCGTGCCTGGGGAGGCCCGCTGGTCTCCACCAGCGCCAACCTGGCCGGCGAACCACCGGCGCGCCGCCGCGAAGAACTGGATCCACGCCTGCTGCGCCTGCTTGATGGCATCCTGGATGGCGAAACCGGCGGCCTGGCCCAGCCCACCCCGATCCGCGACGCGCTCAGCGGCAACGTGCTGCGCTCCTGAGCGGCCGATTGCGCTGCCCCGGACAATCGCGCACCCTGCCGTCATGAACCTGCTGCGCACCGCTTTGGGCCTGTGCCTGCTGCTGCCATCGACGGCACCGGCGGCCGAGGACGTGCGGGTCTACCGCTGCGTCGCCAGCAACGGCGGCGTGGCCCTGCAGGACAGGCCCTGCAACAGCGGCCGCCAGGAAGTCCGCGACCTGCAGCGCCCGCGCGATCCAGCGCCGCAGGGGGTGCGCAGCGATGCGGCCCCCGCACCGCCGGACGAATCTCCGGTGATGCGTGACCGCGAGGTCCGCCACGTCTACATCCAGCCGCCGCAGCCGCTGTACGAATGCGTGCGCGACGATGGCCAGCGCTATACCAGCGACAGCAACGAGGGCAATCCGCGTTGGGTGCCGTTGTGGACCAGCGTCTGGCTGCCACACGGGCATCGGGGCCCATCGTACCCGGGTCCGCGCCCGGCCATCGGCACACCGATCGGTCCGCCCGTCGGCGAGGGCGCCGGTTACCGGCCGCCCGCCGTCGGCGTAGGCGTGCAGGTCCCGGCCGGCAGCGTGCTGGTGCGCGACAGCTGCCACGCGCTGCCGCCACAGGAGGTCTGTGCGCGCCTGCGCGACCGCCGCTGGGAACTGGACCGTCGCTACAACAGCGCATTGCAGAGCGAGCGCACCGCCATCAACAACGAACAGCGTGGCATCGACGCGCGCCTGTCACGCGACTGCCAGCGTTGAGCGCAGCCTGTACGCTGTGAGCATGAACAGACTGATCTGGTTGCTTCTGGCGCTGCTGCCCGGAAGCGCGTTGGCCGAAGAGGGCGTGATCTACCGCTGCACCTCCAGCAGTAGTGACGTCCCTACCCTGCAGCGCACGCCGTGCCCCACCGGCAGCAAGCAGCAGGTGCTGCGCGTGCCCGGCCCGGCCAACCCGCAGCCGGCTGCCGCTGCACCTGTGGCTGCGGAACCTGCACCCGCCCCCGTCGAAACACCCGCGCCGGTGCCAGCCGGACCGGCCGTTGCCCCTGCGGCCCCAGCGAAACCACGACGCGCGGACGAAGGACGCACCATCATGGAAGCGGGAATGGTTGAACGCGAAGGTGCCAACCAGATTCTCGACAGTGCGACCCTGCGCCGTGATGCCGATGCCCGTGCCGAAGCAGGCAACGGTCCACCGAAGCCGCCGCTTCCCCCGATCTTCCAGTGCACCGACGGACAGGGCGGTGGTTATCTGCACGAGTACGAGGCATCACCTGGTCGCTGCGAACCGATGACGGTGCAGGGCCTGGGCGGGGTCACGCCGATGAACGCGGCCGGCTGCGAAGTCGTACGCGACCGCTGCGAGGAACTTCCCGAAGCACAGCGATGCGGCAGCTGGCAGCAGCGCTTCCGTGATACCCGCGGCCGTGAACGCTTCGCCGCACCGGAAAACCGCGATACCGCGCGCGGTGAACGCGAGCGGCTGCAGGCGGTGTTGGAGGCCAGCAACTGCCCGGTACCGGGGTGACCGCCACCCGGTAGTGCCGGCCGCTGGCCGGCAACCACAGGATCTTCAGATGATTGCAGTTGCCGGCCAGCGGCCGGCACTACCCGCTGAAAGATCAGAACCCGTAACGCAGGAAGCCGCCATCCACCGCGATGCACTCACCGGTGACATAGCTGGCTGCCGGCAGGCAGAGGAAGCCCACCGCGGCGGCCACTTCCTCCGGCTCGCCGATACGACGCATCGGCGTGCGGTTGATCACTTCCTCGTAGTAATCCGGGTCCGACAACGGACCGGAGGTCCGCCGCGTGCGGATGTACCACGGCGCCACTGCATTGACCCGGATGCCATCCTCGGCCCACTCGACGGCCAGGTTGCGGGTCATCTGGTGCATCGCGGCCTTGCTCATGCCGTAGACCACGCCGCTGCGCACATGGGTCAGGCCGGACACGCTGCCGACGTTGACGATCGACGACGATGCGTGGCGAGCCAGCAGCGGATGCGCGTAGCGCGACAGCTCGAACGCCGAGAACAGGTTGGTCTCGAAGATCTTCCGCCATTCGTCCTCTGAATACTCCGTGGCCGCCTTGGTGACGTTGCCGCCAGCGTTGTTGACCAGGATGTGCAGGCCATCACTGTGGTCTTCTACCCAGTCCAGGATCTGCCGGCGGTCCTCGTCGTCGGAGACATCGGCGGCCAGCGCGTGCACCTGCATCTGCGGATACACATCCAGCAGCTCGTCGCGCGCGGTCTCCAGCATGTCGATATCGCGCCCGACGATCATCAGGTCCGCGCCGAAGCCGGCCAGTTCGTGTGCGATGGCCAGGCCGATACCGGCGCTGGCACCGGTGATCAGGGCGGTCTGCCCGTCCAGGCGCCACCGTTGCTGGGTCATGTGTCCTCCGGGGCCGCGCCCGCTGCATTTCGATGCGGCAAGGATACGCGCTCACGGCGGCCCTCTGCCGAGGATGCGACACTGCACGTACGCCCACTGCGGAGAGCCGCCATGCGCATCCCGACCCTGTTCTCGTCCCTGCTGGCCGGCGTGCTGCTGGTGGCCTGCCAGCGGCCGCCGACGCCGAACCCGGAGAAGCCACCGGTGCCCAAAGCGATGTCGCGTGCGATGCAGGAACCGCTGGACCGCGCCAAGGGCGCGCAGAAAGCAGTGGAAGAAGCCGCCGCACGCGAACGCAAGGCCGAGGCCGACGCGACGCAGTGACCTGTGGGGTCAGAGCCCTTTGCGGGGCAAAGGGATCCGACCCCCACCAACGAAAACGCCCGGCCAGGGCCGGGCGTTTTCATTCGTCACCGCTGCCGATCAGAACCCGCAGAAGCAGTAGGCCAGCGCCTTCACCGGCGTACCGTTGCCCTTCTCGCGCGCCGCGTTCTCGACAAAGCGCAGCTGCGTATCCACTTCCGGCATCGTGCGCGCCAGCACCATCCGCGCCATGCCCGAGTCAGACAGCATCCAGGCGCCGGCACGGCTGCCGGCGAAACCGCTGACAAACTGCGCGAACGGCGTTGCCGCCTTCTCGATGTAGCGCACGCGATAGGCATCGGCCTTGCCCAGCTTGGCGCGGCTGGCGGCATCGGCCACGGCATCCTTCAGGCCACCGAAGGCATCGACCAGGCCACGTTCCTTGGCCTGCGCACCGCTCCACACGCGGCCACGCGCCACTTCGTCGACGGCCTCGACCGGCTTCTTGCGGGCGTCGGCGACGCGACCGGTGAAGTCGGCGTAACCCTTGTTGATCACCGACTGGATGACCTGGCCCACGGCCGGATCCATCGGGCGGGTGACATCGAACGCACCCGCGAAACGTGTGGTGCCGACACCATCGGTGTGCACGCCGATCTTGTCCAGCGCGCGGCTGAAGTTCGGCACCATGCCGAAGATGCCGATCGAACCGGTGATGGTCGACGGATCGGCATAGATGCGATCGGCATTCATGCTGATCCAGTAGCCACCGGAGGCGGCCAGGTCGCCCATCGACACCACCACCGGCTTGCCGGCGGCCTGCAGGGCCACCACTTCGCGGCGGATCTGCTCGGAGGCGAACACTTCACCGCCCGGCGAATCCACGCGCAGCACCACCGCCTTCACGTTCTCGTCGTCACGCGCGGCACGCAGCAGCGCCGAGGTCGATTCGCCACCGATGCGGCCGGCCGGGAGATCGCCGCCGCTGATTTCGCCGGCGGCCACAACCACCGCTACCTGCGGACGGTTGTCCACCGGGTTGCGGCGCGCATCGAGCTGGCCCAGGTAGGTGCCGAAGTCGACGTTGCGGAAACCACCGTCGGCATCGTCATCGGCCACGCCGCGCTCGATCATCAGATCCTCGAACTCCTCGCGGGTCTTCAGCGCGGTCACCAGCTTCTGCTGCAGGGCGAACTTGGCCAGGTCGCCACCGGCGGCGGCGATGCCTTCCGGCAGCGTGTCGATGCCGGCGGCCAGCTGTGCCGGGTCCAGGCGACGCGCCTTGGCGATGTCCGCAAGATAGCGCTGCCACACGTCGTTCATCCAGAACAGGTCGGCTTCCTTGGAGGCCGGCGAGGCCGCATCGAGCACGTACGGCTCGGCCGCGGACTTGTACTCGCCCACCTTGAACAGGTGCACGTCCACGCCCAGCTTGTCCTGCAGGCCGGTGCGGAAGTACTGGCGGTAGCGGCCCAGGCCCTCGAGCACCACCGACCCCATCGGATCCAGGTAGACCTCGTCGGCCTGTGCGGCCAGCAGGTACTGCGACTGGCCCATGCTCTCGCTGTAGGCCACCAGCTGCTTGCCGGAGGCACGCAGGTCCTGCAGCGCGGTGGCCACTTCACGCAGCGAAGCGAAGCCGGACGGCTGCAGCTTGTCCAGCTCCAGCACCACGCGCTCGATCTTCTTGTCTTCCTTGGCCGACTCGATCACCCGCAGCAGGTCGCGCAGCTGGATCTCTTCGGCGCCGTTGTCGCCCACCGCCTTGGCCAGTGCGCGGCTGACCGGGTCGGCGCTGAACTGCTCGACCAGGCGACCTTCCGGGGCGATCACCAGGGTGGTGCGATCCTGCAGTGACTTGCTGGCACCGGCACCCATGCCCGCCGCGATGACGAACATCACCAGCAGCAGGAACAGCAGGCCGAAGAACAGCAGGTTGAGGATCAACCGGCGGGTGAAGTTCATGACGTCCCACAGCCCGATGAAGAAACTGGCGACGGGGTTGCGACGCGCCGGGGGCAGCGGGGGCACGGGTTGATTCATGGAACGCTCCGGATGGCTTCTTGCCGTGGTACCAGCATAGCCGGTGCCGCGTGATGCAGCATCGGACACAAGTCAGGGGATCGCCCGCCATGGGTCGGCATGGCGGGCGCAAAGGTCAGGACAACATCGACTGGCCGATGCGCAGGCTGCTGCGGCGCAGGCGCCAGCCCATCAGGATGGCAGCGGCGGTCAGGCCAACGATCAGGCCGATCCACATGCCCTGCGGGCCCATGCCCAGGCCCAGGCCGAGCCCGGCGCCGAGCGGCATGCCCAGGCCCCAGTACGCGAACATGGCGATGAACATCGGCACGCGGGTGTCTTTCAGGCCGCGCAGCGCGCCGGCCGACAGTACCTGGATGCCATCCGGGAACTGGAAGGTGGCCGCGTACAGCAGCAGCGTCGAGGCCAGGCCGGCCACCGCCAGGTCGTTGGTGTAGACACCGACGATGGCATCGTGGCCGAACAGCAGCACCGCCGCCGACAGCGTCTGCGTGCCCATGATGATCGCGTAGCCGGCCCAGGCCGCACGCCGTACGCCGAAGCCATCGCCACGGCCAACCGCATGGCCGACGCGCACGGTGGTGGCCTCGGCCACGCCCATCGGGATCATGAAGCACAGCTGCGCCACGTTGATCGCGATCTGGTGCGCGGCCGCTTCATTCGCACCCAGACGGCCGATCAGCAGCGCGGTGACGATGAACAGGCCGCCTTCCATCAGCACGGTAATGCCGATCGGCAGGCCGGTGCGCAGCAGGTCCCAGATCGCCTTCCAGCGCGGTCCTTCGAAGTGCGAGAACAGCTGCAGGTGGGCGAAGCGCTTGGTGCGCCACAGGTAGAGGGCAAACGCCGTGGCCTGCAGCCACATCATCACCGCCGAAGCGATGCCCAGGCCTTCCGCACCCAGTTCTGGGAAACCGAGCTTGCCGTTGGCCAGCACGTAGCCCATCGGCGCCAGCACCAGCAGGCCGCCGAAGCCGAGCAGCATGGTCGGCAACGTCCAGTGCATGCCTTCGCTCAGGTAACGCATGCAGAAGTACAGGGTCAGTGCGGGCCCGCCCCAGCGCACCGCGTGCAGGAACGCGGTCGCCCCCGGCACGATGTCCGGCGCGATCCCGAACGCTGGCAGCAGCGGCGGCACCACCGTGAGGAAGGTGAACATGATCAGGCCCAGGCCCAGCGCCAGCCACAACGCCTGGCGGAACAGCGGGCCGATTTCGCGCTCGCGGCCGGCGCCGTGCAGCTGCGATACCGAGGCGGTGAGCGAGATCAGGGTGCCGATCGGGATCAGCATCGGCAGCCACAACAGCGCCGTGCCGATGGTCACCGCGGCCAGGGTCGCGGTGGCGTGGTGGCCGGCAATGACGTTGTCGACGAAGGAGATCAGACCGGTGGACACATGCCCGAGCACAAGCGGCAGGGCGAGCAGACCGGTGGCGCCGACTTCCTTGCTGAAGCGCGGCGTGGAGGTTGCAGTAGACATAAGGTGCTTGACGCGAACTACGGTTGCGCGCGAAGGGCACAGGCACCGGGTTGCGGCCGGTCATCTTACGCGCGCAGCGCGCGCATTCCCATGACATGGCGTGAATGCTGGGTTCCGGCAGGCCTCGGCATCACGCGTTGCGATCGCGTTACGAACAGAAAAAGGGGACGGAGGGGATTAAGTCGTTTCAAGCCCGACTGTGCCGAACACGACTTAATCCCCTCCGTCCCCTTTGTTTACTGGCCGGCCTGGCGCTTGAGCCAGGCATCGCGCTCGGCGGCCGGCACGGCGAGGAACGCGCCTCGCACCGTGTCACGCTCCTGCGGTGGCGTGCGCTGCGCGACCAGGGTCAGCTGGGCCAGCTGCGCTGGGCTGAGCTGGCGCAGCACGGCCAGCGCGGCCTCGCGCTGTTCCGGTGGCACGAAGCCGAACAGGCCGTGCAGCTTGGGGAACTCCAGTCCCAGCTGCGGGCCCAGCCGCCAGCCCTCGCGGAAGGCCTGGTCCTGCGCCTGGAACTGCTCGCGCAGGCGCTGCTGCTGGTCCGCCGGCAGCGCATTGAACCGCGCCGCAGCCTGCCGGATGCGCTCCCGCTCGCTCTCCGGCAGGGCGCGCCAGGCCGCGTAGTCGGCACGGCGCTGACGCTGCTGCTGGGCGTCGAGCTGGGTGAACGCAGCGGGCGTCGTGTTTGTGGTGGCCGGAGCAGGAGCCGCCGGTGAACTGCCCGGCACTGGCGGCGGCAGCGGCACGCTCAAGGTCTGCGGCGCGGCGGACAGCGACAACGGCAGGGCCAGCAGCAGGCTGGCGAACAGGGTCTTATTCATCGGCGGCAGCGGTTTCCAGCGTGGCGCTGGCCGGCTCGGGCCGGCTCGGCCTGGATTGCGATTCGTCCACCGGCAACGGGCCGCCGGCGGCGGTCCAGGCATACAGATCGGCATCGGCCACCAGCGGATAGTCGCGGTCGGCCAGCATCATGGCGTCGTCGGAGGCTTGGGCCGGGGTCGCATCCGGCGTGGCATTGACCTTGCTCGGCGGAAGCGCTTCCACCGTGACCGGGCCAGCTTCGCCCACTACCCCTTCCGGCAGTGGAGCGTCGCTACCGGATGAATGTCCTTGCCAGTAGCGCCAGCCCAGTGCCGCGGCCAACAGCACCGCCACCGTCGCCAGCAGGATCACCGGGCCGCGCCAGCGCGGCCTGGCATTGGGACGCCGCCGCTTGCCCTGGGCGGCCGCACGATCATCGCGCTGCGGTGCGCGCCAGCTGGTCGCGGGAGCTTCATTGCTGGCGGCCGGCGCAGCCGGCTGCTGCAGCTGCTGCAGGCGCTTGGCCGGCAGGTCGCGGATGCGCAGCTGCACCTGTTCGGCCAGCTGGCGCCATGCCGACGCATCGGGCTGGCCGTGCGCATCACGGGGGCAGGCATCGGCCAGCAGGTGCTGGTAGCCCGCTTCGTCCTGGTCGAGCACGCGCATGGCGATACCCTCGTCCAGACTGCCGCCCACCCGCAGCAGGAGTGCCAAGCGCGGCAGCGGCCCCATTTCGCCCAGCGCGGCCAACGGCGGCAGCCACTGGCCGCCCACCGGCTCGCGCAGCGCCTGGCGCTGGCCCAGCAGGGTCCAGAAGCGGATCGGCCACTGCGCCATCGGCAGGTCGCTGGCGACCGCGGCGAAGGCGCGCATCACCGCCACCAGCGTCTGCTCGGCTCGCGCGGCATCGCCGCACTGCAGCTCAGCCACCACCAGGGCGCGGCGCTCGACGCCGCGCAGGAACGCCGACAGCGCGCCGGCCGCGGTCGAGGAAACAGGGGCGGGCACAGCCGTCATCGGTCACTCCAAAGGTCTGCCGGCATGATAGCGGCAGCCCATCGGCACCCGTAGGACTTGCGCGCGCAGGCACTTCGTGCTGCAGGTTGTGCACAGCACCACGCCCACCTCGGGGAAAACTGCGGCATCCAGCTGAATTCACTCTGTTTCAGCAATGTTTCACACTCAAGTTGTTGATTTTGAATGACTTTGAAGTGTGGCGATTTTTTGACCAACCCAAGCGTGAGCTCGTCGCCATCGGCCTCCTGCGTTCCCGTCGACCGGTAACGCACAACGTTATCCACAGAACATGTGGATAAGACTGAATCTCCAATGGACACCGATATTTAGGTGACATTTATGATTCGACGAGGGCCCCCCGGCAGTCTCTGGCCCCTGCCATCCGCGCGCGCATGGCCCGTTACACTGGCCCGATGCTTTCACCCATTCCGACCCTGCAGGTCGCCCTGCCCGTCCCGCTGCCGCGCCTGTTCGACTACCTGTCACCAGAGGGCGATGGCCCCACGGTCGCGGTCGGCTGCCGCCTGAAGGTGCCGTTCGGCAACCGCGAGCTGGTCGGCGTAGTGGTGGGGCACGGCCAGACCGATGACGGCCAGGGACTGCGCCAGGCCTTGGCCTGGTGCGACCCGCAACCGCTGCTCCAGGGCGAGCTGTGGCACAGCCTGCAGTGGCTGGCGCGCTACACCCATGCGCCACTGGGCGAGGTGCTGAGCACCGCCCTGCCGGCCCCGCTGCGCCATGGCGACGCCCTGCCCGACACCCATCACTGGGGCTGGCAGCTGACCGCCGAAGGCCGCGCCCAGCGCGAAAAACTGCGCGCCGGCAGCCGCCCCCGGCAGCTGGCCGAGCTGCTGGCCGACGCCATCGTCGATGAGGACGTGCTGGGCGAACGCATGGACGACTGGCGCACCGCCGCGCGCAGCCTGGCCAAGCGCGAGCTGGCCGAACGCGTGGCGCTGCGCGTCGCTCCGCAGCACGCGCAGCCACTGCCTGGCCCCACCCTCAACACGGAGCAGGCAGAGGCCGTGGCGGCGATCAACGCAGTCGAGGGCTTCCAACCGTTCCTGCTGGATGGCGTAACCGGCAGCGGCAAGACCGAGGTCTACCTGCAGGCCATCATCCACTGCCTGGCCCAAGGCAAGCAGGCGCTGGTGCTGGTGCCGGAAATCGGCCTCACCCCGCAGACCCTGGCACGCTTCCGCGGCCGCCTCGGCATCGCCGTGCATGCACTGCATTCGGGGTTGAACGACAACGAGCGCGCCCGGGTCTGGGCGGCGGCTTCGCGCGGCGAAGCACGGGTGATCGTCGGCACCCGCTCGGCGGTGTTCACGCCGCTGCCGCAGGCCGGCCTGCTGATCGTCGACGAGGAGCATGACGGCAGCTACAAGCAGCAGGATGGCATCCGCTACCACGCACGCGATTTCGCCCTGGTCCGGGGCAAGGCGCTGGGCGTTCCGGTGCTGCTGGGCAGCGCTACGCCTTCACTGGAGACGCTGCACAACGCCTATGCCGGGCGCTACACCCACCTGCGCCTGAAGCAGCGTGCCGGTGATGCGCGGCCACCGCGCGTGCGCATCCTTGATGTGCGCAAGCGACCATTGCATGACGGCCTCTCGGCCGACGTGCTGGCCGGCATTGGCGAGCACCTGCAGCGCGGCCAGCAGGTGCTGGTGTTCAAGAACCGCCGTGGCTATGCGCCAGTACTGCTGTGCCACGACTGCGGCTGGACCGCGCCATGCAACCGCTGCGATGCACCGATGACCGTGCATGGCGGCGGTCGTCGCCTGCAGTGCCATCACTGCGGCGCGCGGCAACCGGCGCCGCTGGCATGCCCCGCGTGCGGGAGTCTGGCGCTGCAACCGCAGGGCATCGGCACCGAGCGCCTGGAAGAACATCTCACCGCCGCCTTCGCCGACTTCCCGGTGGTGCGCATCGACCGCAGCACTACCTCGCGACGCGATGCACTGGAACAACAGCTGGCGAAACTGGGCGACCGGCCCGGCATCCTGGTCGGCACGCAGATCCTGGCCAAGGGCCACGACCTGCCCAAGCTGACCCTGGTGGTGGTGGTCGGCATCGACGAGGGCCTGTTCTCCGCCGACTTCCGCGCCAGCGAGAAACTGGCGCAGCAGCTGATCCAGGTCGCCGGTCGCGCCGGACGCGCGCGCGACCCGGGCGAGGTCTGGCTGCAGACGCATCACCCGGGGCACCCACTGCTGGAGACCCTGGTCAGCGGTGGCTACCACCCGTTCGCGCAGGCCGAGTTGAACCAGCGCCAGGCCGCAGGATTCCCGCCGTTCGCGCATCTGGCGCTGATGCGCGCCGAAGCGCAGCAGGTGGAGCATGCCAATGCATTCCTGCTGGCAGCGCGACAGCTGCTGGGCGAGCAGGACGTGGTGGAGGCCTATGGACCCATGCCGGCGCCGATGCCACGGCGCGCCGGCTACCAGCGCGCCCAGCTGCTGCTGTCTGCCGCGCAGCGGCCACCGCTGCACGGGGTGCTTTCGCAACTGGTACCGCAGCTGTATGCGCTGCCGGAAGCACGCAAGGTGCGCTGGTCGCTGGATGTGGATCCGACGGATCTTTATTGAGGGGTCAGAGCCCACCCGTCGGGTGGGATCCGACCCCGATGCCCTGGGGTCGGATCCCTTTTCGCAGAAAAGGGCTCTGACCCCGGACGCTTTCGCTTACGTCAGCGGCGACATCACGCCCCGCTGGTAGGCGGGGCGCTCACGAAGACGGGCGTACCAGTCGGCCAGGTGCGGCAGTTCCGGACGCTGGATCGGCAGTTCGAACCAGGCATAGATCAGCGAGCCCAGCGGGATGTCACCCATCGCGAATGTCTCGCCGGACAGCCACGGCTGCTTGGCCAGGGTGGCATCGGCCATCGCCAGGTAGTCGCCGGCGCGCACGATGGCGGCATTGATCCGCGCTTCGTCGCGGTCGGCCGGAGCGGTGCGCATGATGCCCCAGATCAGGTCGGTGTACAGCGGCGCCATGCGCGAGGTGCTCCAGTCCATCCACTTCTCGGCCTGGGCGCGTTCCATCGGGTCTTCGGCGTACAGCGTGCCCAGCGCGTAGCGCGCACTCAGGTAGCGCACGATGGCGTTCGATTCCCACAGCGGCAGGCCGTGGTCTTCGATCACCGGTACCAGGCCATTGGGATTCATCGCCTGGTATTCCGGCGTCTGCGTGCCGCCGTGGCTGCCACCGACCTCGATGGACTCGTACGGCAGGCCGATTTCCTCGGCACACCACAGCACCTTGCGGACGTTGCTGGAATTGCGACGGCCCCAGATCTTCAACATGCGGTATTCCTTGCTGGCAATGCGAGCGGCAACGATACCCCTGATCGGGCGGGGTGTGTGCATGCCGGATGCGGGATCTGGCGTCCGGGAATTGCCGGCCAGCGGCCGGCACTACCGGTTCCTCGCTGGCCAGCGGCCGGCATTACCGGTTCTTTTTCGGCAGCGCGCGCACGTAGGACGACTTGCCATCCTTCTTCAGTTCGAACAGGCCGATCGCCGCCAGCAGATCGCTGAGCTTGCCGTAGCCGTAGTTGCGCGGGTCGAACGACGCCTGGTTGCCGATCTGGCTGCCGACCGGGCCGAGGTGCGACCAGCCATCCTCGCCCTCGGCCGCGGACACCGCGCGGCGCAGCATCTTCACCAGCCGCGTGTCGCTGCGCATTTCCGCACCGCTCTTGCGCGGGCGCGCATCGTCGTTGGCCACCGGCTCGTTCGAGGCCTGTTCGCTGGAGGCCTGTTCGGTATCCGGCACGCTGGCGTGGGTCTGGCCCAGTGCTTCCAGGTAGGTGAATTTCGAGCACGCGTTGACGAACGGCTCGGGTGTTTTCTTCTCGCCGAAACCGTACACCTTCACGCCATCGGTCAACAGGCGCATCACCATCGGGGTGAAGTCCGCATCGCTGGAGACGATGGCAAAGCCATCCAGGTTGCGCGCGTACAGCAGGTCCATGGCATCGATCACCATCGCCATGTCCGAGGCATTCTTGCCCTTGCTGTAGGCGAACTGCTGGATGGGACGGATCGCATACTCATGCAGCACCGCTTCCCACCCCTTCAGTCGCGGGCTCTTCCAGTTGCCATAGGCGCGGCGCACGTTGGCCACCCCATAGCGGGCCACTTCGGCCAACACCTCGTCGATCTTCGAGGCCGGCGCATTGTCGGCGTCGATCAACAGGGCGATGCGCTTTTCCGGTTCGCTCATGGACTCCTCGCGGGCGGTTGCCTGAACCCGAGTATCGCCGATCCACGCGGGCGCTGACGTGACAGGCGGCCGCCGTGCGAAGATGCCAGGCGCTTCCCCCAATGCCCCCACTGGAGTGAGTCGATGAGTCGCGAGCGCGTTCCCCACCTGGTTGTTGTCGGCGGCGGTTTTGCCGGTCTCTGGGCCACCCGTGCCCTGGCCCGCGAGCGCATACGCATCACCCTGGTCGACCGCCGCAACCATCACCTGTTCCAGCCGCTGCTGTACCAGGTGGCCACTGCGGGCCTGTCCGCGCCGGATATCGCTGCACCACTGCGCCATATCCTCGGCCACCAGCGCAACGTGGAAGTCCGCCTCGGCGAAGTGGTCGCCATCGACAAGCAGGCCCGGCAGATCCGCATGGCCGATGGCAGCACGCTGGACTACGACAGCCTGCTGCTGGCCACCGGCGCCACCCACGCCTACTTCGGCAACGACCAGTGGGCCGATGATGCGCCCGGCCTGAAGACGCTGGACGATGCGATCGCGCTGCGCCGCAAGCTGCTGCTGGCGTTCGAGCGCGCCGAGGCGGAACCGGACCCGGCGAAGAAGGCCGCATGGCTGAGCTTCGCGGTGGTCGGTGGCGGTCCCACCGGTGTTGAACTGGCCGGCACCCTGGCCGAGATCGCGCGGCATACGTTGCGCAACGAATTCCGCCACATCGACCCGGCCAGCGCCAAGGTGCGGCTGGTCGAGGCCGGCCCGCGCGTGCTGTCCTCGTTCCCGGAAGTACTTTCGCTGAAAGCACGCCGCCAGCTGGAAAAGCTGGGCGTGGAAGTGCTGACCGGTACCCCGGTGAGCGACATCGACAGCCAGGGCTTCACGCTCGGTGACCAGTTCGTGCCGGCCCGCACCGTGGTCTGGGCCGCCGGCGTGGCCGCTTCACCGCTGGCGCGCACGCTGGACGTGCCGCTGGACCGCGCCGGCCGCGTGCCGGTGCAACCGGACCTGACCCTGCCCGATCACCCGGAGCTGTTCGTGGCCGGTGACCTGGCCGCACTGAGCCAGGCCGACGGCAAGCCGGTACCCGGCGTGGCACCCGCTGCCAAGCAGATGGGCAAATACGTGGCCGAGGTGATCCGCGCACGCCTGCACGGCAAGCCCGAGCCCGGCCCGTTCAAGTACGCCGACTACGGCAACCTGGCCACCATCGGTCGCATGGCCGCGATCGTGCACCTGGGGCGGCTGCAGCTGTCGGGCGTGCTGGCCTGGTGGTTCTGGCTGGCCGCGCACGTGTTCTTCCTGATCGGCTTCCGCAACCGCATCGTAGTGCTGCTGAACTGGGCCGTGGCGTACTGGAGCTACCAGCGCAGCGCGCGCATCATCTTCGGTGATGACCAGGAAGACCGGCGACCCCGGCGGTAGTGCCGGCCGCTGGCCGGCTGCCGCGCGGTCCGTCCCCTCTCCGCAGGAAAGGGCTCTGACTCCGTCAACATCATCCATGCATGGCGTGGATCTACCGCTTCATCGGGCCGCCGGGCACCCGCCGTTTCGACCATGCGCGGCAGAAGTCCTCCTTCCTTGCGGTGTCGGCAATCTGCGCGGCACTCCAGTTGCGGGTAATCCAGATCGTCAGTGCCGTGCTGCTCAGATGCCAGCGCAGCATGTCGTGCCGTGGCTGCCGCCAAAGATGGCGGCGGGCAATCCAGAACGCCTCCCGTTCCACCTCTGGCACCTTCTTCTTCATCGCGTCGTCGTCGAAGAACTGCGCGGCGAAACTCCAGGGATTCATCGGCTGAAATCCTGTTCGCGGTTCACTGCTGCACGCAGCCACACCACTGGGCGCACGGTCTGCTGGCTTCGGCCAACCGCCCACCAGGGCAAGCCCGAGCAGGTACAGCAGGCCAGGCAGCAGTGCGATGCCGGCGGCCAGTACGACGACGGAGACCCATGCCTTACCGGCGGCACGCATCGTGCTCACTTCGCCTTCGGTTTCGGGTACCACAACGCGTTGACGATGACCCAGCGCTGGTCGAAGCGCCCCATGTGGAAGTAATCGACGAACCACGGCGTTTCCAATCGCACCGAGGCGGCATTGCCGGTCACGTCCAGCACCGTGCAGCGGCGGTCCCATTGATCCTTCGGGGTCTTCAACGCGCCCTGCTTCGTCAGCGCGACCAGTTCTTCCTTCGACATGCGGCGCAGGCCCAGCCGCTCGTCGGGCGTATCGCCGAGGACCGCGCGCTTGGCCAGGTCCGGGTGCAGGGAGCGGGCGACGCGCTGCGGGTCGGCCTCCAGCTGGCCGTCGACGTAGTCATGGCAGGTGGCTTCGATGGCCGCGAGGGTGGCCGGGTCGGCAGCGGGACTGGTTGACGCGGAGAGAGCGAACAACAGGGCGACGGTGGACATCCGGGTCTCCAGCGCTGAGGGCTGGGCGATCATCGCATGGCGGCACAGAGGCATCCATGTATGCCATGGATCTACAGGGACCCAGCATCCACCGCCTGCAGCCAGGCCAGCTTGCGTTCCCGCGGCTGCTGCTTGAGCTGCCATTCGGCCCGCGAGGCGGCGGCCCGGTCCGGGTACTCGCGCACGGCCAGCACGCGCAGCGGCGGCCGGGCCCGGGTGTAGCGCGCGCCCTTGCCGGCCTGGTGGGCGGCAAAACGCGCGTCCACGTCGGTGCTGATGCCGGCGTAATAGCTGCCATCGCGACATTCGAGCAGGTACAGGAACCACGGGCGGAGGGACGGGGCCATGCCCGGATTATGCCGTGCTGCACTGCAGCGGATATACTGGCGCCCGAATGCAGGAGAGAGGCGCCGCGCTGGCGCCCGCCGAAGGCGCAGGCTCCCATGATCGCTCAGGCCGGTGGGCTGGAATCCCACCAACCATGCATTCGACTCGCCGAGCTGGAGAGAGGTCACCGGGCATGCCCGGGACGATCCGCCGAAGGGGCACGCGGCCCATGCCGCTGAACTCTCAGGCAAAAGGACAGCGGGAGCGGCACCGGTCATCGTCATCCCGTCATTGCGCAGGCAGTGGCGGTAGTCGCGCATGGCCGGCCCCACCGCGCCCGGAGCCTGCCCAATGCTGCTGTCCATCATCTACCTGATCGCCATTTCCGCCGAAGCCATGACCGGCGCGCTGGCCGCCGGCCGCCGCCGCATGGACCTGTTCGGCGTGGTCATGATCGCCTGCGTCACCGCCCTCGGTGGTGGATCACTGCGCGACATCCTGCTCGGCCACTACCCGCTGGGCTGGGTGAAGCATCCGGAGTACCTGGGCTTCACCGTATGCGCGGCGCTGATCGCCACTTGGGTGGCGCGCTGGATGCACCACTTCCGCCGCACCTTCCTGGTGCTCGATGGCCTGGGCCTGATCGCCTTCACCCTGATCGGCTGCTCGATTGCGCGCGAAGCCGGCCATGCGATGCCGATCGTGCTGATCGCCGGCATGTTGACCGGCGCGTTCGGCGGCGTGCTGCGCGACATCCTCTGCAACGAGGTGCCGCTGATCTTCCAGAAGGAGCTGTACGCGATCATCGCGCTGCTGACCGGCGCGGCCTACCTGTTGCTGCTGCACTGGGGCGTGGCCGACGCCACCGCGATCCTGTGCTGCCTCGGCGGCGGCTTCGCGCTACGCCTGCTGGCGATCCACTACCGCTGGGAAATGCCGAAGTTCGTGTACCACGACGAAGTGCATTGAGGTTCGCGCGGCGGAATCCGCACCACCCCGGCGATGTACCTGGCGCTGTCGCTCATGCGCAGCGCCAGGCGCATCGCCGGTGCAGATGGGCCGGTCTCCAACTCCGACCGGCCCTGATCGCGGCCGCACCCCCGCAGGCGCTGGCCGCCATCCACACACGTGCCGCACTCAAGCGGCTTCGGACACCTTCACGTCGCGACGGGCGCGCACGGCCGCGGCCAGTCGCTCCAGCACCGTCACGGTGGTGTCCCAGTCGATGCAGCCATCGGTGATGCTCTGCCCGTAGACCAGCGGTTGGCCTTCCACCAGTTCCTGGCGACCACCGACCAGATGGCTCTCGATCATCACACCGACGATGCGCTGTTCACCGTCTTCCAACTGAACGGCGATGTCCTCGATCACCTTCGGCTGGTTGTCCGGATTCTTCAGGCTGTTGGCATGGCTGGCGTCGATCATCAGACGAGTCGGCAGCTTGGCCTTGGCCAGCGCCTGGCAGGCCTCGGCGACACTGCCTGCATCGTAGTTCGGCTGCTTGCCGCCGCGCAGGATCACATGGCAATCCGGGTTGCCAGTGGTCGACACGATGGCGGTGCCGCCCTGCTTGGTGACCGACAGGAAGTGATGCGGATTGGAGGCCGCACCCACCGCGTCGGCGGCGATCTTCACGTTGCCATCGGTGCCGTTCTTGAAGCCGACCGGGCACGACAGCCCCGAGGCCAGTTCGCGGTGCACCTGGCTTTCGGTGGTGCGCGCACCAATGGCGCCCCAGGCCACCAGATCGGCGATGTACTGCGGCGAGATCACGTCGAGGAACTCGACACCGGCCGGCAGGCCGAGCTTGTTGATGTCGCGCAGCAGGCCACGGGCAATGCGCAGGCCCTTGTCGATCCTGAAGCTGCCATCCAGGTCCGGGTCGTTGATCAGGCCCTTCCAGCCCACCGTGGTGCGCGGCTTCTCGAAGTACACGCGCATCACGATTTCAAGTTCCCCGGCCAGCGCGTCACGCAGCGGCTTCAGGCGCTGGGCGTACTCGATGGCGGCCTTCGGGTCGTGGATCGAGCATGGGCCAACCACCACCGCCAGGCGGTCGTCACGGCCATGCAGGATCTGGTGCAGGGCCGCGCGCGAGGCGCTGACGGTGTCGGAGGCTTCATCGTCACACGGCAGCATCGCCAGCAGCTGGGCAGGCGGTGTCAGCGGTTCGATGGTGCGGATACGCAGGTCGTCGGTGTGCGGGGGCATTGGGGGAGGTCTCCGGAACGTTGGGGGTCCCCAGCGTGGCGGCATGAAAAAAGCCGCCAGGTTCGCTGGCGGCTTTCGGGAATGCGTCTGAAGCTTTCTTCAGGGTGAGCGCAGTCCTTCCTCCGCCAATGGCTTCGGAAAGTAATACCAGTAAAAGCGGGTGGCGGCTGCGTTCATGGGTTGTATTGATAGCACAGCTTTTGCGCAGTGCAAAATGTTTCATCCGCAACTGGGGACGCGGTTCAGCGAGATGCGCGCCGGCCCTGCCCACGCGGCGGCAACCACGCAACGTCGCTCATTTGCCATGCACTTCCACATCCAGTAGCAGGCCCTCATGGATGTCGGCCCAGCGTTCCAGCACGCGATCCAGTTCCTGCCGGGCCTCGTCCAGCTGCTCGGGGTTGAGCAGGGAACGCGCGGTGTAGAGATCGGAAACCAAGCGCCGCAGGGCCGATTCCTGGATGGCCACCGACGGCCCCTCCAGCCCCGGCAACTGCAACGCCGGGCTGTCGCCAAGAGGGCCGAACAGCGTGACCTGGAGCGTGCTCTGCATGATCGACCTTCCTGCGGATGGACATGGGCAATGTCCTGTTTACCGCGTCTGGGTGACAGGCGCATGTGCCACCCATGCCCAGCACGGAATCTGCCGGCGTCTGCCGCGCCGCTACAAGGCGGCCAGGTCGGCAAGGTGCTGGGCCATGCTGTCCATCGCGCCTACCGCCTGGGTGGTGGTGAAGTACTCATGCCAGCCGGTAGCGGCAATGCCGGCCATCAACGCATCGACCTCCTCGCGGCTTGCGCAGCGCCAGACCGCATAGAACTGCTCATCGCTGCCGTGCGGTACGCCCGAGGCAATGCGGCCCATCGCCAGCGGCGTGATGCGGACCGGATCGAACTGCTGCATGCCGGCGCCGATACGGGCGAAGAAGGCGTTCCGCTGCTCGGGCGGAAGTGTGGTCCAGGCAGGGGTGGCGGTGTAGAGCTCGATGAAGGTGTGCGACATGGTGGTTCTTCCTTGAGGGTTCGGGGGTTGCCGGCCAGCGGCCGCCACTACCGGAGCGAGCGCAGCGCGCGTTTGCGGATGTAGGCGTTGGCGTCGCTGTGGCGCTCATGCTGCCAACGCGTACACAGCTGGCGCAGCCACTGCGGCTGAGTCTTGCCGGCATCGTTGAGCCAATTTCCGACCGAATCCTGCACATAGCGTTCCGGATCGTCGGCCAGTGCTTCCAGCAGCGCGGATGCATGTTCCGGGTGCTGCTTGAACAGTGCGATATGCGTGGCCCAGACACCGCGCGGACGCAGTGCTTCGCAGGCGAAGCGGCGCAGGTACGGCGATGTTTCCTGTGACCACGATTGCAGGTGCTCCAGCGCCTGCAGTGGTGCGGCAACGATGTCCGTGCGTAGTGCCAGCCACGCCCATTCGCGCACACCGAAATGGGGGTCATCGGCCAGTGTGCGCATCTGCTGCAGCTTCCCTGCCAGCGTTGCGCGGGCATCGCTGCCGATCAGGTAGCAGGCCCAGCCGCGCACGGTATCGGAGCTGTGATGCTGCCAGAGCGCAGGCGCCCCCTGCCCCGCCTCACGCAGCAGTTGCGCAGCCAGGGCCATGCGCAGCGTGATGCCCTTGCCTGAGGCGTCCCGCATGCGTTGCAGCGCCTCCGGTGCAAGCGCAGGCGCCACCACCTGCAGCAGCGCGGCAAAATCCACTGCCAGGCATTCTGCCAGATGGGTGGCGGGGACGCGGCCGGTGTTGAGTGCTTGCCGGCGTTCCGCAGGAATGGACGTGCTCATGCTGCGGATTCCCGCCCGGCGTCCGTGTGCTGCCAGACCTTGTGCAGCAGCTGTGACAGCTGCTGCTGTTCATCAGCATCCAGGCCGTTGAACAGCCCACCGATCCATTGCGTGTGCTGCTCGAACAGCGATTCGGCCAAACGCTTTCCCGGTGCGGTCAGCACGATCTGCAGGCGGCGGCCATCCCCGTCATCGTTGCGACGCTGCAGCAGGCCTTCGCGCTGCAGGCCATCGAGCAGGCCGCTGATGGTGGCGCGGGTCACGCCGGCGCGCTCGGCCAGCACATGCGGCGGCAGTGCGCCACCGGCCCCGTGCAACAGGAACAGCACGATGAAGCGACCCTCGCTGAGCCCATGCGGTGCCAGCCGCGCGGCGCAGTCGCGATCGATCGACGAGGACAGCGAGAGCAGCTGGAAACACAGGCGCAGCGGCGCGATGTTGGCGTGACCGCGTCGCTGCGCTTCCTCGATCAGGGCATGGTGCTTGGCTTCGATCATCTCACGCACGTGATATGGTTAGGCGCCTAATCATACAGCCAAACAGCCGCTGCCTGTAAACCACAGCCGATATCAGGTGAACTTTCCCAGCAGCAGGCACGCAATCAGCCCGCCGCCCTCCCGGTGCAGCAGCTGCAGTTCGCCCGCGTGCCGCCTCGCCACATTGGCGGCCACTGCCAGCCCAAGTCCCGCTCCACCGGTGGTGCGACTACGAGAACGCTCGCTGCGCTGGAACGGTTGCAGCAGGCGTACTCGGTCGCCCTCGGCGATACCTGGGCCCCGATCCATCACCTCCAGCTGGACCCCTCGCTCAACCACGGCAAGCCGCAGTTCCATCGCCCCGGCATAGCGATCGGCATTGTCGATAAGGTTGTCGAACGCGCGCCGAAGCAGCAACGCGTCGCCGTGCCAGGGCAGACTGTCCGGCCCCTGGATGGAGATCTCGACACCGCGCAGCAACGCTGCCTGCACGCACTCCTCCAGCAGCGCGGCCAGATCCAGCGGGCGCATCTGCAACGGCTGCAGTTCACCGCGTGCGTAATCGAGCACCTGCTCGATCATCGTGTCCATGCGCTCGATGTCCGCCACCATCCGGGCCGCCTGTGGTGTGGGCGCGAACTCGGCGCGCAGTCGCAGGCCGGTCAATGGTGTGCGCAGGTCGTGCGCCACTGCAGCCAGCATATGGGTCATGTCCTGGGCCTGCGCACGCAGGCGCTCTCGACCGGTGCCGATCGCGGCGGCCAGCATCTGTACCTCGCGCGGGCCATCATCCGGCAGGGGCGTGTCGGCTTGCAGGTCCACGCGTGCACTGGCATCGGCCAAGCGTCGTAGTGGACGCCCCAGCCGGATCGATGCCCACGCCGCCAGCGGCGCCAGCAACACGGCACCGCCCAGCAGCGCCAGTATCACCTGTCGCCGCCAAGCTGCCAGATCACTGTGATCGCTGCCGACCACCCGCCAGCGGCCATCGGCCTGGCGCACGCCCAGTTCAAACGGCGGCCATTGCATCGCGGTCAGCAGCGCGGCCTGCGCCTTCAGTACACCGACCCGCGCCGTGCCGTCGAGCACCGCGCCGCCTTCGATGACCTGCACATCAGGCGCCTTGCCCTGTCCGCTCCAGACCAGGCGCACCTCCTTCGCCGGCAAACCCATCTGCAGCGCCGCCAACTGGGTGAGCCAGTCACTGGCACTGCCCTGTGGTGGCGCATCCTGCGTCGCCAGATGCAGGCCCAGTGGTGCCGCGGCCTGTTCCCCCCGCAGCACCTGCACGGCCTGGTCCAACCGCATCGGTGGCGGCGCGGGCCGAGGCATCCAGCCAACCACGGCCACGCTGACCAGTGTCGCCAGCAGCAGGCTGGCCAGGGCCAGCATCGTGATCCAACGCGCGGTCGGCCACCGGCTGCTCACAGCACCTGTACCTCGGCGTGGAAGCGATAGCCTTCGCCACGCGATGTCTGCACCAGGGCTTCCGCACCGGGTGAGGCCTGCCCGAGCTTGCGGCGCAGGCGGCTGATCGCCAGGTCGACCGCGCGGTCGACGCTGTCACTCGGTTCGCCACGGCTCAGCTGCAGCAGCTGCTCGCGCCCCAGCACCCGCCCGGGGCGTTCGGCCAGCGCCAGCAACAGGCTGAATTCACCACGGCTGAGCACCAGCTCGTTCCCATCCGGCGCCAGCAGGCGACGTTGTTCCGGCAGCAACCGCCAACCAGAAAAGCGCAGTTCACTGGCTACCTGCGCGCGCAGCTTGTCCTGCCGGCGCAGCAGCGCGCGTACCCGCGCCAGCAGCTCGCGCGGGTCGAACGGCTTGGCCAGGTAGTCGTCCGCGCCCATCTCCAGGCCGATCACCCTGTCCGGTGCGCTGCCCATCGCCGACAGCATCAGGATCGGAATGGCCCGTGCCTGCAGCCGGCGGCAGACCGACAGGCCATCCTCACCGGGCATCATCCAGTCGAGGATGATCACGTCCGGGCGATCGACCTGCAGCAGCACGTCCAGCGCCGTCGCGTCCGCTGCCACCCGTACCTGGTAGCCATGCAGCAACAGGCAATCGGCGATGGCATCACGGATGCTGGCGTCGTCATCGACAACGATGACACGGGCGGGAGTCGTCATGCAGGCAGTATCAGGCAGGTCTGTATCAGGACGGTATCAACGCCGATGTTCCCGCGATACGCGGCTGCGCGCCAATGGTCACCCATGATCACTGCGGAGACCTGCCTTGCGCCTCATCCCATTCGTCCTGCTTGCTGCCCCGCTGGCTGCGCTGGCGTCCGATTCCCCCAAACACATCCTGCCGATGTGGATGCAGGGCGGTCATCCGGCCGTGGCCGTGTCGCTGGACGGGCGTGCCGAACCGCTGCGCTTCGTGGTCGACAGCGCGGCAGGCGCCACGCTGGTCGATGACCGCGTCGTGCGGCGCTACGGTCTGGGAGATGCGGATGCGGAGGTATCACGGGCCCAAGGGGCAAGTGCAGCCTCCGCGCGGCTGCAGCGCATACGCAGAACGTCCTGGCAGCTGGGCAGTTGGCAGCTGCAGGCCCAAGCCATGAAGGTCGATCTGTCGTCGTTGCCGAAGGACGATGATCCGGCCATTGACGGCTTGATCGGCAACGATCTGACCGGACGCTGGGATACCCGTTGGGACTTCGGCCGCAATCAACTGGCGCTGTGGACACCCGGCGGATTGAACCTGGAAGGACCGGGTTGCCAGCCCAATGCGCTGCCCGGACGCACTGACGGCCTGCGCCAGTTCGGCTTCATCATGCTTGCACTGGGCGCGCCCGCGGTGGACGCCATCGCCGTGGTCGACACCGGTGCCGCGCAGACCGTCCTCAACGCCGAAGCAGCCCGCGCACTGGGGCTGCGCACCGACGGCAGCGACGCACGGGTGCGGGTGCGTGAAAAGGGCACCGAAGGCCTGGGCGGCGGAAAGCAGGCAACCTGGCTGTACACCCTGCCCGGCATGGCCGGCAACGGCTGGCAGCACCCCTCGATGGAGGTCCGCATCAGCGAACTGCCAGTGTTCAAGGCGATCGGCCTGGAGGGCCGGCCGGCGCTGATCCTTGGTGCGGATGCAATGCGCGGCGGCCAGGTGGACATCGGTGCCGGCGCGTCCCGGATCTGCCTGCGCCGGCCGCAGGCCAGCTGACATCCGGCAATGACGCCAGCGGCAGCCTGGCGTAGCATCACCGTGCGCCCCACCAGGAGTTCCACGCATGTGCCGTGCCGCCCTGATGTTGCTGACGCTGTTCCCGCTGGCCGTGCTGGCTGCACCTCCCCCGGTACCCTCGCCAGCCCGCATCGATGCCGAAGCGCAGCGGTTGATGCAGGCCGCACAGGCGCGCGGCATGGCACTGGCGGTGATCGACGGCGGAAAGGTGGTGCACGTCGCCGCCTACGGCGAGCGCAATACCGCAGGCGAACCACTGCGCACCGATACGGTGATGTACGCCGCCTCGCTGACCAAGATGGCATTCGGCCATCTGGTCGCGCAGCTGGCGCAGGACCGCAGGATCGATCTGGATGCCAGCATCGCCACAGCGCTGGACAAGCCGTTGCCGGACTATCCGCCCGAAACGAAGAAGTACGCCGACTACCGCGTGCTGGCCGATGATGCGCGCTGGCGCCAGCTCACCCCACGCCTGCTGCTCAACCACGCCAGTGGCTTTGCCAACTTCGCGTTTCTTGAACCGGACGGCCGGCTGAAGTTCCACTTCGATCCAGGCAGCCGCTACGGCTATTCCGGCGAAGGGCTGATCCTGCTGCAGTTCGTGATCGAACGCGGACGGCTGGGCGAGGATGTGGGTGCGTTGATGCAGCAGCGGGTATTCGACCGCCTCGGCATGACCCGCACCAGCATGATGTGGCGCGGGGACTTCGCCACCAACCTGGCCGACGGCTGGACCATGGAGGGCACCGCCGAGCCGCACGATGAGCGCAGCCGCGTGCGCGCGGCCGGTTCGATGGATACCACCATCGCCGACATGGCCCGTTTCGCCGCCGGCTACGTGCGCGGCGATGGGCTGTCAGCGACGATGCGCAAGGAGCTGGTGCGGCCGCAGCTGCCGATCACCACCGCCAGCCAGTTCCCCACCCTGCAGCCGGAGCTGCCGAAGGCGCTGCAGCGCAAGGACCTGGCGGCCGGCCTGGGAGTGGTGACGTTCCGTGGCCCGCAAGGCGCGGGCTTCTACAAGGGTGGCCACGATGATGCGGTCGGTAATACGCTGGTGTGCGTCGAGCAGCAGCAGCGCTGCGTGGTGATCCTGGGCAACGATGTGCGCGCCGAGGCGACCTTCCCGGCGCTGGTGGCCTTCGTGCTCGGCGACATCGGCGTACCGTGGCAATGGGAGTACGGCGCTGCGAAGGCATTCGTGAAGTAGATCCACGCCATGCGTGGATGACCTCCCTTCAACGCGCCTGCTCGAAGAACATCAGGTAGACCAGCCGCCCATTCTCCGGCCGGTCGCCGAAGGCCGGGCCGGCGGTATGCCAGAACCACGGGCGCAGCAGCACCAGGCGGTTGAAGCGCATCGGGATGCGCATGGTCATTTCCCACTGGCTGTCGTCGACGCTGTCGCGCTCGATGATGTCCCGATGCATGTCGCCGCCGTTGGCGTAGCCCAGCGCAGCCAGCTCGTAGGCGTTCAGCGCCATGCGCTCGGTGTTGGTGCGGCGATGGCGGAAGAACTCGGTACCCCCTTCGCAGTGCTCCGGGGCGCTGAGGTAGAGGATGCCGGACCAGTGCGAATGGTCGGTGTGCACCTTGGCGCGACCCACATCGCTGGCCAGGGTCAGCCGGAACTTGCCGTGCGACTGCAACGGATTGACCGGCCGCAGCGGCTCGTTGACCAACCGCGACGCGGCCTCGGACAGGCCGTCCAGCTCCAGCCGTTCGAGCGAATTACGCCCGGGGAATGCCCCCTCCTGCGCCGGGTAGGTCAGGCCCAGCCCGGCCTGGCGCAGGCCGTGTGCATCGGCTGGAGAGAGGAAGTCGTCGACGACGATGAACGAGGTAGGCATGGTCTGCGAGCGTAGCGACGCGGCGCCATGGCGGCAACCGGGCAACAAAAAACCCCGCCTCGCGGCGGGGTTTTTCCGTGCATCGGGGAGACGCGCCGGCCAGGGCCGGCAACGTCCGACGCGGGCGTGGGCCTTAGAAGTCCATGCCGCCCATGCCACCCATGCCGCCCATGCCACCGGCGCCGCCCATGGCCGGCTCGTCCTTCTTCGGAGCTTCGGCAACCATGGCTTCGGTGGTGATCATCAGGCCAGCGATCGAGGCCGCGTTCTGCAGCGCCGAACGGGTCACCTTGGTCGGGTCCAGGATGCCGAACTGCAGCATGTCGCCGAACTCGCCGGTGGCGGCGTTGTAGCCGAAGCTGCCGGTGCCTTCCTTGACCTTGTTGATGATGACCGACGGCTCGTCACCGGCGTTGGCAACGATCTCGCGCAGCGGGGCTTCCATCGCACGCAGGGCAATCTGGATGCCGTGGTTCTGGTCTTCGTTGGCGCCCTTCAGGCCGGCCAGCGCGGTGATCGCGCGGACCAGGGCAACGCCGCCGCCCGGAACCACGCCTTCTTCAACGGCCGCACGGGTGGCGTGCAGGGCGTCGTCGACGCGATCCTTCTTTTCCTTCATTTCGATTTCGGTCGAGGCGCCGACCTTGATCACGGCAACACCGCCGGCCAGCTTGGCCACGCGTTCCTGCAGCTTCTCGCGGTCGTAATCCGAGGAGGTGTCCTGGATCTGGGTCTTGATCTGCGCCACGCGTGCATCAACGTTGGCCTTGTCGCCGACGCCGTCGATGATGGTGGTGTTCTCCTTGGAGACCTGCACCTTCTTGGCGCGACCCAGGTCCTTGATGGTGGCCTTCTCCAGCGACAGGCCGACTTCTTCGGAGATCACGGTGCCGCCGGTCAGCACGGCCATGTCTTCCAGCATCGCCTTGCGACGGTCGCCGAAGCCCGGGGCCTTGACGGCCACGACCTTGACGATGCCACGGATGGTGTTGACGACCAGGGTGGCCAGCGCTTCGCCTTCAACTTCCTCGGCCACGATCAGCAGCGGCTTGCCGGCCTTGGCGACGCCTTCCAGCACCGGCAGCAGGTCACGGACGTTGGAGATCTTCTTGTCGTGCAGCAGGATGAACGGGTCATCCAGGTCAGCGGTCTGCGACTGCTGGTTGTTGATGAAGTACGGCGACAGGTAGCCGCGGTCGAACTGCATGCCCTTGACCACGTCCAGCTCGTTGTCCAGGCCCGAGCCTTCTTCAACGGTGATGACGCCTTCCTTGCCGACTTCCTTCATCGCGTCAGCGATGATCTGGCCGATCGACTCGTCCGAGTTGGCCGAGATGGTACCGACCTGGGCGATCGCCTTGTCGTCGGCGGTCGGCTTGGAAATGTTCTTCAGCTCGGCGACGGCGGCCGAAACGGCCTTGTCGATACCGCGCTTGAGGTCCATCGGGTTCATGCCGGCGGCAACGGCCTTGGCGCCTTCGCGGATCAGGGCCTGGGCCAGCACGGTGGCGGTGGTGGTGCCGTCGCCGGCATCGTCGTTGGTGCGCGAAGCAACTTCCTTCACCATCTGCGCGCCCATGTTCTCGAACTTGTCAGCCAGTTCGATTTCCTTGGCGACGGAGACGCCGTCCTTGGTGATGGTCGGGGCGCCGAAGCTCTTTTCCAGCACGACGTTGCGGCCCTTCGGGCCCAGGGTGGCCTTGACGGCATTGGCGAGAACGTTGACGCCGCGCACCATGCGCGAACGGGCGTCTTCACCGAAACGAATATCCTTGGCAGCCATTGCATTTACCTCATTGGTAGCGCCGGACGATGCCCGGCGGCTGGGAGTTTGGGATCAGGTTGAAACAGGTCGCGCCGAGGCTCAGCCGATGACGGCGAGCACGTCGTCTTCGCGCAGGACCTTGTATTCGACGCCTTCGCTCTTGTACGAGCTGCCGGCGTACTGGCCATAGATGACCTTGTCGCCGACCTTCAGCGACGGCGCGCGCACGTTGCCGTTGTCCAGCGGCTTGCCCGGGCCGACGGCCACGACCTCACCCTTGGTGGACTTTTCCTTGGCCGAGTCGGGGATGACGATGCCACCGGCGGAGATTTCGTCGGCTTCGATCGGCTTGACCACAACGCGGTCGTGCAGCGGCTTGATGCTCATAGGAGACCTCTTAAGTGATTGATTGGTCTAAAAAAGTCCGGCGATGTTAGCACTCACCCCAGGCGAGTGCCAGAACCGCACGTGAAGAAACCCGACAACGTCGGGAGCAGGGCAGAGATGGAGCCCCGCCGCCCCCTTTCAAGGGCGGAATGAAAAAATTTTTTCCACCCGCGCGCCTCGGCCAAGGCGTCGGTCCTGGACAATTTCGGTGACAAGCGTCGCACTGTCAGATATCTGACGTTCATTTACGACAAAGTGTCACTGGATCGGCCTTAGGCTCGGTCACGCATTCCCAATCACAAGGAGTAGTCGATGCGATTGCTGTCCCCGCTTGCCGCCGCCTGCCTGCTGGCACTGGCCGCGGCGCCGGCCCAGGCCGAGGTCTTCATCAACGAACTGCACTACGACGACAGCACCGCCGCCGGTGACGTCGGCGAAGCCATCGAAGTGGTCGCTACCGCAGGTGAAGACCTGTCCGGCTACCGCCTCTACCTCTACAACGGCAGCAATCCTTCGGCCGCCACGGTCTACGCCAACAACCCGGTCCCTGCCGGCACCGCCGCCGGTTGCGGCAGCGCCAGCATCGCCGTGGTCAACTACCCGACCAACGGCATCCAGAACGGCCCGAACGACGGCATCGCCCTGGTCGACGCCAGCGGCAAGGTGGTCCAGTTCCTCAGCTACGAGGGCGCCATCACCGCCTCCGGTGGCCCTGCCGCCGGCATGACCAGCCAGAACATTCCGGTGGCCGAGACCAACAGCACGGCCCCCGGCACCTCGTTGCAGCTGACCGGCAGCGGCAGCCAGTACGCCCACTTCACCTGGGCCGAGTCGGCCAGGCAGACCTTCGGCAGCTGCAACAACGGCCAGACCTTCAGTGGCGGCGGCACCCCGGGCCCGAACACGCCGCCGTCGGTGTCCACCACCACCCCGGCGCAGGGCAGCAGCACCTTCCCGGCCGCCGCCGATCTGGAAGTGGTGTTCAGCGAAACCGTGAACCTCGCCAGCGGCGCCTTCGCGCTGAGCTGCGGTACCTCCGGCAGCGTGCCGCTGACCTTCCCGGCCAGCGGGCGCAGCGTGAAGCTGTCCACCAACACCGCGCTGGTGGCCGGTGAAGCCTGCCGCTTCGACATCCGCGCCGCGCGCATCACCGACCTGCAGGGCGCACACCCGGCGGCCGACAGCCGCATCGCCTTCACCGTGGCCAGCACCGGCGGCAATCCGGACCCGGGCAACCCGGGTGTGCCGGCCGGCTACTACTCCAAGGTCAACACCTCCAGCCCGAGCCAGCTGCGCTGCTCGCTGCACGCGACAATCAAGGGCCACACCGCCTACCCGTACAGCGGCTCGGGCACCAGTACCTGGACCATCCTGGAGATCGCAGACGAGGACCCGAACAACCCGAACCGCATCCTCGACGCGTATCGCAACCGCAGCTACGCCAAGGTGACCGATCGCGCTGGCAGCGGCAGTGGCCTGAAGTACAACCGCGAGCACACCTGGCCGAACTCGCTGGGTTTTGCCACCACCACGGGTGACAAGGGCCTGCCGTACGCGCCGTATACCGACACCCACATGCTGTACCTGACCGATGCACAGTGGAACGCCGACCGTGGCAACAAGCCGTTCGGCAAGTGCGACGCCAGCTGCGGCGAGCGCGCCACCGAGGCCAACAACGGCCAGGGTGGCGGCAGTGGTGGCTATCCGGGCAACTCCAACTGGGTGCGCACGCCGGACGGCAACACCGGCACGTTCGAGGTGTGGGGCAAGCGCAAGGGCGACATGGCGCGTGCGGTGATGTACATGGCGATCCGCTACGAGGGCGGCAAGGATGCAGCCACTGGCCAGTCCGAGCCGGACCTGGAGCTGACCGACGACCGCAGCAGGATCGTCAAGACCAGCAGCTCACCGGCCTACATGGGCCTACTGTCGACGCTGATCGACTGGCACCTGTCCGATCCGCCGGATGATGCCGAGCGTGCGCGCAATGACGTGATCTACAGCTTCCAGGGCAACCGCAACCCGTTCATCGACCACCCCGAGTGGGCGACCCCTGGCCTGTTCACCTCGGCCAAGCCGGCCACCTGCCAGCTGGCCAACTGACCGCGCAACGCAGCGGTCCACGGCCGCCGCCGGGTCCTGACCCGGCGGCGGCCCTATACTCGACGGTCATGTCGACCGTCGATCCCGTCCTGCTGCTGTTGACCACCTGCCCGGACCGGGCCAGCGCCGAGCGCATCGCGCACACGCTGGTTGGCGAGCGCCTGGCCGCGTGCGTGACCCGCCTCGATGGCGCGCAGTCGACCTACCGCTGGCAGGGCGAGGTGACCACCGACGCCGAGCTGCAGCTGCTGGTGAAGACCACCGCGAGTCGCGTCGATGACGCAATCGCCCGGATCGTCGAACTGCATCCGTATGAACTCCCGGAGTGCATCGCGGTCGAAACCCGGGCCGGCCTGCCGGCGTATCTGGACTGGATCCGGGCACAGACCCGGGAGGACACTGATTGAAGACTCTGTTTGCGCGTGGCGCCGCCCTGTGCGCCCTGTTGTGGCTCTCGCTGCCGGCGTTCGCCCTGGATGAGAAAGACCTGCTGCCGGTGGACCAGGCGTTCGCGCTGACCGCCACCGCCCCCGAACGTGGCCAGGTGCAACTGCAGTTCAAGATCGCGCCCGGCTATTACCTGTATCGCCACCGCACCAGCGTCAAGGCCGACCCGGCCTTCAATGCCGGCGCGCTGCAGATGCCCAAGGGCGACAAGCACCACGACGATTTCTTCGGCGAGGTCGAAACCTATCGCGAGCGCCTGCAGGCCACCCTGCCCGGCACGCCGACCGAGGCCGCCGGCACCATCAGTCTGGAAGTGCGTTACCAGGGCTGCGCAGATGCCGGTGTCTGCTACCCGCCGCAGAAGCGCGTGGTGCAGGTCACCCTGCCCGGCAGCGGTGCACAGGCGGCGGCCCCGGCCGGCCGCGCCGGTGCGGCCAGTCCGTTCAACAACCCACTGGCCGGTGCCGGCAACAGCGGCGGCCTGCGCCTGCCGGGTGCCGCCAGCAACAGCCAGGCGCTGCCGCTGCCGTCGGAACAGGCGTTCGGCTTCGATGCCATCGCCAGCGACGGCAACACCCTGCTGCTGCGCTTCAGCCCGGCACCGGGCTACTACCTGTATCGCGACCGCACCTCGCTGAAGCTGGAAGGCAGCACCGGCGTGCAGGCCAGCACGCCGCGTTGGCCAGCCGCGCAGTCGCATCGCGACGAGCACTTCGGCGATGTCTCGGTGTACTTCAACCAGGTGGAAGTGCCGCTGCCGTTGCGGCGCACGGTTGCCGACGCGGTTGACGGCACCCTCGTGGTGACCTTCCAGGGCTGCCAGACCGATGGCATCTGCTACCCGCCAATGACGCGCCGGGTGAAGCTGTCGGTCCCGGCCGGCAAGGTCAGCGCCAGCGCCGACCAGGCACCGCCGCGCAACGAGGTAATCAGCCCGTTGGCTGTGGCGCCACGCGAAGGCGCCAACGGCGCCCCCCTGCGCCTGCTGCCGACGGTGCCCAATACGGACGCCGCCCCCCCGGCCGTCGCAGGCACCGTGGACGGCAATGAATTCGCCGCCGATGCGCGCGGTGACAATGCGCTGCGTACGCGCCCGCCGGCGACCACACCGAACCCGGACCGTTCGTTCGTCTGGGTGCTGCTGCTGGCGCTGGCCGGCGGCCTGGTGCTGAACCTGATGCCCTGCGTGCTGCCGATCCTGTCGCTGAAGGTCCTGAGCCTGGCGCAGAGTGGCGAAAGCCCGCAGCGCGCACGCAGCCACGCGCTCTGGTATACCTTGGGCGTGCTGGTCGCATTCGCGGTGATCGGTGCGTTGATGGTGGGCCTGCGCGCAATCGGCAACGCCGTCGGCATCGGCTTCCAGCTGCAGCACCCGGGCGTGGTGGCGGCGCTGGCCTACATCATGTTCGCGGTAGGCCTGAGCCTGTCCGGCGTGTTCACCCTGGGCGGCGGCATCGGCAACCTGGGCCAGTCGCTGGCCAGCCGCAGCGGCCCGGCCGGTGACTTCTTCACCGGTGCGCTGGCCTGCGTGGTCGGCAGTGCCTGCGTCGGCCCGTTCATGGGTGGCGCGATTGCCTACGCGTTCATTGCCCCGCCGCTGAAGGCGATGACCGTGTTCCTGTTCCTCGGCCTGGGCCTGGCGCTGCCGTTCCTGCTGATCGGCTTCGTGCCGGCGCTGGCGCGCCGCCTGCCCAAGCCCGGCCCGTGGATGGAAACGCTCAAGCACGTGCTGGCCTTCCCGATGTACGCCACCGCGCTGTGGCTGCTGTGGGTGCTGGGCAAGCAACGCGGCGTGGACGGCATGGCGCTGGTGCTGGGTGGCCTGTTGCTGTTCGCCTTCGGCCTGTGGCTGTTCGAGCGCAACCGCTGGACCGGCTCGCGTGCGGTGACCCTGCTCGGCGTGCTGCTGGCGATCGGCGCATTGGTACCGGCCTGGGGCGTGACCCAGCTGGCAGCGCCGGCACGCGCCGCACAGGCCGCCAGCGACAACGTGGTGGAGTATTCGCCGCAGTTGCTGGACCGCCTGCGCGCCGACAACCGCGTGGTGTTCGTCAACATGACCGCCGACTGGTGCGTGAGCTGCAAGGCCAACGAGCGCGCCGTGCTGTCGCGGCCGGAGTTCAAGGACCTGCTCAAGCGCACCAACGCGGTGTACATGCGCGGTGACTACACCAACGTCGATCCGCAGATCACCACGTTCCTGGAAGAGCACAAGGCCGTCGGCGTGCCGCTGTACGTGGTGTACGGCCCCGGCGCACCGCCGACCGTGCTGCCGACCCTGCTGACCCAGGCGGTGGTGGAGGAAGCGCTGCTGCGCACCGCACGATGAAGTGGCAACGGCCAGCGCTGCTGTGGACAGCGGTGCTGGCCGCCGGCCTTGGCCTGTGGGCCGGGCATCGATCGGCTCCTGCGCCGGTTGGGCCTGAGGCAACGCCAGCGGCACCTGCTGCCGCGGCTGCGGCACCGGTCCTGCAGGTTGGCGACAGTCTGCCCGCATTGTCGCTGCCCGATCTTGAAGGCCGTCCGCTGGACCTGCGCCAGCACGCTGGCGGTCGCCCGCTGTTGATCAATGTCTGGGCCAGCTGGTGCGCGCCCTGCGTGGAAGAAATGCCCGAACTGGCGCGTTTCGCACATATCCAGGGCGAGCACGGTGTGCAGGTGCTGGGACTGGCGCTGGATACGCCGGAGGACGTGCGCGGTTTCCTGCAGCGGGTACCGGTGGATTATCCGATCGTGATCGAGACCCCGGGGCCGCGCGATGCCAGCGTGCAGCTGGGCAATACACAGGGCCTGCTGCCCTACAGCGTGCTGTTCGATGCGCAGGGGCGGCTGGTGAAGGCCAAGCTGGGACCGTTCGCCCACGGCGAGATCGATAGCTGGGTGAAGTGAGGGTGTTTTTTGCAGGGCTTGCAGCCCTGCACCCTGCTCAATGCAACGGCAACAGCCAAAGCCAAAGCGGGCATTCCGTGGGATGGCGGGGCGGTGTCGGAGTGCGGGGACGCTGCAAGTACGTCCCTGTAAGCTTGGCAGCCGCATCCATGCGGCTGACACCCCGCACTCCGACACCGCCCCGCCTCTGACAGATCTTCGCGGCTGTTGGTAGGTGTCGACCTTGGTCGACACATCTGTCAGATATCGATATTCAGAACGGAATCAGACCCCGTGCCGACCAACGGTCGGCACCTACCAAAGCAGAACGCCGTTCCGACAGATCGCAGGAAACTGTCGAAGGCGGGGTGGGTCCGGTTGAGGGGGCGTGAGCCGCATGGATGCGGCGACCGAGCTTACATGGGTGAGGGCGCTTTGCTTGCGAAGCACTGCTTCGCAAGCGCCCGAACGCACAGCCGCCAGCGGCTGGGCCGGGCCCCGGAGGGGGACTTGCAGCGTCCCCCTCAACCGGACCCACCCCGCCAACCCACGGAAAGCCAGCTTTTGACGTTGACGTTGCTCCGGCTTGTAGCGGGTGCAGGGCTGCAAAGCCCTGCAACAAAACCCTCCTTGACCGTAGCCCGTCCGCCACGGAGAATTCCGCGACTAATTCTCATTTGCTGTTGCGCAGGATGCGGGCGGCAGCCTTCCAGGCCCTCCTCCTTCCATGTTCAAGAACGTCCTGTTCCAACTGCACTGGCTGCTGGGCATCACCGCCGGTGCCGTATTGGCCGTGATGGGCCTCAGCGGCGCCGTGCTGTCCTTCGAGGACGAACTGCTGCGCGCGGCCAACCCCGGCTTCGCCGAAATCGCCGAGCACCATGCCGACGGCCAGCTTCCGCTTCAACTCAGCGAACTGGTGCCGCTGCTGCAGGCCGGCAGTGATCGCCCCCTGCAGCGCCTGCGCGTGGACGCCACCGGGCAGCGGCCTTCGGTGGCACGCTTCGCTGGTGGCAAGGAACACTGGGTCTACTTCGACCCGTACAGCGGCGAGCGCTTCAGTGCCTTGCGTGGGCAGGCGTTCTTCGACTTCGTCGAGGACCTGCACCGCCACCTCGCCGCGGGCGAGCGCGGCAAGTGGATCACCGGCAGCTGTGCGATCGCGCTGCTGTTCTTCACCCTGTCCGGTCTTTACCTGCGCTGGCCGCGGCGCTGGTGGCGCTGGCGCAGCTGGCTGGCGCTGGAATGGAAACGCAGCGGCCGCGGCTTCCTGTGGAGCCTGCACTCGGTGGTCGGCACCTGGATGCTGCTGATCTACCTGATGAGTGCGCTGACCGGCCTGTGGTGGTCCTTCGACTGGTATCGCAGTGCCGCCAATACGCTGCTGGGCGTCGCACCGGCCGCCAAGCACAAGGTCGCCACCGGCGCCGCCCTGAACCTGGAGCGCATCGAAGCCACGCTGTATGCCCTGCCCGGCGTGCACACCGGCTACATCGACCTGCGCCTGCCGGAAAAGCCTGGCCAGGCGGTCAACGTGCGGGTGATGGCTGGCGATCCGTCACAGCGCGGTGGCCACCATGACCGTGCACATGATCTGCTGCAGCTGGATCCGGCCAGCGGGGCAATCCTCGATTCGCGCCCCTACGCGCGCCAGGGCGCCGGCGCGCAGCTGGCCACCAGCGTGTTCGCATTGCACTCGGGCAGCTACTTCGGCATGCCCGGGCGTGTCGTGGTGATGCTCAGCAGTCTGGCCATGAGCCTGTTCTTCATCACCGGCTGGATGCTGTACCTGGACCGCCGCCGCAGCCAGCGTGCCGCGCGCGGGCTGCGCCGGTCGCTGCCGGTTGCCACCGATGATGGCCGCGCACCTTGGCTGGTCGTGCATGCCAGCCAGAGCGGGCTGGGCGAGCAGCTGGCCTGGCGTGCCGCCGCGCAGCTGCAGGCCGCTGGCCATGGCGTGCAGGTACTGCCATTGGCCCGGGTCGATGCCCCGCAGCTCGCGCGCACTGCGCAGGCATTGTTCGTGCTGAGCACCTTCGGCGATGGCGAACCGCCGGATGCGGCACGGGGCGCTGCGCGACGGCTGCTGGCACAAGCGCCCGATCTGTCGGGCCTGCAGTTCGGCCTGCTCGCCCTGGGTGACCGCCAGTACCCGCATTACTGCGGCTTTGGCCGCCAATTCGATGGCTGGCTGCTGGGCAACGGCGCACGTGCGCTGTTCGAGCGCATCGATGTCGATGCCGCCGCGATACCGGCGCTGCGCCAGTGGCAGCAGCATCTCGGCGCGCTGACCGGCATCGCCACCGATGACAGCGTGTTGCCGGCCGCGACGCAGATGCACGAGTGGCGCCTGCTCGGCCGTGACCGCCTCAATCCAGGCAGCGTGGGCGGCGCCATCTGGCGCATCCGTCTTGCGCCACCGGCCGATGTGCAGTGGCAGGCGGGCGACATCCTGCACATCGCGCCCCGCCACAACGCGCGGCACGCCGCTGCGGTGCTGAAGGCACATGGGCTGGATCCCCAGCAGCCGCTGCTGATTGACGGCCAGCCGCGCACGCTGTTGGCGCTGGCCAGCGAGCGCGAGCTGCCCGATGCCGATGCTGCGCTGGCGGTGCAGGATGCGTGCCTCTGGCTGGCAGGGCTGCCACTGCTGCCGGGGCGCGAGTACTCCATCGCATCCTGTACGGATGACGGTGCGGTCGAACTGGTGGTGCGGCTGGTCCATGACGAAACCGGACGCACCGGCCTGGGTTCGGGCTGGCTGTCGCTGCATGCGCCGGTCGGTGCCAGCATCGTGGCCCGCGTGCACCGCAACCCCGGTTTCCATCGCGTTGGCGGTGCGCCGATGGTGCTGATCGGCAATGGCACCGGCATCGCGGGCCTGCGCAGCCTGCTGCGCGAAGCCGCGCATGCAGGTGAACACGGGCACTGGCTGCTGTTCGGCGAACGCCAGCGCGCGCACGACTTCCTGTTCGCCGATGAGATCGAAGCGTGGCAGGCCGATGGCCATCTCGCGCGGGTGGACCTGGCGTTCTCGCGCGATGGTGAGGGCGGCTATGTGCAGGATCGCCTGCGTGCAGCAGCCGATGCCCTGCGCGACTGGATGCAGCGTGGTGCGGTCATCCACGTCTGCGGTTCGCTGCTGGGCATGGCCGAAGGCGTGGACCAGGTGCTGCGCGAAGCGCTGGGTGATGAAGAAGTGGAAACGCTGCTGGAGACCGGGCGCTACCGTCGCGACGTGTATTGAGCCACAAGGGTAGTACCGGCCGCCGGCCGGCATGATCAGGGGCGTGCCGGCCAGCGGCCGGCACTACCGGAGCACGATCAGGCCGCAGCGCGCGCCTGTGGCATCGACTGCAACTGGAACGCGCCCACCGCTTCGGTCAGCGCGTGTACCTGCGCCTGCATCTGCGCGGTGGAGGCACCAGCCTCTTCCACCAGGCTGGCGTTGCGCTGGGTGCTGGCTTCCATCTGCACGATAGTCTGCTTCACCTGCGCGATGCCGGCATGCTGGTCCTGCGACGCACTGCGGATACCGGCCAGCAGCTCGGCCAGCTGCTGCACGCTGCCAACGATCTCGCCCATCGTGATGCCCGCCTGCTCGGCCTGCTGGTTGCCCTGGCCAACACGCGCCACCGAATCCTCGATCAGTCCTTTGATCTGCTTGGCCGCTTCGGCACTGCGCTGGGCCAGCAGGCGCACTTCCGCAGCCACCACGGCGAAGCTGCGGCCCTGCTCACCTGCACGCGCGGCTTCCACCGCGGCATTCAGCGCGAGGATGTTGGTCTGGAAAGCGATGCCATCGATCAGCTGGGTGATGTCGCCGATCCGCCGCGAGGCCTCGCTGATGCCATGCATGGTCGCGACCACCTGGCCGACGGCCTCGCCACCGCGCTGGGCCACCGCGGCCGCCCCCTGCACCAGGGCATCGGCGCGGCCCGCGGCATCGGCATTGCGGCCAACGGTGTCGGTCAACTCGTGCATCGACGCTGCCGTCTCTTCCAGGTTGGCCGCCTGCTGTTCGGTACGCTGCGACAGATCATGGTGCCCGGCAACGATCTCACCAACGCCGGTGTCGAGGCTGGACGTCGCCTGCTGGATGCGGGTGACGATGCGGCCCAGTTGCGCGACCGTGGCGTTGGCATCGTCGCGCATGCGTGCGAACACGCCCTGCAGCTCACCTTCCATGCGCACGCTGAGGTCACCACGGGCCAGCGCCGCCAGAAGCGCCTGCAGATCGCCGAGGTTGGTCTCGAAGGTCGCAAGCAGGCGGTTGATGCTGGTCGACAACGTGCGCACGAAGCCCTGTTTTCCCTCCAGCGCGATGCGGCCGTGCAGGTCGCCATGTGCGGCGGCATCGACCAGTGCTGCCACTTCGGTTTCCAGCAGCGTTTCCAGCGCGCGGCTGCGCCACTCCACTGCCACGCCGAGGAAATGCCCTTCGTCGGTGATGGCATTGGCGATCAACTGGTAGCGGACGCCGGCATGACCGATCTCGCGCTCCTCGCGCTGGCGCACGCCAGCCAGGCTGGCCAGTGCCGGATGCAGGCGTACCGCATCGCTCCCCACCAGATCTTCAAGCCGGAGTGCAAGCTGCTCCAGCAGCGCCGGATTGGCGTACGCCACCAGGCCTTCGGCATCGATCACCATCAAGCCGGCCTGTGCGCTGTCCAATGCCTGGCGCACGCGGGTGTTGCCGCGGGCCACCGCACGCTCGGTCTCGATGCGCGCGCGCAGGCGCTGCTGCATGTCGACCAGGCGCTGGGCCAGCTGGCCGATTTCATCGTTGGCGTTGTAGACCCGCAGGGTGGTGTCGAGGCGGTCGTCGGCGATGTCGCTGGCGAAACGCAGGGTGTCCTGGATCGGCTGGCGCACCGCACGCAGCACCAGCACCAGGCTGGTGATCAGCACGCCGGCCACCAGCAGCAGGGTCAGTGCGAACAGCACGCTCATGGTGCGCGCGCCGGCCTGCTGGCGTGCCTGCGCCCCGGCCAGCGCCGCCACCTGTGCCTGCTGGAATGCGGCCAACGCCGGCGCTACGCCCGTGGCGGTATCCAGCAGCGACTGCGCTTCCACATCCAGGCCGACGCGGGCAGCGGTATACCCCAGCAGTGCGGCCTGATACGCCTCCATCCCGGTGCGCAGGGTGTCCTGCACATCCGCAGGCAGGCCCGCCAGCGCGAGGTCGAACGGCAGCTTCTCCTCGCTGGCGCGGTCGGCGTGGGTGGAATCACCGTCGAGCAGCAGCAGTGCCTCCTGCCGCCGCATCTTCTGCAGGGACAACGCCAGCGCATCCCGCTGCTGCGCATCCACCTGCCCCTGCAGCGTGTCTGCAGCCAGTTGCAGCTGCGCGGCGAGGCCGGCCTCACCACGGCCCATCTCGTCGACCCGTTCGAACAGGGCGGCAACACCCTGCGAGAACGCGTCTGCAGCTTCGGTCAGCGCCTGCAGGGCCTTGCGCCGGCCGGCATCCATCGGCATCGTGCGCAGGGCCTGCAGATCGTCCTGCAGCGCCTTTTGCGTGGCCAGCAGCTGCGCGCGGTCGGCATCATCGAAACTGCGTGCATACTGGGTCTGCAGGCGACGCGCTTCGGCCACCCGCGTGGACAGGCTGGCAGCCAGATCGCTGCCGCGCTGGTAGCTGGCCTGGCTGCGCGCAGCCAGTGCGTTGGCACGGCCAGTCCAGGCGTAGACAGCAGCGATCGCCACCAGGCCCAGGCCGCAGATCCACAGTGTGGCCTTGAGCTTGTTGGCCACGCTGAGCCGATGTGGCTGCAGCCAGCGCAGCAGCCCGGGGGACGCCGAGTGCAACGCAGCAAGGCGCGTGCGCAGGGACCGGAGGTGGGGGACAACGGCCGACATGACAGACTCCAGGCGAAAAGACGCACCTGTATCGGCCTGACTCAGGACAACTTTAGCGCCTTCTTCGTCTGCGTCCCCCCATCGCTGGTGGACGCGGCCTTTGTACCGGGTGCAGGCGACGGAGGCATGACACGGCCGCCGCGCTTGACCTCAACCCCGGTTGGGGGAGCACAGTGGACCTCCCCTCCCGCCCGGTGCCGCCATGACGACGCTCGATGTCCCCCGCTACCTGCAGCGCCTGCAGCTGGATGCCCCGCCACCGCTGACGCTGGCCGGCCTGACCCTGCTGCAGCAGCGTCACAACGCAGTGCTGCCGTTCGAGACCCTCAGCTGCCTGCTGCGCGATGCGGTACCGATCGACCTGGACAGCGTGCAGCGCAAGCTGCTCGACGACCGTCGTGGCGGCTACTGCTTCGAACTCAACGGCGGCCTGCTGGCGCTGCTGCAGGCGCTGGGCTTCGATGCACAGCCATTGAGCGCGCGCGTGCTGCTGGCTGCCCAGGACGGCGAACTGACCGCACGGACCCACCTGCTGCTGCGCGTGCAGGTGGACGGCGATGACTGGCTGGTGGATGCCGGTTTCGGCAGCCTGACCCCGACCGTGCCGCTGCGGCTGCATGATCCGCAGCCGCAGGCCACGCCGCACGAACGCTATCTGCTGCAGCGGCTGCCCGGCGAGGGGGATTTCGTGCTGTCCGCCGAATCCGCTGACGGCTGGCGGGCGATGTACCGTTTCGACCTGCACGTGCCGGCACCGATCGACAACGTGGTGGGCAACTGGTACGTGTGCACCCATCCCGACTCCAGCTTCCCTGGCCAGCTGCGCGCGTCGCTGACCGGGCCGGACTGGCGACGCACCATCGGCAGCGGCAACTACACCGAGTACCGCCCCGGGCAGGCACCGGACAAGCGCCCGCTGCATGATGTGGGTGATGTGCGTGCCGTGTTGCAACAGCGCTTCGGCATGCAGCTACCGGACGACCCGCGACTGGACCCGGCCATCAATGACTGGCTGCAGCGCTCGCGCGCCGCGACCTTGTAGGGCCGAGCCCATGCTCGGCTGAGCTGGAGCGGCTGGGCCAACAGCAGCCGAGCGTGGTCTCGGCTCTACAGAGCTGCGCGCGCCTGCAGCGCAATGCGGTTGCCTTCGCTGTCGCGGATCTCGGCCACGCGCCAGTCGCCCGCGTCGGCGGGTCCGAAGCACAGCTCGGCGCCCGCTTGCAGTGCTCGCTCCAGGCTCGCATCCAGGTCATCGACGCCGATGTAGACGCGCGCCCCCTGTTCGGAAGGCCGGTAGTCCGCGCCGAGCACCAGCGCAATGCTGGCACCGGCGGCCTCATCGGAGAACGGCAGGTAGGCCATCCGGCAGTCGTGCAGCACGACAGGTTCGTCCACCGCGACCTGCAGCCACCGCTGGTAGAACGTGATGGCACGGTCCAGGTCACTGGCCGGGATTTCCACATGCAGGATCGGGTTCACTGGCACTCCTTGCTCGGTCCACTCAGATGATGCGCAGGGTAATCGCCTTCAGCACCGCACGGGTGCGATCGCGGGTGCCCAGCTTGTCGAGTATGGCGGACACGTAGTTCTTCACCGTGCCCTCGGCCAGGAACAGGCTGCGCGCGATCTCCTTGTTGCTGTAGCCACCGGCCAGCAAGCGCAGGATCGCCACCTCGCGTTCCCCGAAGGTATCGGTGGGCGGTGCTTCATCGTGGAAGCGGTAGCGGGCGCGTACCGGCTCGGTGCTGACCGGCAGCAGCAGGGTTTCACCTGCGGCGACGCGCTCGATCGCCTCGCGCAGGTCTGCGGGTGCGGCGTCCTTGAGCAGGAAGCCCTGTGCGCCGGCCTCGCTGGCACGCAGCAGCAGATCACTTTCATCAAAGGTCGTCAGCAGCAGCCACGGCGTGGCATCGCCGCGCGCGCGCAGCTGGCGCACTGCTTCGATGCCGTCCATCCCGGGCATGCGGATGTCACTGAGCACAACATCCACGCGCTGGGTGGACAGCGCGTCCAGCAACGCCTGGCCCTCCTCGGCCTCCAGCGCCACGTCCACGCCCAACCCCTGCAACAACGCACGCAGCCCGGCGCGGACCAGCGCCTGGTCGTCGGCCAGGGCAACACGGATCGCGCTGCCGTTCATGCCGGCACCCAGGCGGTCAGGTGCATGCCGCCCTGTGCGGTGCGGGCCAGTTCCAACTGGCCACGCACTGCGGCCAGGCGCTCACGCATGCCGGCGATGCCGTTGCCCTCGCGGATACGCTCGGCGCGCTGGCCGTCGTCACGGATGTCGATACGCAACCGGGAATCCTCCTCGTTGATCGTCAGCCATACGGTGTCTGCGTTGCCATGCCGGGCGGCATTGGTCAGCGCTTCCTGTACCAGGCGCAGCACGGTCTCGGCCATCAGCGGGTCAACCACGCGCACGCACTCGCCGATCTGCAGCTGCAGCTTCGGGCGCGGGAACGGCGCGGCCAGCGCGTGCAATGCGGTGGCCAGATCGAGGCCGCGATCATCGCGCATCGATTGCACCACCTGGCGGATGTCGGCCAGCAACTCGCCGGACAGCTGCTCGGCCAGCACCAATCCTTCGCGCTTGGCCAGCACAGGGTCGGCCGCAAGGGCACGCAGGTTCAAGCGCATCGCGGTGAGCTTGTGCCCGGCCACATCGTGCAGTTCGCGGGCCAGGCGCAGGCGCTCGGCGTCGCGTGCACTGTCGGCCAGCAGCGCGCGGGTAGCCAGCAGGTCGGCATTGACGCGGGCCAGGTCATCGCGGGCCAGCGCCGTGCTGCGGGCATAGTGTGCGGTCAGTGCGGCGAAGGCCTGGAAGCCGCCATAGAGCAGCACCACCAGCAGCGGCTGGCTGAAGCCGCTGTGGCGCAGCACGAGATACATGGCGAGGTTGGCCAGCAGTGCAACAGCCAGCACGAAGCGCGGTGGCCAATGCTCGGCCAGCTGCGCCACCAGCACCACCAGCAGTACCCGTGCGGTGCCGGTACGCGGCTGCAGCGCAACCAGCACGACCGCCAGCAACGCCTGCAACACCGCCGCGACAGCGCGCACGCGGGATGGCACCGACGCCCAGCCGTGCACCACGAACAGCAGCAAGAACACGGCAAGCAGCAGCAGGCTCAGCCCGGCACCGTTGCGCTGCACCGCGAATGACAGGCCCACCACCAGCACGGTGGCCAGGCCGGCGAGGCTGAGGGGACGCAACAGATGGCGGAACAGGCTGGGCATGGCCAGATGCTGACCGCCGCACACGCCGGCGGCAATGGGTCTGGCGCCGAAAGTGACTTCTGGCACGTCGAATCGATGACCACTGGCCCTGAACCCGGTGCAGCGCCGCACGCAGACTGGCGCCACACCGCCACACACTTCCGGAGCCACTGCCATGATCCGCACCGCCCTGCTCAGCACCGCCCTGACTGCCCTGGCCCTGGCCGGCAGTGCCCACGCCGCCGACCTGGCCGTGACCGTGCACGACGTCCGTGTGCAGACCGGCACCCTGCGCGTTGCGCTGGTCGACAGCGCCGCCGCCTGGGACGGCAAGGCCAGGCCCGTGCAGGCCCAGCAGGCGGCGCCCAGCGGCGACAGCGCCCACTTCACGTTCAAGGGCGTTCCGGCCGGCAGCTATGCCGTGCTGCTCACCCACGACGAGAACGACAACGGCAAGCTCGACACCAACCTGGTCGGGATGCCGGTGGAGGGCTACGGCTTCAGCAACAATCCGAAGGTGATGCGCAAGCCGACCTTCGACGAGGCGCGCGTCGACCTGCCGGCCGCCGGCATCGCCATCGACATCACCCTGCGCTGATTCCTGCATCCAGACCCGAGGCCACCATGGACCGTCGCCGCTTCCTTCGTACCCTGCTCAGCAGCAGTGCCTGTCTGGCCCTGGGCACCACCGCGCTGCGCAGCGCTCCCGCCTTCGCCGGCGACCCGGCGCGGTTCGCGCAGGGCATGCAGGAACACCCGTGGCTGCTCGGCTGGCGCAGCGTCGGCAGCGAAAGCCTCGGCCCGGCCACCGTGCAGTTGCAGGGAAAGCTGCCGTCAGGCCTGGCTGGCACGCTGTACCGCAACGGTCCGGCGTGGACCGAGCGCGATGGCTTCCGCTACGACCACTGGTTCGACGGCGACGGCATGGTGCATGGCTGGCGCTTCAATGGTGATGGCAGCCTGACCCATCACGGGCGCATGGTCGCCACGCCGAAATTCACCCGTGAACAGAAGGCCGGCCGCTTCCAGTATCCGGCCGCCGGCACCAGCGTTCCCGGTGCGCTGGCGGTACGCAACAACGATGATGCCAACGTGGCCAACACCTCGGTGACGATGATCAATGGCCGCCTGTTCGCCCTGTGCGAATCCGGTTCGGCGTTCGAAGTGGACCCGGATTCGCTGCAGACGCTTGGCCCTGTCACCTGGCGTCCGGACCTGGCGGCGCTGCCGTTCTCGGCGCACCCGCTGGCCGACCGCGACGGCAGCCTCTGGAACTTCGGCTCGATCAGCCTGATGGGGGGCCATGGCCTGCTGGTCTGGCACATCGGTGCGGACGGCCAGCTGCGCAGCGCCAATGTGATCGAAACACCCGAGCATGGCTACCTGCATGCCTTCGCGATGACCGACCAGCACCTGGTGTTCGTGATGATGCCGTTCGATTTCACCGGCGCAGGTGGCAGCTTCTTCGAGCGCATGCAGTTCGCACCGCAGCGTCCGGTGCGCATCGCGGTGGTCGCCAAGGATGCGCCGGACAAGGCGCAATGGTTCGAGGCCCCGTTCGCGGCGATCTACCACTTCGGCGACGCGTTCACCCGCGATGGCGGCATCGTGCTGCGCGCAGTGCGCCACGACGACATCAATGAGGCGCGCTCGCCGATGAAGGAAGCGATGGCCGGTGATGGCGCACACGCGGCCAACAGTGGCGCCAGCCTGGTCGAGCTGCATCTGGACCTGCGTCGTGGACAGGCCCGCTGGCAGACGTTGGGCATCAGCGCCGTGGAGTTCCCGTTGTTCGACCCGCGCTCGGCGAACACACGTGGCGCACGGCTGTATGCGCCGACAATCGACGGCACGGCCACTGCGCCGTACTTCAACGCGGTGGCCGCGTTCGAGATCGAGCACGGGCGCCGCCAACTCTGGAACTACGGCGCGGACATCATGGCCGAAGAGCATGTGTTCGTACCGCGCCCGGGCAGCCGCAACGCCGATGACGGCTGGCTGATCGGCACCCTGCTCGATCCGGTGAACCAGCGCAGCGGTCTGGCCGTGCTGGATGCGCGCCATGTGGATGACGGTCCGCTGGCCCAGGCGTGGCTGCCGTATGCGGTGCCACTGGGCTTCCACGGCACCTTCGCCGCGCGCGGCTGAGTCCACGCCACGCGGACAGCGTTGTTGGCATGCTGGGTCTCCCCTGCCCCGTGGAGTCCTGCATGTCCCTGGCCGACCACCGACGTACGCTGGCACCGCACGGTTTCCTGCGCGTGGCGATCAACCTGGGCAACCCGGTGCTGGCACAGGGCGACGCGCGCTCACCGCGCGGCCCCTCGCTGGAACTGGCTACCGCGTTGGCGCAACGGATGGGGGTGCAGGCACGCTTCACCTGCCACGGTGCCGCAGCCTCGGTGGTCGCCGCAGCGGGCGAAGACGGCTGGGATCTGGCCTTCCTGGCGATCGATCCGGCGCGTGCCGACCGCATCGCCTTCAGCGCTCCGTATGTGGAGATCGAAGGCACTTACCTGGTGCGCGAAGACAGCCCGGCGCAGCAAGTGGCCGACCTCGACCGCGACGGACTGCGCATCGCGGTGGGGCGTGGCGCGGCCTATGACCTGTTCCTGAGCCGGGAACTGCGCCATGCCACGATCGAGCGGGCGGACACCTCGGCAGCGGCCATCGCCCTGTTCGACCAGCACGGCCTGGATGCCGCCGCCGGTGTACGCCAGCCGCTGGCGGCCTGGGCGAAGGCACATCCCGGCCATCGGGTGCTGGCCGATCGCTTCACCGCGATCCAGCAGGCAGTGGCGGCACCGGCCTCACGCCCCGCCGATGCGCTGCGGGCGCTGTTTGAGGAAGTGGAAGCGATCAAGGCGGGCCCGTTGCTGGAGGAAGCGTTCGCGCGTGCCGGGCAGGCGGTCACCCTGGTGCAGTGACTGTAGAGTCGAGATCGAGCACCGCGCGGCGTTACAGATGCGCGTCCGCCATGTGCTGCACATGCTCGGCGGCCTGCGCATGCAGCCAGTCGCGGAACGCGAGGAAGCCGCGATGGCTGGCCGAGCGCTGCGGGTACACCAGCCAATGCGGCCACGCCGTCTTCAGGCGCTGGCTGGACAGCGCGACCAGCTGGCCGGATTCCAGCAGCAGGCGTGCCCGGGTCACCCGGCCAAGGGCCACGCCTACGCCATCCAGTGCGGCGCGATGGTGCGCCTCCGAATCATCCAGCACCGCCACGAAGCGCGATGGCGGGCTCTGCCCGCTCAACGCGAACCAGGCGCCCCACGCGCCGTCGGGATCACCGAGCAGCGGCCACTGGGTCAGCGGTACACGGTCGATGCCCCCCATGCGCTCGATCAGCGCGGGGCTCGCCATCGGCACCAGCCACTCGTCGAACAGCGGTTCCACCACCAGGCCCGGCCATTGCCCGCTGCCCAGCCGCAGCGCGGCGTCGAACTGGCGCTGCCGCTCGAAATCAATCAGGCGCTCACTCGACTGCAGGTTGATCTCGATCTGCGGGTGCTCAGCCACGAAGTGACCCAGGCGCGGCACCAGCCAGGCCGATGCCATCGATGGCACCGCACTGATCGTCAGCACGTGCTCGGCACGCGCGGCATAGGGCTGGAAGGCTTCGTTTATCGCATCCAGATGCGGCCCCACCTGCTCGAGCAGGCGCTGCCCCTCAAGGGTAAGGGTGATACCACGCGGCTGGCGGATCAGCAGCGGCTGCCCGAGCCGTTCTTCCAGCTGCCTCATCTGGTGGCTGAGCGCGCTGACGGTCAGGTTCATCGACGCCGCCGCGCGCGACAGGTTGCCAAGCCGAGCGGCAGCCACGAAGCCTTGGAGGGCATGGAGCGGAGGGCGGGACATAAGGCTTGAAATTCTCTCAAGTCATGCTTGCGGAAATGTCGCTTTTTGCCCGTCCATGCTGCTCGTATCGTGCAATCCACTCAAGTGGAGGCACGCTCATGAACATCTTCGGCGGCTTGTTGTTCCTGCAGGGCCACGTGGCCAGCGCCGAGCTGGCACGCCAGCTGGCCAGCCCGTCCACACCTGCCCCGCAGTGCGCGCGGCAACCGGCCGTGCCGGTTCAGCCGCCGCGAACCCGTTGAACGCTCCTCAACCTGCATACCAGCGTTGGACGTGCTCAGGCAGCCATGGGATCGGATCGATGTCCAATGCCCGACAACCGTCGAGGGTGTCACGCAGCGCGCCCTCGCCGGGGCCACCGGGAATCCGCAGGCCTTCCTCTTCGGGAAGCTGCACCGCAGCCCAGTCGTGCAGCCGGTCCATGCGCAGGCGAAGGGCGGCTCGCAGCCACCCCTTCAGTGGATAGCAGCGATAGCCCTGTTCGCCCAGGCCGGCAACCGCAAGCGACAAAGCGTGGTTGGCACCACGTACCCATTCGGTGCGGCCTCCAGCCTTGTCCTGGACCGTCATCGGCGCCGGCGCGCGGTGCGCCTTGAACGGCGAACGCAGCTGCAGCTCCAGATCCCGCGCATCGCGCTCGCTTTCCGCTTCCACCAGCGCACCGGCGTCGAGATCGAAGAACTCGAACCAACGCCGGTGCAATGCGCTGATGCGCCCAAGCGGATCACGTGAGAAACCAATCTTCGCGTAGTCTTCCCACGCACAGGGGAAGACGTAGGCGAAGACACGACCGTCAATGCGGATATCCGACTGCATGTGCGCAGGCTGCCTCGACAACAGCCCGCGTGCAACCGGGCGTTACCGTGGACGCTGCAGCGCTTCCTGCACTGCGGTAGCCACGTCGGTATTGTCGGTGTAGCTGCCGTCGTTCCAGCGCACGTGCTGACGGTAGCCGGCATCGACGCCCCGCACGCGCTTGCCCAGCAGCTCCGCGCCGGCGCCCCTGGCCCACAGCGGCACCAGCGCGTTGGAGTGGTTGCCGGTGGGGCGGAAGCTGATTCCGGGCATGCGGCCGCGACCGTTGTTGCGTACCGGCGCGAAAGCCACGTCCTGTGCATCCGGGCCCATCGGCATGCTGTTGTCGTGGTCGGTGGTGACGATCAACAGGTTGCGCTCCCAGCCACCGTTGCGCTCGATCCAGTCGACCACCGCCGCCACCGCGTCATTGAACTCCACGGTCTCTTCGATCAGCCGGCCATACTGCGGCTGATCGCTGCACTGGCCGTAATGCCATTCGGTGCCGCACGCACTGGTATGTGCGGCCCAGTCGGTGGCGCCGCCTTCCACCATCAGGTACAGCCCCTTGGACGAGCGCTGCTGCAGGAACTGCAGTGCGCCACGCGTCATGGTCGCCAGATCGGGCACGCTGTCGATCTTCCTCACTCCCGAGGGCGTGCCTGCATCCTTGCCCAGCACCTGCAGCTGGCGCGCCTGCTGCAGTGTGTTGGCCACGCGCGGTACACCGATCAGCGGCCGGTCGGCCGGCAACCGTCCCTGCGCCAGTGCGGCGAACGCTTCCTTGCTGCGGATCAGGCGCCACGGTCCCGCCGGATTGCCGCCGATGGTGCTGCCCGCTTCCAGCTGCTGCCAATCCTGCTGCGACACCCACTCCCATGGATTCGCACAGCCCTCCGCCTTCGCGGCGTCCGCACCTTCATGGCAGGCGCGGCCGTCGACGCTGTAGCCCGGGCCACCCGTGCCCATCACCAGGTCCATGTGGCCCTGCGCCAGCATCTGGTGTGCGATGGCGTGATAGTTGCTGCGCGATTCGTTCTGCGCCGCGAACGCGGCCGGCGTGGCATGCGCGAACGGCACCGAGGTGACCACGCCGGTGGCCATGCCCAGGCGCTTGGCGCGCAGCGTATTGAACTCGACCGGCTGGCCATCGTTGTTGAAGTTGATGGCGTTGTTGTAGGTCTTGATCCCCGAGGACAGCGCAGTGCCCGCCGCCGCACTGTCGGTAGCCACCGCGGCCAGGTACTGGTAGCCCGCAAAGGGCAGGTCCTGCGCAGGAACCGGCGCGTCATCCCAGGCCTTGCCCGGGTCGTAGCCAAGCGTCTGCGCGTTGTCACCGGTCGGCTGGCTGCTCGCGTTCAACGGAAAGGTGGTCACCGCCAGGCGCAGTGGGAAATCCGCATAGGGTGCGCCTTCACGGCTGCCGTACTGCCAGTAGGCGGCGGCGTCCCAGGTACCCCAGCCGGCACCGTCGTTGATCATCACGATCACATTGAGCGGACCGGCTTCGGCGGTGGAAACAGCCTCGGCGCGCAGGTTGGGCTGGCAGCCGCCAAGTGCGGCCAGCGCGAGCAGCAACGAAAAATGAAGCCAGCGGCGTGGAATGCGTGCAGTCATCGGATGTCCCGTCGGGCCATCGGCGGCCCACAATGGCGATACGTTATATCGTTTCAATATTTCAGCTTCGTGCAGCCGCCGCACACTATCCTCCTGGGTTCCCACTGCCATCGTCGCTTCCATGCCGTCTCCTGCTCCTGCGCGTGCACCGCTGTCGTCCATCACCCTCGATGCGGCAACTTTCGCGGTGATTCACCAGCACAACGCGGATATCGCCAGGCAGCCGGCCTCGCTGACCAAGCTGATGACCGCCTACGCGGCTTACGAATGTGTCGAGGAGCGCGGGCGCTCGTGGGGCGACGAAGTCACCATCGCCGCCGACGACGTGCATGCGGTCGCCGACGATGAAACGCGCATGGGCCTGGTGCCCGGCGAAACGGTCACGCTCGCGCGCCTGCTGGAAGGGTTGATGATCGTCTCCGGCAATGACGCGGCGCTGGCCATCGCGCGCCACCTGGACGGATCGCAGCCTGCGTTCCTGGAGCGCATGAACCGGCACGCACGCCAGCTCGGCCTGCGCAGCAGCTGGTTCGCCAGCGTCTCCGGCATCACCACGCCGCGCCATGCATCCAGCGCGCGCGACATGGCAGTGCTGGCCGCCTGCCTGCTGAATGACCATCCGCAGATACGGGCAATCACCGCGCAGCGCGCGTTCGTGCATGGCAGCTTCAGCCGCAACAACCAGAACGCGTTGCTTGGCGATGACGGCGTGGATGGCTTGAAGACCGGCTACACCCAGGCAGCAGGCTTCTGCCTGGCCGCCACCGCATGCCGGGCAGTGCCCGGGCGGGATCAGCCGGTACGCCTGATCACCGTGGTATTGGGTTCTGAAAGCCGTGACGCGCGCGACGCACTGGTGCGCGATCAGCTGGCGGCAGGATTCGCCAAGATGGCCAGCACCACCGCCGGGGCCTGACGCCCGAAGCCGCTCAACGCCGCTTGACCGTCGCCACGATCAGCCGCTGCAGCTCGGCCTCGGCGTTGGTCTTGTCCAGCGCGCCTGCCGCCACGGCTTCGGACAGGGCTTCAGCCGCACCGAGAATCGCCCAGCGCCCAGCAAGGGGCACCGTGCCATCGGCGGCAAACGGACCCAGCCATACGTCGCAGTTGTCGATGAAGTCCTGCTGGTAACGCCGCCGCACCTCGTGCAGTTCCGGCGCTCCTACCAGCGCGGCGAGGATGCCCTGCACTTCACTGCCCTGGCTGAGGATGCAGTCGATGTAGCCGGAGGCGATGGCCGCCGCACGGTCGGCCAGCTGCGCGCGGGCGCGGCCGATGCGCTCGTGGAATACCACCGTCTGGCGCCCGTCATAGTCATCGTAGAGCGCGGCCAGCAGGCCGTTGCGGGTCACGAAGTGATCGTAGGCCACCGGCTTGGTCACGCCCGCCGCCTCGGCCAGCCGACCCAGCGTCAACGCGTCGGTGCCTTCTTCGCCAACCAGCGCCCAGGCCACGTCCAGCAACTGGCGGGCGCGTTGCTCGCGGGTCAATCGGCGGCGCGTGGGAGCGGCGTTGGCAGGCATCGGCGGAACACGGCGATCAGCGCATCGGGGTGCCTATTTTACGGCCGATCGCCAGCGCGGTCTGCAGATGCGTTCCGGCCGCACCGGTATCGGCATCCAGCAGCAGGTCGGACGTCAGCACGCGCGCGCCGCAGTAGTCGAAGATGCCCATGTCGATCTGCGTCTTCATCGCCGCATCGTAGCCACGACGTTCAACCATCGCTGCATCGGCGCCGCCCAGCCCCACCAGATGCACGTTCAGGCGCTGCAGCTTCTTCACCAGCTTGCCCTGCGCATCCTGTGCGTAGGCCCATTCGTTGGTGAAGACCCGGTCGATCCAGCCCTTCAGCAGTGCCGGGAACGACCACCAGTACAACGGGAACACCAGCACCAGTGCATCGGTCGCCTCCAGCCGTGCGTGCTCGGCGGCGATGTCGGCCGGTACCGCGCCAGTGCTGCGGAACAAAGCCTGGTCCTGGGCGTTGAAGCGTGGATCGAAGCCTTCGGCCATCAGATCGGCGTAGGCCACGGTGTTGCCGGCGTCGGCAGCAGTGATGGCGTCGCCGATGCGATGCGCCATCGCATGGGTCAGCGAACCGGGTTCAGGGTGGGCGATGACAATGAGGCTGTGCATGGGGGGTCTCCAGAAATCACTCCCTACCGATAGTAAGTAGTGATTTTCGGGATACCAGCGCCATCGATGGGACGCTGTTTTCGCATCCACCGTATAGTGCGGCGGTGCCCTGTGAGACACCCGCCGATGCGCCGATACCTGCTTGTTCCCCTGTTGCTCCTGCTGCTGGCCGCGATGGCCCCGGCGGCGCGGGCCGGCGTACTCAGCGCCGACGAGTCGGCGGCCCTGCGCCAGGACGTGCAGGCGATGATGGGCGCATTCGCCCGCGGCGATGCCGAGCTGATCATCGCCCGCACCCATCCCAGCCTGAAGCGCCTGGCCGGGGGCGATGAGGCCTATGCGCGGATGACCCGCGACACCCTGAAAGAGCTGCGCAAGGCCGGGGTCACCATCATCAGCGACGAGGCCGGTGTGCCGGGCCGCACCTATGCAGCCGGTGATGAAGAAGTCTGCTTCGTGCCACGCCAATCGCTGCTGCGCGTGCGCGAGGCGCCGATGCGCAGCACCTCGTTCATGCTCGCCGTGCGCCGCGTCGGCACAACCCGATGGAGTTTCATTGACGGCGCTGCACTGCTGGACAACCCCGCGCTGCTGCGGCAACTGCTGCCGGCGCTGGAGCCTGGCGTGACGCTGCCCAAGGGCGGGATGCAGGCGCTGTAATCGCAGGCGCATCCATCCACGCATGGCGTGGATCTACTGCCGTCTGCTGGCCTGGGCCAGTGCCGGGGTTTCCGTCAGCGGAACAGGGCGTTCAAGGCCGTGCCCGACGCCGCCTGCTGCAGCCCATCGAAGCGTCCGTCCTGCACGATCGGCTGGGTCGCCTGCATCAGCCCGCCCCACGCGGCACGGGCGAGTGCGCCGCCCAGGCTCACCCGGCGAATGCCGAGCGCGGCAATGTCCTGCAGGCGCAGCGGTGTCGGTCCACCGACCAGCAGGTTCACCGGCTTCGACCCGGCAGCGGCGACCACCGCGCTGATCTGCTCGCGCGTGCTGATGCCAGGTGCATACAGCACGTCGGCACCGGCCTCTGCGTAGGCACGCAGGCGCTGCAGGGTGTCCTGCAGATCCGGCACGCCAACGAAGAAGTTCTCGGCGCGGCCGACCAGCAGCACGTCGCCACCCGCGCGGTCGATGGCTGCACGGGCAGCGCGCAGGCGCTCGACCGCCTGGTCGATCGGACGCAGCGGTGCATCGGCCACGCCGCTGGCATCCTCGATCGACAATGCCGCAATGCCGGTGTCGATCGCCGCGGCCACCGCCTCCTGCACCGCCTGCGGCGTGGCGCCGAAGCCATCACCGAAGTCGGCATTCAACGGCAATGGGGTCGCTGCCGCCATCACGCGCAGATGCGCCAGCGTGGCCTGCAGCGAAACCGCTCCGTCCGGACGTCCTTCGCTCCAAGCGCAGCCGGCACTGGTGGTGGCCAGTGCCTGGAAGCCCTGCCGCTGCAGGTAGCGGGCACTGCCCACATCCCACGGGTTGGGCAGCACGAAGCAACCCTGCGCGTGCAGCTGGCGGAAGAACGCGCGCTTTTGCTGTGTGTCGGCATCGGGCGAGATCATGGAAGGGCTCCGGGCGGCAGACCTGCACCCTAGCCCGCCCAGCGGCCACGCTCAACGACAACGGGGCGCACCTGCATGAGGTGATGCCCCCTGCTTATTGGACGCTGTGGATGCGGGTGCCCGAGCGTGCTTGCCTGCCCACACGATGCCGCCACGGAGCCCTTCATGCACCCGGACCCGCAGACCCTCACCGACGCCGGCGATGATGACGCCCACTGGGCCGACCTGCTGTCGCCGGCGCGGCGCCGCCTGATCGCTTCGGCGGGTCTGGCCGCTGGCGGCCTGGCCAGTGCATCGACGGCCGCCGCAGCACCGCGCGGCAACGACGCGGTGAACACCACCGAGCCTGGCCGCCCCGGCTTCCGTGCCATCGTGCCGCCAGCACCAGAAGGGCGCAGCCCCTGGGGCCAGGCCACGGCCAGCGAACCGACCCCGCGCCCGGCCAGCGTGCGTCCCGGCGAGGCCACCCTGCCCGTGACCCCACGCGCCTACACCGACATCAAGAGCTATCACGCGCACATCTACTTCGACGAGGACAGCTTCGAGAAGGCTGCGCTGCTGCGGCGCTGGGCGGCCGAGCGCTTCCCGGTGGAGCTGGGCAACTGGAACCTGGAACCACGCGGGCCGCACGTCACCCCGTCGTTCTACTTCGGCTTCACCAACGACCTGCTGCCGGTGCTGGTGCCCTGGCTGCAGCTCAACAGCCTGGGCCTGACCATCCTGATCCACCCCAATACCGGTGATGGCCGCGCCGACCACCTGTATTACGCGTTGTGGGTAAACCGCGCGCAGCCGGTGAATGCCTACAACTGGCCGGCACCGAAGCCTGGAGAACGGGAACCGCTGGAAGAGGTGTTTCCGAATGTGGTGCCGACGGTGCCGCTGGAGACGTGAGCGGGGGCGTGGCGGGGGGCAGTAGGTGTGCGGCGCACCTTGGGCTGCCCCTCGGTGGGTGCGTAGCGTGCTACGTACCGAACGTCCTTCATCCACGCATGGCGTGGATCTACCGACCGGAGGCCCATCATCCACCCGTGGCGTGGATCTACTGACCGGTAGCCTCATCCGCGCGTGGCGTGGATCTACCGCAGCACCGCCCATGGCAGCATCAGCCTGCCCATGCCTGCCGCCATCGTCGGCCTACGTGCAAGCATCCCCGCCCTGCGAGCCATTCAGCGCGCCTTGATCCAGGGCCCGCCATACGGCCACAAGCGCTCCGGCAGATTTCAAACGTTCGATTGAAACGCTGCAAACTTCGCCGAACTGGACAGCATCCGCCGGTTCCGCCAGACTGCCGCCCTTTCCCGTCTTCCGGATCCCATGGCGAAGCTGCTGGTCCTGCACGGCCCCAACCTCAACCTGCTCGGCACACGCGAGCCGGAGGTCTACGGCCACACCACGCTGGCCGACATCGACCAGGCCCTGGCCAGCCAGGCATCGGCCGCCGGACATGCGGTGGAGAGCCTGCAGTCCAATGCCGAGCACGTGCTGGTGGACCGCGTGCAGGCCGCACGCGACGACGGAACCGCTTTCATCCTGATCAACCCCGCCGCCTTCACCCACACCTCGGTTGCCCTGCGCGATGCGCTGGCCGCGGTGGCGGTGCCGTTCATCGAGATCCACCTGTCCAACCCGCATACCCGCGAACCGTTCCGCCAGCACAGCTACTTCAGTGACAAGGCGGTGGGCGTGGTGTGCGGCTTCGGTGCCGACAGCTACCGCTACGCGATGGACGCGGCGCTGCTGCGGGTATCCGCCACCTGATTGTCGACCCGGGCGCCCACGGCGCTCTCCTCACCTAGATAGAAACCAAAGAGGCCCTCATGGATCTGCGCAAAATCAAGAAGCTGATCGACCTGCTGGAAGAGTCGAACCTGGCTGAAATCGAAATCAAGGAAGGCGAAGAGTCGGTGCGCCTGTCGCGTGCCCCGGTGGCCGGCTATGCCGCCCCGGTCGCCGCCCCGGTGTACGCCGCTCCGGCCGCCCCGGCACCGCAGGCAATGCCGATGCAGTCGCCGACCGAAGCCTCCACCGGCGGTACCGCCAAGCCGGGCCCGGCACTGCCGGAAGGCCACGTGCTGCGCTCGCCGATGGTCGGCACCTTCTACGCGTCGTCCGCCCCGGACAAGCCGGCCTTCGTCACCGTTGGGCAGCAGGTCAAGGAAGGCGAGACCCTGGCCATCATCGAAGCAATGAAGATGTTCAACCCGATCGAAGCCGACACGTCCGGCACCATCGTCGCCATCCTCGGCGAGAACGGCCAGCCGGTGGAATTCGACCAGCCGCTGTTCGTGATCGGCTGAGGGGCACGCCATGCTCGACAAAGTCGTCATCGCCAACCGAGGGGAGATCGCGCTGCGCATCCTGCGCGCGTGCCACACCCTTGGCATCCGCACGGTGGCCGTGCATTCCACGGTCGACCGCAACCTCAAGCATGTGGCCATGGCCGACGAGTCGGTCTGCATCGGCCCGGCGCCGTCGCCGCAGAGCTACCTCAACATTCCGGCGCTGATTGCCGCCGCTGAAGTCACCGACGCGCAGGCGATCCATCCCGGTTACGGCTTCCTGTCGGAGAACGCCGACTTCGCCGAGCGCGTGGAAGAATCCGGCTTCATCTTCATCGGCCCCAAGGCTGACACCATCCGCATGATGGGCGACAAGGTCGAAGCCATCCGCGCGATGAAGTCGGCCGGCGTGCCGTGTGTGCCCGGTTCGGGCGGCCCGCTGGGCGATGACATCGTCGCCAACACCAAGATCGCCCGTGAGATCGGCTACCCGGTCATCATCAAGGCGGCCGGTGGCGGTGGCGGTCGCGGCATGCGCGTGGTGCATGCCGAGGCCTCGTTGAAGACCTCGATCGAAACCACCAAGAGCGAGGCCAAGGCCGCGTTCGGCAATGGCGAGGTCTACATGGAGAAGTTCCTGGAGAACCCGCGCCACGTGGAAATCCAGGTGCTGGCCGACGGCCAGGGCAACGCCATCCACCTGGGTGAGCGCGACTGCTCGATGCAGCGCCGCCACCAGAAGGTGGTGGAAGAAGCGCCGGCACCGGGCATCACCGCCGAACAGCGCGAGCAGATCGGCAAGGTATGCACCGAAGCCTGCATCCGCATCGGCTACCGTGGCGCGGGCACGTTCGAGTTCCTGTACGAGGACGGCCGCTTCTACTTCATCGAAATGAACACCCGCATCCAGGTGGAACATCCGGTCACCGAAATGGTCACCGGCATCGACCTGGTGGCCGAGCAGCTGAAGATCGCCGCTGGCCAGAAGCTGTCGATCAAGCAGAGCGACGTGGTACTGACCGGCCACGCGATCGAGTGCCGCATCAACGCCGAAGATGCTGAGACCTTCGTGCCGAGCCCGGGCACCATCACCGGCTTCCATCCGCCGGGCGGCCCCGGCGTGCGCGTGGATACCCACATCTACAGTGGCTACCGCGTGCCGTCGAATTACGACTCGATGATCGGCAAGCTGATCGTGCACGGCCCGGACCGCGAAACTGCCATCGCCCGCATGCGGGTGGCGCTGAGCGAGATGGTGGTCGACGGCATCAAGACCAACATCGCCCTGCAGCAGCGGATCATGCGCGACAAGGGCTTCCAGGCCGGTGGCCAGAACATTCACTACCTGGAAAAGCGTCTTGCCGAGCGCAAGAACAAGCCGATCGCACTGACCTGATCGGCAGCAGGTACTGGACATGAAAAGGGCGGGGATATCCCCGCCCTTTTTCTATTGCCGTAGAGCCGAGCGTGGGCTCGGCTCTGTAGCAGGTGCATCAGCGCTTGTCGGCAGCTTCGGCCGGGATCTGCGAATTCGCCAGCGGGCGAACACCATTGGGCGAGCTCGGGTCGACGATCACCATCGTCTCGGTGGACCCATCGGGCCACACCACCTGAAAGGTACTGCCTGCCGGCAACGAAGCAAACGGCATGCCGCTCTGCGCGCGATAGACCGCAGCGACCTGGCTGGCACCCACGCGGCGCACATCTTCCTGCGCCTTCACCGTGGTCAGTTCCACTTTCGACAGATGCCGGTAACGATCTTCATAGGTGTCGATCATCAACAGCCCGACCGCGCCGGCCGAATAGGCCACGAACAGTGCCACCCAGAACCAGAACTTGGCCCCATGCAGGAATCGACGGTAGTTCATTGCCCGCCCCTCTTTCCAACCAATCGCTTGATCCACTGCTTCATTTTCCCCGCACCTTGCCGCGAAACCGCAGCGTCATACACGAAATCCCGGAAATCCTGCGTCCCATCCTGCGAACAGATCCCTCCATTCGCGCAAAAACTGTTGACCAGCACGCTGTCGGCACCACACGGTAGACCGAGCTCGCAGGCCGCAACCCGCCACGCCAGTTCACTGAGCTGTTCACCCGCCACCAGGCCAGTGAGCGCCTGGTCGCCCGCCGCGCGCACGCCCATGCCCGGTGCAATGGCCATGAAGGCCTCCGGATCGCGCGATGTGCGCACCCGCTCGACCAGGTTACGGCGGTACTCGGGGCTGTCATTCAGCGGCTCGCCTTCGGCAAACAGCGATGCTTCCGCTGCGAGGTTGCCCTGCGTGGCCGCCTTGCGGCGCTCGGCCAGCACCAGCGCGGACCCCAGCTTGTCGCCCGGCACGAAGCCGCCACAGCGCTGCGCCACGCGCTCGCGTGCCTGCACCATCGCCGGTGCAGCGGTCAGGCCCAGCCCGGCCAGCACATTGTTGTCCAACCGATAACCGCCCGGATCGATGGCGTACTGCGCGCAGTAGTCGTAGACCCGGCTGAGCATCCAGCGCGCCTCGTGATTGCCGTCGTCGGCCTGCACGCGCAGGCGCTGCGCGTAGGCGTACAGATCGGTGGCATCCTCGATGTCCGCGCGCAGGTCCAGCGGCAGGCCCGAAGGCAGCGCGTTGCCGCGCTCGAACGCCGCCAGGCGACGCGCCAACGCTTCCGGCACGACCGGCAGGGGCGCCGCATCGTCCGCCGCAACCTGCGCCGTCGGCAGTTCGCCTGCGGTCACCGGTACCGACCCGGCATGGCCGCTGGCCCGATACCCGGCCACGCCCAGCACGGCCACCGCCGGCAGCACGAGCAACCAGGTTTTCAGGGTCGGAGCAAAGGCCATTGGCGGCAGTGAGCGTTCATGGCGCACAGGAAAGCACCAAGTTTAGCAAGGCCCGCCAGGCCTGTCTGAATCGGTTCCGTTCATCTCCGAGCGGCATCTCAGGCAATACGGAGACGCTCCGATGGTCTAGCATGGCCCCCTTTCCCGCGATTGCCCCCACCGCCATGCCGTTCCTGGAACTGACCCTGCGTTGCACCGAAGCTACCCAGCCCCGCTATGAGAATGCGCTGGAGGATGTCGGCGCACTGGCCGTCACGCTGCTTGATGCCGAGGCCGATACCAGCAACGAACAGGCCATTCTCGAGCCGGGCGTGGGCGAGACCCCGCTATGGGACACCCTGGTGCTGAGCGCGCTGTTTCCCGCCGACAGCAACGCATTGCTGCTGCTGGCCGCGCTGGAGGCGTTCGACCCGGAACTTGACTGGAGCAGCGGCAGTTTCCGCGCGGTCGAGGACGAGGACTGGGAACGCGCCTGGCTGGACCAGTTCCAGCCGATGGCTTTCGGCAGCCGCACCTGGATCGTGCCGTGGAACCATGAACTGCCGGAGGCCGCACAGGCGGCCGACGCCGCCGTGGTGCGGCTGGACCCGGGCCTGGCGTTCGGCTCGGGCACCCACCCGACCACCGCGCTCTGCCTGCGCTGGCTGGACCAGCTGGCCGTGGATGGCCTGCTGCAGGGCCAGCGCGTGCTCGACTTCGGCTGCGGCTCCGGCATCCTTGCGCTTGCCGCGCTGAAGCTGGGCGCCGCTGAGGCCATCGGCGTGGACAACGATCCGCAGGCCCTGGTCGCCACCGCCGACAATGCCGAGCGCAACGGCGAACTGGCGCGCATGCACGTGTACCTGCCGCCGGACGAACCGGTCGCCACCTACCCGATCGTGGTCGCCAACATCCTCGCCTCGGCACTGGACGCGTTGGCCGAGCTGCTGGCCGCGCGCGTGGCTGCCGGCGGCCGCATCGCCCTGTCCGGCATCCTGCACGGCCAGGAAGGTGAACTGCTGCAGCGCTATGCCGAATGGTTCGACGACCTGCAGGCGACGCAGGATGGCGACTGGATGCGCATCACCGGCGTGCGCCGCGCCTGATCGTGGTTGAATGACTGCTGGACCCGAGCCCGCACCCTGAGCATGTCCGAGCCGAACCCACCGCGACGCCCTCTGGCAACCTTCCTGCGCACCGCCCCGGAAGGTTCGCCCGTGCCTGCGACCGATGCGCGCACGCAGGAACCGGAAGAACACGCGTCGCCTGCCATGCAGGTGCCAGCCGGGCCCGCCGAAGCGGCGCATGTGGCGGCGGAGATGCAGCACGACGATGCGCCTGTCATCGTTGATGACATTGCGGCCATCGCGTCGGCACCGGTTGCAGTGCCGGCGACGACGGCCGCCGTTGACGCGCCGAGTTTCCTTGGCAGTGCGCGCCCCCGCAGCCTGCCGGCACCGCGCTGGCACTGGCTGCTGGTTGCAGGGCTGGCGCTGCTGCTGGTGCTGCAGAGCGTGCTGGCCGACCGTGCGCGGCTGGCCGCCGACGCCGGCAACCGTGCTTGGCTGGGCACGCTCTGCGGCCTCCTGCGCTGCAGCCTGCCGGCCTGGCATGAACCGACCGCCTTCACCATGACCAGCCGCGAGATCCGGCCGCTGCCCGGGCAGGCCGGCGTGCTGCAGGTGCAGGCCAGCATCCGCAACGACGCACGCTGGGCACAGGCCTGGCCGGACCTGCGCCTGTCACTGTCCGATGCTGATGGCCGGGTGATCGGCAGCGGTGTGTTCACGCCTGCGCAGTACCTGGGCGAGAACCCCGGCGCGGCCCTGCTGGAACCGGGCCAGAGCGCGCGCGTCGCCTTCCGTGTGCAGGAGCCCGCCGCATCCACCGTCGCATTCACCTTCGACTTCCTCTGAACGTGAAAAGGCGACCGGCCGTGGCAGGCCGGGCACGCTCGCGCTAGACTGGCCGCCACCACCTCGTCCGGCCGCGCGCACCGCGCGCACGGGCCCACCGAATCGGGAACCCCCTTGAACGCTGTCCTCTCTCGTCCTGACAACAGTCGTGGCGCTCCCCGGCCACCGCTGCGTGAACATGTCGCCCAATCCGTGCGCCGTTACCTGCGTGACCTCGATGGCTGCGACGCGGACGATGTCTACGAGATCGTGCTGCGCGAGATGGAGATCCCGCTGTTCGTGGAAGTGCTCAACCACTGCGAAGGCAACCAGAGCCGCGCCGCCGCGATGCTGGGCATCCACCGTGCCACCCTGCGCAAGAAGCTGAAGGAATACGGCATCAGCGCGTAAACGCGCACGGGTAGTGCCGGCCGCTGGCCGGCAACCCCACGAACGGTGGCAGGATGTTGCAGTTGCCGGCCAGCGGCCGGCACTACCGGTAGATCCGCCCCATGCGTGGATGGAAGCCGGCAGAATCAACCGCCGCCGCCCGCCTTCCAGTAATACCGCACCACGTGGAAGAACACCGGCGCGGCGAAGCACACCGAATCCAGCCGGTCGAGCATGCCGCCATGGCCCTCGATCATGTGGCCCCAGTCCTTGATGCCCCGGTCACGCTTGATCGCCGACATCACCAGGCCGCCCCAGAACCCCATCAGGTTGATCAGCAGCGACAGGCCGAACGCCTGCAGCGGCGTGAACGGGGTGATCCACCACAGCGCCGCGCCCAGTGCGCTGGCACTCAGCACGCCGCCGACGAAGCCCTCCACCGTCTTCGACGGCGACAGCTTCGGCGCGATCAGGTGCTTGCCCAACAACTTGCCCCAGATGTACTGCAGCACGTCCGAGGACTGCACCACGATCACCAGGAAAGCAAACAGCAGCACGTTGCGCGAGGGGTCATGGCCCGGCACGTGCAGGTTCAGCAGCAGCGGCACGTGCGAGATGCAGAACACGCAGATCATCAGCCCCCACTGCACCTTCGCCGTGCGCTCCAGGTAGTGCGTGGTATCGCCGCCGATGGTCGACAGGATCGGCAGGAACAGGAACGCGTAGACCGGAATCAGCAGCGTGTACATGCCGTACCAGTCGATCCACACCAGGTAGTACTGCCACGGCAGCACGATGTAGAACGCGGCCAGCAGCGCGTAGTAATCGCCTGAGCGGGTCGGCGCCAGGGTGATGAACTCGCGCAGTGCGAACAGCGAGATGATCGCGAACAGCACGATCACCCCGGCGCGGCCGAAGAACAGCGCCAGCCCGACCACGATCGCCATTACCCACCACGCGCGGATGCGCGACACCAGGTTGGCGATGACCGCGCTGGGCCGGCCGCGCTGGCGCCATCGCAGCGTTTCGGCCACCAACGTGGCCAGTACCAGCACCGCACCGACGCCAGCGAACAGCAGGCCGGTCTGCTGGCCCACGCTCTGCGCTGCCAGGTCGCCGGACACATCGATCAGGAAACTCATGCGCGCCCCCCGTTCGGCGCCAGGTCCAGCAGCGCCTGCCGGCTGCGGGCCAGGAAGGCCGCCTTGTCCTCGTCGGCCTGCAGCCGCAGCGGCGTACCGAAGGTGGCCGTGCACAGCAGCGGCAGCGGCAGGAACCGGCCCTTGGGCATCACCCGCTTCAGGTTGTCGATCCACACCGGCACGAATTCCAGCTCCGGCCGTTGCCGTGCCAGGTGATAGATGCCGCTCTTGAACGGCAGCAGCGGCTCATCGCCCACGTTGCGGGTACCTTCCGGAAACAGGATCAGCGAGCAGTCTTCGTCCACCGCGTCACGCAGGGCCTGCAGCGGATCCTGCTGGCGATGGCCGGCCTCGCGCTCGACCAGCACGCCGTTGAACACCGCATCGATCAGGTAGCGACGCAGGCCGTCGCGCTGCCAGTATTCGGCCGCGGCAACTGGCCGCACCTGGCGCCGCAACGCAGGCGGCATCGACGACCAGATCAGCACGAAGTCGCCATGGCTGGCGTGGTTGCCGTAGTACACACGGCGCTCGCTGGACGGCGCGCAACCGATCCACAGCGCGCGTGCGCCGGTCACTACATGGATCGCACCACTGCAGGCGCGGGCAATCAGTTCGGCGAACATTGGTCCCTCCCGTTCACGTCTGCGGCCACAACACGGCCAGCACCAGCAGTGCGAACTGCACCGCTGTCAGCAGGTACTGGCGCAGCAGCAGGCGACGCATGCCGACCCAGCGCGCGTCCCAGCCCCGCAGGGGCGCCTCGGGCGACGCGCGGCGCAGGCCGCTGTCCTGCAGCAGCTGATCAGTGCGGCGCGCGGCGGCATCGCCGTCCATACGCTCATCGCGCAGCAGCTGCAGCAGGCTGGCGTCCAGCGCAACCCGCCACGCGTGGTACGTCTGGGCCACCCCTGCAGACATGCTGGCCAGCAGCAACCCTGCAGCGATCATCGCCAGGCCCGGCTCGGTGCCGAGCAGCAGCAATGCCACCAGCAGCAGCCCCAGCGACAGGCATGCCGGCCAACGCCCCTGCCGCAGCAGCAGCTGCATGGTCGCCAGATCGGGAACCGTGCTCATGCGCGCACTCCTGCCGCGTCGGTGATGGCACGCAGATGGGCCGTACCCAGCACGATGCCAGGGCGCGCAGCACGCACGATCGCCACCGCCGCGTCCGCATCGGCCGCACGACCACTGCGCAGCAGCCAGGTGGCCACGCTGGCGGCGCTGCGCGAATAGCCCAGCGCGCAGCACACCAGCAACGGGCCGTGCGCATGCAGGCGCTCGATGGCCTCGGCTGCTTCGCACAGCTGTTCCGGTGCAGGGACCACCAGGTCCAGCATCGGCACGCTGGCATACGCGGCGCCCTGCGCGCGACAGGACAGCTCGGCGCAGGCATCGACCACGCCCATCAGGGGGGCCGGCAATGCCTCAGAGGGAATGCGCCCCAGCCACACACCGTCCATCACCGGCACCGGCTGCGGCGCACGCCGCGTCCACAGCCGCGAGTTGATCCAGGCAGCGCCCAGGTACGGTGCCAGCAGCCATCGCGCGGCCATCGTCAGGCGGCCATCGGCGCGCTTCTGGAACACCGCTGTACCCAGCCCGGCATAGGCCAGCGCCACCAGCAGCAACGACGCCACCGGCCACAGCAGCCACAACGCGGCGCCACGCAGAAGCACCACCGGCACCAGCAATACGGCGGCCCCCAGCAGGTACAACGCTGCCAATCGCCAACGCCTCTCATCACGCGCGGTGTGCCAGGCCCGCAATGGTGGCGTGCCCTGCTCCGGCCACAGCCAGACGCACAGCCAACCGGCCAGCAGGCCGGTCGGGATATCGATGAAATGGTGCTGGAACGTGGTCAGCACCGAGACGCCGATCAGCAGTGCCCACACATGCAGTAGCCCGCGCCACGCGCCATGCAGGTACTGCGCGAACTTCACCCACAGCACGATCAACAACACGATGTGCAGCGACGGCGCCTGGTTGAACGGCTTGTCGAAGCCCAGCAGCACATCGAACAGCCAGCCGAACACACCGCCGATCTCCGGACGCTCGAAGCTGAAACGCAGCGGCCACAGCAGGAAGCAGGCCACCGCGATGACCTGCGCACTGAACAGCCGCAGCGCGTGCCGGTCCAGCTCCAGCCGTTGCCGGCACAGGAAGAACGAGATCGCGTAGAACAGGTCGATCGACCAGTACGGCACGATCGTCCACGGCACGAACGGGATGCGTGTCTCCCACGCGAACGCCATCACCGGCAGGGTGGCGTGGCGGCCGGCCATCCAGTTGGCGAAGCCGTAGCTTGCGAAGAAGAACGGACCCAGCAGGGCCAGCCACAGCAGGGCGCGCCGCCAGGGGCGCCCCTCCGCGGCCAGCGGGGTTGCGGCGAGCGTCGCCATCACGCGGTCCGGCGCGCCAGCGACACGGTGAAGATGCCGAAGTCGTCGATGCGCTGCGCCACCTTCTCGAAACCGGCCAGGCGCACCAGCTCATCCATCTCCTGCTGGGTACGGCGGCGCATCACCCACGCCGCGCCACCGCGATGGCTGGTCAGCGCGCGGGCGATGAATTCCAGCTGCGGGTGCCAGGGTTGGCCGGTGTAAGCCAGGTAGCCGCCCACCGGCACCGTTGCGGCGATACCCTGCAGCGAGCGCAGCACGGCGTCGTTGTCGGGGAACAGCTCGTACAGGCCCGAGACCACCGCCAGTGTCGGTGCTGGATCGACCTTGGCCAGTTGCGCCGGATCGAACGCATCGCCCTGCTCGAAGCGGGCGATGTCGGCCGCACCAAGGCGCTCGATCAACGCTTGGCCCTGGGTCACGTTCAGATCGCTGAAATCACGCAGCACGATACGGTCGGCGCGCTGTTCGCCCTGGCCCAGCGCTTCCAGCACATACCGGCCATGGCCGGCGGCCACGTCCAGCACACGCACCGGCGTGCCCTGCCCCCGCAGGCGCTGGGCAGCGTCGCGCAGCAGTTCCTGCAGGTGCTGGCCGCGCACGCGGATGCCACGCCAGCCGATTGCATCCAGGTAGTTGCGGTCGACCATCCGCCCCAATGGGCCCTTGCCGCGCGCCTCATTCCGGTAGATGTAGTCCAGCGTGCTACCGGAATCGAAACCGGTCAGCAGGCCCAGCGCGATGCCTTCGGACAGCGTGCCGCCGAAGCGCAGGCCGCCACGCACCACGCGCCAGCGCAGGTCGGCCAGGCTGTTGCGCTCCGGTGGCCAGGCCAGGATCTCGGATTCTTCGAAGGTTGGCCCGTGACGGTGCGCGTCGCGCCGTGACAGCTCGCGCAGCGGCTCGGCAAAACGCGCCTGGATGAAGCTGCGGATGCGCGCCAGTGCTGGTGCACGATCGCGCTCGCCCAGCGTGTCGTGGAAGAAGCCCGGCAGATGCACACGCTCCTTGATCGGGCTGGACAGGCGCTCGTAGAAGCGGTCCTGCGGGCCACGGTGCACGACGAAATCCGAGCCGGACACCAGCAGCTGCACCGGTACGCTGATCGCCTGCGCATCGGCCACGATGCGGTCGGCCGCCTCGTACAGGCCCAGCAGCACGCACACCGAAATCGGCCGGGTGATCAGCGGGTCGGTGCGATAGCTTTCCACCCGCGCCGGGTCATGGGTCAGCCACTGCGGCTTGACGTAGCTGTTGACGAAGAAATTGCCGCGCAGCTTCTGCATCAGCGCCAGGCCCGGGCGTGCGAACGGCACGTACAGCTTCACCTTGAACGCCGGCGAAGCCATCACCAGCGCGCGCAGGCGTGGTGCGTAGTCGTGCACCCAGGTGGCGGCGACCACCGCCCCTACGCTCTGCGCGATCACCACGATGTCTTCCACCGCAATGCCGTGCTCGGCGCCGATGTGGGCGATGAAACTGTCCAGATCACGCACCAGCGCCGGGAAGCCCGGTGCATCGCCCCGTGCACCCGGCGAACGGCCATTGCCGCGCGCGTCCCAGGCGAAGAAGGCGGTGTCGGGCAGGTCCAGCTCATCGACCAGGTGGGTGACCCGGCCGGAGTGCTCATGGCCGCGGTGCAGCAGCACGATGGCCTTGGTGGCCGGCGTTGCGGTGGTGCCCGCCCAGTACCGGTAGAACAGCGGTACCTGGTCGAAGCTGTGGAATTCCCGTTCCTGCGCCTGACGCATGCAATCTCCTGATTGTCTTCTTGTATCTGCTTGATTAATTCGGCGAAACCGCTGCTTCCCGCAGTCCCCGACGGACGCGGTTGACCATCGTCAGCACGCACAGCACCGCCATGACCGCGGCCACGCCAGTGACCGTCATCGCGCCAACCCACTCGAACGCCAGCAGCAGGCCCAGCGCACCGATCACGAACGCGCGGTCGCTCTTGCCCATCGGGCCGTCATAGCGGCGGCTGGCCCCGACCATCAGCCCCAGCACCCCGGCGTACTCGCTCAGGGCCGCGGTCCAGGCCAGCAGCCACAGCGCTTCCGGGCGCACGCCCGGCACGCTGAGCAGGCTCAGGTACAGCGCCGCATCGGCAACCACATCGCACAGCTCGTTCAGATAGGCGCCCAGCCGCGACTGCTGGCCGAACTCGCGGGCCAGCATGCCGTCCACGGCGTTGAGCGCCATGCGCAGCAGCATCCACAGTGGCAGCAGCAGGTACAGCAGGGGCTGCGCCGGCGCGCAGCACCACACGGCCGCAGCCACCAGCAGCGAGACCACGGCAGCGGCCATGGTCACCGTGTTGGCGGTGATCCCCCTGCGGTACAGGCCGCGTACGGCCGGACGCAACAGGTCCTGGAAACGTCCCTTCAATGCATAGATCGACATGATCCGTACCCGCTGATCCTTGGCAGTGCGGGCACAGCCTACCCCATCGTTGGCAGATTCCGGCAACCCTGCTCTGGTCCGCAGGCCAGCCCCCGGATCGGGCCGGATCGGTGTGCCCGACCCGGCCTTGCGTCGATCGCCACGGCAAATTACCCCTTCCAGCGCCCGCCACCGGCCCCCACCGCCTACAATATCGGCCCCGCTCCGCTGCCGATTCTGTCCCATGACTGCTGATCTGTTGCCCGTCCGCCGGGCCCTCCTCTCCGTTTCCGACAAGACCGGTCTGGTCGAGCTGGCCACTGCGCTGGCGGCACGCGGCGTGGAGCTGCTGTCCACCGGCGGCACCGCCAAGGCGATCCGCGATGCGGGCCTGGCCGTGAAGGACGTGGCCGACGTCACCGGCTTCCCCGAAATGATGGACGGCCGGGTCAAGACCCTGCACCCGATGGTGCACGGCGGCCTGCTGGGCCGTTCGGGCCTGGATGATGCGGTGATGGCTGAGCACGGCATCGGTGCCATCGACCTGCTGGTGCTGAACCTGTACCCGTTCGAATCGGTCACCGCCAAGGCCGACTGCACGCTGGCCGACGCGGTCGAGAACATCGACATCGGCGGCCCGGCCATGCTGCGTTCGGCGGCCAAGAACTTCGCCCGCGTGGCAGTGGCCACCGACCCGTCGCAGTACGCCGAACTGCTGGCCTCGCTGGCGGCCAACAACGGCCAGCTGACGGCCGCCACCCGCTTCGCGTTCTCGGTGGCCGCGTTCAACCGCGTCGCCCAATACGACGCGGCGATCAGCAACTACCTGTCGGCGGTCACCGCCACCGACGCCGCCGTGCCGGTGCGTGCCGAGTACCCGGCACAGATGAACTCCACCTTCGTGAAGGTGATGGATCTGCGCTACGGCGAGAACCCGCACCAGAGCGGCGCGTTCTACCGCGACCTGTACCCGGTGCCGGGCACGCTGGCCACCTTCCAGCAGCTGCAGGGCAAGGAACTGAGCTACAACAACCTGGCCGATGCCGACGCGGCGTGGGAATGCGTGCGCCAGTTCGATGCACCGGCCTGCGTCATCGTCAAGCACGCCAACCCGTGTGGCGTGGCCGTCGGTGCCGGCAACGGCGATGCCTACGAGCTGGCCTACGCCACCGACCCGACCAGCGCCTTCGGCGGCATCATCGCCTTCAACAAGCCGCTGGACGCCGCCACTGCCAAGGTGATCCTGGACCGCCAGTTCGTGGAAGTGCTGATTGCGCCAGACTACGAGCCGGCCGCGCTGGAATACGCGCAGAAGAAGGCCAACGTGCGCGTGCTGCGCATCCCGCATGGTGATGGCCTGAACAACTTCGACAGCAAGCGCGTGGGCTCGGGCCTGCTGCTGCAGTCCTCGGACAACCGCGGCATGACCCGCGACGAGCTGAAGGTGGTCAGCAAGCTGGCGCCGACCGACAAGCAGTTCACCGACCTGCTGTTCGCCTGGAAGGTGGCCAAGTTCGTGAAGTCCAACGCGATTGTGTACGCCAAGGACAACCGTACGATTGGCGTGGGCGCCGGCCAGATGAGCCGCGTGTACTCGGCCCGCATCGCCGGCATCAAGGCCGCCGATGCGAACCTGGTGGTCGAGGGTTCGGTGATGGCTTCCGATGCGTTCTTCCCGTTCCGCGACGGCATCGACGCCGCTGCTGCCGCCGGCATCAAGGCGGTCATCCAGCCGGGCGGTTCGATGCGCGATGCCGAAGTGATCGCCGCCGCCGACGAACATGGCCTGGCGATGGTGTTCACCGGCGTGCGCCACTTCCGCCACTGATCCGCATCACGAAGCCGGGCCCTGCCCGGCTTTTCTCTTCCGTACCCGAGAACCCTGTCCCATGAAGATCCTCGTCATCGGCTCTGGCGGCCGCGAACACGCCCTGGCATGGAAGCTGGCCCAGTCCTCCCGTGTCACCGAAGTGATCGTGGCACCCGGCAACGCTGGCACCGCCAGCGAAGACAAGTGCCGCAACGTGGCGGTGAAAGTCACCGATATCGACGGTCTGCTGGCGCTGGCCCAGGCTGAAGGCGTGGCACTGACCGTGGTCGGCCCTGAAGTACCGCTGGTGGCTGGCGTGGTCGACCGCTTCCGCGCCGCCGGCCTGCGCATCTTCGGGCCGACCGCCGCCGCCGCGCAGCTGGAAGGCAGCAAGGCCTACGCCAAGGACTTCCTGGCCCGCCACAACATCCCCACCGCGTTCTACGCCGTGCACACCGACGTGGACGCCGCCCTGACCTACATCCGCGAGAAGGGCGCGCCGATCGTGGTCAAGGCCGATGGCCTGGCCGCCGGCAAGGGCGTGATCGTGGCGATGACCCTGGCCGAAGCCGAGGACGCGGTGCGTGACATGCTCTCGGGCAACGCGTTCGGCGATGCCGGTGCGCGCGTGGTGATCGAGGAGTTCCTCGACGGCGAGGAAGCCAGCTTCATTTCGATGGTGGACGGCGTGCATGCGCTGCCGATGGCCACCTCGCAGGACCACAAGCGCGTCGGCGACGGCGATACCGGCCCGAACACCGGCGGCATGGGCGCCTATTCGCCGGCCCCGGTGGTGACGCCGGAGGTGCATGCGCGGGTGATGCGCGAGGTGGTGAACCCCACCGTGCAGGGCATGATCGCCGACGGCATCCCGTTCACCGGCTTCCTCTACGCGGGCCTGATGATCGACGCCAGCGGCGCGCCGAAGGTGATCGAATTCAACGTGCGCTTTGGCGACCCGGAAACGCAGCCGGTGATGCTGCGCCTGCAGTCGGACCTGGTCGAGCTGGTGGAAGCCGCCATCGATGGCCGCCTGGACCAGGTCGAAGCGCAGTGGGATGCGCGCCCGTCGCTGGGCGTGGTGCTGGCGGCCAGGCCGTACCCGGAAGCGCCGATCACCGGTGACGTGATTTCCGGCCTGGACGACGTGCCGGCCAGTGCCAAGGTGTTCCATGCCGGTACGGCATTGGATGCGCAGGGCCACGTGGTCAGTGCCGGCGGTCGCGTGCTGTGCGTGGCCGCACTGGGCGACAGCGTGCGCGACGCGCAGGCCAATGCCTATGCCGGCGTGGCAAAGGTGACCTGGGCCAACGAGTTCCACCGCAACGACATCGGCTGGCGCGCGATCGCACGCGAGGGGTGAGGCCCCCCCCCGCTTCCATGCATGGCGCGGATTGAATACCACGGTAAAGCAAAGGCCCGGCATTGCCGGGCCTTTGCTTTACAGGACTGCTTCGAGACCCTTCCGATCAATCAGGTTCAAAAGCTTCAGCGACGGCCCGCTCGGCTTCTTCTCGCCCTGTTCCCAGCTACGGACCGTCGAAACGCTGGTGTTGAGCACACCTGCGAACACCGGCTGGCTAAGTTCCAGCGACGTGCGAAGTGCACGGATCTGGGCGCTGCTGTATTCGGGCACAGGCTCCAGACAAAGCGCCTCATACATGCTCATGCGCCGCTTGTCGATGAAGCCGCTGGCGTAAAGGCCCGCCGCGCCTTCATGCACCGCATCGAGGATCGCACTCTTTGCACGTCTATGTTCAACCGTCTTTGTCATGGCAAATCTCCTGCAGTTCTCCGCAGATAACTGCCCTGTCCAACTGTGCAGGGCTCATTCCCAAGAACTCAGACGCATACAGCTGAAGGGCATCCCGTTCCGCACTATTGATGGTCGCGCGCGCGCTCTTCTCGTAGCAGAAGAGAAAGAACCAGTAGCGCCCCACCTTGGTTGCGACAATAACGCGGGCGCTACCGCGCTTTCCGTGGCCCGGCAGCGCAACTCGCTTTTTGAGAAGGCCGCCCCCTATGTCTGCATCAATCAGTCCTTGACGCATTTCCACCACCGCGCGGCACAAGGCTCTATCGGTCAGTGAAGAACGTCGTGTACTGCGGTTGAAGCTTCGAGTGCGGAAGACACGTGACATGATCATACCGTGCCACCGAGTGGTACGGCGTGAAAATCAGCGTCCAGCGCATGCTCCGGTCGGCGCAGCTGCCGCCCTGGCGTCAGGATTGATCCACGCCATGCGTGGATGCGCTCCAAAAACAAAAAGGCCCGGCATCACCGCCGGGCCTTTCTTCATTCCAACGCCTTCCCGCTTACGCGGTGAACAGCGCCTTCATCTTCTTCAGCGCGTTCGCCTCAACCTGGCGGATGCGCTCGGCCGACACGCCGTACTCGTCGGCCAGCTCCTGCAGCGTCACCTTGCTGTCGGCGTCCAGCCAGCGACGGCGGATGATGTCGCGCGAGCGGGCATCCAGTTCGGCCAGGCCTTCGCGCAGCAGCTGCATCTGGTTGTCTTCGCTGTCCTCGCGCTCGTAGGCCATCGACGGGTCTTCGTCATCGGCAACCAGGAACGCAGCCGGCGACGGCGGTGCGTGTTCGTTGTCCTCGTCGGTCGGCGCGTCGAAACCGATATCGCGGCCGGACAGGCGCGACTCCATTTCCATGACTTCGCGCTCGGACACGTTCAGGTCCTTGGCCACCGCGCTCACTTCCGCCGCGTTCATCCAGCCCAGGCGCGTCTTCGACTTGCGCAGGTTGAAGAACAGCTTGCGCTGCGCCTTGGTGGTGGCGACCTTGACGATGCGCCAGTTCTTCAGGATGAACTCGTGCATCTCTGCACGGATCCAGTGCACGGCGAAGGAGACCAGGCGCACGCCCATGTCCGGGTCGAAACGCTTGACCGCCTTCATCAGGCCGATGTTGCCTTCCTGGATCAGATCGCCCAGGGCAAGGCCGTAGCCGTTGTAACCGCGGGCCACGTGCACCACGAAGCGCAGGTGCGAATGCACCAGCTCGCGGGCGGCGTCCAGATCGTTGCCGTCGCGGAAGCGACGGGCCAGGTCCTGTTCGTCATCGACCGACAGCACCGGGATCTGGTGCACGGCACCGATGTAGGCGTCCAGCGAACCGAGCGCACTGGGAATCGGGAGATTGTTTGCCACAAGGGCAGTAGAGGTGTTCTGGCTCATAGGCACCCATCTTAGCAGTCCGGGATTTGGACTGCTAAAGGAGGAAAAAGTTCCAGCATCCTATTGATGCAACACTGGTCCCAAACAGAGCCCTACCGTAGCGCGATTTGATGACAGTGGCGAGCGCGCTTTTCGGGATTCACAATCCCTTGGAATTCAAGCAATTACCTGCCGGGAACCGGCCGATTCCGGTCAAGCGGAGCTGAACGGGCCGTTCTGGAGGCCCATTCAGGCCAGGGAACGTTGTCCGGCGTTCAGGCCCGGCCGCCAGCCGGCGCTCAGAGCACCGAGCGCGGCGGCAGCGACCAGTCGATCGGGGCCTGGCCGCGACGCTGCAGGTACTCGTTGGCCATCGAGAAATGGCGGCAGCCGAGGAAGCCACGATGGGCCGACAGCGGCGACGGATGCGGGGCCTTCAGAACGCGATGGCGACGGGTATCAATGACCTTGCCCTTCTGCTGCGCGTAGGCACCCCAGAGCATGAACACCAAGCCTTCGCGTTCGCGGTTGAGCACGTCCACCACGTGATCGGTGAAACCTTCCCAGCCACGGCCCTGGTGTGCGCCGGCCTTGCCCTCCTCCACCGTCAGCACGGCATTGAGCAGCAGCACGCCGCGTTGCGCCCACGGGATCAGGCAGCCGTGTTCCGGGCGCGGGATACCGAGATCGCTTTCGATCTCCTTGTAGATGTTCAGCAGCGACGGCGGCACCGGCACGCCCGGCGGCACCGAGAAACTCAGGCCATGCGCCTGGCCACGGCCGTGGTACGGGTCCTGGCCGAGGATCACCACCTTCACCTGCTCAAATGGCGTGGCGTCGAATGCGGCGAAGATCTGCGGGCCGGGCGGGAATACCGCTGCGCCACTGGCCTTGCGCTGGCGCAGGAAGCTGGACAGCTCGCGCATCTGCGGCTGCAGGAGGTAATCGCCGACATGCTGCTTCCAGCTCGGTTCCAGCTGGATCGTCGGGGTGTCCGCTACTTCATCAATCATTGCACCACTTCATCGAATCAGGGGTCCATCGTTCAACCGGGCCAGGCGCAGCTGGAACAGCACCTTGGTGACCAGCAGCCGTTCTTCGATCGGCTTGAGTACCAGGTCGTTGGCGCCGGACTGCAGCAGCCCGGTCTGGTTGTGCGGGTTGCCGTCGCCGGTCATCACCAGCACCGGCAGGCGGCGCTTGCCGTAACCGAAGTCCACGCGCACGCGCTGCACCACGTCGCGGCCGCTCAGTTCCCCCTTCAGGGTGACGTCGGTCAGCACCAGGTCGATGCGATGGCGGCTGCGGCCCAGCGACTCGGCGGTGAGCAGGGTGAACGCCTCTTCGGCGCTGACCACGTGCAGCACGTTCAACTGCTGGCGCTCGAGCATGCGCTTGGTGGCCTCGGCCACCACGCGGCTGTCCTCGATGTAGAGGATGGTCGCGCCGGGAATGGTCTGCGGCTGCACATAGCCGCGGATGAAGGTCGCCAGCGCCTCGTGGCCCAGCGCCTTGTCGAAATAGTCGGTGACGTACTCGGTGAAGCGACGCTGCTCCAGATGCTGCTGGGCATCGCCGGACACCACGATCACCGGCACGTAGGCCTGGCCGGCCGCTTCGCGGACCATCCGCGCCAGCGCCAGGCCGTCGCCATCACGCAGGGTCAGCGAGGTGGTCACCAGGTCCACCGGGCCCTGCGCCAGCGCCTGCTGCGCATCCTCGATGCTGTCGCAGCCGATCACCTCCACGCCTGGCAGGTCGCGCTGCAGGACGTCGGCGATCAGCTTGCGGACCAGCTTCGAGCCATCGACCACCATCACCCGCGTCGCGGGCCCTTCAAGATGCTTCAGCGCTTGCGGTTGCATGCCGGTCTCAGGTGTCGGTCGGTCGGGTCTGGCGCAGGAAGTGGCCGGTGACCAGCCACGCACCCAGCCAGCCCAGCAGCAGCGTGCCGAGCAGGACCAGGCCACCGTGCAGCAGGTCCAGGCCGTGCAGCACGAACGGGCTGCCGTAGCTGCGCGAGAGTTCGGCCAGCGGTACGCGCAGCGCGGCACCGGCGGCGCCGATCAGCGCCAGCGCAACCGCGCCGGCGCCCAGGCCATACCACGCACCCAGGTACAGGAACGGGCGGCGGATGAAGCCATCACTGGCGCCGAGCAGCTGCAGCACGCCGATCTCTTCGCGGCGGGCCTGGATGTCCAGGCGCACGGTGTTGCCGACCACCAGCGCGGCACCGACGCCGAGCAGGACCGACAGCACCTGCACCAGCCGCGCGCCGAACGCCAGCCAGGCATCCAGGCGCTGGCGCCACAGTGCATCGTGCTGCACCAGGTCGGCCTCGGGCAGGCTCTCCAGCGCGCGTGCCAGGCGCGCGTCGTCCTTGCCCTGGCCGGGGGTGATCACCAGCAGCGAGGGCAGCGGGTTGTCATTGAGTGCGTCGATCGCCTCGCCGAGGCCGGCGTCGCGCAGTTCCTGCAGGCCCTGCTCGGGCGTGCGCACGTTCACTTCGGCCACGTCGTCGCGGTCGCGCAGCTGGCCGGCCAGGCGCAGCGCGCCGGGGCCATCGACGTTGCCCTTCAGGAACACATTGATGTCGCGCGACTGCTGCACGCTGCCGGCGAACTGCTTGAGGTTGTCCAGCGCGATCGACAGGCCCAGCGGCAGGGCCAGCGCCAGCGCCATGACCATCACCGTCAGCAGGGTCGCCCACGGTTTGCGGCAGGCACGGCCGAGGCTGAACACCACGCTGTGCGCGTGGTGCTGGAACCAGACGCCCACGCGCGAGGGGGCGGCGGCTTCGCTGTTTTCGTTCTTCGCCATGGGTTACTCCGCCAGATCCTGCGGCGAGATGTCATCCACCAGCCGGCCGTGGTCGAGGATCAGCACGCGCTTGCGCATGCGGCGCAGCAGCGGCAGGTCGTGGCTGACCACCAGCACGCTGGTGCCGCGCGCGGGCAGCTCGGCGAACAGAGCCATGATCTCCGCCGCCAGGGTCGGGTCGAGGTTGCCGGTCGGTTCATCGGCCACCAGCAGCTTGGGCTCACCGACGATGGCGCGGGCGATGCCGACGCGCTGCTGCTCACCGGCCGACAGCTGCGAGGGCAGCGCCTTCTCGCGGTGGCCCAGGCCCATCCGTTCCAGCACCGAGCGCACGCGCTTGCTGATGTCGCCACGGCGGGTGCCGCGCAGGATCAGCGGCAGCGCCACGTTCTCGGCGATCGAGCGGTCCATCAGCAGGCGGTGGTCCTGGTAGACCGCACCCACCGCGCGACGGTGGCGGGGCACATCGCCGCCACGCACCTTCAGCAGGTTGCGCTCGTCGAACACCACCGCGCCACGGCTGGGCCGCTCGTCCAGGTGGATCAACTTGAGCAGGGTGCTTTTGCCCGCACCGGAATGGCCGGTGACGAACAGCATCTCGCCCGGCGCGACCTCGAAGCTGACATCGGTCAGTGCCTCGTGGCCACCGGCGTACTGTTTGCTGACATTGTCGAAGCGCAGGACACTCATGCCCCGATTATGCAGGACCGGCGCGACGTCGTGGAGACGGTCACACGATCGGTAGTGCCGGCCGCTGGCCGGCAACCCACACAGCTGCCGGCCAGGGTGGGTGCCGACCGTTGGCCGGCACGCCCTTGAAGCCACCCGACCAACGGTCGGGTGCTACCCGCTGATCGGCAGCGCCGATCAGCTGCCCGACAGCATCCGGCGGATCTTGCGGCCGATGCGGGTCAGGAACGAATCGCCGGTATCAGCAGCCGTGCGCACCGGCTTGGCCACCACCTGCACCGGCGTGACCGGGCTGGCGCCATTGCCGGCGGCGTTCTGCACGCCCTCGGCACCTTCGACCGGACGACCGTGGCGACGGCGGCGGCGCTTGCGCGGCTTGTGCTCGCCGTCCGCAGCACCTTCCGGTGCGCCTTCGGCGCGCGGCGGGCGCGGCGGACGCGGGGCCTGGGCAGCGGCGCCTTCGGCACCGGCGGCCGGCGCGGCAGCGCCCTGCTCGCCTTCCGCGCGTGGCTTGCGCGGGCCACGCGAACGGCGTTCGCCGCTGCGCTCACCGTCACGGCCACCACGGCCACCACCACCACCGGAACGGCCGCCACTGCGGCCACCGCCCCGACGCTCTTCCTCGGCGGCACGGGCTTCGCGTGCTTCGCGGAAGATCTGGCCGACGCTTTCGTTGTCCTCGCCTTCCTCGCCTGCAGCCGGAGCCGGGCGTTCGGGGCGCGGCAGCGGGGTCAGCAGTTCCTTGGTGACCGGCTCGGACGGAATCTTCTGCTCGATATAGGCCTCGATGTCCGGCAGGCCCATGGCGTAGCGCTCGCAGGCGAAGCTGATGGCGTCGCCCTCTTCACCCAGGCGCGCGGTGCGGCCGATGCGATGCACGTAGTCTTCGGCGTCGAACGGCAGGTCGTAGTTGTAGACGTACTTGATGCCGTCGATGTGCAGGCCGCGCGCAGCCACGTCGGTGGCCACCAGGATTTCCAGCTGGCCCTTCTGGAAGCGGTTGAGCAGGCTCTCGCGCTTCTTCTGCGGCACATCACCGGACAGCACGCCGACACGGTAGCCGGCCTTTTCCAGCGAACGCGCCACGCGCTCGACGAACACCTTGGTGTTGACGAAGACCATGGTGCGCGCGCCTTCGCTGCGCGACAGCAGGCCCAGCAGCAGCGGGATCTTCTCGTCGTCGGCCGGGAAGTAGATGCGCTGGCGCACGCGCGCGGCGGTGATGGTCTCGGCTTCGACCACCAGCTTCTGCGGCTCGTTCATGTGCTCGTAGGCCAGCTCCAGCACGCGGTGGCTGAGGGTGGCACTGAACAGCAGGGTCTGGCGGGTGGTGCGCTCCGGCATGCGGCGCAGCAGGAAGCGGATGTCCTTGATGAAGCCCAGGTCGAACATACGGTCGGCTTCGTCCAGCACGCAGATCTCGCAGGCGTGCAGCGACACCACCTTGTGCTGCTTGACGTAGTCGATCAGGCGGCCCGGGGTGGCGATGATCACGTCCACGCCCTGCTGCAGCAGCTCGCGCTGCTTGTCGTAATCCACGCCGCCGTAGACCAGGGCGAAGCGCAGGCCCAGGTCGGAACCGAACTTCACCGCATCCTTGTGGATCTGGATGGCCAGCTCGCGGGTCGGGGCGAGGATCAGCGCACGCGGATCTTCCGGCTTGCGATCGGCCAGCGCCGGACGCGTCAGCAGGCGGTTCACGACAGCGACCAGGAAGGCCAGGGTCTTGCCGGTGCCGGTCTGGGCCTGGCCGGCGACATCACCGCCGGGCAGCGCGACCGGCAGGGTCAGCGCCTGGATCGGGGTGCAGCGGGTGAATCCGGCTCCTTCAAGGCCGGCCTGCAGGGCCGGGTGCAGCTCGAAGGAGGAAAAGGTCAAATCGGTCAGCGGTTTGTCGCTCATGAGTCCGTCTTGGTATGGCCGCCGGCCCGTGGGGCGGCTGGCACTTCATCGTCTAGGGGCACCGTCGCAAACTGCGGCCCCTGCGGCGGGTTGGCAGGCTGGGACCACCCGGTCCGCGCGCCGCACAATGGCCCAGTTTAACGCACTCGGGCCGGCAAACCGGAATGCCCTGTCTCACCAGCTGGAGAGACGGCGCGCCTTCATCCAGCCACACGGGACTTGAACGACCCCGCCGGTCCCGCTGGTGTCGCCCGCTGCCATCCCCATCTTCGGGAAGACAGTGAAATCCGACACATACCGGGCTTCGAAGCGATCACGATACGCTGGGTTCCAGCCGGCGCCTGTCCCCGCCCTGCGATAGGGGTACACTGCCGGCCGTGAGCGTCCAGGCATCCCGCCGAACGCACCGCGGCAGTGCGCCGCGAGGCAACGACGAGGGTCGCGCCACCGGGCATGGCCCAGTTCACCCACCTCCGGCATGGCCGGGTGCAATCCAAGACGAGAAACCAAGATGAGCGACAAGGTTGTACATGTCGGCGACGCCGACTTTGATAGCGCAGTGCTGAATTCCAAGGAACCGGTGCTGGTCGATTTCTGGGCCGAATGGTGTGGCCCGTGCAAGATGATCGCCCCGGCGCTGGACGAACTGGCCGATGCCTACCAGGGCCGCGCCAAGATCGCCAAGGTCAACGTCGACCACAATCGTGCGCTGGCCGCCAAGTACCACGTGCGTTCGATCCCGTACCTGGTCGTGTTCAAGGACGGCGAGAAGGTCGGCGAGCAGATCGGTGCGGTGGGCAAGGCCCAGCTGGCCGGCCTGCTGGACAAGGCCCTGGCCTGATCCTGCTGTTTTCCGGCAGCCGCCACCCGCGGCTGCCGGCGGACGCCCTGCGTCCATGATGAATGCTGTTCCCGGCAGCCCTTGCACGGCGCCGCAGGCCGATGATAGTGTCGGCACATCCGGCCGCGTTCGCGTGCCGCACCCTCTGGACGCAGTTTCTTCCAGACCCATTCCCAACGTTCGCCGCCCCAGCCGGGCGCTCGCACCTTCAAGCGAGGAATAACGCTCTTGTCCGATAACACTTCCGAAACCGGCAGCGCCGATGCGCCCGCCGAAAAGCGCGTGCGCAAGCCCCGCGTGAGCAAGGCCGCCGCCCCGGCAGCCGCCGAAACCAGCGCCGCTCCGGCGCAGCCGACCCTGCCGCTGGCCGCCGCGCCCGAGGCACCGGCCCCCGCCCCCGCACCGAGCGCGCCCGCCGCCGAGGCCCCTGCCAGCAGTGGCGGTGGCGAAGGTGGTGAGGGTCGCGAATCCGGCCAGCCGCGGCAGCAGAACCACCAGGGCGGTGGCCAGAACCAGGGCCAGAACCCGTACAACCAGAACGGCCAGCAGGGCCAGGGGCAAGGCCAGGGCAACCGCCGTGACCGCTTCCGCAACCGCCGCGACCGTGACCGCAACAACAACCGCTTCCGCGACGACGGCATGCCCAACGACGGCGGCGAGCAGCAGCCCTTCGTGCCGCGTCCGCACGCCAACGTGCCGGAAGGTTTCCCGGTCTATTCGCTGAGCGACCTCAAGCGCATGCCGGCACAGAAGCTGCTGGAAATCGCCGAGCAGCTGCAGATCTCCGAAGGCGTGGCACGCGCCCGCAAGCAGGATGTGATCTTCGCCCTGCTGAAGGTGCTGACCCGCCATGGTGACGGCGTCGCCGCCGACGGCGTGCTGGAAATCCTGCCGGACGGCTTCGGCTTCCTGCGCGCGGCCGAAGCCAGCTACCTGGCCGGCCCGGACGACACCTACATCTCGCCCAGCCAGATCCGCCGCTTCAACCTGCGCACCGGCGACCATATCTCCGGCCGCATCCGCTTCCCGAAGGACGGCGAGCGCTACTTCGCGCTGAACATCGTCGACACCATCAACGGCGAGCCGATCGAAGCGTCGAAGAACAAGGTGCTGTTCGAGAACCTGACCGCCCTGTTCCCGCGCCGCCGCTTCACCCTGGAGCGCGGCAACGGTTCGTCGGAAGACATCACCGGCCGCATCCTCGACCTGATGGCGCCGCAGGGCAAGGGCCAGCGCTCGCTCATCGTGTCGCAGCCGAAGGCCGGCAAGACCATGATGATGCAGCAGGTCGCCACCGCCATCACCACCAACCACCCGGACGTGCACCTGATCGTGCTGCTGATCGACGAGCGCCCGGAAGAAGTGACCGAAATGCAGCGCACCGTGCGCGGCGAGGTCATCAGCTCGACCTTCGACGAACCGGCCGCGCGCCACGTGCAGGTGGCCGAAATGGTCATCGAGCGCGCCAAGCGCCTGGTCGAGCACAAGAAGGACGTGGTGATCCTGCTCGACTCGATCACCCGCCTGGCCCGCGCCTACAACAACGTGGTGCCGAGCTCGGGCAAGGTGCTGACCGGTGGCGTGGACGCCAACGCCCTGCACCGCCCGAAGCGCTTCTTCGGTGCCGCGCGCAACGTGGAAGAAGGCGGCAGCCTGACCATCATCGCCACCGCGCTGGTCGACACCGGCTCAAAGATGGACGAGGTGATCTACGAAGAGTTCAAGGGCACCGGCAACAGCGAAGTGCACCTGAGCCGTCGCATCGCTGAAAAGCGCGTGTTCCCGGCCATCGACATCAACCGTTCCGGCACCCGCCGCGAAGACCTGCTGATCGAGCCGGAACTGCTGCAGAAGATCTGGATCCTGCGCAAGCTGCTGCATCCGATGGATGAAATGGCCGCGATGGAGTTCCTGCTGGACAAGATGAAGAACACCAAGTCCAACGACGAGTTCTTCGGTTCGATGAAGCGCTGATCCACGGCATTGCATCGAAAAGAACCTGCCGCTCGCTGCGGCAGGTTTTTTTTTACCTGCAGGGCGACCCACTTCACTTCACCGCCGCCCGGTTTTGGCGATAATCCGCCCGATGCCCTGCCCGGCCTCGAGGGCCTGGCCACCGATTCCCGCTGTCGCCCCTTCCGGAGAACCGGTCGGGTCCAGCCTCCTGCCGGATCCGTCGACGCATGCGAACGCTGTCTCCCCGCCTCAACCTGGGCAAGCTGATCCTCGCCCTGGCCCTGCTCAGCGCCATCATCGCGCTGGCCAACACCCTGCTGGCCAGCTACCGGGTGCAGCGCGACCAGCTGGTCGGCAACACCCTGGAGGCCAACCGCGTCTACGCCACCAAACTGGCCGAAACGACCCAGAACTTCCTGCTGGCTGCCCAGCAGGAACTGGCCTACGCCGCCACGCGGCTCGGCCAGGGCAACCTCGACCCGGCACAGGCCCAGGACGAAGCCAGCCGCCTGCAGCTGCAGACCAACAGCTTCAACTCTTCGCTGGTGGTGGATGCCGACGGCCTGGTGATCGCCACCTCGCCGCAGACCCTGCAGCTGCAGGGCGAAGTGCTGCACAGCGTCGGCAACAATGCCGCGCTGGCCGCGCGCCAGCCGATGATCAGCGACCCGTACCAGTCGGCCACCGGCAAGCTGCTGGTCTCGCTGTCGCACCCGATCTTCGATCGCCAGGGCCACTACCGTGGTTACGTCAGCGGCACCCTGTACCTGCGCCAGCGCAGCGCACTGCACACGCTGCTGGGCAAGCACTACTACCGTGATGGTTCCTACCTGTACGTGGTCGATCGCCATGGCCGCCTGCTGTACCACGCCGATGGCAAGCGGGTGGGCGACTACGTGGTCGGCAACCCCGCAGTAAAGGCCGTGGTGCGCGGCGAGCGTGGCGCGCAGCAGGTGCGCAACAACCTGGGCGTGTCGATGCTGGCCGGCTATGCGCCGGTGGCGGCCACCGGCTGGGGCATCATCGCCCAGCGCCCGACCGAGGCCACGCTGCAGCCGCTGTCGCGGTTGATGACTGCGGTAATCTGGAACGCAATCCCGCTGGGCCTGCTGTCGCTGCTGATCACCTGGTGGTTCGCCCGTCGCATCTCGATGCCGCTGTGGCAGCTCGCACGCAACGTGCAGGGCGGCGAAGACACCGGCAATGCGATCAGCCACGTCAGCGGCATCCGCGCGTGGTACTTCGAGGTCGCCCAGCTCAAGCAGGCGGTACTGCACAGCTTCAATGCGCTGCAGGACCGCATCGGCACGCTCAACCGCGCCAGCCGCACCGATCCGCTGACCAGTCTTCTCAACCGCCGCGGCCTGCAGCAGGCGCTGGATGCCCTGCAGATACAGGGCATCCCGTTCGCGATCCTGGCGCTGGACATCGATCGCTTCAAATCGATCAATGACAACCACGGCCATGACGTCGGCGACGCTGCCATCGTCCACATCGCCAACCAGATGCGCCGCTACTCGCGCGACAGCGACATCCTCTGCCGCGCCGGCGGCGAGGAGTTCCTGCTGCTGTTGCCGGGCATCAGCGCCGAGTCAGCGCGACAGGCTGGCGAGCGTCTGCGCCAGCACATTGCCGACCATCCGTTTGAACCGGTCGGCACCATCACCGTCTCGCTGGGCGTGGCCCACTTCCCCAGCTTCCATGTCGATGCCGAGCAGGCGCTGCGGCTGGCCGACAAGGCGCTGTACCTGGCCAAGGAGCAGGGCCGCAACCGGGTGGTGGTCTACCCCTACGCCGATTGACGCGGAGCCGGGCTGGCCGGCTCCGCAGTGATCGTCAGCCCTGCTCCAGCGGCGTCAGCAGGCGCAGGCCGCGCTTGGCGCCGTCGACCATGTAGATGCCGCCCTCGGGCAGCAGGTCGCTGCCGGCCTGCTCGATCGCATCTGCCTTCCGCCACGGCACGGCCTGCCGTGGGCCCGGGATGAAGGCACGCCAGCGGCCATAGCGCTCCGCTCCATTGGGATCATCGTTCAGGCCGAAATTGACCGGTATGCGTACCGTCCAGCTGTCGCGGGTGCTGGCTTCGCCGGTGGTCGGTGGGTTGAACGTCCACTTGCGGGCACTGCTGACGGCGGCCCTGGCCAGGATTTCGCGCATCTTGGCAAGGGTGCGCTCGCGTCCGACCACGGTCATGTTCACCTGCTCGGCAACGACATCGGCCACCGTGCCGTCACGCGCGATCCTGACCACCAGCAGTACTTCGCCTTGGCCGCCGCTCCGATAGACCTCTTCCGGATAACGCGGGGGCGCCATGCGACCTTGGGTCACCGAATCTGTGGCTTTCTCATCGTACTCGCTGAAGTTGACGCTGGTCATGCTGACTTCGTAGCCACCATCGGCCATGGCCTTGCCCCGCAGGCGCACCCGCAATGGCGCACGTGCCGCCACCGCCGTGCCATCGCGCAGGGTGGGTTCGAAGCGCCAGCCACCGATGGTGCCCTCCACGAAGGACGCGATGCTCGGAGACAGCATCGACTTCTGGTCCAGTACCAACGAACTGACCGCGCCCTCGGGCGTGACCTCGATATGGCCAGAGAGCACCATGCTCATCTCCGCGGTGGCACGCACCGCGCGCGTGGTCTGCGCGCTGGCATCGCCGGCGAACAGCGGAGCGCCGGCACCGACGGCCAACGCGAGAGCGAGGAACAATGGGGAACGCATCATTGCCGGATCCTTGGTGATGAAGGGCGAGAGTACCTCAGTCCCAACACCCATGACAGCTGGCTCACGCCAACCGGTGCGCGCCAGCATAGGGCGGCGTGTCCGGATAGTCACCTCGGGCGAAGCGTTCCTGCAGGCCCTGCCACCAGCCCGGGTCGAACAGGTGCCGGTAGTGCTCGCGCACCGCTGCCAGCTCTGCAGCGGGCAGGCCCATGAACGGGCCGAAGCGCTCGGGAAACACGTCGCGCGGACCGACATGGAACCATGGCTCATCGGACATCGCTTCCTCCGGCGTACGCGGCTCCGGCCAGGCGCGGAACACGCAGTCGCTGACCAGGCACAGCTCGTCGTAGTCGTAGAATACGGCCCGGCCATGCCGTGATACGCCGAAATTCTTTGGCAGCATGTCACCGGGGAAGATGTTGTTGCGCGCCATGTCGGTGATCGCCTGCGCATAGTCGAGCACTGCCGCCCGCACCGCCTCCGCGCCCTGCTCGCGCAGGTACAGATTCAAGGGACGAAAACGACGCTGCACATAGCACAGTGCGACTTCGACCTCATCGCCATCGATGCGTACGCTCTGCGCGCACTGCTGCAGCAGTTCTTCCAGCAAGGCCGGCGCGAAGCGGTCGCGCGGAAAGCGCAGGTGGCGATAGGGCTGTGCGTCGAGCAGGCGGCCGACACGATCGAGGTTGAACACCAGTGCGTACTTCTCTTCCACCTGCTGCCGCGACATCGCCTTGGGCCACGCGAAACGGTCGCGGATCAGCTTGAACACCAGCGGGTAACTGGGCAGGGTGAACACCGCCATGACCATGCCCGGCGTGCCCTCTGCATGCACCAGCCGCTCCTGCGGGTGCTCGTTGAAATGACGGAAGAAGGTGCGGTAGCGCTCGGTCTTGCCCTGCTTGGCGCGGCCCAGCACGGTGTATATCTCATCGATGGGCTTGCCCGGCAGCAGACTGCGCAGGAACACCACCGCATCACCGACCGTGGCCAGGTTGGCCTGGAAATAGCTGCGTGACACGCCGAACAGGTGGGCCACGTCCCGGCGCCGGGTCAGCACTGCATCGGCGCGCAGGCCACGCTCGTCGTTCACCAGGGCAATCACGCACGGCGAGAACCGGTGCTCGCCGAACACGCGGCCAACCAGGTAAGCGCGGCGCTCGCGGTAGAACACCGTGTCGAGCAGCTCGATGCTGCGTACCGGCGTATCGCCCCAGTGGGCCAGGTCATCCTGCAGGCGCACCGCGATGGCCGCGGCGCAGCGCAGCTGGTGCGCATAGGGGATATCGAAGCGATAGTCGGCCAGCACCCGCTGCAGCGCCTCCACCGGCCGCGTCGGCGAAACCGCGTAGGTATGCCGCGCCACCGGGTGGGTGATGGCATCGGAGGGTTCGACATCGAAGGCGATGAACTCCAGCGCCGGGTCCACGCCGCGGGTAGCGAACAGGCGTCGCGACAACGTGTTGTAGAAGGTCTTGTACAGCTCCGCGTCGATCAGGCCCTGCAGCAGCGCGCTGTAGCGGGCGTGCACCCGCAACCACAGCGCGCGCTCGCCGATCGCGTCACCGGCAAGGCGGCGCAGCGCATCCATCTGCTCGGCGATGCACAGGTCGTACAGGGCGATGCGCTCGACCGCATCCTGCCGGGCGCCGGCCCAGTCGCGCTGCTCGAAGCGCTGCCGCGCCCGTGCGGTGATCGCCACAAAGCGGGCGTGGTACTGCTCGAAACCGTCGCGGATGGCTACCGCGATGCGCGGTGCCAGCTCGGCAGCGATGTCAGGACTGGACATGCATGGCTCACCCGGGAGGACCGGCTTCACCATACGCTGGCGTGTGCGATGCCGTCGAGCGCGAAGGTAGTGCCGGCCGCTGGCCGGCAGCACCTGGACCGTCTATGGGTCGATGCAGTTGCCGGCCAGCACCCGGCACTACCGGCTCAGATCGCCAGTTCGGCTTCCACGTCCTGCACCTTGCGCCGTGCCAATGCCAGGTTGGACCTGGTACGGTCCAGCACGATGTAGAAGAACAGGCCCTTCTTCTTCGCCACCGGGCGCATGATGTGGTACGCCTTGCCCAACGAGATCAGGATGTCCTCGATGCTGTCGTTGAGGTTCAGCGATGCGGCGGTCTTCATCTTGGCACGGATCACTTCGGTGTTGCCGGCGGCGGCCACTTCCATGTCCATGCCGGCACCGGCTTCGCCCAGCAGCATGCCGCTTTCATAGTCGACCAGCGCCACTGCCTGCGCGCCGTCGATGCCCATCAGTGCGTTCAACGATTCGTTCAGTCCAGCCACGTCGCACCCCTTGTCGATGATGGTTCGAGCCCCTCGTTCCCCTGCGGCCGGGCTCACGATCCGCCGAGTTCGGCCAGGATCGCCTGGCCACATTCCCTGCTCTGCCACAGCACCTGGCCGATCACGCTGCGCTGGTCGCAGGCCGCCATCAGCAGCAACGGCACGCGCCCCTCGGCCTGGATCGCCAGCATCAGCACCTTGCCGCCCGCGGCCTCCAGCATCAGCGTCTGCAGATCCCCAAGCACAAGTTCGCGTCCCACTGCTGCAGCCAGCGCCAGCATCGCGCTGGTCATCGCTGCCAGGCGTTCACCGCGCCCTTCGGCACCGGCACTGACCAGGGCGAAGCCATCCACACTGGCCAGCACCACCGTGCGTATGCCTTCCACCCGCTGCTGCAGGTCTCGCAGCAAGGGCTGCAGGCGCTCACGCTGGCCGGCGTCGGGCAACAGCGCCACCTGCCCGTCAGCCATGCGCGGCCACCAGTGCGTGCGCTTCCATCTCGCCCATCAATACATCCATCAGCAGCAATCCCTGTTCGCGGTCGCGGGTATCCACGGCCAGTAGCGGCAGCGGCTGGTCATCAAGGCAGGCACGGGCGGCCCAGTCATCCAGCGCGGCGTGCGGTGCCTGGTCGAGATGGGTGACGGCCACTACCAGCGCCAATGACGATGCGAACGGCCGCAACACCTGCAGATAATCCTCCAGTTCGGCAACCACGCCCGCGCGCCGCGCATCCAGCAGCAGCACGGCGCCGCGGGCGCCCTGCAGCAGGATCGGCCAGAGGAAATCGAAACGCTGCTGTCCCGGCGTGCCATACAGGCGCAGCCGCTCGCCATTGGGCAGGTCGATATCTGCATAGTCCAGGGCGACGGTGGTGGAGGCCTTGTCGGCACCGAGGCGGTCGCTGTTGGCCACGTCGGTGTCGACCACCGCGCCGGCCGCGATGCTGCGCACCAGGGTCGACTTGCCACTGCCCATGCCGCCCAGCACCACCACCTTGTGCTCACGCATTGCGCTCGCTCCCACGCAGGTGACGCCACAGGCGGGCGAGCAGGCCGTTGTCAGCGCCGGCAGCGCGTTCCGGCAGCGGTACCGCCGGCGCTACCTGCAGCTGCGCGTAACCGCACAGGTAAGCGGCATGGATGAAATCGCGCACGGCCGCAGGCGGCAGATCAAGCAACATCGCGCACTCGTCCACCGTGCACGCGCGCTTGAGCAACAGCGAGCACAGGCGGAAGCCATCATGGTCATGGCCCAGCACACGGAAGTCGGGCCAGCGCAGCAGCTTTACCGAAGCACCGCGCAGGCGTTCGTCCAGTGCCTGCCAATGGCGGCTGCGCTGCGCCCATTGCCACAGCAGCGGCCGCAGTGGCTGGCGTGGCCGCTCACCGGCCAGGCCATGCAGGCGTGCGGGTGTCAGCGCATCCAGCTGCAGGCGTTCGAAGGCATCGGCCAAACGCTCCACCAGGGCCGTAGCCGGTTCCTGCAGCAGCACGGCCTGGTCATGCTCAAGGTCCATCAGCAGCAGTGGCTCGCCCGCATCACTCAACAGGGCCTGGCCCTGTCGCAGCGGCAGCCGCTCGCGCAGCAGACGGGTGATGGCATGCGCACCATCAGCCAGGCGGACCGGTGCGGGTGCGTGCATGGCCAAGGGCTCCACTGCCAACTGCATGCGACGCAGCGCGCGACCGATGGCACTGTCATCAAGCACGTCCTGGTGCCCGTCGCCATCACGCAGCTGGCCGCCGATGTCTTCGATCCAGCACTGCAGTCGCGGACGCTGCTGGCGCATGCGCTGGGCCGCGTTGCGCAGCGCCGGCGTATCGCGGATGACCAGCAGGTCGCAATCGTCCAGGTCCTGGCTGCGGCGGATCTGGCCGTCCGGCAGGGCCGATGCCAAGCGCAGCCGCTGCAGCAGGGCCTGCTCGCCCTGGATGTCGGTTCCCACTACCAGCACGCGTGCCATCCGTGTTCCCCGTGCGGCCACCTCCCCGGTGGCCTCGCGTCGCCAAGGCTAGGGCATCGCCAGCGGCAGCCGTCGTGATCGACTGCTCAGATCGAGGGCGGTTGCAGACGGTGTCCGATCAGTTCTGCGACGGCCATCGCGGGCAAGTTTCATGCCTCGTTGACGACATTCCGACAGCCGACGGGAATCACGGTTCTGGACGCGGGTCGAATGGGGTGAGATCCCTTTTGCATGGCAAAAGGGTTCTGACCCGGAGCCCAAAAGAAACCCGCGCCGAAGCGCGGGTTCCGGTGTCACGACCGAACGGCGATGGATCAGCCGCGCAGCTGCTCCAGCGCGGCGTTGAAGGTCGCGCTCGGGCGCATCGCCTTGCTCGCCTTGGCGACGTCCGGGCGGTAGTAGCCGCCGATGTCCACGGCCTTGCCCTGCACCGCGATCAGCTCTTCGACGATCTTCTGCTCGTTGTCGGTCAGTGCCTTGGCCAGCGGTGCGAAGCGTGCCTTCAGTGCCGCATCTTCGTCCTGTGCGGCCAGCGCCTGCGCCCAGTACAGCGCGATGTAGAAGTGGCTGCCACGGTTGTCGATGCCACCCAGCTTGCGCGACGGCGACTTGTCGTTGTCCAGGAACTGGCCGTTGGCTTCGTCCAGCGCCTTGGCCAGCACGCGGGCGGCGGCGTTGTCGTAGCGGTTGCCCAGGTGTTCCAGCGACGCGGCCAGGGCCAGGAACTCACCCAGCGAATCCCAGCGCAGGTAGTCCTCTTCGACGAACTGCTGCACGTGCTTCGGGGCCGAACCACCGGCGCCGGTCTCGAACAGGCCGCCACCGGCCATCAGCGGCACGATCGACAGCATCTTGGCGCTGGTGCCCAGCTCCATGATCGGGAACAGGTCGGTCAGGTAGTCGCGCAGCACGTTGCCGGTCACCGAGATGGTGTCCTCGCCCTTGCGGATGCGGTCCAGCGAGAACGCGGTGGCTTCCACCGGCGGCAGGATGCGGATGTCCAGGCCGGTGGTGTCGTGGTTCTTCAGGTACTGCTCGACCTTGGCGATGACCTGCGCGTCGTGGGCGCGGGCGGCATCCAGCCAGAACACGGCCGGGGTGCTGCTCAGGCGGGCGCGTTCGACGGCCAGCTTGACCCAGTCCTGGATCGGAGCGTCCTTGGTCTGGCACATGCGCCAGATGTCACCCGCTTCCACGGCGTGTTCGAACACCACGTTGCCGGCATCGTCGGTGACCTTGACCACGCCGTCGGCAGCAATCTGGAAGGTCTTGTCGTGCGAACCGTACTCTTCGGCCTTCTGCGCCATCAGGCCGACGTTCGGCACCGAACCCATGGTGGCCGGGTCGAAGGCGCCGTGCGCCTTGCAGTCGTCGATGACGGCCTGGTACACGCCGGCGTAGCAGCGGTCCGGGATGACCGCCTTGGTGTCCTGCAGCTTGCCTTCGGCGTTCCACATCTTGCCCGAGTCGCGGATCATCGCCGGCATCGAGGCGTCGACGATCACGTCGCTCGGCACGTGCAGGTTGGTGATGCCCTTGTCCGAATTGACCATGGCCACGCCCGGACGCTGCGCGTACTCGGCGGCCAGGTCCGCTTCGATCGCGGCGCGGGTGGCTTCCGGCAGCGACGGCAGGCGCGCGGCCAGGTCACCGATGCCGTTGTTGGCATCGAAACCGGCCTGCTTGAGCACGTCGGCGTGCTTGGCCAGCACGTCCTTGTAGAACTCGTTGACCGCCACACCGAACATGATCGGGTCGGAGACCTTCATCATGGTCGCCTTCAGGTGCAGCGAGAACAGCACGCCCTGGGCCTTGGCATCGGCGATCTGCTCACCGATGAACGCGGCCAGCGCCTTGCGGCTCATGACGGCGGCATCGACGATCTCGCCGGCCTTGACCGCGGTCTTTTCCTTCAGCACGACGGCGCTGCCGTCCTTGCCGTGGAAGGTGATCTTCAGCGCACCGGCGTTGGCCAGGGTGGCCGACTGCTCGCTGCCGTAGAAATCGCCGGCGGCCATGTGCGCGACGTGCGACTTCGAATCCGACGCCCAGGCGCCCATGCGGTGCGGGTGCTTGCGCGCGTAGTTCTTCACCGACAGCGGTGCACGGCGGTCGGAGTTGCCTTCGCGCAGCACCGGGTTCACCGCACTGCCCTTGACCTTGTCGTAGCGCGCCTTGTAGTCGCGCTGCTGGTCGTCGGCCGGGGTCTCCGGGTAATCCGGCAGCGGATAGCCCTGGTCCTGCAGTTCCTTGATGGCCGCCTTCAACTGCGGCACCGAGGCGGAGATGTTCGGCAGCTTGATGATGTTGGCGTCCGGGGTGGTCGCCAGCTGGCCCAGCTCGGCCAGGTCGTCGCTGACCTTCTGCGCGTCGGACAGCAGTTCCGGGAACTGCGACAGGATGCGGCCGGACAGCGAGATGTCACGGGTTTCCACCACGATGCCGGCAGTGGCGGTGTAGGCGTCGACGATCGGCAGCAGCGACTGGGTCGCCAGGAACGGTGCTTCGTCGGTCAGCGTGTAGAGGATCTTGGACATGGGGGACTTGGACTCTGTAGCAATGCTCAGGGGAAGGCCGGCGCCAGCGCCGGGCCACGTGCAACCGTGTCGCTTTCCCCCGTCGCCGTCAGGGTGGGCGCGCGGCGGGGAAACCCCTGCATTGTCGCGTTTTCAGCCGCGCGGGGCAAAGCCGCGCCATACGCGGCGGTACTGCACGCCGGCAACGCTGTGATCCATCCACGCACGGCGTGGATCTGCGCGAACGCCGCCGTCAGTGGATCCACGCCATGCATGGATGAAGCCAGCCACCGGCCAATAAAAAAGGACGCAGCCTTGCGGCTGCGTCCATCGTGAGTCCTGCCGGGAGAGAGTCGGCAGGACTTACTTGACCTCGAACTCCTGCGGCGTTCCAGCCGCCTTGCCATCGACCGTGACCTCGGCGCGGTACTTGCCGGCCGGCCAGCCCTTTGCATTCTTGAACGTGACGTTGGTGGTCTCCGCGCCGCTGGCATTCAGGGTCGCGGTCTGTTCGCCGGCCACCTGGCCGTCCTGGAAGGTCAGCTTGGCACCGACATTGACGTTGTTTGCGGCGCCATCGGTCTTGACCGAGACGATGACATCATCCTTCGGCGAGAACAGTGCAGCCGGGGCGACCGATTTGTCGGCGGCAGCGGTCTTGCCCACGGTGACGGTGGAAACGCTGACCGCGGCAGCTTCCGCCATCGGCGGCGGTGCACCGGTCATCGGTGCCGGCGCTGCCGGCTCGGCCGGAGCCGTGGCGGCCGGAGCGGCGTTGGTGTCGGTCGACTCTTCCTTCTTCTTGCAACCGACCAAGGCAACGCTGCCCAACAGGGCGGCGATCAGGGCGGTCTGGAGCGGGGTGGTCTTGATCATTCGGGGTTCCTCCCAGGGATTGTCGGACGGGGTTTGATCGCCGGCTTACTTCGGCGGCAGTTTCAGGGTCTGGCCCGGGAAGATCTTGTCCGGGTCGTCAAGCACATCGCGATTGGCTTCGAAGATCTTCTTCCAGGCGTTGGCGTCGCCCAGATGCTGCTTGGCGATCTTCGACAGCGAGTCACCCTTCTGCACGGTATAGGTGCCGCCGCTGACGATCTCGGCGGTGCTGTCCACCGAAGCGCTCACGCCGGAGAAGTCCGCCTTCGGCACCTGCTCGGCGGTACTGTCGACGCTGGCGCTGACGCCGGAGAAATCGGCTTTCTTCTCGGTACTCATCCACAACTCCCGTCTGCATGACTACGTGGCTCGCACGGTGCCATGGCGGTTGTTAAATGGGGATGGTGCAGATGTGAAGCCGCCCCGGGGGGCGGCTGAACAATCGGGAGAGACGGTGCCCGGTAGTGCCGGCCGCTGGCCGGCTGTGCCAGAGGGATCCGGCCTTGGCCGATTGCCGGGCATGGCCCGGCACAACGGGCAACCGCCTGCGGCGGTTACTGGCGCAGTTCGCGGTAGGTCGCGGCCGGGGCGGCAATGCCGGGACTGGCGCGCCACGGGTTGATGTCCAGGCCGCCACGGCGGGTATAGCGCGCCTCGACTTCCAGCCATTGCGGCTGGCAGCGCGCAGACACCTCGCTGAAGATCCGCTCAACGCACTGCTCGTGGAACTCGGCGTGCTCGCGGTAGCTGACCAGATAGCGCAGCAGGCCGGCACGATCGATCTTCGGCCCGCGGTAGCGCAGGCTGACCGTCGCCCAGTCCGGCTGGCCGGTGACCGGGCAGTTGGACTTCAGCAGTGCCGAGACCAGGGTCTCCTCCACCACCTCACCGGCATTGGCCGAGAGAAAGTCCGCCTGCGGCGGGCCGTAGCAGTCGATCTCCAGCTCCAGCCCGTCGATGGATTCACCGAGCGGCGTCTCGCGCAGGCCCGGCAGCCCGAACTCGACCTGGACCGGCGCACCGGCACAATCCGACAGATCCGCCACGATGCGCGCGCGCAGTGCCTCGGCGCTGTCGATGCGGGTGCTGTTGAGGGAGTTGAGGTACAGCTTGAACGACTTCGATTCGATCAGCCGCGGCGAGGTGCACGGCACCTGCACGGTGGCCACGGCCACCTGCGGCTTGCCACGCGGGTCGAGCCAGCTCAGCTCGAAGGCGTGCCAGCGGTCATGGCCGACGAACGGCAGCGCGGCCTCATCGAGGCCGATCTCGGCGCGGGCGCCGCTGCGGGGGATGGGAAACAGCAGGCCGGGATCGTACTGCGACGGGTAACTGACCTCGCGACCGAGGCTGGAATCCTGTGGGGTGTTCATGGGGGTCATTGTATCGCGCGGACGGCGGGCCTTCGGCCGGGCCGGCCAACGGCGGAGCCCCTCCGTGGTGGTTCAGGCACGATCTCGGGGTCGGCCGGGAGGGTGGGTTGGCTGGGGGCCGCTGCAAGTACGTCCATGTAAGCTCGGTCGCCGCATCCATGCGGCTCACGCCCCCAGCCAACCCACCCTCCCGGCCATGGACAATTTCCCGCGCCACCACGGGAAAGATCAGAAAAATCAAGATCAAAAGCCGATCCTTCAGACGTTCATGACGTCCGCCGTGCCGACCAACGGTCGGCACCCACCAACAGCAGCGGGCACCAACAGCCGCGGGAAACTGTCGAAGGCGGGGTGGGTCCGGTTGAGGGGGTGTCCGCGGCATGGATGCCGCGGCCAAGCCCCCATGGACGGGTTTACGGCGTCCCCCTCAACCGGACCCACCCCGCCATCCCACGGAATGCCCGCTTTTGACGTTGACGTTGATTTAGGCGGGTGCGGGGCTGCAAGCCCTGCCGGAAACCCTCACCCCGCAGGCGTGCCTGCACCGTTCAAGTAATCCAGGCTCACCTGCAGCAACGCGCGCAGTCCGACATCCAGCGCCTTCTCATCCAGCAGGAACTTCGGCGAATGATTGGCCGGCGCCGTCGCCGGGTCGATGCCCACGCTGGTGGAACCGACGAAGAAGAACATGCCCGGCACTTCCTTCGCGTACAGCGAGAAATCTTCCGCGCCCATCTGCAGCGGTGGCTCGTACACGTTGTCCTTGCCCACCACCGCCTGCAGGCTCGGCAGCATCTTCGCGGTCAGCGCCGGGTCGTTCACCGTGGCCGGGTTGCCTTCCGATTCGTAGATGTCGGTCACCGCCTTCGCACCGTGCGCGGCGGCGGTGTGTTCGGCCACGTTGCGCAGGTCGGCGAAGATCTGCTGGCGCATGCCCTCGTCGAAGGTGCGGATGGTGCCGACCATCTCCACCTCGTCCGGAATGATGTTGTAGCGGATGCCGCCGTTGATCGCACCGAAGGTCAGCACCGCCGGTTGCTTGGACAGGTTGGCGCGGCGGCTGACGATGGTCTGCGCGGTACCGACCAGATCGGCCGTGGCCACGATCGGGTCGACACCGTTCCACGGTGCGGAGCCGTGCGTCTGGCGACCGATCACCTTGATGCCGAAGCGGTCCGAGGCTGCCATCAGCGGACCGCCACGCACGGCGATCTGACCGGCCTGCACGCTGGAGAACACATGCAGGCCAAACACCGCCTCCGGCTTGAAGTCGGCGAACAGGCCTTCCTTCAGCATCAGCGCGGCACCGCCCTCTTCCGGCGGCGGTGCGCCTTCCTCGGCCGGCTGGAAGATCAGCATCACCTGGCCCGGCAGGTCCTTCTTCATCGACACCAGCGCTTCGGCCACGCCCAGCAGGGTGGCGGTGTGCGCGTCATGGCCGCAGGCATGCATCACGCCCACGGTCTGGCCGCGGTACTGGTCGGTGGCCTTGGAGGCGAACGGCAGCCCGGTCTGCTCGGTCACCGGCAGCGCGTCCATGTCCGCACGCAGCGCGATCTTCGGGCCGGGCTTGCCGCCTTCGATGATCGCCACCACGCCGTGGTGGGCGATGCCGGTCTTCGGCTTCAAGCCCATCGCACGCAGGCGCTTGGCGACCTCGGCCGAGGTGCGCACCTCGCGGTTGGACAGTTCCGGGTGCTGATGGAAGTCGCGGCGCCATTCAACCACCTTGGCCTGCAGGCGCTGGGCAGCGGCGGTCACTTCGGGGCGTTGCCCGTCCTGGGCGTGGGCAACGGCCGGCAGGGCCAGCAGCAGGGCGGACAGCAGCAGCGAACGGCGCATCGCAATCTCCACAGCAAGAGGGGTCCAGCTGAATGTAGGGCAACACCGCCGCCACGGGAACCTCCGCGGCCGGATCCGGTCTTAGCGCCCGTCCCATCCGTCATGCAGGAAACGTGATGTGGCACAGGTATGCTTTGCGCATTGCCAACCGGGGCCGCGCCCCGTCCAGCCCTCTTGGAGTCCTCGTAATGTCACGTGTTTGGAAGATCGTGCTGCTGGTCGTGGCGGTTCTGGTGCTGGCCGTGGTCGGCCTGCGCGTCATCGGCGGGGGCAAGGACAAGGCTGGAAAGCCGGCAGCGGGAGCGCGCAAGGGTGGCGAAGACCCGGATGCCGGCCCGGTGCCGGTGACCGTGGTCGAGGCCACGCACCAGGACGTACCGGTGTATGCCAGCGCACTGGGTACCGTGACGGCAATGAACACCGTCACCGTCAGCCCGCAGGTCGGTGGCCAGCTGATGAGCCTGAACTTCCGCGAAGGCCAGGAAGTGAAGAAGGGCGACGTGCTGGCAGTGATCGATCCACGCACCGCCCAGGCCAGCTATGACCAGGCCGCGGCAGCCAAGCGCCAGAACGAGGCGCTGCTGGCCACCGCGCGCTCCAACTACCAGCGCTCCAATGCGCCGGAGTACCGCCAGTTCGTCGCCAAGACCGATCTGGATACACAGCGAAACCAAGTGGCACAGTACGAAAGCGCAGTCGCGGCGAACGAGGCCAGCATGCGCTCGGCACAGGTGCAGCTGCAGTACACCAGGGTCACCGCACCGATCACCGGCATCGCCGGCATCCGCGCGGTCGACGCGGGCAACGTGGTCAACGCCGGCACCGCGCTGGTCACCCTGACCCAGATCCACCCGATCCACGTCCTGTTCAACCTGCCCGAACGCCAGCTCGGCGACGTGCGCCAGGCGCAGGCCGCCGGCGCGGTGCCGGTGGCGGCACTGGACCGCGCCGACTCGCACGTGCTGTCCGGCGACGGCAAGCTGGACGTGGTCGACAACCTGATCAGTGCCGACAGCGGCACCTTCAAGGCGCGCGCGCTGTTCGACAACACCGACAACGGCCTGTGGCCGGGCCAGTTCGTCAACGTGCGCATGCAGCTGCGCACGATTGCCGGCGGCGTGGTCATTCCGACCCAGGCCGTGCTGCGTGGGCCGGATGGCGAGTACGTCTACGTCGTGCAGGGCGACAACACGGTGAAGATGCAGACCGTGCGCAGCGGCGTGGAAGTGGGCGACAGCCAGGTGCAGATCGCCGAAGGCCTGAAGGGCGGCGAGCGGGTGGTCAGTGAAGGCCAGTTCCGCCTGAAGCCGGGCAGCAAGGTCACCGCGCTGAAGCCGGGCGAAACCCCGGCCGCACCGACCGAGGCCGAGCTGAAGGCGGCCGAACAGAAGAACGGTGGCGGCGGTGGCCGTCGCGGTGGCGGTCCGCGCTGAGCGCAGGCCACGGTTCTCCCTCGCGCCGGCGGACCCGCCGGCGCCGACATTGAAGTGCCAGCAAGGATCAGTCCGTGGGCTTTTCGACGATCTTCATCCGCCGCCCGATCGCTACCTCGCTGTTGATGGCGGGCCTGTTGCTGCTGGGCATCCTCGGTTACCGCAAGCTGCCGGTGTCGGCGCTGCCGGAAATCGATGCGCCCAGCCTGGTGGTCACCACCCAGTACCCCGGCGCCAACGCCACCACCATGGCCTCGCTGGTCACCACGCCGCTGGAGCGCCAGTTCGGCCAGATCTCCGGGCTGGAGCTGATGACCTCCGACTCGTCGGCTGGCTTGTCCACGATCATCCTGCAGTTCTCGATGGACCGCGACATCGACATCGCCGCGCAGGACGTGCAGGCGGCGATCCGCCAGGCCACCCTGCCCTCGTCGCTGCCCTACCAGCCGGTCTACAACCGGGTGAACCCGGCCGACGCGGCCATCGTCACCCTGAAACTGACCTCTGACACGCGCCCGCTGCGCGACGTCAACAATTACGCCGACTCGATCCTGGCCCAGCGCCTGTCGCAGGTGCAGGGCGTCGGCCTGGTCTCGATTGCCGGCAACGTGCGCCCGGCCGTGCGCATCCAGGTCAATCCGGCGCAGCTGTCGAACATGGGCCTGACCCTGGAACAGCTGCGCAGCGCGCTCACCCAGGCCAACGTCAATGCGCCCAAGGGCTCGTTGAACGGCAAGACCCAGTCCTACAGCATCGGCACCAACGACCAGCTGGCCAGCGCCGCCGAGTACCGCGACACCATCATCAGCTACAAGAACGGCCGCCCGGTGCGGCTGTCCGACGTGGCCGAGGTGGTCGACGGCGTGGAGAACGACCAGCTGGCGGCCTGGGCCGATGGCAAGCCGGCGGTGCTGCTGGAAGTGCGTCGCCAGCCGGGCGCCAACATCGTGCAGACCGTCGAGCGCATCCGCGCGATCCTGCCCCAGCTGCAGGGCGTGCTGCCGGCCGACGTGCACCTGGAGATCTTCAACGACCGCACCGAGACCATCCGCGCCTCGGTGCATGAAGTGCAGTTCACCCTGATCCTCACCATCGGCCTGGTGGTGGCGGTGATCTTCGTGTTCCTGCGCCGGCTGTGGGCCACCATCATCCCCTCGGTGGCGGTGCCGCTGTCGCTGGCCGGCACCTTCGCTGTGATGGCCTTTGCCGGCATGTCGCTGGACAACCTGTCGCTGATGGCGCTGGTGGTGGCTACCGGCTTCGTGGTCGACGATGCGATCGTGATGATCGAGAACATCGTGCGTTACATCGAGCAGGGCAAGAGTGGCAAGGAAGCGGCCGAGATCGGCGCACGCCAGATCGGCTTCACCGTGCTGTCGCTGACGGTCTCGCTGGTGGCGGTGTTCCTGCCGCTGCTGCTGATGCCTGGCGTCACCGGCCGCCTGTTCCACGAGTTCGCCTGGGTGCTGAGCATCGCCGTGGTGCTGTCGATGCTGATCTCGCTGACGCTGACCCCGATGATGTGCGCCTACCTGCTCAAGCCCGACGCCCTGCCCGAAGGCGAGGACGCGCACGAGCGTGCAGCGGCGGCCGGCAAGCAGAACCTGTGGACGCGCACCGTCGGCCTGTACGAGCACAGCCTGGACTGGGTGCTGGGCCACCAGCGCCTGACCCTGGCCGTGGCCGGCGGCGCGCTGGTGCTGACCGTGCTGCTGTATGTGCTGATTCCCAAGGGGCTGCTGCCCGAACAGGACACCGGCCTGATCACCGGCGTGGTGCAGGCCGACCAGAACATCGCTTTCCCGCAGATGGAACAGCGCACAAGGCAGGTTGCCGAAGCGCTGCGCCAGGATCCGGACGTGACCGGCGTGTCGGCGTTCATCGGTGCCGGCAGCATGAACCCCACGCTCAACCAGGGCCAGCTGTCGATCGTGCTGAAGGAGCGCAGCCAGCGTGATGGCCTGGATGAGATCCTGCCGCGCCTGCAGAAGGCGGTAGCCGGTATTCCGGGCGTGGCCCTGTACCTGAAACCGGTGCAGGACGTGACCCTCGATACCCGCGTGGCCGCCACCGAATACCAGTACTCGCTGTCGGACGTGGACAGCGCCGAAGTGGCCACGCAGGCCACGCGCCTGACCGAAGCGCTGCGCAAGCGCCCGGAACTGGCCGACGTGGACAACAACCTGTCCAACCAGGGCCGCGCGCTTGAACTGAACATCGACCGCGACAAGGCCAGTGTGCTGGGCGTGCCGATGCAGACCATCGACGACACGCTCTACGATGCGTTCGGCCAGCGCCAGATCTCGACCATCTTCACCGAACTCAACCAGTATCGGGTTGTGCTGGAAGTGGCGCCGGAGTTCCGTACCAGCACCGCGCTGATGGAACAGCTGGCCGTGGCTTCCAACGGCGCCGGCGCGCTGACCGGCACCAATGCCACCAGCTTCGGCCAGGTCACCTCGTCCAACTCGTCCACCGCCACCGGCATCGGCGCGCAGAACACCGGCATCACGGTCGGCGCCGGCAACATCATTCCGCTGTCGGCGCTGGCCGAAGGCAAGGTCAGCAGTGCGCCGCTGGTGGTCAGCCACCAGCAGCAGCTGCCGGCAGTGACGGTCTCGTTCAACGTGGCGCCGGGCTATTCGCTGTCCGAAGCGGTGCGTGCGATCCAGGAGACCAAGGACAGCCTGGACATGCCGGCACACCTGCATGCCGAGTTCATCGGCAAGGCCGCCGAATTCACCGGCAGCCAGACCGATGTGGTGTGGCTGCTGCTGGCCTCGCTGGTGGTGATCTACATCGTGCTCGGCGTGCTCTACGAGAGCTACATCCACCCCATCACGATCATCTCCACGCTGCCACCGGCCGGCGTCGGCGCGCTGCTGGCGCTGATGCTGTGCGGGCTGAGCCTGTCGGTGGACGGCATCGTCGGCATCGTGCTGCTGATCGGCATCGTCAAGAAGAACGGCATCATGATGGTGGACTTCGCAATCGAGGCGCGTCGCGCCGGTGCCAACGCGCATGAAGCGATCCGCCGCGCCTGCCTGCTGCGCTTCCGCCCGATCATGATGACCACCGCCGCGGCCATGCTCGGCGCACTGCCGCTGGCGCTGGGCACCGGCATCGGCTCGGAGCTGCGCCGCCCGCTGGGCATCGCCATCGTCGGCGGCCTGCTGCTGTCGCAGCTGGTCACGCTGTACACAACGCCGGTGATCTACCTGTACATGGAACGCTTCTCCGAATGGCTGGCGCGCCGCCGCGAGCAGCGCGCACTGCGCAACGGTTCGCTGCAGGAGCCGCAGGCATGATCCACGCGCCGCTGCTGCGGTGGGCCGCACGATGAACCTGTCCGGCCCCTTCATCCGCCGCCCGATCGGCACCGCCCTGCTGGCCATCGGCCTGTTCATGGTCGGCCTGATCTGCTACCTGCGCCTGGGCGTATCGGCACTGCCGAACATCGAGATCCCGGTGATCTTCGTGCACGCCAGCCAGTCCGGCGCGGATGCGGCGACCATGGCCTCGACAGTCACCGCGCCGCTGGAGCGCCACCTCGGCCAGCTGCCGGGCATCGACCGCATGCGCTCGTCGAGCTCGGAAGGCAGCTCGCTGGTGTTCATGATCTTCCAGAGCGGCCACAACATCGATTCGGCCGCGCTGGACGTGCAGACCGCGATCAACTCGGCGCAGGCCGACCTGCCTTCGGGCATGGGTTCGCCGATGTACCAGAAGGCGAATCCGAACGACGACCCGGTCATCGCCATCGCGCTGACCTCGCAGACGCAGTCGGCCGACGAGCTGTACAACGTCGCCGACTCGCTGCTGGCCCAGCGCATCCGCCAGATCAGCGGCGTTGCTTCGGTCGACATCGCTGGCGCTTCGACGCCGGCGGTGCGTGTGGACGTCAACCTGCGCCTGATGAACACGCTCGGCCTGACCGCCGATGACCTGCGCAACGCCGTGCGCGCGGCCAACGTGACCTCGCCCACCGGCTTCCTCAGCGACGGCAACACCACTACCGCGATCATCGCCAACGACTCGGTGGCGCGTGCCGCCGACTTCGCCGACCTGGTGGTCAAGACCCAGGGCGATGGCCGGGTGATCCGCCTGAAGGACATCGCCAACGTCTACGACGGCCAGCAGGATGCCTACCAGGCCGCGTGGTTCGACCACAAACCGGCGGTGGTGATGTACGTGTTCACCCGTGCCGGCGCCAACATCGTGGAGACCGTGGACCGGGTCAAGGCGCAGATCCCGACCCTGCGCGATTACCTGCAGCCCGGCACCACGATGACGCCGTACTTCGACCGAACGCCGACCATCCGCTCGTCGCTGCATGAAGTGCAGATCACCCTGCTGATCAGCCTGGCGATGGTGGTGCTGACCATGGCGCTGTTCCTGCGCCGGCTGGCACCCACGCTGATCGCCGCGGTGACCGTGCCACTGTCGCTGGCCGGTGCCGCGCTGGTGATGTACGTGATGGGCTTCACCCTGAACAACCTGAGCCTGCTGGCGCTGGTGATCGCCATCGGCTTCGTGGTCGACGATGCGATCGTGGTGATCGAGAACATCATGCGCCACCTCGACGAAGGCATGCCGCGGATGCAGGCGGCGCTCACCGGCGCGCGCGAGATCGGCTTTACCATCGTCTCGATCACCGCCTCGCTGGTGGCGGTGTTCATCCCGCTCCTGTTCGCCAGCGGCATGATGGGTGCGTTCTTCCGCGAATTCACCGTCACCCTGGTGGCGGCCATCGTGGTGTCCATGATCGTCTCGCTGACGCTGACTCCGGCGCTGTGCAGCCGGTTCCTCAGCGCGCACGACCACAGCGCGCCGCCGTCGCGCTTCGGCCGCTGGCTGGATGCCGGCCATGAGCGCATGCTTCGCGTCTACACCGTGTTCCTCGACTTCTCGCTGCGCCACGCGCTGCTGCTGTCGCTGACCCCGCTGATCCTGATCGGCGCCACCGTCTTCCTGTTCGGCGCGGTGAAAAAGGGCGCGTTCCCGCCGCAGGACACCGGCCTGATCTGGGGCCGCGCCAATTCCAGCGCCACGGTGTCCTTCGAGGACATGGTCGCCCGCCAGCGTCGCATCACCGACATGCTGATGGCCGACCCCGCGGTGAAGACCGTGGGCGTGCGCCTGGGCAGCGGCCGCCAGGGCTCCAGCGCACAGTTCAACATCGAGCTGAAGTCGCGCAGCGATGGCCGTCGCGAAACCACGGCGCACGCACTCGCACGGCTGAGTGCCAAGGCCGACCGCTACCCCGACCTGCAGCTGCGCCTGCGCGCGATCCAGGATCTGCCCAGCAACGATGGCGGCGGTTCCAGCCAGGGCGCGCAGTACCGCATCTCGCTGCAGGGCAACGACCTGGCATCGCTGCAGGAATGGCTGCCCAAGCTGCAGGCGGAGCTGAAGAAGAACCCCAAGCTGCGCGATGTCGGTACCGACGTGGACAACGCCGGCCTGCGCCAGAACATCCAGATCGACCGCGCCAAGGCCGCACGCCTGGGTATCACCGTGGGTGCCATCGACGGTGCGCTGTACGGTGCGTTCGGCCAGCGCCAGATCTCCACCATCTATTCGGACATCAACCAGTACAGCGTGGTGGTCAACGCCCTGCCCTCGCAGACCGCCACCCCCGCCGCGCTGGACGAGGTGTACGTGCGTGCGCGCAACGGCGACATGGTGCCGATCACCGCGGTGGCCACGCAGATGCCCGGCCTGGCCCCGTCGCAGATCACCCACGAGAACCAGTACACGACGATGGACCTCAGCTACAACCTGGCTCCGAACGTGAGCATGGGTGAGGCCAAGGCGATCATCGACGCGACCGTGGCCGGCATGCGCATGCCTGGTGACATCCGCCTGGCCGATGATGCGGGCTTCGGCTTCAACTCCGACCCCAGCGACATGCTGATCCTGGTGTTCGCCGCGATCCTGACCGTGTACCTGGTGCTGGGCATGCTCTACGAGAGCCTGATCCATCCGGTCACCATCCTGTCCACGCTGCCGGCGGCGGGCGTGGGTGCACTGCTCGCGTTGTTCGGCACCAACACCGAGTTGTCGGTGATCTCGATGATCGCGCTGGTGCTGTTGATCGGCATCGTCAAGAAGAACGCGATCATGATGATCGACTTCGCGCTGGTGGCGCAGCGCGAGCATGGCCTGGCACCGCGCGATGCCGCGCGCGAGGCCAGCATCGTGCGCTTCCGCCCGATCATGATGACCACGATGGTGGCGATCCTGGCGGCGGTGCCGCTGGCGATCGGCCTGGGCGAAGGCTCCGAACTGCGCCGCCCGCTGGGCATCGCGATGATCGGCGGCCTGCTGTTCTCGCAGAGCCTGACCCTGCTCAGCACGCCGGCGCTGTACGTGATCTTCTCGTGCCTGGCCGAACGCTGGCGGGCCCGTCGCGCGCGCAAGCGCGAAGCGAAGCTGCTCAAGCGCGCGCAGCGTGCGTAGAACGGCCCATCCACGCATGGCGTGGATCCAAGGGTAGAGCCGGCCGCTGGCCGGCTTTCTCGGTACGGCAAATCTGCCGGCCAGCGGCCGGCACTACCGCAGTGGTCCGCCCTCCATATTTCACGCGCACCCCGCAATAATGGTGGGAGATCCTTCCGCCGAGCCTGCATGCCCGCCCGCCAATCCCGCCTCAGCCGCCTGTGGGCCCACGAGAAGGCCAGTTACGGCCTGCGCGTGTTCATCGCCCTGACCGCAGCGCTTGCCGTGTGCTGGCAGCTGGATGCGCTGACCGCCCTGCCCGGCGTTTTCCTCGGCATCATCGCCAGCGCCATCGCCGAGACCGACGACAACTGGTGGGGCCGGACCAAGGCGGTGCTGCTGTCGCTGCTGTGTTTCTGTATCGCTGCAGCCTCGGTGATCTGGCTGTTCCCGTGGCCATGGATCTTCATCGGCGCGCTGGCACTGTCCACCTTCGGCCTGACCCTGCTGGGCGCGCTCGGCGAGCGCTACGCATCCATCGCCCAGGCCACGGTAACGCTGGCGATCTACACGATGATCGGGCTGGAGCAGCACGGTGCCAGCGACCTGCACACCGCGCTGCAAGCGGTCAGCCACCTGCTGGCGGGCGCCCTCTGGTACGGACTGCTGTCGATCCTGTGGACCGCACTGTTCGCCAACCGACCGGTGCGCGAGCGCGTGGCGCGGCTTTACATCGAGCTGGGCCGCTACCTGCAGCTGAAGGCCGCCCTGTTCGAACCGGTACGTGAGGCCGACCTGCAACGCCGCCAGCTCAACCTGGCCGAGCAGAACCGGCGCGTGGTCGGCGCGTTGAACGAGGCCAAGACCGCGATTCTCGCCCGCTTCGGCCGTTCCGGGCGGCCGGGCGTGAACTCCGGCCTGTACCTGCGCCTCTATTACATGGCACAGGATTTCCACGAGCGCGCCAGTTCCTCGCACTACCCTTACGGTGCCCTGGTCGATGCGTTCTTCCACAGCGACGTGCTGTACCGCTGCCAGCGCCTGCTCGATCTTCAAGGCCAGGCCTGCGCGCGCCTGGGCGAGGCGATCCGCCTGCGCCGCCCGTTTGTGTATGGCGAAAGCAACCAGCAGGCCGGGCGCGACCTGGCCGATGCGCTGGCCTACCTGCGCGACCAGCAGCGCCCGCAGTGGCAGCGACTGCTGGGTTCGCTGGACCTGCTGGTGCACAACCTGCGCAGCATCGAACGCCGCCTGCTTGACGCCGAACGCTCCGAGGCCAGCCTCGACAATGTCGATACGCGCCTGCGCGACAGCAACCCGCATACCCTGCGCGAGATGGGCGTGCGCGTGCGCCAGCAGCTCACGCCCGGCTCTGTCCTGTTCCGCCACGGCCTGCGCATGGCATTGGCGCTGATCGCCGGTTTCGCCGCGATCCGCCTGTTCAATGCGCAGAACGGCTCGTGGGTGCTGCTGACCATCGTATTCGTGTGCCGGCCCAACTTCGGCGCCACCCGCCAACGCCTGGCGCAGCGCATCGTCGGCACCGTGGCGGGCCTCGTGCTCACCTGGGCGCTGCTGCAGTTGTTCCCGCAACTGCACGTGCAACTGCTGATCGCGCTGCTGTCGGCGCTGCTGTTCTTCTTCACCCGTACCGACCGCTACCTGGTGGCATCGGCGGCGATCACGGTGATGGCCCTGACCTGCTTCAACCTGATCGGCGATGGCTTCGTGCTGATCGTGCCGCGCATGGTCGACACACTGCTGGGCTGCGCGATCGCCGCTGCCGCCGCGTTCCTGATCCTGCCCGACTGGCAGGGCCGCCAGCTGCACCTTGTGCTGGCGCGGGTGCTGGATACCGCCGCGCGCTACCTGGATTCGGTGCTGGGCCAGTACCGCAGCGGCATGCGCGATGACCTGGCCTACCGCATCGCCCGCCGCGACATGCACAACGCCGACGCCGCGCTGTCCACCGCGCTGTCGAACATGCTGCGCGAACCCGGTCACGTGCGCCGCAACCTGGATGCCGGCTTCCACTTCCTGGCGCTGTCCAACACGCTGCTTGGCCATCTGTCGGCGCTGGGCGCGCATCGCGACCAGGTGGACAGCTTTGCTGGCGACCCGCTGGCATTGGCGGCCGGTGAGCGCGTGCGCAAGGCGCTGCAGCAGCTGGCCTCGGCCCTGACCGCACGGCAGCCGGTCAACGAGGACGACAACGACGCTGATCGCGCGGTGGCGGCCGAACTGGAGCAGATCGACGAGGCGATGCCGGCGAAGCTGCAGTTGATCCGCACGCAGATGGCGCTGGTGCTGCGGATGCTGCCGAAGGTGCGGGCGGCGGCGAATGAGGCGGTGCGCACGCTCACCTGAAGGCCGGCGCCGGGCATGGCCTGGCGCGACCCGCAGTCCATCCACGCATGGCGTGGATCTACTGCACCGTGTGCAACCGTGTGTTGCGCCTGGCGCTGCATCCCGATCACGGTCCTGCGCGGATACTGGGTGATCCCCTGCTCCTGGACTCCCCCCATGAAGATCGAACTCGCCGGCCGCACCGCGCTCGTTACCGCTTCCACCGCCGGCATCGGCCTGGCGATCGCCCAGGGTCTTGCCGCGGCGGGTGCGCGGGTCATTCTCAACGGCCGCAGCACCGACAGTGTCGAACGCGCCCGCCAGCGCCTGCTCGCCGCCGTTCCGGGTGCCGAGGTGATCGGCGTCGCCGCCGACCTTTCCGATGCAGCCGGTGTCGATGTGCTGCTGGCCGGCCTGCCCAAGGTCGACATCCTGGTCAACAACGCCGGCATCTTCGGCCCCGAGGACTTCTTCGAGACCGAAGACGCCACCTGGGAGCGCTACTGGCAGACCAACGTGATGTCCGGCGTGCGCCTGTCGCGTGCGCTGCTGCCGGCGATGGTCGACGCCGGCTGGGGCCGCGTGCTGTTCATCTCCTCCGAATCGGCACGCAACATTCCCGCCGACATGATCCATTACGGTGTCAGCAAGACCGCGCAGCTGTCGCTGTCGCGCGGCCTGGCCAAGCGCGTGGCCGGCAGTGGCGTCACTGTCAACGCGGTGCTGCCCGGCCCGACCCTGTCCGACGGTTTCGCGGCGATGTTCGAAGATGAACGCCAGCGCAGCGGCAAGCCGCTGGAGCAGATCGGCCGCGAGTTCGTGATGGCACACCGGCCGTCTTCGGTGATCCAGCGCACCGCCACGGTCGAGGAAGTAGCCAACATGGTGGTGTACCTGGCCTCGCCGCAGGCTTCGGCCACCTCCGGTGCAGCACTGCGCGTGGATGGCGGCGTGGTCGACGATATCGTCTGAGACCATCGACAGGTGTGCGGACCAACGGTCCGCACCCACAGCGGATAGGCAGGAATGCTAGGCTGCGCCGGTCAAGGAGGTTCCATGTCCGGTCACAACCAGTTCGCCCTGCTGCGCCAGCGCCGTTTCCTGCCGTTCTTCGTGGTCCAGGCGCTCGGTGCGTTCAACGACAACGTGTACCGGCAGGCGATCATCAGCATGTTGCTGTTCATGGCCGTGCCGGAGGAAGAACTGGGGCTGTACGCCACGCTGGCACCGGCCATCTTCATCCTGCCGTACTTCCTGTTCTCGGCACTGGCCGGGCAGATCGCCGACAAACTGGAGAAATCGCGACTGATCGTGATCACCACCACCATGGAGATCGTGATCATGTCGCTGGCGGCCACCGGCTTCCTCACCCAGAGCCTGCCGGTGCTGCTGGTCGCCTTGTTCTGCACCGGTATGCAGTCAACCCTGTTCGGCCCGGTGAAGTACTCGGTGCTGCCCTCGGTGCTCAAGCCCGAAGAGCTGACCGGCGGCAACGGTCTGGTCGAGATGGGCACCTCGATGTCGATCCTGTCCGGCATGATCGTCGGCGGCCTGGTGTTCACCGTGGCCGGCAGCCATGGCACGGTGGTGGCCGCGTGCGCGATCATCGCGCTGGCGATCTGCGGCAACATCGCCGCCCGCCTGATTCCCAAGGTCGATGCCGGCGACCCGGACCTGAAGATCAACTGGAACCCGCTGCCGGAATCACTGGCGGTGCTGCGCATGGCGCGCCAGCAGAAGGCGGTGCGCAATTCAATCCTGGGCGTGTCCTGGTTCTGGTTCGTCGGCACCGTGCTGACCTCGCAGCTGCCGGCCTATGCGGTGACCAACCTCGGCGGCGAACCGACCCTGTACATCTTTGCGCTGGCCCTGTTCTCGGTCGGCACCGGCGTCGGCTCGCTGCTGTGCGAAAAGCTGTCGGCACGCACGGTGGAAATCGGCCTGGTGCCGTTGGGCGCGTTCGGCATGACCGCGTTCCTGCTCGACCTGTACTTCGCGCGCAGCGGCGAGGCGACGGTGCACGGGTTGACCATCGGCACCTTCCTGCAGCAGCCCGGCAGCATCCGCATCGTCATCGACCTGATCGGCATCGGCCTGTTCACCGGTATCTTCGTGGTGCCATTGTTCGCGCTGATCCAGAGCCGCACGCCGAAGGCGCAGATGTCGCGCGTGTTCGCGGCGCTGAACATCCAGAATTCCGGCTTCATCGTCGGCGCAGCCCTGTTGTCACTGGCCGCGCACAAGCTGCTGCACTGGACCATCCCGCAGCAGTTCCTGGCGCTGGCCATCGCCAACGCGCTGGTGGCGATCTACATCTTCACCATCGTCCCCGAATTCCTGATGCGCTTCCTCAGCTGGCTGATGGTGCGCACCCTGTACCGGCTGCGCCCGCACGGCATCGAAGCCAACGTGCCCGACCAAGGCGCCGCGCTGCTGGTCTGCAACCATGTCAGCTACATGGACGCACTGATCCTGTCGGCGACGATTCCGCGTCCGGTGCGCTTCGTCATGTACTACAGGATCTTCAACATCCCGGTGATGCGCTGGATCTTCCGTACCGCCAAGGCGATCCCGATCGCCGGTGCGCGCGAAGACCCGGCGCTGATGCAACGCGCGTTCGATGACATCGACGCCGCGTTGGCCGAAGGCGAGCTGGTCTGCATCTTCCCGGAAGGCGCACTGACCAAGGATGGTGCAATCGCCCCGTTCAAGTCCGGCGTCGAGAAGATCCTCGAACGGCGGCCGGTGCCGGTGGTGCCGATGGCCCTGCGCGGCATGTGGTCGAGCATGTGGAGCCGGCGCGACAGCCGCCTCGGCCGCATGCGGGTGCCACGCCGTTTCCGAGCCACCGTCGAGGTAGTGGCGGCACCGTCCATGGACGGCCACACCACCAACGCCCAGGCGCTGGAAGCCCAGGTGCGGGCCCTGCGCGGCGATCACGCCTGACAGAATCGGACTGACAGGCAGGCCCGGCAACCTCCCCCGCATACGCCACCGTCCAGTGGCGAACACGACATGTCGTGCGTGTAAACGCATACATGCAACGCCGGTTGCGGTAGATTACGCACCCACAGGGGGGAGGTTCGGCCGATTCACCAAGGCCGGCCACCAAGGAATGGAGTCTCGCTTTGAATCAACCACCACCGCTCAGCCGTCCGGTCTACATCCCCAACCATCTGGTCTGGGCGATCCTGACGACGCTGTTCTGCTGCCTGCCGTTGGGCGTGGTGTCGATCGTCTATGCCTCCCAGGTCGATGGCCGCCGCGCGGCTGGCGATCTGCCGGGGGCCTACAGCGCGTCGCGCAAGGCGGGCTGGTGGGCGGTGGCTTCGGCCGTGGCCCTGCCGGTCCTGTTGCTGTTGTGGCTCGGGCTGTTCGGCGGCTTGGCCGTACTGGGCGCTCTTTCCGACCAATGATTCACCACCACCACCCATCAAGGAGCTTGAACCCATGAATACCGCTACTCCGCAGGTCCCGAACAACCTGGTCTGGGCCATCCTGACCACCCTGTTCTGCTGCCTGCCGGCCGGCATCGTGTCGATCGTCTACGCCGCACAGGTCAACGGCAAGCTGGCCGCTGGCGACATCGCCGGCGCCCAGGACTCCGCCGCCAAGGCCAAGAAGTGGGCCATCTGGTCGGCCATTGCCTGGGCCGTGCTGGTCGTGCTGTACGTGCTGTTCTTCGTCGTGCTCGGCGGCATGGGCGCGATGAGCAACAGCGGCTACTGATACGCCTGGACGGATCCGGCGCCTGCGCCGGATCCGTTGTTGCATGTCCGCGCTTCCCGCTCGTTCCCGACTCGCCCGCTGGGCGCCGCTGCTGGCTTCCGCCGGCCTGGCCGTGGGTGCCACGGTGGTGCTGCGCAACGTCAATCCGTATGTCGCCGGCAATCCACTGCCGAGCTGCCCGCTGTACGCCCTGACCGGCCTGTACTGCCCGGGCTGTGGCAGCACGCGCTGCCTGTACTCCATGGTCCACTTCGACCTGCCCGGCGCGATGGCGATGAACCCGCTGCTGGTCATCAGCCTGCCGTTCCTGTTGCTGATGCTGCTGAACATCGCCGGCATCCGCCCACGCGTGCTCGACCCGCTGATGCGGTTGCTGGCCAATCCTGTGTTCTGGCTCTGGGTGCTGCCCGGGTATGCGCTGCTGCGCAACCTGCCGTGGGCACCGTTCACTGCACTGGCACCGATCTAGGTTTCCAGCCAACGGCGCAGCCCCTCGTGGTGGGCGGCGTTTGTAGGTCATGGGATAGGCCGGGCGGGTGGACTGCGCAGGGGTCGCTGCGAGTACGTCCATGTAAGCTCGGTCGCCGCATCCATGCGGCTCACGCCCCTGCGCAGCCCACCCGCCCGGCCACGGACAGTTTCCGTGTGCGTCCACCACGGAAAAGAAAAAGAAGATCAAAAGCGAAAGCGGACCGCTTCGCTCCGCATCCACGCATGGCGTGGATCTACCGTGTCGACCAAGGTCGACACCCACCGGCAGTCGCAGTTGACCCACCGTCACCGGGAAACTGTCGGGGGTGGGGCGGTGTGGGGCCGCAGGACCGTTGGCGCCATGGATGGCGCCATCGAGCCCCCAGGGACGGGTTTACGGCGTGTCCTGCAGCCCCACACCGCCCCGCCCAACCCTCAGCAACCCAGAGCCGCTTTGGCTTTGGCGTTTACCTCTGCAGGTGCAGGGCTGCAAGCCCTGCAAAGCAACTACGTCACCCAGCCTGCAATCACCAGCAGGGCGAGGATCGCCAGCCACAGCAGCAGCATCCGCCACACCAGGCTCATCGCATCACGCAGGTCCGGCAACCGCTGCCACACCGGCAACAGCCCCGCCTCGGTGTAGTCGTGCGCGTCCTCGCGCAGTTCGGCGTTGACGCTGGCCCGCGCCACCGCACCCAGGAACCCGGTGTTGCCGGTCAGGCGCTCGCCATGGGCCTGGCGCCACGCCTTCCACGCCGTATCGAAGTTGCCCACCAGCGCCATCGAGAACGCCATCAGCTGTGCCACCGGCCACTCGATCCAGCCCAGCAGCCGCTGCGCCAGCGCCAGCGGCTCGACCGGCACGCGGGCACGCATCGGGCTTTCCGCCATCAGCGCCAGCAGCCGGTAACCGAGCGCGCCAGCCGGGCCCAGCAACAGGAACCAGAACAGCACCGCGAACCAGCGCCGCAGTGCGTTGAGCACCGTCGCCTCGACCAGCGACGGAATGTCCTCGCGCAGGCTGCCGCCGGCCGACTGCAGGTTGCGCACTGCAGCCTGCCGCGTCGCCGCATCATCGGCATCGATGATGGCCTCGATATCGCGGTCCAGGTCACGCGGGCCCCAGCACCAGGCCAGCACCGCCACGCCCAGCAGCAGCGACGGCAGGCCGAACAGCACCCCGCGCAACAGCCACGCCAGCAGCGCCATCAGCAACAGCGGCGGCAGCAGGGCCAAGGCAACGCCGGCCGGTCCCTGCCAGGCCTTGCCACCACGCGCATCCAGCCAGCCCAGCCAACGCCGGAAACCGTCGAAACGGCGCAGCGAGGCAGCAGCGGCCGGAGCAACATGGCCCAGGGCCAGTGCCACCAGCACGGCGGCCAGAGTGGTGAACATGGCAGGTCTCCCTACGAAACAGAACGCTCGGCGCCGCTACCTTACCTGTCGCAGCAGCGCCCTCAGCGGTGAACCGGACTGTAACCCGTGCCGTGTTCAGGTGGCGGCAATGCAATCACCCCAGCCGGCCCGCCTCAGCCCTTCTGCTGCCGGTACCAATGCTCGATCAGGCCGCGCGAAATCGAGATCGGCGGCGACAGGCGGATGCCCTGGCCATCGTCCTCCACATCGCGCGCCAGCGCTGCGCCGACCTCGTCGGCACTGAACCAGCGCGCGTCTTCCAGCTCACCGTCCACGGTCGGCAGGTCATCCTGCGCCTGTGCGCGAAAGCCAACCATCAGCGCACCCGGGAATGGCCAGGGCTGCGAACCGAGGTACTGGCAGGCCGTCACCCGCACTTTGCTCTCCTCGTGGACTTCGCGCACCACGGTCTGCTCGAAGGTCTCGCCCGGTTCGACGAAGCCGGCCAGCACCGAGTAGCGACGTGGCGCCCAGTTTGACTGGCGGCCGAGCAGCAGGCGGCCCTGGTTTTCAACCGCCACGATCACAGCGGGGTCGACACGCGGATAGTGCTCGGTGGAACACTGCGCGCAACGCCCCACGAAGCCGCCACGGGCAAACGCTACGGTACCACCACATACCCCGCAGAAACGGGTGCGCGAGTGCCAGTAGGACATGCCACGTGCGTAGCTGAAAGCGGTCGCATCAGCCACCGACCACAGCAGGGCGGCCTGGCGCAGGTCGAGGCGACGTGGTGCGCTGACGGTGACGCTGGCGGCTTCAACCGAGAACCACGCTTGTTCCCCGCGCAGGCCGAGGAAGATCGCGGAGCCGGGACCGCCGCCGATGTCGGCGCCGGTCAGCGCCAGCGGCTGGTCGTCATCGCCGGTGAAGGCGCTGCCGTCCTGATCGAGCACCAGAATGTGCGCGCCCGGCCACAGGCGCGCCAGTGCATCGGCATCTTCGCGCAGGGCATCGGCGCGCTCCAGCGGTTCGCCCACGAAGGCGAAACCGGAAAGCGGCGAAGGAGTATTGGGCATCCTGCAAGCGTGCCGCCAATCGATGCGGGTGGCAAGCCGCGGGCTTTGCCGAAGCCGTCTGTGGGTGTGGAGCTTGCTCCACACACCTTGTCGCGCGGGACGCAGGCCCCGCGCCCCGCCTACATGCTGAAACTGCTGCCGCAGCCGCAGGTGGTCTTTGCGTTCGGGTTGCGGATCACGAACTGTGCACCGGTCAGGCTCTCGGTGTAGTCCACCTCGGCGCCCATCAGGTACTGCAGGCTCAACGGGTCGACCAGCAGGGTCACCCCGCTGGTCTGTACCGCCAGATCGTCCTCGGCACGGTTCTCGTCGAACTCGAACCCGTACTGGAAGCCCGAACAGCCACCACCTTCGATGTACACGCGCAGGGCCAGGTCGGGGTTGCCCTCTTCCTGGATCAGGGATTTGACCTTGGCGGCCGCCGACTCGGTGAAGTTCAGCGGGCGCTCCAGCGACTGGTAATCGGGCGCGGCGGCCGGGGTGGCGCCGGGCAGGGAGACTAGCGTGCTCATGGTGTCAGCATGGGGGTGCCGACGATGGCTTTCAAGCCATCGCCTCGGCCAGCTTGCGGCGCGCGGCGGTGTCACCCTTGCCGCCATTGGCCTCATCAGCTTCCGGGGCCGGCAGGGCGGCCATCGGGGCGCTGGCATGGATCAGGCGGCCGTTCAGCTGGGCGCCCGCATTCATCTCCACCACCTGGTAATGGACGTTGCCGTTGACCCGCGCGCTCGGGGTCAGTTCGACTTTCTCGCTGGCGTGCACGTCGCCGTCCAGGCGGCCACTGATGACCACCACCTGGGCACGGATCTCGCCCTCGATCACGCCATGCTCGGCGACCGTCAGGGTCGCGCCACTGGCGCCTTCGGCGGCGATCACCTTGCCATGGATGCGGCCTTCCACGTACAGGCCACCACTGAATTCCACATCACCGCGGATCACCACCTGGTTGCCGATCAGGGCATCCACCACCAGCTGGCCTTCACGGTTGGATTTGCTGCTTCCGAACATCTGCCTACTCCCCTTTGCTGGCCGGCGCACCGGCCTGTTTCCAGTCGAATACCTGGGTGGTACCCCCCGTACCACTCCCCAATGTCACCCGCACGCGTTGCGGGGTGAAGTCAGCCGGCAGCATCACGCTGCCGGTGAGCTGCTGGAAGTACCGGAACGAGTAATCCTGTCCCGGTACCTTGCTGCGCTGGTGCAGATCATCCCAGCTGATCGTGGCCAGCTTGCCGTTCTTGACGCCTTCCACGGTGAAGCGCATCTGCCCCTGGCTGATGGCGCCGCGGTTGAGGTTCTGGGTCAGCACCGCGGTGTACTGCCAGGTGCCGGCCGCTTCCGGGCTGAACTCGATCGAATGGGTGTTCAGGCCCTTGCGCTGGCTGGTCGAACCCACCAGGCGCTCATAGAAGGCAACGTCGGCACGCAGGCCGGCGATTTCCTCATCGCGCTCGGCCAGCGAGGACTGCACCTCGGTATTGGCGGCGCGGCTGATGCGGTCGGAGGCTTCCAGCGTGGCCTGCTTCTGGCGCAGTTCGGTCAGCTGCGCCTGCAGCGTCTCGGCACGCTTCTCGGCGGCCTGCAGGCGCTGGCCCTGCGCATCGCGCGGGGTGGCCATCCAGCAGCCGCCGAGCACCGCCAGCACCAGGCTGAGCAGCCAGATGCCGCCGATCACCAGCAGGCGGCGGCGGTCGGCCGGCGGTTGCGGCGCGCCGGGCAGGCGGACCTGCACGCGCATGGGAGGACGGTTGGTCATGGGTGGATTCCGGGGCATCGCGAGGGCGACACCGGTACGGCCCCTGTGGCAAACGACGGGCTAGTGTATGACAGGACGGGTGGGTTTCCTGCGCAGTGGCGAGCCACGGTCTGTGGCGTTCAGGCATGCCATCGTCGATAGTGTGGTCCCCTGCACAGTTCCGTCGCCGGAGCATCGCCATGACCGAAGCCCACCTGTTCGTGATCGGCATCCTGCTGGCCTGGCTGGCCGGCATCCGCGTCTACCTCACCGTGTTCGGTGTCGGCCTGGCCGGCCTGCTCGGCTGGGTCGACCTGCCACCGGCCCTGCAGGCCACTGAATCGTGGTGGGTGCTGGGCACTTCGGCGGCGCTGGCGGTGACCGAATTCTTCGCCGACAAGATTCCCGGCGTCGACTCGGCGTGGGATCTGGTGCAGACCCTGGCACGTGTACCCGCAGGTGCCTTCCTTGCCGCAGCCACGCTGTCGCCGGATGGGCAGCTGGGCACCGGCGCACTTGCTGCCGGTGCAGGTGTCGCGCTGGCCAGCCACGGCCTGAAGGCAGGCACCCGCGCCCTGCTCAATACCTCGCCCGAGCCTGCCAGCAACTGGGTGGCCTCCGCCGCCGAGGACACCGTGGTGGTCGGTGGCCTGGCCCTGGCCCTGGCACACCCGTGGATCGCGCTGATCGTGGTGCTGGCCTGCAGCCTGGCGGGCGCGCTGCTGGTGTGGCTGGTCTGGCGCACCTTGTGGAAGGGCGTGCGCTGGCTGGCACGCAGTGCGTCGCCCGACAGTCCACGCCAGCCCGGCACCGGTTGATCGCCGGGCTTGTCGCATAATGGACGCGAACACCAGGAGCACCGATGGCCGCAAACGAATCCCCCGCGGGCGCCCGCCCGGGACGCGCTGAAACCCCTCCGGCCGATCATTGGCAACGCTGGACCGCTGAACCGGCGAGCGCCGTCGCCGCAGCGCCGGCAGCGGTTCCGCCGCTGGCCGCCTCCGACGCACCCGCATCGATCGGCAGCGCACCGCCGCCGCTGCCCGGCCCATCCCTGCTGGCCGAGGCCGGCGGCAATGACCCGGCACCGCTGCACTCCGATTCGCCCTACCGCGTGCTGATCGTCGAGGATGATCGCGCCCAGGCACTGTTCGCACAGAGCGTGCTGCATGGCGCCGGCATGCAGGCGATCGTGCACAGCGATGCCGACGGTGCGCTGCAGGCGATCAAGGAACATCGCCCTGACCTGATCCTGATGGACCTGCACCTGCCCGGCCTGGACGGCATGCGCCTGACCGCGCTGATCCGCCAGCAGCCCGGCCTGCAGCTGCTGCCCATCGTGTTCCTCAGCGGCGACCCGGACCCGGAACGCCAGTTCGAGGTGCTCGACAGTGGCGCCGACGACTACCTGAGCAAGCCGATCCGCCCGCGCCACCTGATCGCCGCCGTGGCCAACCGCATCCGCCGCGCGCGGGCGCAGGCCGCAACCCTGCCCGGCGTATCCGGCACCCCGGCCACCAGCAATCCGGAAACCGGGCTGCCGACGCGGCATCACGTGCTGCAGCAGCTCAACGCCGCGCTCGCCCACCGCGACCAGGGCGGCGTGCTGTTCGTCGAGATATCCAGCGCGCTGGGCCTGCGCGAGCGCTATGGCTATGCCGCCTTCGAGCGCCTGATGGTGCAGGCCGGGCAACGCCTGGCAGAAGCCGGCCACCCGCACCTGCTGGCGCGCCTGAACGACAACAGCTTCCTGCTGCTTGCGCGCAATGCCAGCGAGGACAGCCTGGAAGGCATTGCCGCTGCGCTGCGCGAGCAGTTGTCGGCGCGGGCCTTCGTGATCCGCGATGACGAATCGGTGCATCTGCGGGGCGTGGTCGGCTATGCACCGCTGTCGCCGGGCTTCGACGATGCCAACAGCGCGCTGGAGGCAGTCGAGCGCACCACCCTGCAGGCACGGTTGCTCAGCGCCGGCGTGGCCGGCCACGTGCACCGCGACGTGACCAGCGAGCAGGAACACCTGGCACTGCTGGAAGGCCAGCTTGAGCTGGCCTACCAGCCGATCGTCGCCGTCGCCGGCGGCAACACCGCGCAGTACCAGCTGCTGCTGCGCCTTCGCCAGGCCGACGGTACGCTGCTGGCGGCAGGCCAGGTGATTCCGGCCGCAGAGGCTGCCGGGCGCATCGCCGATCTCGACCAGCAGGTGATGGACCATGCACTGGGCCTTCTCGACCTTTACCGGCACGCGACGCAACCACTGAACCTGTTCGTTTCGCAGTCGCTGCGCACCCTGCAACGCGATGCGTTCGCGGATTGGCTGCTGGAATCGCTGCAGCAGCGCGACCTGCCCGGCAGCGCGCTGGTGATCGACGTCCGCCTGCCCGACGCGCTGATCCATACCGTGCCGCTACAGCAGTTCTGCCAGCGCATGGCCGGCGCCAGCGTGCGCTTCTGCCTGAGCCAGTTCGAACCCGGGGGCGAAGCCGATGCGCTGCTGACCCAGCTGCCGTTGTCGTTCGTGCGCATGGCCGCGCGCTTCTCCAGCAGTCATTCCAATCCGGCCACGCGCGAAGAGCTGCGCCGGGCAATCGAGCGGGCTCACTCCGCCGGGCAGCAGATCATCGGCCAGCAGATCGAAGATCCGCAGGCCGCCGCCGCGATGTGGGTGGGCGGTGTCGACTACATCCAGGGCAACATGGTGCAGTCGGCCGGCAGCGATCTGAACTTCGACTTCCACAACGCGGTGCTCTGACGTGCCGATGTGGGTCGCGCTGCTGGTTGCCCTTGCTGCGACCTCCATCAGCGCGCTGCTGTTGGGCCTGCGGCTGCGCGCGCGCAACCGGGCACTGGCCCAGCTGCAGCGCGAGCGCAGCCTGCTGGCCGCCGAACGTGACCAGCTGCGCCGCACCACCGAACGACAGGGGCAGCTGGAACAGCAGCTGCTGCAGGCCAAGCAGGCCGCCGAGGCGGCGGTGCTGGCCAAGGGTGAGTTCCTGGCCACGATGAGCCACGAGATCCGTACGCCGCTCAACGGCATCCTGCCGATGCTGGAGCTGATCGCACGCGGCCCGCTGGGCGAGGACCAGCGGCAGATGCTGGCCACCGCCTCGGCCAGCTCGCAGCAGCTGCTGCGCATCGTCGACGACATCCTCGACTACTCGCGGCTGGAAGCACAGGCGCTGGAACTGGAGATCACCAGCTTCAACCTGCGCGACCTGCTCGATGGCGTGGTGCAGCTGATGCAGCGCGCCGCCGACGCCAAGGGCCTGTCGCTGGGGCTGCAGCTGGACCCGTCAGTGCGCCTGCCGGTGCGTGGCGACCCGGTACGCCTGCGCCAGGTGTTGAGCAACCTGCTGGCCAACGCGATCAAGTTCACCGCGCGCGGCCAGGTACAGCTGCGCGTGCAGCGCCTGGGCGAAGGTCCCGCACAGCACCAGCTGCGCTTCGAGATCATCGACACCGGCATCGGCATCGACGAGGCACTGCAGGCGCGCCTGTTCCAGTCCTTCAGCCAGGCCGATGCCTCAACGACCCGCATCTACGGTGGCACCGGCCTGGGCCTGGCGATCTGCAAGCGCATCATCGACCTGATGCACGGGCGCATCGGCGTGCAGTCCACGCCCGGCCAGGGCGCCACGTTCTGGTTCGAGATCCCGTTGTTGAAGGTGCCCGGCGACCTGCCGGCCATGGCGCGCACGCCAGACGCGCTGCTGCTGTTCAGTGGCGATGCCATCCTGCAGGCACGCATCGAGCGCATCGCGGCCCATCATGGACTGCTGGTGCACGCCCTGGCGCAGTTCGATGCCGTGGTCGAGCGCCTGCGCGCGGTGCCGAGGCCGGGGCAACCGGCACCGGCGTGGCTGCTGGTCGATGCACGTGCGCGCCGCATCGGTGAAGCGACGCTGCAACAGGCGTTGGCCGAACGTGGCGAAGACGACGGGCTGCAGGTGCTGTGGCTGCAGGACGATGCCCTTCCGCCACGCCCACGTCAGCGGCAGCTACCCTCGCATTTCGACGACGCTGGGCTGCATGCACTGCTGGCTGCACCGGTTGCGCATGCGCGCCCTGCCGCGCTGCTGGCCAACGCCGGACAGGGCCAGTCCACGCCCACGCTGCCGCCGCTGCACCTGCGCGTGCTGCTGGTGGAGGACAACACGGTCAACCGCATGGTGGCCGAGCAGCTGCTGCGCGTGTTCCAGTGCGAAGTGTGCAACGCCGCCGATGGCGAGCAGGCGTTGCTTGCCCTGCGCGAAGGCGACGTGGATGTGGTGCTGATGGATTGCCAGATGCCGGTGCTGGACGGCTATGCCGCCACCCGCCGCTGGCGCGCCGAGGAAGTGGAAAACGGGCGCCCGCGCCTGCCGATCATCGCGATGACCGCCAATGCCATGGCCGGTGACCGCGAGCGCTGCCTGCAGGCCGGCATGGACGACTATCTGTCCAAGCCGATTGCACGCGACACCCTGCATGCGCTGCTGCAGCGCTGGGGCGGCGGCAAAGCCGCATCACCTGCACGGCCTTCGATAGAGCCAAGCCATGCCCGGCTGACGGCCGATAGCCGTCGCGCTCCATCAGCCGAGCATGGCTCGGCTCTGCAGGACGATGACAGCCGAGTCGGCTCCAAGCCGCAGCCGGTGCTGGACCGCGACGTGCTGGACGAACTGCATGCAGTGATCGGGGAGAGCGCCATCCAGATCGTCTCGGTGTTCCTGGAGGATGCGCCGGCAATGGTGCAGCAGCTGCAGCAGGCCGCGCAGAACGGCGACGAGCCTCGCCTGCAGGCCGTCGCGCACAGCCTCAAGTCATCCAGCGCGAACGTGGGCGCACTGTCGCTGTCGTCAGTCGCGCAGCGCATCGAGCACGAAGCCCGCAGCGGCAGCCTGCAGCGCCCCGCAGTAGCGGTGGCGCTGCTGGTTGCGGAATTCGCCCGAGCGCGCGTGGCACTGACGGGCTACCTGGCACAGCATCGCGCCGGCCAGGCCGGCTGACTCACTCTTCCAGCTTGCTCAGCAGGTACTTCGGTTCACCGATGCGCTCGATCAGGTCGAGCTGGGTTTCCAGCCAGTCGATGTGCTCTTCTTCCGAATCGAGGATCTTCACGAACAGCTGGCGGCTGACGTAGTCGCCGACCGAATCGGCATACGCCACGGCCTCGCGCAGGGTGACCACGCCATCGCGTTCCAGCGACAGGTCGCACTGCAGGATCTCGGTCGGGTTCTCACCAATGCGCAGCTTGCCCAGCGCCTGGAAGTTCGGCAGGCCTTCGAGGAACAGGATGCGGTCGGCGAGCATGTCGGCATGCTTCATCTCGTCGATCGATTCCTTGTACTCGTGTTCGGCCAGTTCCTTGATCCCCCAGTTCTTCAGCATCTTGGCATGCAGGAAGTACTGGTTGATCGCGGTCAGCTCGTTGTAGAGGACCTTGTTGAGGAATTCGATGACCTTGGTGTCGCCCTTCATGGGGATGCTCCTGCACGCTGAAAACGCAGGCACTTTAACGCCTTGCCTGCAGTCGTGAAGGAACGCGAATCGTGCGCATTGGCCTGTGCGGCCGCACGTGAAGAATGCGAAAGCGCGCCGTCAACGCGCCGCCAAGAGACGATCAGGCGACCTGGGCCAGACCCAATACCGGCAGCGGCAGATCGTGGATGGCACGCGCCTTGGCCAGCAGATCGCCGGCCATGTCCAGGCAGGAACCGCAGGTAGCGCCACAGCCGGTACGCATGGTCAGTTCGGCCACCGTACTGACGCCATGGCTGGCGGCTTCGCGGATCTGGTGGTCGGTGACTCCGTTGCAGATGCAGACGTACACAGGCGTGAACCGGGCTGGCAGGCCAGAAGCGGCCTGTTGGCTATTCCAATGGAAACGAGAATGGTTGTCAATCAGAGACCTGAACCATTCTCGATACCGTTCAGCCCGTCAGCTGGCCGGGCCATCGCCCGTGGCCTTCTTCGGCCAATAGCCGCGGGTCCGAGGGCGCTTGCGTGGGCGGTCGTGCCCGGCGGTATGGCCAGGCATCCAGGCTTCGGCGGCGCTCTTGGGCATGGCGGTAACCCCCTGCCCGGCCACCCCGCGGGCCAGCGGCGCCAGATGTCGCAACGCACGCGCATAGACGCCACGCTTGAACATCACCACATGCTCCACCGGGTACCAGAAGTCCACCCAGCGCCAGTGGTCGAACTCGGGCGAGTCGGTGTGGTCCAGCTTCACGTGGGATTCGTCGCCGGTCAGGCGCAGCAGGAACCAGACCTGCTTCTGGCCGATGCAGACCTGCCGCTCATTGCGGCGGATGGCCCGCGCCGGCAGCTTGTAGCGCAGCCAGCCGGGCGTCGCCCCGAGCACTTCCACATGCTCGGGCAGCAGGCCGGTCTCTTCCTGCAGTTCACGATACATGGCCTCGACAGGCGTCTCGTCGGTGTTCATGCCACCCTGCGGGAACTGCCAGCCGTCCCGGCGCACGCGTCGTGCCCAGAACACCTGGCCGTCCTGCCGCATCAGCACGATGCCGACGTTCGGTCGATAGCCGTCCGGATCGATCACGATGCGGACTCCTAAGAAAATCTACTGGCCGGGACTATCCCATGCCCTCTGTCGGCCCACAAGCACGACACAAAAGTGTTGACAGGGGCGGTACACATCCGCAGAATAGCGGGCTCACCAAGGCTATGTAGCTCAGCCGGTTAGAGCACAGCACTCATAATGCTGGGGTCGGTGGTTCGAGTCCACCCATAGCCACCACACTGAAAATCAAGTTGTTTTTCAGCGTGAAAAGTGAGAAAATAGTTGCACGTTTTGCCCCGTCGCCAAGCGGTAAGGCACCTGACTCTGACTCAGGCATTCGGTGGTTCGAATCCATCCGGGGCAGCCAAATTAAAAACAAAAGGCCAGATCGAAAGATCTGGCCTTTTGCTTTTCATCTGGTCGCGCATTCCACCTTGTCCCCGCGCCTGTCGGCACACCCCCTTGAACAACAAGGGGGCTCTTCTCCAGAAAGAACCCTGGGGTCGGATCCTTTTCCGCAGGGAAAGGCCCTGACCCCACCCTCCCGACACGCGAGACCACGGGTAGTGCCGGCCGCTGGCCGGCAACCAGGAAATCCATGACCCCGGAACGACAAAAGCCCGGCCGAAGCCGGGCTTTTGCTTTTCCATCCAGCGGGCTCCCGAAGGAGCCCAACCAGGCGCGGTAAATCAGCGCTTGGAGAACTGGGTGGCGCGGCGGGCCTTGTGCAGACCGACCTTCTTACGCTCGACTTCACGGGCGTCACGGGTCATGAAGCCAGCCTTGCGCAGCTCGGACTTCAGGGTTTCGTCGTACTCGACCAGAGCACGGGCGATGCCCAGACGGATCGCACCGGCCTGGCCGGTGGTGCCGCCGCCAGCGGCGGTGACCAGGATGTCGAAGCTCTCGGTGTTCTTGGTCAGCTCGAGCGGCTGGCGCACGATCATGCGCGCGGTCTCACGACCGAAGAACTCGTCCAGCGGACGGCCATTGACGGTGATGTTGCCCGAACCCTTGCGCAGGAACACGCGAGCGGTGGAGGACTTGCGGCGGCCAGTGCCGTAGTTTTGAGTGATAGCCATGATTAGATATCCAGAACCTGCGGCTGCTGTGCGGCGTGCGGATGCTCAGTGCCAGCGTAGACCTTGAGCTTGCGGTACATCTGGCGACCCAGCGGGCCCTTCGGCAGCATGCCCTTGACGGCGATCTCGATCACGCGCTCCGGGTGGCGCTCCAGCGCCTGGGCCAGGGACTCGGTCTTCAGGTTGCCGATGTAACCGGTGAAACGGTGATACATCTTGTCCTGCAGCTTCTTGCCGGTGACGGCAATCTTTTCTGCATTGATGACGACCAGGTAGTCGCCGGTATCAACGTGCGGGGTGTAGACCGGCTTGTGCTTGCCACGCAGACGGCGGGCCAGCTCGGTGGCGAGACGGCCCAGGGTCTTGCCCTCGGCGTCGACGAGGTACCAGTCGCGCTGGACGGTCTCGTTCTTGGCAGTGAAAGTGCTCATGAAGAACTCTAGGTTAGGTCGGGCTCATTGCGGCGAAAGGCTCGCCGGAACTCTGCCACGCGTTGTGAAAAGGTGAAGCGTAAGAGGCGGGATTGTACTCATCCTGCCGCGGGAGCGCAACCCGTCCCCTGGGCCGGGTTGGCAGGGGCGCGGGGCCGGGCGAGAATCGGGGGGTCTTCCGCTCCACCGCGTACTGCCATGACCGTGCTCCGCCAGACCACTCCGCTGGACCACCTGCTGACCGAGGCGCAGCGCGCCCTGGACACAGTGTTCGGCAATCCGCCGGCGGCCCGCCCCTACCCCGCCACGGACACCGGCGAGCCCGGCATGGACAGCGCCGAGCGGCGCCATGCCGCAGGCCTGATGCGGATCAACCACGTCGGCGAGGTCTGCGCGCAGGGCCTGTACTTCGGCCAGGCCGCCGTGGCGCGCGACCCGGCCACGCGGGAGCACCTGCTGGAAGCGGCGCAGGAAGAAACCGACCACCTGGCCTGGTGCGCCACCCGGCTGGCCGAACTGGACAGCCGTCCGAGCCTGTTCAACCCGCTCTGGTACGCCGGCAGCTACACCATCGGCACCCTGGCCGGGCTGCGCGGCGACGGCTGGAACCTGGGCTTCGTGGTCGAGACCGAGCGCCAGGTGGAGGCCCACCTGGACGAGCACCTGGTCGACCTGCCGGCCGGCGACCTGCGCAGCCGCGCGGTCATCGCGGTGATGAAGGAAGACGAGGCCCGCCATGCGGACCACGCCGAGCAGGCCGGCGCTCGCCGCCTGCCGTTCCCGATCCCGGGCGTGATGGCACTGGCCTCCAGGGTGATGAAGACCATCGCCTACCGCATTTGAAGGGTCGCCCGCACCAACGGTGCGGGCCTACCAGGAGGTGCGGGGGGCGACGGTGGGGCCCGACCGTTGGTCGGGCCATCAATCAGTTCGGCGAGACCAGCTTCAGCCCGATCACACCAGCCACGATCAGGCCCACGCAGGCCAGGCGGGCCGGCGATGCGCTGTCGTTGAACAGGTAGATGCCCAGCACCGCCACACCCATGGCACCGATACCGGTCCAGATCGCGTAGGCCGTGCCGACCGGGATGCTCTTCATCGCCTGGCTCATCAGGTACAGGCTGATCAGCGCGGATACCACCGTGGCAGCGGTGGGCAGGGGTTTGCTGAAGCCTTCGGAGTACTTCATTCCGAGGGCGAAACCGATCTCGAACAGGCCGGCCAGCAGCAGGTAGATCCAGGGCATGGGTGGGGGCTCCTTACCTTTTTTGAAAAAAACGAAACGGCCCGGTGTTTTCACACCGGGCCGTGGGTCGGTACATCACCGTGGAACTGTAACGCGTGCGGGGCACTGGTTCCACGGGGCGGGTCGTCCCGCCTGGGTGGCGATGCCTGCGGGCATCGCACATGGGGCTTACTCGGACAGGTTGCGGCCGTGGAACAGCTCTTCGATCTCGCGCTTGAGCAGCGCCTCGATCTTCATGCGTTCCTTGAACGACAGGTTCTTGGCCTTTTCCTCGAACAGGTACTGGTCCAGGTCGAAGTCCTTCAGGTGCATCTTCGTGTGGAAGATGTTTTCCTGGTAGACGTTGACGTCGAACATCTCGTAACGCGACTTGATGTTCTTGGCCAGGAAGTTCTGGATCGAGTTGATCTTGTGGTCGATGAAGTGCTTCTTGCCCTTCACATCGCGGGTGAAGCCACGGACGCGGTAGTCCATGATCACGATGTCCGACTCAAGGCTCTCGATCAGGTAGTTCAGGGCCTTCAGCGGGGAAATGACGCCACAGGTGGCCACGTCGATGTCCGCGCGGAACGTCGCGATACCTTCCTGCGGATGGGTTTCCGGGTAGGTGTGGACAGTGATGTGGCTCTTGTCCATGTGCGCGACCACGGCGTCGGAGATCAGCTCCTTGCCGGCCAGCTTCTTGTCGATCACCGGCTCTTCGGAGATCAGGATGGTCACCGAGGCACCCTGCGGGTCGTAGTCCTGGCGGGCCACGTTCAGGATGTTGGCGCCGATGATCTCGGCGACATCGGTCAAGATTTGAGTCAGCCTGTCGGCGTTGTACTCTTCATCGATGTATTCAATGTAACGCTGACGCTCCTCTTCGGTGCGCGCGTAACACACGTCATAGATGTTGAAGCTCAGCGCCTTGGTGAGGTTGTTGAAACCCTGCAGCCTCAGGCGAGGCAACGGCTTGACCACGGCGGTCGATTCCTGTGTAAGAAGGGAAAGGGGGAATTATGGGGCAAACTGCCCCCGGGGGGAACGTGAAGACGCAAGAGTTCTGGCACACTGTTTGCCCTTAACAATTGCGCTGGTTAAGCTCCGCTATCGACCCCGTGAATCCGTTCATGCGCAGAGGGAGCGCCCCTATCGTGTCAACCGTGCGCCTAGCTAGCAGTCCACTGGCCTTGGATATCGCCACCATCGATCGTTTCCTGGCGCACAGCCACCGGCGGCGATATCCCACCCGTACCGACGTCTTCCGACCCGGTGACCCGGCGGGAACCCTGTACTACGTTGTCAGCGGCTCGGTTTCAATCATGGCCGAGGAAGATGACGATCGAGAGCTTGTGCTGGGCTACTTCGGTGCCGGCGAGTTCGTTGGCGAAATGGGCCTGTTCGTCGAATCGGACCGCCGCGAGGTGATCCTGCGGACCCGTACCGCCTGCGAACTGGCCGAAATCAGCTACGAGCGCCTGCACCAGCTGTTCCTCGGCCCGCTGTCGGCCGACGCCCCGCGCCTGCTGTATGCGCTGGGCCAGCAGATTTCCAAGCGCCTGCTCGATACCAGCCGCAAGGCCAGTCGCCTGGCATTCCTGGATGTTACCGATCGGATCGTGCGCACACTGCACGATCTGGCGCAGGAACCAGAAGCGATGAGCCATCCGCAGGGCAGCCAGCTGCGCGTGTCACGCCAGGAACTGGCGCGCCTGGTCGGCTGCTCGCGCGAAATGGCCGGCCGCGTGCTGAAGAAGCTGCAGACCGACGGCCTGCTGCATGCCCGCGGCAAGACCGTGGTGCTGTACGGCACCCGTTGACCGTTGAGCACCCGGTGGGTGCGGACCTTGGTCCGCACTCCTTCGCGCGCTAGGCTCGTTGCATGGAACTGAGCAGCGAATTCTGGTGGTTCATCCTCATCGGCCTTGGCGCGCAGCTGGTTGACGGCGCACTGGGCATGGCCTTCGGCCTGGTGTCCTCGTCGGTGATGCTGAGCATGGGCCTGCCACCGGCGCAGGTCAGCGCCAGCATCCACACCGCTGAAGTGTTCACCACCGGCGCCTCGGGCGTGTCGCACCTCGCCGCCGGGAATGTCGATAAACGCCTGTTCCTGCGGCTGGCCCTGCCCGGTGCGGTGGGCGGCGCCCTGGGCGCGTACGTGCTCACCCAGATCCCCGGCGACATCATCCGCCCCCTCATCTACCTGTACCTGCTGGTGCTGGCGATCATCATCCTGGCGCGTGCCGCGGGGCGCTGGATGCCCAAGGGCGAGATCCGCCGGGTACCGGTGCTGGGCTTCTTCGCGGGCCTGCTGGACGCCAGCGGCGGTGGCGGCTGGGGACCGATCGCCACGTCCACCCTGCTCGCCCGTGGCGGCCAGGCGCGCACCACCATCGGTACGGTCAACGCGGCCGAGTTCGTGGTCACGTTGACGGTGTCAGCGACCTTCCTGTTGTCGATGGGCGTGCAGCACCTGCAGATCGTCGCCGGCCTGCTGATCGGCGGCATGATGGCCGCGCCGGTGGCGGCGATCCTGGTCAAGCGGGTGAAGGAGCGCTGGGTGCTGGTGGCCGTGGGCGTGCTGGTGCTGGGGATCAGCCTGTTCCAGATCGGCCATGCGGTGTACGGGTACCTGGGGCATTGAGCGTTTGCCGGCCAGCGGCCGGCACTACCGGGACGGAGGAGGGTAGTGCCGGCCGCTGGCCGGCAGATCCGTCATCGTGCGATGGGGTCAGGCCCCGGACGGGATCCGGCCCCGGGCTACGCCTTGTCGCCGCCGCGGTCCACGCAGCCCCAGTTGAGGATGCGGGTGCCGGCCGGCAGCACGCGGCGGAAGAAGTCCACCCTGGATCGCTTCGGGTTCACCACCACCGGCGCCTTGGCGGCCAGCAGCAACGGCAGGTCGGCGGTGCTGTCGGAGTAGGCGATGTCGATATTGCCGTAGCCGCGCTCGCGCAGCATGCGCATCTTTTCTTCGTTGTGGCAGTGGCGGGTCGGGCCGACGCCGCCCAGTCGCGGGCCGACCTCGGTGCCGATCACCGGCACGTCCTGGTGGGCAACGAACGCCAGGATGGCGCGGGCCAGTTCCGGCGGCGCGCCGGTGGCGACCACTACACGGTCGCCCTTGGCACGGTGCGCGGCGAACACCTCCAGCGCCTGTGGCAGCAGCTTGGCGCGCATCTGCGCCTCGTTGCGCAGCACGTAGGCATCGATCACCTTGTTGAAATCGCGCGCACGGTGCAGGCCGAAGCTGCCGATCCACACGTAGACCGAAATACCCGTCCGGCGGGTCGGCAGCATCGCCACCAACGGCCCGGCGATCGGCGTGACCAGCAGCGCGGCCAGCATGCGCAGCGGGTTGCGCTTGATCAGCGAGGCGAACAGATGGGTGCCCGAATCGCCGTCGTAGAGGGTGTGGTCGAAATCGAAGACCACCAGCGGCGCATCGTCGCGCGGCGTCGGATAGTGCGTTGTCATGCCGCGAAGAATAGCTGACGCAGGCCCTCGCCCGGCTCTTCCACGCGCATGAAGGCCTCGCCGACCAGGAATGCATGGATGCCGGCATCGCGCATCAGCGCGACGTCCTGCGGGCCGAGGATGCCACTCTCGGTGACCAGCAGGCGGTCACGCGGCACCGCCTGCTGCATGTCCAGCGTGGTCTGCAGCGACACCTCGAAGGTGCGCAGGTTGCGGTTGTTGATGCCGATCATCGGCGCCGGCACCTGCAGCGCGCGCTCCAGTTCGTCGATGTCATGCACTTCCACCAGCACGTCCATGCCCAGCGACAGCGCCAGCTCGGACAACGTGGCCAGCTGGGTATCGTCCAGCGCGGCGACGATCAGCAGGATGCAGTCGGCGCCCAGCACGCGCGCCTCGTACACCTGGTAGGCGTCGATGACGAAATCCTTGCGCAGCACCGGCAGCGTGCAGGCTTCGCGGGCCTGCTGCAGATAGGCGTCGGCGCCCTGGAAGAAGTCCACGTCGGTCAGCACCGACAGGCAGCTGGCGCCACCGAACTCGTAGCTGACGGCGATGTCGGCCGGGCGGAAATCCGGGCGGATCACGCCCTTGGAGGGGCTGGCCTTCTTCACCTCGGCAATCACCGCCGGGTCGCCATTGGCCACCGCCGCCTGCAGCGCGCGCACGAAGCCACGTACCGGCGGGGCGCTGGCCACGGCGGCCTGCAGCTCCTCGAGCGGGCGCTGGGCGCGGCGCTGGGCCACTTCTTCGGCCTTGCGGGCCAGGATCGTCTGCAGGATGTCGCTCATCGTCTTCGGGTCGGTGCGGGGGGCGGTGAGGACGGCCATTATCGGCCATCGAGAGGGTGAGGCTGAACCGCGCGCTCAGGCAACCAGCGCGCGGGTGGTCTCCACATACTGCTGCAGGCGCTGGCGGGCGCTGCCATTGGCGATGGCGGCACGGGCGCGGGCCAGGCCGTCTCCGATGTCGCTGGCCACACCGGCCACATACAGGGCGGCACCGGCATTCAGCGCGACGATGTCCAGCGCCGGGCCCGGCTCGTTGTCGAGCACGGCGCGCAGCATCTGGATGGACTGTTCCGGACCGTCCACGCGCAGGTTGCGGCTGGCCGACATGGCGATGCCGAAGTCCTCCGGGTGGATCTCGTACTCGCGCACCTTGCCGTCGCGCAGTTCGCCGACCAAGGTGCCGGCGCCCAGCGAGATCTCGTCCATGTTGTCACGGCCCCAGACCACCATCGCGCGCTCGGTACCCAGTTCGCGCAGCACGCGCGCCTGGATGCCGACCAGATCGGGATGGAACACGCCCATCAGTACCGACGGTGCACTGGCCGGGTTGGTCAGCGGACCGAGGATGTTGAAGATGGTGCGCACGCCCATCTCGCGGCGCACCGGCGCGACGACCTTCATCGACGGGTGATGGATCGGCGCGAACATGAAGCCGATGCCGGTCCGGTCGATGGCCGCGGCCACCTGGTCAGGCTGCAGCTCGATCACCGCGCCCAGCGCTTCCAGCGCATCGGCACTGCCGGACTTGGACGACACGCTGCGGTTGCCATGCTTGGCCACGCGCGCGCCTGCAGCAGCAGCGACGAACATCGCGCAGGTGGAGATGTTGAAGGTGTGCGAGCCATCGCCACCGGTGCCAACGATGTCAACCAGGTTGGAGGTATCGGCCACCGGCACTGGCCGGGCGAATTCACGCATCACGGTGGCCGCCGCGGCGATTTCGTCCACGGTCTCCTTCTTCACGCGCAGCCCGGTGAGGATGGCGGCGGTCATCATCGGCGAGACATCGCCGCGCATGATCTGCCGCATCAGGTCGACCATTTCGTCGAAGAAGATTTCGCGGTGTTCGATGGTGCGATGCAGGGCTTCCTGGGGGGAGAAGCTCATGGGAATGCTCCTTGGATCAGGCCGCCGGGCGCTGCAGGAAATTGCGCAGCAGGGCGTGACCGTGTTCGGTGAGGATGGACTCGGGGTGGAACTGCACGCCTTCCACCGGGAACTGGCGGTGGCGCAGGCCCATGATCTCTTCGATCGAGCCGTCGTCGTTCTCGGTCCAGGCGGTCACTTCCAGCACATCAGGCAGGCTGTTCTTGTCCACCACCAGCGAGTGGTAGCGGGTGGCTTGGTAGCGGTCCGGCAGGCCGGCGAACACGCCCTTGCCTTCATGGCGGATCGGCGAGGTCTTGCCGTGCATGATGTTGCCGGCACGGATGACCGTGCCGCCGTAGACCTGGCCGATGCCCTGGTGGCCCAGGCACACGCCGAGGATCGGCGTGGTCGGGCCCAGGCGCTCGATCAGTTCCAGCGACACGCCCGCTTCGTTGGGCGTGCACGGGCCGGGCGAGATGACGATGCGCTCGGGCTTCTGCGCGGCAATCTCGTCCACGCTCATTGCATCGTTGCGCACCACCTTCACCTCGGCGCCCAGCGTCTGCAGGTACTGCACGAGGTTGTAGGTGAAGCTGTCGTAGTTGTCGATCATCCACAACATGGTCAGGTTCCGTCGCTTATCAGGAAAATGGCGTACACGTTTTCGGTGTAGGTGATGGGGCCGGCCTCCACCGACTCGCGTAGGCGCGAGCCCGTGGTCTCGATGCTGTTCATCGGTGCCTCGGGCGCGGGCGGCGAGGGCGGCGTTACCAGATCCCCACTGCTGGGCCAATTGCCCGCCTGCACGCCATAGGCAAAGTTCGGCGCTACATCGGAAATGCTGTACAGCCCGCGCAGCTGGGTGCCGTAGGCCTTGGCCAGGCCCTGCGCAGACTGGCGGGTCTGGGCCGCCGCCTCGCCCTTGAGTTCGCGGCGCAGCGCCACTTCGCCCGAGTACATCGGCGCCACGCTGCTGACCTGCAGGTTCTCGTTGGCCTTCAGCGCCCCCAGCACGTCCTGCATCTGCTGGACGCTGGCGAAGCTGGCGCGCAGTTGGCGTGACACGCGGGTGCCGATGAAAACCTGCCGGTTCTGCTCATAGCGCGTGGCAGGACCGACCCGCAGGTTGTCCGCGCGCACGCTGCCTTCCACCGCCTTGTGCTGCTTGAACAGTGCCAGCACGCGGGCAACGTTGTCCTGCACGCGGCGGCGCGCGGCGTCGGCATCCATGTCGGTCTCTTCGATGTTCAACTGCAGGCCGAACCGGTCCGGCATCACCACGCGACGCGCCTCGCCCTTCACCAGCAGGTGCGGCTGCGACGGAATGGTATTGGCCTGCGCCCACGCAGACGGGGCCATCGTGGCCAGCAGTGACGACCACAGCAATGCGCTCAGCAGCTTCATGCAGTACTCCTTGTCTTGAACGGGAACAGCGGAACGACCACGGCGCGGCGCCGTGGCGAGGCAGGCTTACAGGCCCTTGGCGGCCTGGGCGACGGCGCGGAACAGCGCGCGGCCCTTGTTCATCGTCTCGTCCCATTCCTTGTCCGGGTCCGAGTCGTAGACGATGCCGGCGCCGGCCTGCACGTACAGGCGGCCGTCCTTGATCACCGCGGTGCGGATCGCGATCGCGGTATCGGCATCGCCGTGCCAGCCGATGTAGCCGATGCTGCCGGCGTAGACATTGCGCTTGATCGGTTCCAGCTCGCGGATCACTTCCAGCGCGCGGATCTTCGGCGCGCCGCTGACGGTGCCTGCCGGGAAGGTGGCGCGCAGCACGTCGGCGTAGCTCAGGCCCGGCTGCAGCTGCCCGGTCACTTCGCTGACGATGTGCATGACATGGCTGTAGCGCTCGATCACGAACTGCTCGCCCACTTCCACGGTGCCCGCCCTGGACACACGACCGGCATCGTTGCGGCCGAGGTCGATCAGCATCAGGTGCTCGGCGCGTTCCTTCGGGTCGGCCAGCAGCTCGGCTTCCAGCGCCAGGTCCTGCTCGGGCGTGGCGCCACGCGGGCGGGTGCCGGCGATCGGGCGCACGGTGACTTTGCCATCCTGAAGGCGCACCAGGATTTCCGGCGAGGAGCCGACCACCTGCAGGTCGCCGACATCCAGGAAATACATGTACGGCGACGGGTTCAGTGCACGCAGCGCGCGGTACACATCCACCGGCCGCGCCTTGAACGGCACGCTCAGGCGCTGGCTCAGCACCACCTGGAAGATGTCACCGGCGCGGATGTATTCCTTGCTGCGCTGGACCGCATCGACGAACCCTTCGCGGGTGAACCCGGAAACGAAATCGGATTCGTCCAGCACATCGCTGTTGAGCGGTGCGGGATAACCGGCGCCCGGTGCACGCAGCTTGGCAGTCAGCGCATCCAGGCGCGCCTGGGCCTGCTCGAAGGCGCCCTCGACCCGGGGGTCGGCGTGCACGATCAGGTACAGGCGGCCCTTGAGGTTGTCGAACACGGCCAGCTCGTTGGAATCCAGCAGCAGGATGTCCGGCGTGCCCAGCTCATCGCGGCCGGCCGGCGGGGCCAGGCGTGGTTCGATGTAGCCGATGCACTCGAAGCCGAACCAGCCGACCAGGCCACCGGTGAAGCCCGGCAGGCCTTCCAGCTTCGGCACCGAGTGGGCGCTGCGCAGCGCCTCGACTTCAGCGAACGGGTCGGCGACCTCGCGGGTGTCCACCACCTGGCCGTCTTCTCGCACGGTCAGCGTGTGGCCGTGGAAGGCGTACACGCGGCGCGCCGGCAGGCCGATGATCGAGTAACGACCAAAGCGCTCGCCGCCTTCGACGGATTCAAACAGGTAGGTATTGGGGCCGTCGGCGAGCTTCAGATAGACCGAAAGCGGCGTGTCCAGGTCGGACAGCACTTCGCGGACGACGGGAATGTGGGTGTGGCCTTCAGCGGCCTGCTGCTGAAACTGAGCGTGCGAGTTCAAGACGACTTTCCTTCCGGGACACAGCGTTATGGGGGCGGACGACGGCAACGGGCCACCATCGCCACCAACGGCGTGCGGAAGAAAGGGTATGCGGGGTCGTCAGGCTGGACACCCCTTGACTGTATCGCAGCTTGGACGGCAGGGGAACCCTGGAAAACTGAACCACGGGACGGGCGGGGCCAGCCACGGAAACCGACGACGCGGACCGGTAGAGTCGACTGTTGGTCGACTTGCGCGCGTAGCGCGGGGTTTTACGCCGTCGGAACGAGAAGCAGTCGACTAACTGTGATCTCTCGGTAGGTTGTTCATCCGGGGCATCTTTGGAAAATGGTGGTTACCACGCCTATCCAGTCCCCAAAGAGCCCGGATGAACCACCATAAAAATGCCCGTTTGACGCCGTTTAGTCGAGAACTTCTTGTCCGCCGCATCACTGAGCAAGGCCTTCGGCCAGAAGAGGCCGCCCAGGCTCGCGGGGTGAGTGTACGCACGGCTTACAAGTGGCTGGCCCGGTATCGAGCCGAGGGCCTGATTGGGCTGCAGAACCGCAGCTCTCGGCCCAGCCGCAGCCCCCATGGCACCCCTGAGGCATTGGTAGAGCAGATCGTTCAGCGTCGACGTCAACGGCAAACCTACCTGACCATTTCCAAGGCACTGGGTGTGGCTCACAGCACCATTTCACGACTGATGCGCCGACGAGGACTCAATCGCCTGTGCCTTCTGGACCCACCGAAGAAGGCGGTCCGGTATGAGTACGACAGCCCGGGCGGCTTGCTGCACTTGGATATCAAGAAACTCGGCAACTTCCACCGGCCCGGACACCGGGTCGATCCGAATCGGCGTGGCAATGCTGGCGGCGGTGGCTGGGGCTATGTCCATGTGGCCATTGATGACCACTCCCGAGTCGCCTTCAGTAGCGTTCACACCGATGAGAAGGGCTCAACGGCCTGCCAAGCGCTGCTGGCCGCTTTGGCGTACTACAAGACGCTGGGGGTCACCTTCCAGCGTGTCCTGACTGACAACGGCGCCTGCTATCGCTCCGGCGTCTTCGCTCGACTCGTCGCCTCGTTGGGCATGAAGCACTATCGGACCAAGCCCTACACCCCGCGAACCAACGGTAAGGCCGAGCGCTTCATCCAGACCAGCTTGCGCGAATGGGCCTACGCCTGCGAGTACGCTTCGTCAGAGCAACGTGATGCCGTGCTGCCTGAATGGCTGCATTACTACAACTGGCACCGACCCCACATGGGGATCGGCAGCCAACCGCCTATTTCCAGAATCCCGCTGAACAACGTGGTGGGTTTACACAACTAACAGTCGACTCTACCTCCCCTTCCCAGCCAGCAACGGGCAGCCAGCCGGCAGGTGCATCCGTACCCTGCCCGGCACGCACTCGATGCGGAACTGGCGGGCCTGTACCGGCTCGCCATCCAGATTGAGGGTCAGCGGGCGCTCGGATGCGATCTCCAGCCACGGCAGCCGCGCACGCGTGGCCAGCTGTTCCAGCGCAGCCTGGGTGCCCGACTTCAGCATCTGGCCGAGGGTGGCGGTGACCTCCCCTTCCAGTTCCGGAAGCACGGTCACATCCAGCAGCCCGTCGTCGATCAGGGCCTGCGGGCACAGCTGCTGGCCACCGCCGGCCTGGCGGCCATTGCCGATGCCGAGCGCGATGAAGTCGCCTTCCCACGCGAAATCCGGGCCGGACAGGCGCGCGGTGATCGGCTCGATGCGGCCCAGCTTGGCGATGCCGGTGATCACATAGGCCAGCCCGCCCAGCATCTTCTTCAAGCCCGCATCAGTCTCCACCGTCACCTGCGTGCCGAAGCCACCGCTGGCGAGATTGGCGCACCACCATTGGGTGCCATCGGCGTCAACGCGCAACAGGTCAATAGCGTGCGGCGTCGCCTGCCCGATCAAGGCGAAGGCCTCCTTCGGTTCGGTCGGCATGCCGGCCGCAGTCGCGAAATCGTTGGCGGTCCCCATCGGGATCAGCGCCAGCGAGGGCAGCGCATCTGCCAGCTCCTCACGATGCGCCAGTGTCTCGGCCACTGCACTGAGCGTGCCATCGCCACCGGCGGCCACGATCACATCCACGCCATGATCGATCGCCTCGGCGACATAGCGCTCGGCGTCACCGTCCTCCCAGGTCACCCGCACTTCCAGCTGCACGCCCTGTCCGCGCCAATGGTCGACGGCGTCGCGCAACTCCTCGTTGCCAGCGGATTTTCCATTGAGGATCAGGCGCCAGCGCGGGGTGGTCATGCAGAGCTTCCAAGGATGCGGTGGCACAGGCTAGCAATGCGCTGTTTGCCCGCGGTGAATGTCACGCAGATGTCATTCAGCTACCGGAGAATGGGAGTCCATAGCAGGGACGACGGATGGAGGCAGGATCAGCCTCCCACGCATGCAGCGAGGCCACGCCAGTGATTGGCGTGGCTTTTTTTTGGGGTGTGCAGGGAGTGCGAACCAAGGTTCGCACCCACCAGGTTGCGGTTCGCTGCCCCCAGGTTGCGGTTCGCCCCCCCCCCGGGTTGCGGTTTGCACCCACCCGGTTGGTAGATCCACGCCATGCGTGGATGCACTTCGCTTCAACCGTTGGCGAAATCGTGCAGCGCCTGGCCCTGCAGCCGGTACACGGTCCACTCGTCCTGCGGCTTCGCACCGGCAGCGGTGTAGAACTCGATGGCCGGGCTGTTCCAGTCCAGCACCGACCATTCGAAGCGACCGCAGCCTTCAGCCACGGCCTGGCGTGCGATGTACTTCAGCAGTGCCTTGCCGGCGCCCACGCCGCGCTTTTCCTGGCTGACATACAGGTCTTCCAGGTAGATGCCCTTGCGGCCCAGCCAGGTGGAGTAGTTGTAGAAGTACACCGCATAGCCGATGGCCTCGCCGTCGGCTTCGCAGATCAACGCGCGCGCCGTGGCATCGACACCGAACAGGCTCTCGGCGATTCCGATCTCATCGGTCTGTACCGAATGCTCGGCCTTCTCGTAGATGGCCAGTTCGCGGATGAAATGCAGGATCAGGCCAGCATCGGCCACGGTGGCCGGACGGATGTTCAACAGTGCCATGCGCAGATAAAGGGGACGGAGGGAATTAGACGAGATTAATCCCCTCCGTCCCCTTTTTGTCAGCGTGCCGCAGCGACGTTGGCGCGCATCTGCGCGATCACGTCCTGGTAGCTGGTCTTGGCGTTGAAGATGGCCGAGCCGGCGACAAAGGTGTCGGCACCGGCAGCCGCGATCTCGCCGATGTTGTCGGCCTTCACGCCGCCGTCGATCTCCAGGCGGATGTCCTTGCCGCTGGCATCGATCATCTTGCGCACCACCTTCAGCTTGTCCAGCGCCGAGGGGATGAAGGCCTGGCCACCAAAGCCCGGGTTGACCGACATCAGCAGCACCAGGTCCAGGTCCTCCAGCACCCAGTCGAGGATGTCCACCGGCGTGGCCGGGTTCAGCACGATGCCCGGCTTGCAGCCCAGCGAGCGGATCAGCTGGATGGTGCGGTGCACGTGGCGGCTCGCCTCCGGGTGGAAGCTGATGTAGGTGGCACCGGCCTCGGCGAAGTCCGGGATGATGCGGTCCACCGGCTCGACCATCAGGTGCACGTCGATCGGCGCGGTCACGCCGTGCTTGCGCAGCGCCTGGCAGACCATCGGGCCGATGGTCAGGTTCGGCACGTAGTGGTTGTCCATCACGTCGAAGTGGACCCAGTCCGCGCCAGCGGCGAGGACGTTGTCGACTTCCTCGCCGAGGCGGGCGAAGTTGGCGGACAGGATGGAGGGGGCGATGAGGCAGTTGGACATGGCCGGGCCTTGCAACGAGGGGAAAGGGGTCAGCGCTTGCGCAGGGTCTTGATGCGGTCGTAGGCGGCGTTGATGCGCCGCGACTTCAGCTCGGCCTGCCGCTGCAGCTCGGGGGCGGCGCCGCCAAGCTTGTCGGGGTGGTACTGCGAGATCAGCTTGCGGTAGGCGCGCTCGACCTCGGCATCGGTGGCCTCGGAGGTCAGCCCCAGCTCCCGGTACGGATTCTCCTTGTTCAGGCGGAACCAGTCCGAATCGAAGGCATGGCCGATCAGCAGGCCGACCACTGCACCAAACAGCGGATTGGGCCGGAACAGCAGGGCGCCGGCGATGAATCCGAGCAGTTTTCCGTACCAGCGCATGGCGCTCCGGGGTCGACCGACGAAATGGACGCTCATTTTACGTCACAGCGGGCCCGGACGGCTTTACACTAGGCCGCCCGCTGGTCAGCGGGCCCGCCGGGTCCGTTGGGCAGCAGCCGTATCGACAACGCCCCAGGAGTGCCCGTGCCAACCACGCTGTTGCAATCCGATCTCCCCGGCCTGCCCTTGCGCCATCGCGGCAAGGTGCGTGATGTGTTCGATATCCCGCGCGAGCGGCTGCCAGCCGGAACCCCGCCGGGCGAGTACCTGCTGATGGTGGCCACCGATCGCCTGTCGGCGTTCGACGTGGTCCTGCCCGACCCGATTCCGGGCAAGGGTGAGATGCTCTGCCAGGTCTCCAACTTCTGGTTCGCCAAGACCGCGCACCTGATGCCCAACCACCTGACCGGCATCGACGTGGCCAGCGTGCTGCCCGAAGGGGTGGACCCGGCCCTGTATGCCAGGCGCGCGGTGGTCACCCGCAAGCTGAAGCCGGTGCCGGTGGAAGCGATCGCCCGCGGCTACCTGATCGGCAGCGGCTGGAAGGATTACCAGCGCACCGGCAAGGTCAGCGGCATCGACCTGCCCGACGGCCTGCGCCAGGCCGAGCAGCTGCCCGAGCCGATCTTCACCCCCTCGACCAAGGCCGCTGTCGGCGACCATGACGAGAACATCGATTTCGATGCGATGGTGAAGCAGGTCGGTGCGGAACTGGCCGAGCGCGTGCGCGACGCCACCCTGCGCATCTACAAGTTCGCGGCCGATTACGCCCGCGAGCGCGGCATCATCCTGGCCGATACCAAGTTCGAGTTCGGTACCGACGCCGATGGCCGCCTGTACATCATGGACGAGATGCTGACGCCGGATTCCTCGCGTTACTGGCCGGCCGACGAGTACGAAGTGGGCACCAGCCCGCCGAGCTACGACAAGCAGTTCGTGCGCGATTACCTGGAGACGCTGGACTGGGGCAAGACCGCCCCGGGCCCGACCATCCCGGCCGAGATCATCGAGCGCACCCGCGCCAAGTATGCCGAGGCACTGCAGCGCCTGGCCGGGATCAACGTCGACTGATGCGCCTGCGCCCCCGGCCGGAAAGGCGGGGGGCGCGTTCGGTAGTGCCGGCCGCTGGCCGGCAACCTCGCGAACACCTGCAGCCAGGCATGGCCTGGCTCTGGTAGTGCCGGCCGCTGGCCGGCAATCTCATGAACTCGGCTATGCTCTGGAGTGCCGGCCAGCGGCCGGTACTACCGTTGTCCGAGGAAGCAACGCAGCATGCAGACATCCACCGAGCTTGCGCGGCCGATCGACCGCTATTTCGCCAGCTACTCCGACGACCACCGCAATGTGATCAACCAGCGCATCCACGTGGTGGCGGTCCCGGCGATCCTGTGGTCGGTGGTGGCTCTGCTCTGGTGCCTGCCGCCGCTGATCACCTGGTTCCAGTACGGCATCTGGTCGGCGTTCGCGATGTTCAGCGCCTGGTGCTTCTACAACAAACTGTCGCGCCCGCTGGGCATCGGCATGCTCATCCAGTTCTTCGTGTTCGGCTGCCTGTGCCGCCTGCTGGAGGCCGAAATCGGCCTGCACAACCTGTTCTGGCTGGCGGTGGGCGTGTTCGTGGTGGCCTGGATCGCGCAGTTCATCGGCCACAAGTTCGAGGGCCGCAAGCCCAGCTTCCTGACCGACCTGACCTACCTGCTGATCGGCCCGGCCTGGGTGATGGCCAAGTTCTACCGCAAGCTCGACTGGCGCTACTGACCTGCCCAGGGTCGACGGCGCCCCTCGTTTCCTGAACGGGCAGATTCCATCACCCGCACTCCACGACGGCCCTGCCAGCCTGCGCCGGTGATCCGCTCCCCACTTCCCGCCCGTCGACGGCAGCCCCTGTGCGACAGGGCCTGCGGTCTCCCTGCGTGGGCGTAGGGCGTCCCCTGAGGGCAAGCGAGGAGAAGACGCAGGAACGCGATGTTGCGTCGCAGAAAATATGAATCAGCGGACGTTACATGCAATTGATCGCTGTTCGATGGGTTTCAGCGACATTTCGCAGCCTGTTATCCTCCCTGACCTGCTCGTGAATCATGGATTCCCTGCATGCTCCCCAGCCTGCCCCTGCTGCTGGCCCTGCCGTTCCTGATGGCAGCGGCTGTTGCGGCCTTCCCCCGTAGTTCGCGCTCGACTGCTGCCTGGCTGGCGGCGCTGGCGCCGTTGGGCGGACTGGCCATCCTCGGCTGGTTGACCCCGTCCGTACTCGACGGCCAGGTGGTGCGGACGATGGTCCCTTGGCTGCCGCAGATCGGCCTGGACTTCACCCTGCGCCTGGACGGGCTGGCGTGGATGTTCGCCGGGCTGGTGCTGGGCATCGGCGCGCTGGTGGTGCTGTACGCGCGCTACTACCTGAGCCAGCAGGACAACGCGCACCGCTTCTACTGCTACCTGCTGCTGTTCATGGGCGCCATGCTGGGCATGGTGCTGTCGGGCAACCTGCTGTTGCTGATGATCTTCTGGGAAATGACCAGCATCAGCTCGTTCCTGCTGATCGGTTTCTGGTCACATCGCCAGGACGCCCGCGAGGGCGCGCGGATGGCGCTGGTGATCACCGGCGGCGGCGGCCTTGCGCTGCTCGGTGGCGTACTGCTGATCGGGCGCATCGTCGGCAGCTTCGACCTGGACGTGGTGCTGGCCGCCGGCGAGCAGATCCGCGCCAGCGCGCTGTACCCGTACGCGCTGTTCCTGGTGCTGGCGGGCATCTTCACCAAGAGCGCGCAGTTCCCGTTCCATTTCTGGCTGCCGCACGCGATGGCCGCGCCCACTCCGGTCTCTGCCTACCTGCACTCGGCCACCATGGTGAAGGCCGGTGTGTTCCTGCTGGCGCGCCTGCATCCAGCGCTGGCCGGCAGCGACCTGTTCTTCTACACGGTCAGCGGCATCGGTGCGATCACGCTGTTGATCGGCGCTTGGAACGCGATCTTCCAGCACGATCTGAAAGGCCTGCTGGCTTATTCGACCATTTCCCATCTGGGCCTGATCACCCTGCTGTTCGGCCTGTCCACGCCGATGGCGGTGGTGGCCGGTGTGTTCCACATCCTCAACCACGCCACCTTCAAGGCCTCGCTGTTCATGGCCGCCGGCATCATCGACCATGAGACCGGCACCCGCGACATGCGCAAGCTGGGCGGCCTGCGCAGGCTGATGCCGTTCACCAGCGCGCTGGCGATCATCGCCTCGCTGGCGATGGCCGGCATCCCGCTGCTCAACGGCTTCCTGTCCAAGGAAATGCTGTTTGCCGAGGCGATCACGGCCGGAGGCCCGGGAATCATGCGCACGGCGGTGTCGATCGCCGCATTGCTGGCTGGCGTGTTCGGGGTGGCCTACAGCCTGCGCTTCGTGCACGACACCTTCTTTGGCGCCGGCCCGCACGACCTGGATCGCGTGCCCCACGAACCACCGCGCTGGATGAAGGTACCGGTGGAACTGCTGGTGGTGATCTGCGTGGCAGTAGGCATCGCCCCGGCACTGACCGTGGCACCGGTGCTGCATGCCGCTGCGGCGTCGATCCTCGGCAGCGCCATGCCCGAATACAGCCTGGCGGTATGGCACGGCTTCAACCTGCCGCTGGCAATGAGCGCGATCGGCGTGATCGGCGGCGTGGCGCTGTACTTCGGCCTGCGCAAGCTGATCAACCTGCATGCCGTGACCAACGTCAGCACTGGCCGCAATGTGTTCCATGCACAGCTGGATGCCGTGTCCGCACTGGCCATGCGCCTGACCAACGGCATCGCCAACGGCAGCCTGCAGCGCATGCTGCTGGGCCTGGTGCTGGTGGCGATCGCAGTTGCCGCCGCGCCATTCGTGGCAAATCCGGCGTCGCCAAACTGGACCGCGCCGCAGCCGATGCCGCTGCTGGGCTGGGCGTTGTGGCTGGTGATGATGGCCTGCGCCGTGGCCACCCTGCGCATCTACAAGCAACGCCTGCTGGCGGTGCTGCTGGTCGGCGGCGTCGGCCTGATGGTGGCGCTGACCTTCGTGTTCCTGTCCGCACCCGACCTGGCCCTGACCCAGCTGCTCGTTGAGATGGTGACGCTGGTGCTGATGCTGCTGGGCATGAACTACCTGCCCGCGCAGTCCGGGCCGGAACGCCCGCGCTGGCGCAAGCGCCGCGATGCGGTGATCGCGATCATCGCCGGCGCCGGGCTGGGTGCGCTGGCCTATTCGGCGATGACCCTGCCGCCGAACACCATGGCCGGCGAACTGCTCGCCCGTGCGTTGCCCGAGGCCTACGGCCAGAACGTGGTCAACGTGATCCTGGTCGACTTCCGCGGCTTCGATACCTTCGGCGAGATCACCGTGTTCGGCATCGCCGCGCTGGTGGTGCACGCACTGCTGCGGCGCACGCGGATGGCACCGGAACAGATCATGCCCGGCCCGCCGATCAAGCTGCCGGTACCGGCCGACCTGGCCCAGATCATGTTCCCGCTGACGCTGACCGTGTCGATCTTCCTGTTCCTGCGCGGCCACAACGCGCCCGGTGGTGGCTTCATCGCCGGCCTGGTGCTGGCGGTGCCGCTGCTGATCCAGTACGTGATCCAGGGCACCGCGTCGGTGGAATCGCGCTTCGGCTTCGACTACATCCGCTGCATCGGCATGGGGCTGCTGATCGCCCTGCTCAGCGGCAGCGCCTCGATGCTGTTCGGCGTGCCGTTCCTGACCAGTGGCCACCTCGACCTGCATCTGCCATTGATCGGCGACGTGCCGCTGGCCAGCGCGATCGGTTTTGACATCGGCGTGTATCTGGTGGTGTTCGGCGGCGCCATGCTGATGCTGTCGATGATGGGCACGATCAAGCCCTCACGTACCCGCGCTGCCCGCAAGGGTGAGATCGACCTGCAACGCCGTTCGGCCCGCACCGGGGAGATGCACTGATGGAACTGGCCCTGGCTACCGCGATCGGCGTGCTGACCGCCATCGGCATCTACCTGCTGCTGCGTGCACGCAGCTTCGACGTGATCCTCGGCATGACCTTCCTGTCCTACGCCACCAACCTGCTGATCTTCGCCGGTGGCCGCGTGGTGCTGGGCAAGGCGCCGGTGCTGCAGGAGGGCGTGGACAGCCACCTGGGCAACTACACCGACCCGCTGCCGCAGGCACTGGTGCTGACCGCGATCGTGATCGCCTTCGCGATGACCGCAGTGAGCATCGTGCTGGCCATGCGCAGCCGCAGCGACAACCACAGCGACCATGTGGACGCCCACGAGCCCGACGACGACCTGCAGGATGAGAGCGCCTCGCCGCGCCAGGGCGAGGATCGCGCATGAACCATCTGGTGATCCTGCCGATCCTGATTCCGCTGCTCGGCGCCGCGCTGTCGCTGTTCGTCGAACACCGCCGCTACGGCCCCAGGGTGCAGCGCGCGGTGGCCTGGACTGCACTGTCGGCGCTGGCGCTTGCGGTGGGCCTGCTGTTCGCGTCGACCGCGGGCGGTGACATCAACGTCTACCTGCTGGGCGACTGGCCGTCGCGGCTGGGCATCGCGCTGGTGGCCGACCGGCTGTCGGCATGGATGCTGCTGACCACCCTGCTGCTGGCCATTCCCTGCCTGCTGCACGCCTGCTCGGGTTGGGACCGCCGCGCACCGCACTTCCATGCACTGTTCCAGTTCCAGCTGGTCGGCCTCAACGGCGCGTTCCTGACCGGCGACATCTTCAACCTGTTCGTGTTCTTCGAGGTGATGCTGATCGCCTCCTACGGCCTGCTGCTCAGCGGTGGCCGCGGCCTGCGCATGCGCATCGGCCTGCACTACGTGGTGTTCAACGTCACCGCCTCGACCCTGTTCCTGATCGCGCTGGGCCTGCTGTACGCCACGCTGGGTTCGCTGAACATGGCCGAGCTGTCGCAGCGCATCGCCGCGGTGCCGCCGACGCAGCTGACCCTGGTGAAGGCTACGATGGGCCTGTTGCTGCTGGTGTTCTGCGCCAAGGCCGCGCTGATGCCGCTGTACCTGTGGCTGCCGGAAGCCTATTCGCGCGCGCCGGCCGCAGTGGCGGCGCTCTTCGCGATCATGACCAAGGTCGGCCTGTATTCGGTGCTGCGCATCCAGATGCTGTGGTTCGGCGACGATGCCGGCGCGATGGCCGGCTATGGCCGCGACTGGCTGCTGTGGGCCGGCGTGGCGACGCTGGTGCTGGGCGGGCTCGGCGCCCTGGCCGCGACCCGCCTGCGCGTACTGATTTCCTACCTGGTCATCGTGTCGGCAGCCACGCTGTTCATCGCCTTCTCGGTGGGCACGCCGCAGGTGCTGTCGGCCGGCCTGTACTACCTGCCGCACAGCAGCTTCGTGGCCGCTGCGCTGTTCCTGGTTGCCGACCTGATCCGCCGCCGCCGTGGTGGCGCCAGCGACCGCAAGGAGGTGGTGGCGCCGATGCCGGGCAAGGAAACGCCGGCGGTGCTGTTCCTGATCGGGGCAGTGTCGGTGGCCGGCCTGCCGCCTCTGTCCGGCTTCCTGGCCAAGGCCGCACTGCTGGCCGGCATGCCGGCGCAGTACACCGGCCCGGTCTGGACCGCCGTGCTGGTCAGCAGCCTGCTGGTGATCATGGGCCTGACCCGCGGCGGCATCCGCCTGTTCTGGCGCGTGCCGCCGGTCGATCCCGATGCACCGAAGCCGCGCAAGGCTCCCCTGCGCCGGGTAGAACTCTACGCCGCCTGCCTGCTGCTGGCCTACGGCATCGGCATGACCGTGGCCGCGGCACCGTTGATGCGCTACACCGACGCCACCGCCGCACAGCTGCTGCAACCCAGCGAGTACGTGCAGCAACTGCGTGCGACCACGCCGGAGATCCGCCAGCCATGACCGCCCAGCGCTCCCTGTTCCGTCGCCTGATTCCCTCGCCGATGCTCAGCATCATGGTGGTGGCGTTCTGGCTGCTGATGTCCGACAGCTTCACCCTCGGCCAGATCGTGCTGGGGCTGCTGCTGGGCGTGGTGGTGCCGCTGTTCGCCGCGCGCCTGGACCGCGAGTTCGCCCGCATCGGCACCCTGCGGCCACTGCCCAGGCTGGTGTGCGTGACCCTGTGGGACATCCTGATGTCCAACATCCGCGTCGCCCTGCAGGTGCTGGGCCCGGAAAAGAACATCCACCCGGGTTTCATCTGGCTGCCGCTGGACATCGCCAACATCCACGGCATCGCCGCGCTGACCAGCATGATCACCCTGACCCCGGGCACGGTCTCGGCCGCGCTCAGCGACGACCGCAAGTTCCTGCTGGTGCATGTGCTGCACCTGGAGGACCCACAGGACCTGATCGATACGATCAAGCGCCGTTACGAGGCGCCGTTGATGGAGATCTTCCCATGACCGGTTTTGAAGTCATCCAGACCACCCTGGTTGTGTGCATGCACGTGGTCGGCCTGGCCATGCTGCTGGCCACCTGGCGCCTGCTGCGCGGGCCGACCGTGCCCGACCGCATCCTTGCGCTGGATACCCTGTCGGTGACCGCGATCGCCGAGCTGATGCTGTTCGGCATGTACCTCAATTCGCCGATCTACTTCGAGGCGGCGCTGATCATCGCCATGCTCGGCTTCGGCAGCACCGTGGTGCTGAGCAAGTTCGTGCTGCGCCGGGACATCGTCGAATGATCACCGCGATCCAGATCGGCCTGTCGATCCTGCTGCTGTTCGGCTGCTTCTTCATCCTGGTCGGCGCACTGGGCCTGGTGAAGCTGTCGACCTTCTTCAAGCGCCTGCACGCGCCGACCAAGGCCAGCACGCTGGGCGTCGGCTGCGTGCTGGTGTGCTCGGTCTGCTACCACATCTTCCTCGGCCAGGACCCGCAGCCGCGCGAGCTGCTGATCACCGTGTTCCTGTTCATCACCGCACCGATCAGCGCGCACATGATGGCCAAGGCCGCGCTGTCGCTGCTGATGGAGACCCGCCCCACCCTGCCGGGCAACGAACGTGCCGCCGAGGAGCAGCTGCCGCCGCCGGAGCCGGTGCGGGAAGAAAAAACCACGCAGAACCGGTAGTGCCGGCCGCTGGCCGGCAGTGGCAAGGGTTCCGTCAGAGGCAGTGAGGTTGCCGGCCAGCGGCCGGCACTACCTCATGCCGCGCCGACCAGCAGCAGCTCCAGCACGAACCAGCCGACAAACGCGACCAGCAGGATCACACCTTCGCCGCGGCTGATCTTCAGGTCGCCACGCAGCATCGGGTACAGCACCAGCGCGAACGCCAGCAGCGCCGGCAGTTCCAGGCGCACGAACGAGGCCGGCAGCGCCAGCGGCTGCAGCACGGCCATCGCACCGATCACCAGCAGCAGGTTGACCACGCTGGAACCCAGCACGTGGCCCAGCACCATGTCGCCATGCCCGCGACGCGCGGCGGCGATGGCGGTGGTCACCTCCGGCAGTGCGGTACCGATCGCCACCGGCAGCAGGCCGACCAGCAGGGGCGTCCAACCCAGGGCGGCGCCGAAGTCGGCGGCGGCGCCCACCACCAGGCGCGCGCCCCAGTACAGCGTCAACGCGGCAATCAGCACGCGCAGCACGTTCAACGGCAGGCTGGTGCGGCTCAGTGCGGACTCGGCGATGGCCACCTGCACCTCCGCGCTCTCGCTGCGACCGCGGCGCAGCAGCAGCACCTGCACCACGATGAAGCCGACCAGCAGTATGCCGCCTTCCCAACGTGCCAGGCCGCCATCAAGCCCGAACAGGATCAGCAGCACACCCGCCGCCAGCAGCGACCACCACAGCACCGTCTGCAGGCGCGCGCGCAGCAGCAGGGGCGCAGCCATGGCCGCCACGGCCAGGGTCACGCCCAGGTTGACGATGCTGCTGCCCACCGCGTTGCCCAGTGCCAGCTCCGGTTGGCCCACCGCCAGGGCGCGCGCGTTGACTGCCAGTTCCGGCAACGAGGTGGTCACCCCGAGCAGCAACAGCCCGGCAGTGAATGGGCTGGCCCCGAAACGCTGGGCCAGGCCGGACACGGCCTTGACGATGGAGTCCCCGCCCAATGCCAGCAGCAGCAGGCCGAGCAGGAACCAGACAATGGCAATGGCGATCATCGAGCACTCCCCCAGCGGTCTCGTGGCGCGATTCTACGCTTGGCCCGTACGCGCGGCTGGGCCGTGGATCAAGGATCAGCCACAGCCTTCCGCATAATCGACCTGCGGGGTCTGTCCGACGCGCCAGGCACCCACCCGGCCATCGGCACCGAGTGCGAAGTCGATCACCGCCCCGCCCTCCTGCGCCGGCCGCACGCGCAGGTGCTGGGCCTTCTCGTCATACTTGTCGGGGCCGACGTCCGCGCGCTCGGGATACAGCACCTGCAGCTCACCCAGGGTCATGCCGACCTTGCCACCGCCCGGTGCGGTGATGGCGGCGCTGCGCACGTCGTAGCGCACCAGCTTGCGGCCCTCGATCATCAGGCGCGGATCTTCGGCATCCTGCGGGCGCAGGAAGTAGCAGCCGTCGTTGCTGTCGTCAGCCGGCAGTGGCTTGCCGGCCTCATCGGTGCCCAGACCCTGCAGCGGCGTGCCGAAGCCGGCACGGACCTCGGCGATGCCGGCACCCAGCTTCGCCCCAGCGAAGCCATCCAGGCGCGCGGGACTGTCCTCGCGACGGTCATTGGCTGGACGGGTGGCCAGGTCGGGATCCGTCGACTGCGCGGGTCCGGTCGCCGAGGCGGTTTCCGCCGGGGTGTCGCTGCCGCTGCCGGCCGCCCCCTGCTTGTCGGGGCCAGCACTGCAGGCGGTGAGCGAAAGGAGCAACAGACCAGCAAGCGGAAGGTGCTTCATCGGTGCGGTTCCCTGGCACAAGGATGGCTGCACGCTAGCCCATCCGGTGTGCAGGCGCTGCATTGTCATCGCGGTTTCATCGCCTTCGTTCAGGCTCGGCGAGCACCGACCTGGCCGTCCCTTCCATGCAACCGCGCAAGACCGATCTCGCCCGAACCGCGCTGCAGGCCCACCGCGCGCCGCTGGACATGCGCCAGCGCCGGCTGCTGATCCTGTGCGACGGCCAGCGTACCGTCGCCGACCTGACCGGTCTGCTCGGCCAGGAAGCACCGGCGATGGTCATCCAGCTGGTACAGGCGGGGTACCTGAGCACCGGCACGGGCGCCACGACCCCAGCACCGTCGACCGCAGCCGCGGTAGCGCCGGTGCCCGCGCCGCCGGCAGCGACACCTGCTGCACCCGCGGTCGAACGCCGGCGCTCACTGGTGGCAGCGCGCATCTACGTGCTGGGCATCCTGGAAATGCAGCGGCATCCACAGGCGGCGGCGCTGTTCCGCGACCTGCAGCAAGCGCGTGCGGAGGACGAGGTGCTGCAGCGACTGCAGTCGGCAATGCAGCTGCTGCCCACGCTCACTTCGGATGGCTATTGCCAGCGCGTACGGCAGCGCCTGCTGGAGGCGTTGCCATTGGAGCATTGCGACGCGTTCGCCGAGGTCGCCTGAAGAAAAAGGGGACGGAGGGGATTAAGCCGTTTCAGGCACACGTGTGCTGATTGCGGCTTAATCCCCTCCGTCCCCTTTTTAGGGTCAGCGGAAGTTGTTGCGCAGGCCGTTCCAGCACTGCTGGTAATCGCCCTGGCGGTGGCCAGCGGCCAGCGCCTGTGCGGTCGGGCGGATCACTGCGCGGGTCTCGAACATGAAGGCCATCGTGTCCTTGATCACATCGGCCTTGGACAGATCGGCATTGGACGCCTTGTCGAAGGTCGGCGCGTCCGGGCCGTGACCACTCATGCAGTTGTGCAGCGATGCGCCACCCGGGACGAAGCCTTCGGCCTTGGCATCGTAGGCGCCATGCACCAGGCCCATGAACTCGCTGGCGATGTTGCGGTGGAACCACGGCGGACGGAACGTGTTCTGCGCCACCAGCCAGCGCGGCGGGAAGATCGCAAAGTCCATGTTGCTGGTGCCCGGGGTGTCACTGGGCGAATGCAGCACCAGGAAGATCGACGGATCCGGGTGGTCGTAGCTGATCGAACCGATGGTGTTGAAGCGGCGCAGATCGTAACGGTACGGCGCGTAGTTGCCGTGCCAGGCCACCACGTCCAGCGGCGAATGGTCGATCGGCGCACGCCACAGGCGGCCCTCGAACTTGGCGATCAGTTCGAAATCGCCATCGACGTCCTCGAACGCCGCATGCGGGGTCTCGAAGTCGCGCGGATTGGCCAGGCCGTTGGATCCGATCGGGCCAAGGTCGGGCAGCTTCAGCAGCGCACCGTAGTTCTCGCAGATATAGCCGCGGCTGGGGCCATCGGGCAGTTCAACGCGGAAGCGCACGCCGCGCGGGATCACCGCGATCTGCTGCGGCTCGATCTCGATCACGCCCAGCTCGGTCAGCAGGCGCAGCGCGCCCAGCTGCGGCACGATCAGCAGCTCGCCGTCGGCGTCGTAGAAGTAGCGGCCGACCATGTCGCGGTTGGCAGCGTATAGGTGGATGCCCACGCCGGCATGCGCATCGGGCGAGCCGTTGCCACCCATCGTGTACAGGCCTTCGACAAAATCGGTCGGCAGCTCCGGCAGCGGCAGCGGGCTCCAGCGCAGCTGGTTCGGTGAAGCCGGCTGTGCGCCGAAATCACACTGCAGCTGCGACTGCGCGAACGGGGTGAACTCGCCATGGGTCACCGCCGGGCGGATCCGGTACAGCCAGCTGCGGCGGTTGCTGCCACGCGGCGCGGTGAAGGCGGTGCCGGTCAACTGTTCGGCGTACAGGCCGTGGGCCACCTTCTGCGGTGAGTTCTGCCCGACCGGCAGCGCGCCGGCAACGGCCTCGGTGGCGAATTCGTTGCCGAAGCCGGACTGGTAGCCGCGGGCGGTGATGGCGGGGGACATGGGAACTCCAGAGATTGCCGGCCAGCGGCCGGCACGACCATTCGGACAGGCAATGCCGGCGGGACGCCGACATTGCCTGCAGACCTTACAGCACGCCGCGGCGGATCTGGTCGCGCTCGATGCTCTCGAACAGTGCGGTGAAGTTGCCTTCGCCGAAGCCTTCGTTGCCCTTGCGCTGGATGATCTCGAAGAAGATCGGGCCGATGCAGTTCTGGGTGAAGATCTGCAGCAGCTTGCGCTGGTGGGTTTCCGGATCGGCATCGATCAGGATCTTGTTCTTCGCCAGGCGCGGCACGTCTTCACCGTGGTTCGGCACGCGCTGGTCGATCACGTCGAAGTAGGTCTCCGGCGTATCGAGGAAGTCCACGCCCTGCGCGCGCATCGCTTCGACGGTCTCGTAGATGTTCTCGGTGAAGCAGGCGATGTGCTGGATGCCCTCGCCCTTGTACGCGTCCAGGTATTCGTTGATCTGGCTCTTCGGGTCGGACGATTCGTTCAGCGGGATGCGCACGATGCCATCCGGCGCGGTCATCGCCTTGGACACCAGGCCGGTCTTCAGGCCCTTGATGTCGAAGTAGCGGATCTCGCGGAAGTTGAACAGGCGCTCGTAGTAGTCCGACCACTGCTGCATGTTGCCGAAATACAGGTTGTGGGTCAGGTGGTCGATGAAGGTCAGGCCGAAGCCCACCGGGTGCAGGTCGGCACCGGCGATCGGCTCGTAGTCGCCGTCGTAGATGCTGCCGGCGCTGCCGTAGCGATCGACCAGGTACAGCATGCAGTCGCCGATGCCCTTGATGACCGGCGCGCTGACCGCCTTGCTGTCCGGCTTGAAGGCGATGGCTTCGGCGCCGTTGCCCAGCGCGGTCTGGTAGACCTCCTGGCCCGGCTTCTTGAAGCGGATGGCGAAGCCGCAGGCGCACGGACCGTGCTTCTCGGCGAAGTCGGCGGCGAACGAATCGGGGTCCTCATTGACCAGGAAGTTGACGTCGCCCTGGCGATAGACGGTAATCGGACGCTGCTTGTGCTTGAGCACCGCGCTGAAGCCCATCTTCCGGAAGTACTCGTGCAGCTCCTGGCCACGGCCGGCCGGGGCGGCGAATTCGACGAACTCGAAGCCGTCGATGCCCATCGGGTTCTCGAAGGTGGTGACCTGCATGCCGGGGTTGGGATGCGAGGCGGTCGGGACTGCGGTATTCATGGCGTGGCTCCGAATCGGTACCGCATCGGTACAAACCAGGTGCGGGCAGGTAGGGACCCGGCGAGAATGCAGGGTCTGGACCTACCCCTTATAGTTACACTTGAAACCACCAGCAAGGTGCACCGCAACATGAGCCCCGCCGATCCCGTTTCGACCCGCCTGCGTTCCTCGCACGTCCTGCTCGACCTGGAACAGTTCCTGCCGTACCGGCTGAGCGTGCTGTCCAACCGGGTCAGCGGCAACATCGCCAAGCTATACGGCGATCGTTACGGTCTGGCGATTCCCGAATGGCGGGTGATCACCATCCTGGCGCTGTACCCGGGCTCCTCGGCCAGCGAGGTCTCCGACCGCACGGCGATGGACAAGGTGGCGGTCAGCCGTGCCGTGGCCCGCCTGCTGGAGCGCGGCTTCATCAAGCGCGAGACCCACGGCGACGACCGCCGCCGCTCGGTGCTGGCGCTGTCGGCAGCCGGCTTCGAGGTGTACGAGACCATCGCGCCGATGGTGATCGAAATCACCCGCAAGCTGATGTCGGTGCTGAGCGAAGAGGAAGAGCAGGTGCTGGAGAAGCTGATCCTGCGCCTGGCCGGCGAAGGCCTGGAGCGGATGGGCGAAGGGGTCTAAAAGAAAAAGGGGACGGAGGGGATTAAGTCGTTTTGGGCCCCAAGTCGCGGGTGCCGACCCCGGCCGGTAGCGGAACAGTGGCTGGGCGATTGCCGTCCGCCCCCTTTGATCTGACGGGACCCGCTTCTTGGCGGACTGCGGACCGACCGCGAACGATGCCATCGGACGCATTCACCTTCCGCAGATCCCGTCCTGAAGTGTCGCCTTCGCCCAGCGGCATTTCCGCATTGGCCCGATACGGCCCGTTTCCGCCAGGCTGGTGTATCGGAACGGGCTGATCCAGTGAATTCTCCTATTGGACTGCTCACGTGTGCGGCCGGACGGTAAACGTTCAACGGGTATCAGCCCGGCCATCCACATCGAACGGGCTCCCTCATGGATGACTCGCGTTCAACGTCGCCGCATGGCCAGGAATTGCTGGCCGATCTCAGAGAGCTGATCTGCGCAGCGCGCAGCAGGATGCACAGGTCCATCAACGCCGAGTTGACGCTGCTGTACTGGCGAATCGGCCGTCGCATCCATGTTGACCAGATGGCGGGGCAGCGTGCGCGTTACGGCGAGGTTCTCTTCACCCGGATCGCCAAGGCGCTGTCTGCCGAGTTCGGCACATCCTTCGGTGAGAAGAGCCTGCGCCGGATGGTGCAGTTCTCCATCGCATTTGCAGACGAGCAGATTGTCGTATCGCTGATACGACAATTGAGCTGGACCCATTTCATCGCGCTGATCCCACTGGCGGACCCACTCAAGCGCGACTTCTATGCACAGATGGCCGCCACCGAGGGCTGGAGTGTACGTACGCTGCGCCAGCGCGTCGATTCGATGCTGTATGAGCGCACGGCACTCTCCAGTCAGCCAGAGCAGACCATCGCCGAAGAGTTGGCGGCACTGCGCGGCAACCAGCAGCTGTCTCCAGGGCTGGTACTGCGTGATCCCTACGTACTGGACTTTCTTGGCCTCAAGGACAGCTGGGACGAGCAGGACCTTGAAACCGCGATCCTTCGCGAGATGCAGGGCTTCCTGCTTGAACTTGGCACGGGCTTCAGTTTCGTCGCCCGCCAGAAGCGCATCCAGATCGACGGCGATGACTTCCACCTGGACCTGCTGTTCTACAACCGGCGCCTGCGCAGACTAATTGCCATCGAGTTGAAGATCGGCGAGTTCAAGCCGGCCTACAAGGGACAGATGGAACTCTATCTGCGCTGGCTGGACCGGTACGAACGTGAGGACGGCGAGCAGGCGCCGTTGGGCATCATCCTCTGCACAGGGAAGAAAGCGGGCCAGATTGAATTGCTGGAGCTGGATCGCTCAGGCATCCATGTTGCGGAGTACCTGACCACGCTGCCCTCCCGGGAGGTCCTCAAGCAAAGATTGCAGACTGCCATGGAGCGGGCGCGGCAGCAGCTGCAGACCGCGGCGCCCGGCCTCCCGTAGATCTACGCCACGCGCGGATGGCGTTCATGCTTCAGCTCAGATGCTTGCGCCGTGCATGGATCCACGGCACCGCGAGCGCCGCGATGGCACCACCGGCGAAGCCGAGGGAAGCCGCAACCGTGGCTGCTTCGACCGCCCCCGGCAGCGCCAGCGCCGCCGCCACCAGCAGCAGCGACGGCAGGCCGACGAAGGTGCCCAGGAAGAAATGCCAACGCGGTGACCAGGTATTGAGCTGCAGCAGGCTGACCGGTTGCCAGGCTTCCGAGGCGGCGTCCTCGGCGATCTTCGCCACCGCCTTGGCCAGGTCCACTTCCGGCAGCGCGCGCCCCTGCCGTGCGGTCGCCAGCAGCTCGGCCACGGCCTCCACCGGCGGGAAACTGGACGGCCACGCGACCGGCGCCGGCACGCCATACGCGGTCAGCACCGGCACGCTCAGCCACGGCGCCACCAGCGGGCGCATGCGACGGCGGCCATGCACGCACCAGATCTGTTGCTGCCCATGCGCGGTGACGCTGTACAGCGCCAGTTCGTTGGCCGGCGGGTAGCCGAGCATGGTCACCCGCGCGGCCAGGCTGTCCTGCCCCATCGCGCGCAGGAAGCCGGGGCGGCTGCGCCCTTCCTGCATCCACGCCAGTCCCAGCGCACCCACCAGATAGGCCTCGGCCACGTCCTTGCTGCCAGCGGTGGCGCGTTCGTCACTGGCCAGGTACCAGGCCAGCGATTTCGGTTCGGCGACATCCTCCAGGCCCCAGCGGCTGTCGTCTCCCAGCACATGGCGCACCAGCAGGCGCGCGGGCGCGGTTTCGCCACGTTCGCCGGGTTGCAGGAATGGCAGCACGCCCTGGATGAAGGTGGACAGCTCGATCGCACGCACGCCGTGCCCCTGCCACTCCGGTGGCAGCAGCCCGGCCAGCTGGCCGTCGGCGGCCAGCGCATCAAGCCGGGACTTCTGCTCGACCAGCTTCTGCACCGCCCCCTTCAGCACCACGTTGTCGGGCAGCGCGATCTGCGGCAGGCGATGGCGCGGCGGCGCCAGGTCGACGGTGGCCTCGCCGGTTCCGGTGTCATCCAGCAGCGCCTCCTGCGGCGGCAGGGTTACGCCCTCGCCTGCTCCACCCTCGGCCAACTCACTGGCGGGTTCGGGCAGTCGTTCGGCGTGGTCGCTGTGCATGGGCGTTCCGGAAGGTTGCATCGACGGGATGTCGACTGAGGTCCTTGCCGGTAACGGCGAGCGCGTTGCGATATTGAGATGCCGATTCCGGGAATGTGACCGCAACCACAGTAGATCCACGCCATGCGTGGATGCACTTCTGTGCCGACCAACGGTCGGCACCCACCGGGGATGGCGGTCAACGGTCGGCACCCACCGGGGATGGCGGTCAACGGTCGGCACCCACCGGGGATGGCGGTCAGCGATCGGCACCCACCGGGGGTGGCGGTCAGCGGTCGGCACCCACCCACCACCACCCCTGCCGGCCAGCGGCCGGCACTACCCCTATTCCGGTTTGTCAGGTGCCCATTGTTTCAGGAACGCGCTCACCCGTGCCGGCTGGAAGGCTTCGCCCCTGCGCAGTTCGCCGGTGGCCTGCGAGACCAGCAGGCTTCCATCGGCATCGAGCACCAGCAGGCGCGGATAGTCGCGCTCCATCTCGGGGAACTGGGCGAAGAAGGCGGTGTTGGGCTGCTCGTCGCTGGCGTTGACCTTCACCCACACGTAGTGGGCATCGCGGAAGCGGCGCAGGTCGCCGTTGCCTTCCACGATCTCATCCAGCGCATGGCAGCGGTCGCAGGCGGCGTTGCCGACCTCCAGCAGGATGCGCTTCTTGCCGCGCTGGGCTTCCACCTTGGCGGTGGCCAGATCATCGGCAGGGTCGCGGGCCGGGTCGAACTGCGCGCCGAGCCCGGCGATGGCGGCGATATCCGCCGCCACCGGGGTGTTGCCCGAGGCCACCGGTTCGCTGGGGTCAGCGACCGGTGGTTCGGTGGGTCGGGTATCCAGGGGCTGCGTGGGCTCGGCGGCGGCAGGCGGTTGCGGTTGGGAACAGGCGCCGATCAGCGCCGCACAGACCACCACCACTGCTCCACCGAGCTTCATGCGCATGCCTTCTACCCTCTCATCGTTACTTGACGCCGTGCATCAGCTTGTTGATCAGCGGGGCGATCAGGAACAGCACCACGCCGGAGCCGATCAGGGCCCAGAACCCGAAGGTATACCCCTTCAGGGCCGACTCGACCGTCATGCCGCCTTCACCACTGACCACGCCGGCGAAGATGCCCGACAGGTTGTTGCCGATGCCGGTGGACAGGAACCAGCCGCCCATGCCGAAGCCGACCAGGCGCACCGGGGCCAGCTTGGTCACCATCGACAGGCCGATCGGCGACAGGCACAGCTCACCCACCGACTGGATGACGTAGACCATGAACAGGGTCCAGAACGGGATCTTGCCGTCCACCACCATCTGCGACAGGGCGAACATCAGCAGCGCGAAGGCGGCGCCGTTGAACAGCAGGCCCAGGCCGAACTTGCGCGGGATCGACGGATTGGCGCGGCCCATCGCCACCCAGATCCAGGCGATGACCGGGGCCAGGGTGATGATCGCCACCGAGTTGACCGACTGGAACCACGCGGTCGGGAAGGTCCAGCTGCCGAACTGGCGGTTGACGATGTTCTCGGCCAGGAAGGTGAACGAGCTGCCGGCCTGCTCGAAGAACATCCAGAACATCACGTTGAAGGCGAAGATGATCAGCATGGCGATCACGCGGTCGCGCTGCACCTTGCCTTCGCGGATGCCCTCGACCAGCAGCAGGATGGCCAGCGCGGTGAACATCGCGCCGAGGATCCAGGCCAGCGCGGTGGCGCCGGTGGCCAGCAGGAAGTACGCGACCGGGATGGCGACCACGGCACCGGCCAGCACCATGATGATGCGGCCGAAACCTTCCGCGCCGGCCGGCGGTGCGCCGATGCCCTTCAGGCCGGCACGACCGATGTAGAACCACACCAGCGAGATCAGCATGCCCACGCCCGAGGCGATGAACACGACCTTGTAGGACGGCATCGCATCGGTACCGAACACCTTGCGGGCCAGGTACTCGGTCAGCACCGGGGCGATCATCGCGCCGATGTTGATGCCCATGTAGAAGATGGTGAAGCCCGAATCGCGGCGCTCGTCCTTCAGGCCGTACAGCTTGCCGACCATGGTCGAGATGTTGGGCTTGAACAGACCGTTGCCGACGATGATCGTGGCCAGGCCGAGCTTAAAGATGTGCTCCTGCGGCAGCGAGATCATGAACAGGCCGGCGGCCATGATGATCGCGCCGGTCAGGATCGAGCGCTGGTAGCCCAGTACCCGGTCGGCCACGTAGCCGCCGAAGATGGCCGCGGCGTATACCAGGGCCAGGTAGGCGCCATAGATGCGGCTGGCGTCGCCTTCACCGGCAGCGCTGCCGTTGTAGAACTGGGCGACGATGTACAGCACCAAGGCCCAGCGGATGCCGTAGAACGCAAAGCGTTCCCAGAACTCGGTCATGAACAGCATCCACAACGGGCGCGGGTGGCCCAGCGTGGTCTTGAAGTCCGGCAGCGCCGGCTCTGGGGTGTTCGCAGTGGCGTTTACGCTCATGCGGATTTCCTGGTTCGGTGGATGACGAGCACGTCCGCTGTGCAGTTGGAGCAACGCGCGAGGATCACCGACTTCTGGCGTTCACGTCAAATACACGCCGTTTGAGGCAGGTGCCAGCCTGCTCGCTGAACTTGCATCTGAAACGATTTAGCCGTCGGCCGCGATCCAAGCTGAATACGGATCAGGCCTGTTCTGCCGGGGGCGCGGCCTGCAGGCTGGTGCGCACCTGGAACAGCTCGGGGAAGAAGGTCAGCTCCAGTGCCTTGGCCAGGAAGCCCACGCCGGACGAGCCACCGGTGCCGCGCTTGAAGCCGATCACCCGCATCACCGTGCGCATGTGGCGGAAGCGCCACAGCTGGAAGGCGGTCTCCAGGTCCACCAGGTCCTCGCACAGCGCGTACTCGCGCCAGTAGCGGTCGGTGTCCTGGTAGATGCGTTCGAAGACCGGCTGCAGGGCGTCGTCGGCCACGTGCGGCTGGGTCCAGTCGTGGGCCTCGTAGACCGCCGGCACGGCATGGCCGAAGCGGGCCAGGTACTTCAGGAATTCCTCGTACAGGCTGGGCGCCTCCAGCACGGTGCGCAGCTGCGCCTGCCCGGCCGGGTCGTGCTCGAACACCTGCAGCATCTGCGCGTTCTTGTTGCCCAGCAGGAACTCGATGTAGCGGTACTGCAGCGACTGGAAGCCCGACGACGGGCCCAGCACGTCGCGGAAGCCCATGTATTCGGAAGGGGTCAGTGTTTCCAGCACCGACCACTGCTCGGTCAGCTGGCGCAGCACCTGCTTGCTGCGCGCCAGCACCTTGCGGCACTGCCAGACTTCATCGCGCTGCAGGAAGCCGATTGCGGCACGCAGCTCATGGCCCAGCAGCTTCAGCCACAGTTCCGAGGTCTGGTGCTGGATGATGAAGAGCATCTCGTCATGGTGCGGCGGGCTGGACAGCGGCTGCTGCGCGCTGAGCAGCTGGTCCAGCCGCAGGTAGCCGCCGTAGGTGAGGCGTCCCTGCAGGTCGGTGTGGATGCCGGCTTCGAGATCGCGTTGGTTGTTGTCGACGGACATGGGCGGGACCAGATCGGGGGCGGCAAGGGTAGCGCGTTGCCGCCGCGCTGGCAGCCGCCGGGTCCATACCGGGGCGTGCGGTTGGCCGTGGAGCATCGGCCGATCCCAGGCCTGCGCGTGGAACCGTCCAGGCCGTTGTACTGGCGGTCAGCCAGAGGCGTATTCTGATGCTTTGCAGCAACGACTGAATACGTTGTTGTTATTGGCCCCCCACCCGCCGGCAGGGGTAAAACGGGGAATCGCCGTGTTGCGGCGCAGGAAGGCTATTCCGTACGCGTTCCTTAACATGGCGATTCATATCATTTGTAACTTCTCTGTCGAAGGTGCAGTACGCAATGACGGTTGCCGCTGAATTCAAGATCGAATACCTGCAGTACCTGGATACGGACGGCAAACTCGTCCGCGATGACCTGCCCGCGTCGCTGCGCGACCCCAAGGTCCTGGTACCGCTGTTCAAGCAGATGCTGTTCGTACGTACGTTCGACAGCAAATCCATCGCACTGCAGCGCACCGGCAAGCTCGGCACCTATGCCGCCTGCCTGGGCCACGAAGCCGCACACGTGGGTATCGGCGCGGCGATGCAGAAGGACGACGTGTTCGCGCCTTCGTACCGCGAGTATGGCGCGATGTTCATGCGTGGCGTGCGACCGCACGACGTGCTGATGTACTGGGGCGGCGACGAACGCGGCAACGATTACGGCGGCAACGCGGCCAAGGACTTCCCGTTCTGCGTGCCGATCTCCACCCAGTGCCTGCATGCCGCAGGCGCGGCGCTGAAGTTCAAGCTCAACAAGGAACCGCAGATCGCGGTGGCGGTGTGCGGCGACGGCGGCAGCTCCAAGACCGACTTCTACGCAGCACTGAATTCGGCCGGCGCCTACAAGCTCCCGCTGATCCTGTGCATCGTCAACAACGGTTGGGCCATCTCGGTTCCGCGTTCGGCCCAGACCGGTGCCGAAACACTGGCGCAGAAGGGCCTGGCGGGTGGCCTGCACTGCCTGCAGGTGGACGGCAATGACCTGATCGCGGTGCTGGCGGCCATGGAGCAGGCGCGCGAACGTGCGCTGGCCGGCAACGGCGGCACCGTGCTGGAACTGATGACCTACCGCCTGTCTGACCACACCACCGCCGATGACGCGCGCCGCTACCGCGACGACGCCGAAGTGAAGGATGCCTGGCAGCGCGAGCCGATGCTGCGCCTGCGCAAGTACCTGATCAACGCCGGTGTGTGGAGCGAAGACGAAGAGACCGCCTGGGTCGCCGAGTGCGGCACGCGCGTGGACGAGGAAGTGAACCTGTACCTCAACACGCCGGTGCAGCCGGTCGAGGCGATGTTCGACTTCCTGTATGCCGATCCGCCGCCGGACCTGCTGGCCCAGCGTGCCCAGGCGATCGCCCTGGAGAAGCGCCATGGATGAGATCAAGAACGGCGCGCCCGGCGCGCACACCAACGCCGCCGACAGCGCTGCGGTCGCGCGCGGAGAAGAGAGCATGACCACCACCCCGATCACCCTCATCGAAGCCATCACCCAGGCGCTGGCCTGGGAGCTGGAACACGACCCGTCGGTGCTGGTGCTGGGCGAAGACGTGGGCGTCAACGGCGGCGTGTTCCGCGCCACTGCCGGTCTGCAGCAGCGCTTCGGCTCGGACCGCATCCTCGACACCCCGCTGGATGAAACCACCATCGCCGGCCTGACGATTGGTCTTGCCGCGCAGGGCATGAAGCCGGTGGCCGAAGCCCAGTTCGATGGCTTCATGTACCCGATGGTCGACCATATCGTCTGCCACGCCGCACGCCTGCGTTACCGCACGCGTGGCCGCCTGCACTGCCCGATGGTGCTGCGCGTGCCGTGGGGCGGTGGCATCCGCGCGCCGGAACACCACAGCGAAGCCAACGAGGCGATCTTCACCAACGTGCCGGGCCTGCGCGTGGTGCTGCCGTCGTCGCCGCAGCGTGCCTATGGCCTGCTGTTGGCCGCGATCCGCGAACCGGATCCGGTGATCTACATGGAGCCCAAGCGCATCTACCGCCAGTACAAGGAAGTGGTCGTCAACGACGGCGAAGCCTTGCCGCTGGACGTCTGCTTTGTGCTGCGCGATGGCACCGACGTGACCCTGGTGACCTGGGGCGCGCAGGTGAAGGAAGCGCTGGAAGCGGCCGACAAGCTGGCCGGCGAAGGCATCAGTGCCGAAGTCATCGATGTGGCCACGCTGCGTCCGCTGGACTTCGCCACCATCGCCGAATCGGTGGCCAAGACCGGCCGCTGCGTGATCGTGCAGGAGGCCCCGAAAACCGCGGGCTTCGGCGCCGAGATCGCCGCGCGCCTGGCCGAGGAATCGATCTACGACCTGCTGGCCCCGGTCGAGCGCGTCACTGGCTACGACACCCACATTCCGCTGTTCCGCCTGGAAATGAAGTACCTGCCGAGCGTTGAGCGGATCGTGGCTGCGGCCAAGCGCGCGGTGGCGGCCGGCTGACATGCGGGCCCGCCTTCTGGGGGCTTACCGCAGCCAGTATCCCAACCCGCTCCGGTTCCACACCGGCCAGATCGTCGAAGTAGGTGTCCGTGACGAGGAATGGCCGGCGTTTGCCTGGGTACGCACCAACGATGGGCGCGCTGGCTGGGCGCCCATCGCCTGGTTGCAGCTGCTGGACGAGGGTCGCGCCGAAGCGCTGTGCGACTACGACGCCCGCGAGCTGGATGTGGAAAGCGGCGAGATGGTGAAGCTTCATCACGAACACGGCGGGTGGTGGTGGTCCGAGCGCGCCAATGGCGCGACGGGTTGGCTGCCGGCCCGCGAACTGGAACTGCTGGAAGAGAACTGCAAATGAGCCAGACCAAGAACTTCAACCTGCCCGACCTGGGCGAAGGCCTGCCGGACGCGACCATCGTCGAGTGGTTCGTCAAGGAAGGCGATGTGATCAAGCTGGACGAGCCGCTGGTGTCGATGGAGACCGCCAAGGCCGTGGTGGAAGTGCCCTCGCCGTTCTCCGGCAAGGTGCTGAAGCTGTCCGGCGGTGCCGGCGACATCATCCCGACCGGTTCGGTGCTGGCCAGCTTCGAACTGGACCCGAACCTGCCGCAGCGTGCCGACGGCCAGGACACCGGCCACAGCCATGGTCATGCCGCACCGGCCACGCCGGCTGCCGCACCGACCCCGCCGCCGCTGCCGGCTGCGCCGGTCGCTGCGGAGGAAGCCAAGCCGGCCGCCGCCGAGCGTGACGACGCCGGTACCGTGGTCGGCGCCATGCAGAGCTCCAACGCCGTGCATGCCGAACAGGCGCTGGCCGTCGGTGGCGTCAAGGCCGTGCCGGCCGTGCGTGCGATGGCGCGCAAGCTGGGCGTGGACCTGAGCCGCGTGGCCGCTACCGGGACCGATGGCGCGGTCACCATGTCCGACGTCAAGCAGGCCGCCGCCAACGGCACCGCCAAGCTCGGCGCTGCTCCGGCACCGGTTGCCGCTGCTGCCTATGCCGCGCCGGTCCCGGCGCAGGTGTCTGCCCCGGTGCAGAGCGAAGCCCGCACCCCGCTGTCCGCCGCCGGCAAGCCGATGCGTACCCAGCCGCCGGGCGTGGTCGCCAAGGGCCAGCCGGAACCGCTGAAGGGCGTGCGCCGCAACATGGCACGCGTGATGGCCGATGCGCACAGCAAGGTGGTGCCGACCACGCTGAACGACGACGCCGACATCCACGCCTGGCTGCCGGGCAACGACGTCACCGCGCGCCTGGTGCGTTCGATCGTGGTCGCCGCGCAGAAGGTGCCGGCGATGAACGCGTGGTTCGACGGTGAAGCGCTGACCCGCACCCTGCACGCGCAGGTCGACATCGGCATCGCCGTGGACACCGACGACGGCCTGTTCGTGCCGGCCCTGCGCAACGCCGACATGCTCGACGCACGTGGCATCCGCGAAGGCGTCAACCGCCTGCGCGAGCAGGTGGAGTCGCGTTCGATCGCCGCCTCGGAACTGAGCGGCTACACCATCTCGCTGTCCAACTTCGGCATGTTCGCCGGCCGCTACGCTACCCCGGTCGTGGTGCCGCCGTGCGTGGCCATCGTCGGTGCCGGTCGTGCCCGCCACCAGATGACTCCGGTGATGGGCGGCGTGGAAGCGCACAAGGTCATCCCGCTGTCGGTCACCTTCGACCACCGGGCAGCCACCGGCGGCGAAGCCGCCCGCTTCCTGCGCGCGATGATGGACGACCTGGCGCTGGCCAGCTGATCGGTGGGTGCCAACCTTGGTTGGCACATGAACTGGAAAAACGCCGGGCACTGCCCGGCGTTTTTTTTGCCTGCTCTACTGTAGAGCCGAGCCATGCTCGGCTGCTTCTTGCTGATCAACCGAAGGTGTGCGCAAGCACATTTGGGAATAGTTGCATGGACTCCCACGCCAGGCTCCTTAGCATCAAGCCACCAGACCTGTCTGTTCTGCCATGTCAAATCCAACCACGATCATTGATGCATTCCTGACCAAGGGTGCCCAGCTATTTCGCGAGCGGCCCTTCGGGCCATTGCCATCACCGGAAGAAGCACTGGACGAGCTTCCGATTCCAACACTGGTCTATCTGCGATGGTTGGCTTCAACGGGCGCCTTCATCGATCAGGCGGTGGGATCGACCATCGCCCGGTCAAATTTCCCAATGGAACTCGTCGCAAACCTGCAGGCGGCATTTCATGGTGAGATTCCCGGCAACGCTCTCAGTGAGGATGCACTGGGCTTCACTGTCGAGTACTTCAGTCCACGCGCCACCTACCTCTCTGACTTCTTTTCGTTGTTCCCTCAAGACGCCATGCCTTCGCCGGACGCCATGTGGGACAAACAGGAGCAGGTGTACGCAATTATCGACTCCCGTCTGCAGTCATGGCGCAACGGCGAGCCCATCGTCCGGGCGGTCATCCCCAATGCCGATCAACAAGGACACGCCGAACCGGCTACGCCGCTGGACGCTGACGTCTGGATCACGATGCTCGCAACGCTATCGAATGCTGCGGTCACCCACGAAGGTGACCGTGCATATGCCAACCACTTCTGCAGGCCACTGACGAAACCACCGTCAGTAGAAGTCGTCCTTGCGGTCATGAGGGAATTCCTTCGGAACCCGCCATATGACGCGTCGATCATGTGTGCAGCCGAGAACTTCCTGTCGGACATTCCGCTCTCCCGCTACATCAAAGCCTATTCCATCCTCGCACCTGAACTGCTGGACCGTTCTTCAGATGCCGCGCTCAATCTGTTTGATTATCCAGGTTGTGAACTGACGCCACGTCAGATACGGCAGTTCATCAAGGAACTCAGGCGGTGCAATCCCGGCCGCGATGTGGTCGGAGAGCTGGCCCAGCTGGCTATTGAGTGGGATTCGGAGGACGACGAGACATTTTCAATCGTCATCGAAGCAGCGCAGAAGCAAGGGTAGGTCCAGGAGCCGCACGTACCGGCTCCCTCCCTGATTCAATCGCGAGCGACCATACCTTCGGCGCGGCTGTAAACACGCAGGCGATGACCATCCGGATCGGCGCCGACGAAGGTGTGGCCGAACTCCAGCGTCACCGGCGCCTGCAGGATCTGCACGCCGAGTGCGCGCCACGCATCGTGCGTCTGCTGCACGGCGTTGGGGTTGGCGACCACCATCGCCAGTTCCGCGGCACCGGCCTGCGCGGACACCGGTGGCTGCACGTCATCGCGCTGCCACAGGCCCAGCGCGGCACCATCGCCGAGCAGGAACAGGGCAAAGCCGGGCGACTGCTCGACCGGCGGCTTGTCGAGGATGCCGCTGTAGAAGGTGGCGCTGGTGGCGACGTCGCGCACGTACTGCAGCAGGGTGCTGGGCTTGAACATGGGGAAGCTCCGTTGTTGGGAGCGATCATGGTGGTATGGGCCTGCTGACAGTTTCTGTCAGCAGATTCGACTGTCGGTAGAGTCGACTGTTAGTCGACTGCTCCTCCTTCAGCCTGCTTGAAACCCCGCGCTGCGCGCGACAGTCGGCCGTCGGTAGAGTCGACTGTTAGTCGACTGCTCTTCCTTCGGCCTGCTTGAACCCCCGCGCTGCGCGCGATAGTCGACCGTCGGTAGAGTCGACTGTTAGTCGACTACTCTTCCTTCAGCCTGCTTGAACCCCCGCGCTGCGCGCGATAGTCGACTAACAGTCGACTCTACACCCCTTGCTCCCCGCTGTTGCTGTGGCTATGAGCGATCCAGCCAGTCGGGTGCAATGCCCTGCGCCTTCTGCCAGCGCCGCAGCAGGGTGGCGCGTGGCACGAGGTAGTGATCCTCCAGCACACGCGCCTGGCGGATGCGGTCCAGACGGAAATGGCGGAAATCCTCGCGGCTCTCGCACCACGCCGCCAGCATCGGCACCTCATCGAAGTAGCCCAGCGCGAACGGCCAGACGATGCGCTCGCTGCGCTGGCCGTGCGCATCCTCGTAGCCGAACTTCAGGCGCTGCTGTGAACCCACTGCTTCGCGCACGGCCTGCAGACGCGCAGCCGGCACCTTGGCCGCAGCGCGCGAAGGGCCAACGCGCAGGCCACTGTCACGCAAGGCTTCCCGGCGCGCTGCTGGCAGCACATGCGCGATGCGCGCCAGGGCATCACGTGCGGCCTCGGCCAGCGCCGGCTCGGTGCGCGCGGCGACCCAGCGCAGGCCGAGCACCAGCGCATCGATCTCGGCCGGCGGCAGGGTCATCGGTGGCAGGGTGTCGCTCGGCGCCAGCTGGTAGCCAACGCCGGCCTCGCCACGCAGGTCAGCGCCCTGCTCACGCAGGGTCTCGATATCGCGGTACAGCGTGCGCAGGCTGATGCCCAGCGCTTCGGCCAGCGTCTGCCCGGCCACCGGCCGCCGATGGCGGCGCAGCAGCTGCAGCAACTGGGTCAGGCGCAGCGCACGTGACATCAGCCGACCAGTGCGCTCGATGCAACCACGTGCTCACCCGGCTGCGGGGCCAGCGCGGACTCGACCAGTGCCTTGGCGATCTCGCTCGCCGGGTTGATCCGCCACGCCCGTGGCAACACCGGCCCCAATGCACCCAACATCGTCAGGGCCAGGCGCTCGCCACGACGCACCTCGTTGCGCTCGCCCCCGATCAGCCCTGGACGAACCAGGGTCAACGCGTTGAAGCCCAGCGCGCGCAGGTCACGCTCCAGCTCGCCCTTCACCCGGCTGTAGAAGATCGACGACTGTGGATTGGCGCCGGCCGCGGAATTCAGCACATAAGTCTGTGCACCCTGTGCCTGCGCCAGGCGGGCGAAGGCCAACGGGTAGTCATGATCGATGCGATGGAAGGCCTCGCGGCTGCCGGCCTGGGCAATGGTGCTGCCGAGCGCGCAGATGACCGCGTCCACGCGCGCCCATGCTGGCGAAGTGGGCAACGCGTCGAAGGCCAGTACCGGGTTCTCCAGCTTCCCGTGGGTCATGCCCAACGGGCGGCGGGTGGGCGCCACCACGTCACTGCAGCGCGGGTCGTCCAGCAGCCGGGGCAGGGCCAGCCCGCCGACCAGGCCGGTCGCCCCCAGCAACATCACGCGCATCACCACCTCCACTGCGGCATCCTGTCGCCCATCCTAGCCGTTCAAGCCGTCGGCGGCCGCGCCGATATGCTGGAACCAGTCCCTGCCAGCCCCCAGGATTCGCTCCATGACGGACCAGCCCGACCACCGCCCTGCCCCCGGTACCGCCCTTGGGCCGCCGGCACGCGTGCGCGCGGTGGTGGACGATGGGCTGGGCGACCGCGTGGTACTGCAGGGCGGTGGTGCCGTGGCACTGCAGCAGCTGTTCGCCGGCGCCGACGCGCCGGAACCGCTGCTGGCCGCCTTCGCCAACGGTATGGCCACCCTGCCCGGCGAACTGGGTGACATGGGCGACCGCCTGCAGTCGGCGCAGGCCAGTGCCGATTGGCCGCGCTACGGGCGCGCGATGCGGCAGCTGATCGACAAGTACATCCGCACCATCGAACAGCATTCGCCGGACGGACAGCCGGAAAGCCTGCGCCTGTCCGAGCAGCTGCGGCTGCTGCTGGGTGGCGCGGTGGTGGCCCTGCTGCAGCACGACCCGGATCTGCGCGAACAAGCGCAGGCGCTGGCCACGCGCCTGCGCCAGTGGCAGCCGGGTACCGCACTGGAGCCGATCGAACAGGGCGTGCGCGAACTCGGGCACCAGGTCGGCGTGCGTGCCGAGAGCTGGCAGGAGCAGCAGGCGCTGCTGCTGGAACTGTTCGCGCTGCTGTTGGAAAACGTGAGCGAGCTGCTGGACGACCGCAGTTGGCTGCAGGGCCAGATCGCGGCGGTGCGCCAGCTGCTGGACGGGCCGCTGGAAGCCGAGGCAGTCGAGCGCACCCGTGCCGAACTGCGCGAAGTGATCTACAAGCAGGGCCTGCTGCGCCAGGGCATCGACGATTCGAAGGCGGCGATGCGCGGGTTGATGGGCGAGTTCATCGAGCGCATGGATGGCATGGCCACCAGCACCGGCGAATACCACGACCGCATCGGCAGCTACGCACTGCAGCTGCGCGAGGCGCGTAGCATCGCCGACCTCAACCAGCTGCTGCAGGACGTGATGCGCGACACCGGCAAGGTACAGCAGCAGGCCGCGCAGGCCCGCGATCACCTGGCCAATGCGCGGCAGGAAGTGGAACGCGCCGAACAGCGCATTGCCGAGCTGGAGCAGGAACTGCGTGCCGCCGGTGACCTGGCGCGCATCGATCCGCTGACCCAGGCGCTGAACCGCCGCGGCCTGGACGAACTGCTGCAGCGTGAACTGGCGCGTGCTGCGCGCAACAACTCACCGCTGGGCGTGGCGGTGATCGACCTGGATGATTTCCACCTGACCAACGAGGCGCACGGCCACGCCGGCGGCGATGCGTTGCTGCAGCACCTGGTGGCCGTTTGCAGGCTGCTGCTGCGCGCCACTGACGGCATCGCACGGCTGGGTGGCGACGAGTTCGTGCTGGTGCTGCCGGAAACCCAGGGTGCCGACAGCATGGCCACCGTGCAGCGCCTGCAACGCTCACTGGCGCACCGTGTGCTGACCGTGCAGGACCGGCGCGTGCCGGTGCACTTCAGCGCCGGGCTGGCGCAATGGCAGCCGGGCGACGATACCGAGGCTTTGCTGCGCCGTGCGGATGACGCGTTGTATGCGGCCAAGCGACAGGGCAAGAACCGCGTGCAGGCGGGCTGACCGTCCGGCCCGTCGCGAACCGCTTTGGTAGGTGCCAACCTTGGTTGGCACGCGCGCCAAACAAAGCGCCGACCAAGGTCGGCCTCTACCGGGGAACCCGCCGGCGATGATCCCGACCCCCCTGAACCGCTTTGGTAGGTGCCAACCTTGGTTGGCACACGCGGGAAACGAAGCGCCGACCAAGGTCGGCCTCTACCTGGGAACCCGCCGGCGACGATGCCGACCACCCTGAACCGCTTTGGTAGGTGCCAACCTTGGTTGGCACACGCAGGAAACGAAGCGCCGACCAAGGTCGGCCTCTACCTTGCGACCCGCCGGTGATTACTTGCCGCGCAGCTTCTGGAACCCGGTCACGGCCGCGAGCACGATGGCGCCGGCGATGATGCCGACCACCATGTTACCCACCGCGCTGACCAGCCAGCCCCACTGCCCCTCGCCGCCCATCGCCTGTACTGCGTGGTGCAGCGCCGGTACGTTGTGCACCAGGATGCCTCCGCCCACCAGGAACATGGCAATGGTGCCGGCCACCGACAGGAACTTCATCAGCCACGGCGCCGAGGCCACCAGGCCGCGACCGAAGGCGGCCACGGCCCCACCCTTGCGCGACAGGTACAGGCCGACGTCATCAAGCTTCACGATGCCCGCCACCAGCCCATAGACGAAGACCGTCATCGCCAGTGCAACCACGGCCAGCGTGACCAGCTGGTTGGTGAACGATGCCGTGGCGACCACGCCCAGGGTCAGTACGATGATCTCGGCCGAGAGGATGAAGTCGGTGCGGATCGCGCCTTTCACCTTGTCCTTCTCCCACGCCACCATGTCCACCTGCGCGTCGGCCAGCGCCTTGCGCCGCTCGGCCTGATGCTCGGCGTCGTCCTCGGCTGAGTGCAGGAACCGGTGCGCCAGCTTCTCAACGCCCTCAAAGCACAGGAACGCGCCGCCGATCATCATCAGCGGCACGATCAGCGGCACGTTCCAGCCGCGGCTGTGCAGCCAGGCCTCCAGCGCACTGATCGCCAATGCTGCGGGCACCAGGATCACCTTGTTGACCAGCGAGCCCTTGGCCACCGCCCACACCACCGGCAGTTCGCGGTTGGCGTTGACCCCGGTGACCTGCTGCGCGTTCAGCGCCAGGTCGTCGCCCAGCACGCCGGCGGTTTTCTTCGCCGCGACCTTGGTCAGGACCGAGACATCGTCGAGGAGGGTGGCGATATCGTCGAGCAGGGCGAACAGGCTGGCACCGGCCATGGGGAGTCCAGAGAGGGAATGAGCGGATTCTGACCGATCCGGTGTGGACTGCGGAAGACGTCGGATTCACCGCGTGCCCACCGCCCCCCGGCGACACTGCGGAATCCGGACATCGCCGGCCCGTGGCCGGCGCTACCTGTCTTCGTCGCATGGGAGTTCCGCTTGAGCAATCCGCCCACCGCCAATGGCAATCCTCCGCTGGTCAAAGGCATGAACCGGCGCAGCCAGATCCTGCGCCTGCTGATGCGCTATCGCCATTCAGGGGTGTTCTCGGGCATGAACCTGGATGCCGCGGGCAATCCAGCCGATGTTCCCGCGGACGGCAACCCGGAACAGTTCGTCAGCGACCTGGAAGCGCTGGGCCCGACCTTCGTCAAGCTGGGCCAGATGCTGTCCACGCGCCCGGACATGGTGCCGGTGGAGTTCGCCACAGCCCTGGAGCGCATGCAGGAAAAGGTGGCCGAGATTCCGGTCGAGCGCATCCATGCGATCGTCGAGCAGGAGCTGGGCGCACCGGTGAACAAGCTGTTCGCCTCATTCGATCCCGAACCGCTGGGCTGTGCCTCGATCGCGCAGGTGCATCGCGCGGTGCTGCACGACGGACGCCAGGTGGCAGTGAAAGTGCAGAAGCCTGAAGTGGCTGCACAACTTCGCTCGGACCTGGAGGCGCTGCGCAGCTTCGCGCTGGCCGCCGACCACCTGACCCAGGTGGGCCGCCGCGTGCGCCTGCGCGACTGGCTCAACGAGTTCGCAAAGACCCTGATGCAGGAGCTGGACTACCACGCCGAGGCCGAGAACCTGGCCCGTTTCGGCCGACACCTGAAGCCGTTCCGCCGCCTGTGGATTCCGCAACCGCTGTGGGACTACAGCAGCCAGCGCGTGCTGACCATGGAACTGGCCACCGGCGTGCGCGTGGATGCGATTCCCGATGTGCGCCGCACCGAACAATCGATGGACCCGCTGGCGGCGGCTCTGATCCGCGGCTACCTGGACCAGATCTTCGTGCACGGCGAGATCCACGCCGACCCGCACCCCGGCAACCTGCGGGTGATGCCCGATGGACGGCTGGCGATCTTCGACCTGGGCATGGTCGCGCACATGCCGCCGCGCCTGCGCGAGCGGCTGCTGAAGATCCTGTTCGCCGCAGTCGATGGCCGTGGCGAGGAAGTAGCCGACGATCTGATCAGCATCAGCACGCGGCTGGAGGCCTTCGACGAAGAGCGCTACCTGCGCGAGACCGGCCAGCTGATCGCGCGCTACGCCGCCAGCGGCAGTTTCTCCGAAGGCCGCGTGGTGCTGGACATGGTGCGCATCGCCACCGCCTGCGGCCTGCGCACCCCGCCGGAACTGAGCCTGCTCGGCAAGGCGCTGCTCAACCTGGAAACCGTATGCCGCTTGCTGGCACCGGACCTGGATACCCGCCGTATCGTCGAACGCCAGCTGCAGCACGTGATGCGTGCGCGCCTGAAGAAGTCCCTGTCGGCAGCCAACATCGCCAGCGAGGCGATGGAGCTGCAGCAGCTGCTGCGCGATGGGCCGCGCAAGCTGTCGGACATCATGGCGCTGCTGGCCGAGAACCGTCTGCAGATGAAGGTGACGGGCCTGGAAGAATCGCGGCTGATGGAGAACCTGCAGAAGATCGCCAACCGCGTGGCGGCCGGCATCATCAGCGCGGCATTGATCATGGCCGCCGCGATGATGATGAAGATCGACACCGGCTGGCATCTGTTCGGCTACCCGCTCATCGCCCTGATTCTGTTGTTCATCGGCGTAGTGCTCGGCCTTGGCATCGTGACCAGTGCATTGCTGTTCGATCGTCGCGCGCGGGCACGCGAAGAGCGCGGGCATCGCTAGCGAATCTACGAAAACACCCGTATTCATGCGGTTTTTAATGCAATCCAACGAAGCCTTTCACGCTCGTTTTACCTTCTGAGCGCGATTTCGCGCGCGTCATTTGAACAAACATTTCAGTCAGGTTCGTGCATGCACTATCGGGTCATCGGCCTGTCACATGCATGTGCTTGCGGCAGCGCCGGTCGGATGGACACGCGTCGGTACGACGTCCATCACCACCACCCCGTCACTGCCGAAGCTGCCTATGCTCTGGATACTGCTGCTGTCGTTGTTGCTGCTGTGCTGGTTGTTCCTCGCGTCCGGCAAATGGGTGTGGTGGAAGGCCAGTGCGTTCTCGCTGCTGCTGCTCACGCTCAGCGCATGGTGGCTGATCGACAAGCTGTCCGGTGATGGGCTCAACGCCGCCACGCTGTACCACCTCGGCGCCGACATGGAAGGCGCCGGAGTCTCCGACTTCAAGGGCTACATCGCCGGCTTCATCGTGCTGGCGCTGGTCTCGCTGCTGCCGCTGTTCGCCACGCGGGTGAAGCGCTGGCGCCGGCCCGGCCACGGTGGCGTGCTGTTCGCGGGCTTCGCGGCCGTGTGGGTGGCCACGATCATGATCAGCCCGCTGGCCCGCGACGGCCAACGCCTGTACCAGCAGCTGCGCCCGGTCGACTTCGCCCGCATCGCCCCCGAATACCAGGTACCGACGCAGCCGCTGCAGCGCCCGCGCAACATCGTCTGGATCTACGGCGAGAGCCTGGAGCGCACCTACCTGGACGAAAACGTATTCCCGGGCCTGATGCCCAATCTCAACCGGCTGGCGTCCGAGTCGCTGGACGTGCGCAACCTGGCCTCGGCCGAGGGCAGCGGCTGGACCATTGCCGGCCTGGTGTCGTCGATGTGCGGCGTGCCGCTGACCACTTCGCAGGGCGATGAGAACAGCATGGACCGGATGGGCAGCTTCCTGCCCAAGGCGGTGTGCCTGGGCGACTACCTGAAGCAGCAGGGCTATACCAACCATTACCTGGGCGGGGCCAACGGCCAGTTCGCCGGCAAGGGCCAGTTCCTGGCCAGCCACGGTTTTGACGAAGTGCATGACCTCGCCTGGTTCAAGCAGCAGAAAAAGATCGGACGCATCCACTACTCCGCCTGGGGCGTGCACGACGACGTGCTGCTGGATACCGCCTACCAGCGCTTCGAACAGCTCTCGCGCGCCGGCTCGCCGTTCATGCTCACCACGCTCACCATGGACACCCACCACCCGGCGGGCCATCTGCCGGTGTCGTGCAAGGGCGAGCGCTACCAGAGCCAGTACGGCAACATCAACATGCTCAACGCGCTCAAGTGCAGTGACCGGCTGATCTCGCAGCTGGTCGAACGCATCCAGGCCAGCCCGTACGGCAAGGACACGCTGATCGTGATCGCCTCCGACCACCTGGCGATGCCCAACGATCTGACCCACATCCTGACCCGGCAGAAGCGCGAGAACCTGCTGCTGTTCCTGGGCGATGGCATTGCGCCGCAGCAGCTCAGCGCCGACGCCGGCACCACTCTGGATTCGGGTGCGACCCTGCTCAGCCTGCTGGACCCGAACCTGAAGACGATGGGCTTTGGCCGTTCACTGATCGATACCCAGCGCGCGCCCAGCGCCAGCGTGGCCACCCAGCGTGATGGCGGCCGAGACTACCCGCAGTACCTCGCCTTCGCCCGCTCGCTGTGGCTGGGTGAGCCGACCCGCGAACTGAGGATCGACGGCGACGACCAGGTGGTGGTCGGCCTGCAGCACGTGCAACCGCCGGTGCTGCTGGAATATGACAAGGACTGGGGATTGAAGTCGGTGTATCTGGAGAACACCTCGCGCCAGTTTGATGATGCAGACCCGGACAACACCCTGGCCTATGTCGACCGCTGCACCGCGTTCGAGGATGGCTCGGCCGATGGCGACTGGTGCGCCCTGCTGGTCAACCGCGACAACGGCATCAAGCTGTACCGTGACAACGACCTGCGTGGCGGCATTGCCGTGGATGCACCGCTGGACGCATTCCAGGGCCCGCGCCCGAGCGTGCGCCAGGCGCACATGATCACCCAGAAGGGTCGCCGCACCCGCGCCGGCCAGTACATGCTGCAGCTGGTGGCGAGCACGCGCCCCGATCGTGGTTTCTGGATCGAAGCGGTGTCCTCGCAGCGCAAGGTGGTGCTGGCCCAGCAGTGGGTGCAGCCCGATGCCAACGGCAAGATCAACGTGTCGTTCGGGCTGGACCACGAAGTGGATGATCTGGAAATCCGCGCGTGGTTGAACCATGCCGAGAAGCTGGCAGTGGACACGTTCGCACTGGTGCCCTCGCGCGGCCGACCGCGGGGGTAGGGTTCTTTGCAGGGCTGCGCCCTGCACCCGTGGTAGTTCCGGCCGCTGGCCGGCCACCTCAGAAGCAACGGCAACAGCGGGCATTCCGTGGTTTGGCGGGGTGGGTCCGGTTGCGGGGGACGCTGCAAGTCCCCCTTCCGGGGCCTGGCCCAGCCGCTGGCGGCTGTGCGTTCGGGCGCTTGCGAAGCAGTGCTTCGCAAGCAAAGCGCCCTCCCCCATGTAAGCTCGGTCGCCGCATCCATGCGGCTCACGCCCCCGCAACCGGACCCACACCGCCTTCGACAGTTTGCTGCGGTCTGTTGGACATGCCGATGGGATCAGATCCGTTTTCCGGAGGAAAACGGATCTGATCCCAGATTGATTTCGATATCTGACAGAAATGTCGACCAAGGTCGACACCTACCGACAGCCGCAGGAATCTGTCAGAGGTGGGGCGGTGTCGGAGTGTGGGGTGTCAGCCGCATGGATGCGGCTGCCAAGCCTCCATGGACGGATTCACGGCGTCCCCGCACTCCGACACCGCCCCGCCAAACCACGGAATGCCTGCGGTTGCGGTTGCTTCTGAGGTTGCCGGCCAGCGGCCGGCACTACCACGGGTGCAGGGCGCAGCCCTGCAGAACACCCCCTACTCCTGCGGATCGCGGGTGATGTGGATATCGGTCGGGGTCGACAGCGGAATGTTCCGCTCCGCCAGTATCTGCAGCAGGCTGAAGTACAGATCGCTGCGGGTGGCGTAGACCTGCCGCGGGCTGGCCACGTACGCGAAGCTGTTGATGGTGATCTGGCCACCGGCAATGCTGTCGATGTAGACCGTCGGCGCCGGCTGCTTCAGCACGTTGGTATGCGCGGTGTACGCATCCAGCAACGCCTGCCGCAGGTTGCCGACATCGGTGCTGGGCGGCACCGCGAACTGGATCTGGATGCGGCCCTGGTTGTTGCCCATCGTCATGTTGCGCACGGTCTTGGTGACCAGCTCGGAGTTGGGCACGATCAGCGTCGACTTGTCGCCCACCTGGATCTCGGTCGAACGCAGGCTGATGCGGCGGATGTCGCCCTCCTGGTCGCCCAGCTTCACCCAGTCGCCGATCTTCACCGGGCGCTCGGCCAGCAGGATCAGGCCGGAGACGAAGTTCTGGGTGATCACCTGCAGGCCAAAACCGATACCCACTGACAGCGCACTGACCAGCAACGCCAGCTTGCTCAGCTGCAGGCCCATCGCGCTCAGCGCCCAGATCACCGCGATGATGATGCCCACGTAACGGGCAACCGTACTGACCGAATTGCGTGCGCCCAGATCCAGTTCGGTCTTGGGCAGGTAGGTGTCGGTCAGCCAGCGCTGCACCAGCTGGGTGATCGCCAGGCCGGCCAGCAGCGCCAGTACCGCCAACACGATCCCCGCCGGTGCCAGCTTGGTGCCACCGATATCGAATCCGGTCGTGAACAGTGAAGTGAAGCGCTCCACCACCGCGCCGATGTTGCCGAACGGTGCCACCAGGGCCAGCAGCGCGATCAGTACGACGATGGTACGCAACGCCGCCGACAGCAGCACGCCGGCCTGCTCCAGCCGCGATACGCTCAGGCCGGTGCTGAGCAGGATGGTCTGGCCAACCTTGCTGTCGGCGTTGAGCATCCAGGTGCTCAGGTCATCGACGAACTTGAACAGCAGGGTCGCGGCCAGCACTACGATGCTGCCGCCGATCAGCTGTTGGTTCACGAACTTGGCGAAGTTCAGGTAGCCCAGCAATGTGGCGATGATGGCCGCCACCACCGCAATGTTGCCCGCTACCCGGGCCAGTACCAGCCAGCTGCTGCGACGCACCGGCGTGGCCGCGCCCACGCCATCGGCCTGTGCCTCCAGCTTGGCCTCGGCCTCGGCGGTCTGCCGGCGATGCAGGCGTGCCAGGGTCACCAGCATGGCCATGATCAGGCCGAGGTAGGTCAGCGCAATCAGGCCGTCCAGCGCCACCGTGGTGACGTCGCTGGTACGCGTGGCCTGATCGAGGGCGACCAGCACCGTGCTCAGCCAGGCCAGCGCCGCCGCGCCCCACGCGTACTTGCGCAGCTTGAGTGCGGCGGTGTCATCCAGATTCAGCAAACGCCACGACGGACGCTTGGGTACCAGCATGCACGCGCTGAGCGCCGCAATGAAGGCGGCGCGGAAGGTGGCCGTCTCCAGGCCGTCGGCCACCACCTGCAGGCGCGGCGCGATTGCATCGATCGCATCGAGCGCTGCCATCAGCACCACCACGGCATAGCCGGGCAGCAGCGTACCGACCAGCAGCAGCCACATGGCCAGGCCGGATCGCCGCAGGCGACCGTCCGGCGCACGCTCGGACGCCGCAAAGCGCCGCCCCAGCCTGCGCAGCCACAGCCGCAGCGGGAACATCATCACCAGCGCGGCCAGCAGGCCCAGCAACGGCGTGCCCCAGCCATTGGCCCGGACACCAGCAACAAACGTATCGCGCCCCTGCTCGGCCAACGGCGCAACGCGTGCGATATCGATCGGCAGGCGCTCGGCCACCTTGCTCCACAGCGCCGGAGACAACGGCGAGGCGACCTTCTTCCCCATGTCTTCGGCGCGTTGCGCAGTGCGCTGCTGGTCGATGTCGGCTGCCAGCTGCTGGGCACGCACGGCACTGGCCTTGGCCTGCGCTACCGACGCGGCCAGGCCGTCGCGCTGTTTGGTGATGGTGCGTCGTTGCGCGGCCAGTTCCGGCGGTTCGGTGGTGCCTTCCGCAGGCGTGCCCAGCTGCGCCAGCTGTTCGCTGATCCGATCCAGCTGCGGCTGCAACGCCTTCTCCAGCGCTTCGGCATCGCGCCGGGCCTGCGAGGCATTCTCGGACAGCATCGCCAGTGTCTCGATGGCCTCTGCATCGCCCCGCTTGCGCTCGACCTCCTTCAGCCTGGAATCGATGTCCGCCAGTTGCTGCTTCGGCGTGGGGTCCTCATCCTGGGCCAGCACCGGTGCGGACAGCAGGAAGGCAGTGCACAGCAGCAGGGCCAGCCAAGGCCCCCGTGCACGGATCGATCGCAGGAAAGAAGACACGCCAGCCACACCGTTTCGCGCGGACCACCGCGCCTGCGCGCGACTATACGGCACAGGCGGTAAAGGCCGGATGGTGGGGCAGAGGACCACACCCACCGCGATGGGAGCTTCGACGGGGTGATGGCGCGGGGTGGTCACGACGGGGCGATAACGGCCTGGCGATTGCGGCGGGGTGATCGTGGCCGGGCGAATCGACTCTATCCCGTCGGTTCACCCCGCCTGCGTTTCCGCGCGCACGCACGCCACGCCGGCGAAGTCAGTACTTCAGGCGCAGCTCTTCCACGACCGGCTGCTGCAGCGCGTACCAGTCCTGGAACTCTTCCTCGGTGATCTCATCGGGCGCATACACCGCCACCGGGTGCCAGTCGTGGTCGGTGGGCAGCGGCTGGCGCGGGCCGGCACGCAGGCTGTAGCTGACGCCCTCGTAGTCGACCAGGTCATCAACCTGCGGCCACTGCTCGCGTGCGAACGCGGATTCACTCTTCAACAGGATTACCTGGTACATCGGCACCTCCACCTCGGTTGGATCAGGAAAACACGGCGCTGGCGGCAGCATACCGCCACGCCGGTGACAACGGCCACGCCGCAGCGGCGACGGAACGTTCTGGACACGGCCATCGCCCCGGCTTCACCCGCCCATGGCAAGGCCATCGGCATCGTGGAGGCCCACCCCTGCCACGACCGCCGATGACCGACCACCCGCCGCTGAAGACCGTCGCCGACCTCAAGCTGCCCCGCTACCTGGGCACCTGGTACGAAATCGCACGCCTGCCGATGCGCCACGAGCCGGAAGGCTGCACCGACGTGTCGGCGCACTACACCCTGCTCGACAACGGCAACGTCGGCGTCACCAACCGCTGCCGCATGGACGGCGACGTCGAGGAAGCCACCGGCGAGGCCTGTGCCATCGACAACGACAGCGCGCGGCTGGAGGTGAGCTTCCTGCCCAAGGGTCTGCGCTGGTTGCCGTTCGCCAAGGGCGACTACTGGGTGATCCAGGTCGCTCCGGACTACAGCGTGGCGCTGGTCGGCAGCCCGGACCGCAAGTACCTGTGGCTGCTGGCCCGCGAACCGCAGCTGGACGCCACCGTGCAGGATCATTATCTGGCCACCGCCCGCCTGCAGGGCTTCGATCTGTCCGAACTGATCCACACCCCGCACACCGGTCGCCCCACAGCCTGAGCCGCCCACTCATGGACCTGAAGAGTGGCTACCCGTGGTGGGCGGTGCGCAACGGCCTGATCCACGCCTTCCCACCGCTGGCGCGGGATCTGCGCTGCGACGTGCTGGTGGTCGGCGGCGGCATCACCGGTTCGCTGATTGCCGACGAGTTGTCCGGGCATGGCCACGACGTGGCGGTGATCGAGCAGCGTGACATCGGCTGGGGCAGCACCGCTGCCAGCACCGCGCTGCTGCAGTACGAGATCGACACCCACCTGCTGGAACTGGCCCAGCGCTATGGCCAAGACGCCGCGGCGCTTGCCTACCGGGCGTGTGCGGAAGCAATCCCAGCGCTGGGCGACGTGGCACGCGGGTTGAAGGACGTGGATTTCCAGCGCATGGACAGCCTGTACCTGGCCAGCCGCCATCGCGACGTTCCGCGCCTGATGGCCGAAGGTGAGGCGCGGCGCAGCATCGGCCTGGATGCCCGTTGGCTGGGCCCGGAGGCACTGCAGGAACGCTTCGACGTGGACGCCGGTGGTGCCCTGCTCACGCGCCAGGCGGCGCGGGTCGATCCGTATCGGCTGACCTATGCGCTGCTGCAGCGCCTGCGTCGGCGCGGCGGCCACGTGCATGACCGCACGGTGCTGCACAGCCTCGATGCCACTGCGCGCGGGGTGACCGCCCGTACCGAAGACGGTGCCACCATCCGCGCCCGCCACGTGGTGCTGGCCATGGGCTATGCCAACCAGCGCTGGCTCAAGCAACGGGTTGCACGCGACCGCAGCAGCTACGCCTTCATCACCGATCCCATCGATGCGGACGTGCTTGGCCGGCTGCGCACCACCATGGTGTGGGAGAGCGCCCGCCCCTACCTGTACCTGCGCGCCACAGGCGACCGTCGCCTGCTGGTGGGCGGGCTGGACGACGCCATCGACATCCCCGCCCGCCGCGACCGGCGCGTTCAGAGCAAGGCCGACAAGCTGATGAAGCAGCTGCTGCATTGGTTCCCACGGCTGGACCCGGTGCCGGCGTTTTCCTGGGCCGGCACCTTCGCCGAAACGGCGGACGGCCTGCCGTTCTTCGGCCCGCACGATCAGTGGGGGCCGCGGGTGCACTTCGCCATGGCCTACGGCGGCAACGGCATCACCTATTCGATGATCGGCGCGCAGCTGCTGCGGGCCGGGATCGAGCGGCGGGCGCATCCGCTGGCGGGGCTGTTCGGGTTCGGGCGCTTGTAGCCTGCAGCCAGGCATGGCCTGGCTCTACCGCGAGCGGGCGCCGACAGGCATCATTCAAGCAGCCCCTGCTAGCGTCGGCCTGTACCGCCGCGTGTTGCGCGGCCATCTGTCCGCTAGAGCACCGTCATGATCCGCCCCCTGACCCTGCTGCTGTGCCTGGCCCTGCCGGGAACCGTGCTGGCCCAGTCCGCCGCCGGCGCCACCGCGCCGCAGGCTGCCGGCCTGGACCTGACGCTGCCGCAGGCGCCGATGCGCTACCTCAACGACCCGGCCCTGCAGCAGGATCCGCCGGGCACGTACTACGGTGACAAGAGCGGCCCGCGCGTACACGACGACGCGAAGATCGCCGACGTCACCGACGACAAGGTCAAGGTATCCGGCAGCTTCACCACCGGCATCGGCTATTCCAAGAACGGTGGCAACAGCCACTACAACGCCGCCACGCTGAACCTGAGCAAGAACTACACCACCGATGAGGGCAAGACCCACGGGGTCAACGTCAACATCCACGTGAGCGAAGGCAAGGGCCCGGGCTTCTTCGGCCCGTACGGCGGCTACTACGGCCGCGGCCCGGGCTATTGGGATTACCCGCCGCCGTTTGGCTGGTAACGCCCCGCGTCGGGCCTGGGCCGACCAAGGTCGGCCACTATCGCTGCGTACGCTTGGTAGGTGTCGACCTTGCATGTGCCGGTGGGTGTCGACCTTGGTCGACACGCTCTGCATTCCGTGCCGGCCAGCGGCCGGCACCTACCCGCACGCGAATCAATCCAGCCAGCCATCGCGCTCGCTGTGCAGGATGCGGCCGTCATAACCGCTCAGGCGCACCTCCACCTTCTGGTTGCGGGCATTGCGGGCTTCCAGCGACCAGGTCGCACCATCGCGTTCCAGCGAATGGATCTCGCGCAGGCCATGCGCCTGTGCCCGTGCCAGCACCTGCTCGGTGGTCAACAGCGCGCGGCTGCTGTGCTCATCGAAGATCTCGCCGGTCTTCGGGTCCACGTAGACCTCGCTGAAGCGGCCATCGGCGCGGCTCACGTCAGCCTCCCACAGGCCATCATCGCGTTCGATCTCGTGGATCTGGGTGTAGCCGGCCTTGCGCAGGGTCTGTTCAACCTGGGCCATGCCCAGCGGCGCAGCCTGTACGGCCGGCGCGACGGCCAGCAGGGCAACAGTGGCGAGGGTGAGTGACTTCAACATGGGGGTTCTCCTGTTCGTGTTCGTGTTCGTGTTCGTGGCCGGACCATCCCGGCAACGCCACAATGCAGCCCGTGGTTAACAGCGCCTTAGCCGGCACTGTTAACCAGCTGTTAGTCACCTCCGCCACACTCACGCCTGGTCCTACAGTCCTCCCCGCGCCCCGATGCTCTCCACCCTGCCCCTGCTGCTGGCCCTGGCCAGCGCCCCGACCGCCGCCGCGCCCGCACAGGACCCGGCGCAGCAGGTCGCGCGCCGCGCCGTGCAGCAGGGCCGCTACGTGCCATTGGAAAGCGTGGTGCGCGATGCGCTCAAGCGCTTTCCGGGCCAACTGCTGGAAGTGGAGCTGGACGACGGCGTCTACGAAGTGGAGATCCTGCGCAGCGACGGCGTGGTGGTGGAGCTGGACTATGATGCGCGCAGCGGAAAGCTGCTGAAGACGGAGCTGGACGACTGATGCGCATCCTGTTGGCCGAAGACGATGCCGCACTGGCACAGCGCCTGGTGCCCCTGCTGGAACAGGCCGGCTACGTGGTGCACGTGGTCGCCGACGGCCGCCAGGCCGAGGAGATCGGCCAGATCGAAGACCTGCAGGCGGCCATCGTCGACCTGGGCCTGCCCGGGCTGGACGGATTGAGCGTGATCGAGCGCTGGCGCGGCAACGGCCGCAGCTTCCCGGTGCTGGTGCTGACCGCACGCGGGCGCTGGCACGACAAGCTGGCCGGCTTCGACGCAGGCGCCGACGATTACCTCACCAAACCGTTCCAGGCCGACGAACTGGTGCTGCGCCTGCGCGCCCTGATCCGCCGCAGCCATGGCCACGCCAGCCCGCGCCTGCACTGCGGGCCGCTGCAGCTGGACGTCAACGCTGGCCGTTTCGAGCTGGACGGCCAACCGCTGTCGCTCAGCCCGCAGGAGTTCCGCCTGCTCAGTTACTTCATCCACCACAGCGGCCAGGTGATCGGCCGCGACCGCCTGGGCGAACAGGTGTTCGACGGTGGCCACGACCCGGACTCCAATGCGCTGGACGTGCTGCTCGGACGCGTGCGCCGCAAGGTCGGCATCGACCTGATCCAGACCGTGCGCGGCCAGGGCTGGCGGCTGGCCGCGCCGTGAGCCGGCAACCCTCCCTGCGACGGCGCCTGCTGCTGGCTGGCGGCGCCGGCCTGCTGCTGGTTTCGCTGCTGGCCAGCGCGCTGCTGGGCGAACTGTTCAAGCGCAGCGCGCGTGACCGCCTCGACCACGAACTGCAGCAGGACATGCTGACCCTGCTGGCGCAGGCCGAAGTGGACCCGGAAGGACAGCTGCGCCTGCGCCAGGAACCGAATGACGCGCGCTTCCAGCGCGTGTTCTCCGGTGCCTATTGGCAGATTGCCGGTGCCGATGGCCGCGTGCTGCTGCAGTCGCGCTCGCTGTGGGATGAAACCCTGCCGGCCATGGCCACAGGTGCGGCCACGCGCAATCTGGCTGGGCCACTCCAGCAATCCCTGCGTGCACGCGTGCAGCAGGTGCGCCTGCCGCGCGCCAGCGCACCGTTAGTCGCCGTGGTTGCCACCGACCGCAGCGCGCTGGATGCGGATGTGGCCGCGTTCCGGCAGCGCACCGCCATCGCGCTGGGCGTGCTGGTCGCGGCGTGGCTGGCGGTGCTCGCCAGCCAGGTCCACTTCGGCCTGCGCCCGCTGCATCGCCTCGGTGCGCAGCTGGAACGGGTACGGCGCGGCGATGCGCAGCGCATCGACACGCAGGAACTGGGAGCGGAAGTCGCACCACTGGGTGAGGAACTCAACGCGCTGCTGGACCACCAGCAACGCATGGTCGCGCGCGCGCGCACCAGTGCACAGGATCTGGCGCATGCGCTGAAAACCCCGTTGAGCGTATTGGCCACCGAGGCCGACGGCGACGGCAGGGACTGGCGGGCGACCGTTCGTGAGCAGAGCGCCCGCATGCAGGCCAGTGTCGACCGCTACCTGGCCGCTGGGTTGGCCGCCAACCATCGCCAACGCACCGACGTGGCGACTGTCGCGCAGGCGCTGTGCCGGCTGATGGCACGCGTGCATGGCGAACGCGGCATTGCGTTCACAGCGGAAGGCATTGATCCGGCGCTGCAGTTCGCCGGTGCCAGTGCGGATCTGGAAGAGATGCTGGGTAATCTGTTGGACAACGCCGGGCGGTGGGCGCGACAGCAGGTCACTGTCGAAGCGGAAGCCCACGACGGGCAGTTGCGCATCGAAGTGCGTGATGACGGCCCTGGCCTGGCGGCGGATGCGCTGTCCCAGGTCACACAGCGTGGTGTACGCCTGGATGAGCGCGAGGGCAGCAGTGGATTGGGGTTGGCGATCGTGGGCGATATCGCCGCCAGTTATGGCGGGCGCCTGGCGCTGGAAAATGCGCAGCCCGGCCTGCGCGCAACGTTGTGGTTGCCGGTGGGGTGAAGCGGCCAACCTAACGGTGGGTAGTGCCGGCCGCTGGCCGGCAACCACGTGGTCGCCGGGAACGCCTTGGGGAAGCCGGCCAGCGGCCGGCTCTACCAAGCGCCAATCCGACCGGTCGCCGTACACCCGGTAGGTGTCGACCTTGGTCGACACACATCAAACATCAACGGTGATGCATCCACCAGCAATCAATCGCGTCCAGCACGATGTGGATGATCAAACCGATGCCGAACAACCGCGTTTTCTTCGGCACGCACAGGCCTGCATACACGGCAATCGCCGGTGCGGTGTGCAAGGGATGGAACCCGATGCTGCAGCGGTTCGGTGCATAGATCGGGTCGGCCAGCAGATGGTCCAGGTCGATGATCCATCCCAGCAGCATCAGCAGCCACGCCGAAGCAAAGCGCTTGCGCCAGAACAGCCATGCCAGCAGGGCTGGCACGGCGGCATGCAGGAACAGGTGGAAGATCGCGCGGACGCTCATCTGCAACGGTGGCGCCGGGCAGGCCCGGCGCCGTCCATCAGACCAGCGGTTCGTCGGACAGGTAGGTGTAACCGGTCAGGCCGGCTTCCAGCGCCTCCGACAACTCCTGCGCGCGTTCCGGCGACAACTGGGCCTCGGCCACGCGCTGGGCATAGGTCGCGCGCAGTTCGTCCAGGCGGTAACCCACGTAGTCCAGCATCACGTCGGTGGTGTCGCCACGGCGCTGCTGGGTAATGGCATAGCCATCGGCATCGGCCAGCACTTCCACCGCGTCGGTATCACCGAACAGGTTGTGAATGTCGCCCAGGATCTCCTGGTAGGCGCCGACCATGAAGAAACCGATGCGGTAGCTTTCGCCCGGCTTCATCCTGTGCAGCGGCAGCGAGCTGTCCAGGCTCTCGTTCTCGACATAGGTTTCCACCATGCCGTCCGAGTCGCAGGTCATGTCGGCGATGATGCCGCGACGGTCCGGGGTCTCGTCCAGGCGCTCGATCGGTACGATCGGGAACACCTGGTCGATTGCCCACACGTCGGGGATCGATTCGAACACGCTGAAGTTGACGAAGTACTTGTCGACCAGGCGCTCGTTCAGTTCGTCCAGCACCGGGCGGTGGCTCTTCTCGTCATAGCTCAGGCGCGCACGCACGCCGTGGGCGATGGCGTAGAACAGGTCGTCGATACGCGCACGCTGCGGCAGGTCGATCTGACCCAGCGCGTAGCTGGCCAGGCCTTCGGCATGGAAATGCTGCGCTTCCTGGAACAGCTCCACCGCCGGGCGCACGTCCAGCTCGTCGTGGATCTCGCGCAGGTGCCGAATCGCCGCCGGTTCGTCGTCGTGCTGGTCCGGCACGCGGCCTTCCTGCGCCTCTTCCACTTCCGAGACGTTGGCGATCAGCACCGCGTGGTGCGCGGTCATCGCGCGGCCGCACTCGGTCACGATGCGCGGCGGGGTCAGGCCGAATTCTTCGCACGCATTGGCCAGCGGCTGCACGATGTTGCTGGCATAGGAATGCAGGCCGTAGTTGATCGAGCAGAAGCTGCGCGAACGGGTGCCTTCATAGTCCACGCCCAAGCCACCGCCCACGTCGACGTGGGTGATCTTCGCGCCCAGGCGCGACAGCTCCACGAAGTAGCGGGTGGCTTCGCGCATGCCGTTGGCGATGTCGCGCACGTTGGAGATCTGCGAGCCCATGTGGAAGTGCAGCAGGTTCAGGCAGTCGGCGTACTCGGTGTCACGCAGCGACTTCCACAGGTCCAGCAGCTGGCGCGGCGACAGGCCGAACTTGGCCTTGTCACCACCGCTGTTCTGCCACTTGCCGGCGCCCAGCGAGGCCAGGCGCATGCGCACGCCCAGGCCCGGCTTCACGTCCAGCGCCTTGGACTCTTCCAGCACCAGCTTCAGCTCGGACGGCTTCTCGATGACGATGAAGGTCTGCAGGCCCAGCTTGCGGCCGATCAGGGCCAGGCGGATGTACTCGCGGTCCTTGTAGCCGTTGCAGACAATCAGGCCACCCGGGCGCGACAGCGCCAGCACGGCCATCAGCTCGGGCTTGCTGCCCGCTTCCAGGCCGAAGCCCTCGCCGTGGTGGCTGGCCAGGGTGCCGGCCACGCCGCGGGTCTGGTTGACCTTGATCGGGTACACGGCGGTGTAGCCACCGCTGTACTCCCAGTCCTGCTGGGCCTGGGCGAAGGCCGCCTGCAGCTTGCCCAGGCGCTGGCCGAGGATGTCCGGGAAGCGCACCAGCAGCGGCAGCTTGGCACCGGCCGCGCGCGCCGCATCGACCACCTTGGGCAGCGACACCACCGGGCCGTCCGCCCCGGTCGGTCTCACCACCATGTGCCCGGCCTGATCCACGTCGAAGTAACCGTCCGCCCAATGCGGGATCGAGTAGGTCTTGCGGGCTTGGTCGAGGGACCAATCGGTCATTTCAGTCGGCCTTGTTGGCAATAAAAGGGGGGGCATGATAACGCCTATGTGCCCACAGGTTCGTTATCATGCGCGCCCGCGCCCGTGACAGGTTCCAACCTGAACGGGCCGATCCGTCCGGATGTGGCATCTGTGCCACGCGGCCCCGCCCGCCAGCCCGGCTCCACCCCTCCGAACAGGACTGTTTTCCAATGACTGACAGCAACAACTGGTACATCGAACACTTCGAGCGCACCGGCTCGGCCATCGGCTACCGCATCACCGGCAAGCTGGACGAGGTGCAGTCGCCGTTCCAGAAGATCGAGATCTTCCAGACCACCGACTGGGGCAACCTGATGACCATCGACGGGGCCATCATGCTGACCAGCAAGGACAACTTCTTCTACCACGAGATGATCAGCCACCCGGTGCTGTTCACCCACGCCGCACCCAAGCGCGTAGTGATCATCGGTGGCGGCGACTGCGGCACCCTGCGCGAAGTGCTCAAGCACACCGGCGTGGAGAGCGTGACCCAGTGCGATATCGACGAGCAGGTCACGGTGATGGCGCGCAAGCACTTCCCGGAACTGTGCGACTCCAACGACGACGCCCGCGCCGAGCTGCTGTTCGACGACGGCGTGGCCTACATGGCCAACTGCCCGGCCGGCAGCGTGGACGTGGTGATCGTGGACTCGACCGACCCGGTCGGCCCGGGTGAAGGCCTGTTCAACAAAGCCTTCTACGAGAGCTGCTTCAAGGCTCTGAAGGACGACGGCATCCTGGTGCAGCAGTCCGAGTCGCCGCTGATGCAGCTGGACCTGATCAACGAAATGCGCGCCGAGATGGGCAAGGCCGGCTTCGGTTCGTTCAAGACCCTGCCGTTCCCGCAGCCGTGCTACCCCACCGGCTGGTGGAGCGTGACCATGGCGCGCAAGGGCGACAGCAGCTTCGACTTCCGCCAGGCCGACTCGGCCGCCAAGACCTTCAACACCCTGTACTACACCGCCGCGCTGCACACCGGCGTGCTGGTGACCCCGCCGTTCGTACAGGCGGCACTGAAGTAAGGCGTGCCGACCAACGGTCGGCACCCACCCATGCAAAAGAAAAGCCCGCGCTGGCGACAGCGCGGGTTTTTTCATGTTCCGGTAGTGCCGGCCGCTGGCCGGCAACCTCTTGTAACGATCAGAGCGCCCAGATACCGGCAATCACCGCCACCACCAGGCCCCACTTGATCAGCTGGTAGGCCACCACGCTGCGCTCGCGCAGTGCCTTGGCCTTCAGGCGCACCTTGTAGACGCTGCCGAACGCTTTGTTGACGCCACCGGTCGGGTCACCCGGCAGGTTCGGCGAGGCGCCACCGGCCAGCAGCGTGGCCGCCACCGCGCGGTTGAACAGGCCCGGCAGGCCGAAGCGCAGCGGGCGGGCGATGTCGCAGAACAGGATCACCCGGTCATCGGGCGTCTCGTTGTGCGCGTGGTGGATGTAGGTCTCGTCGAACATCATCCACTCGCCATCGCGCCAGCTCTTCTTGATGCCGTCCACTTCGATGTAGCAGCCGTCGTTGTTCGGCGTGGCCAAGCCCAGGTGCAGGCGCAGCGAACCGGCGAACGGGTCGCGGTGCGGACGCAGCTCGCTGCCCGACGGCAGCTGCGCGAACATCGCCGCACGCACGTCCGGTAGGGACTCCAGCAACGCCGTGGTCTTGGGGCACATCGCCTTCGCCGACGGGTGCGACGGGCCATACCACTTCAGGTAGAAGCGCTTCCAGCCACGGCGGAAGAACGAGTTGAAACCGGCATCATTGAACGTGCTGGACGCGGCGATCTTCTGCGCATCGCGCAGCGCCAGCGCTTCATCGCGGATCATCTGCCAGTTCTGGCGCAGCGGCTCCAGCTGCGGGAACTCCTTGGCCGGGTCCAGGAACGGCGTGGTCGGCACCTTCGAGAACATGTACATGACCACGTTGATCGGGGCCATGAAACTGGAATGGTCCAGCAGCTGGCGCGACCAGCGCGCGCGGACCTTGCCACGGAAGTGGATGTACAGCACGCAGGCCACGAATAGCGCTGCAATGACGATTTTGATGATCAAAGCACTTTCCTCCAGCCGCGGCCGGAACGGGAAACGGGCGATGCACGGCCTGGTGGCCAGCATCGGTAAGGAACGCGGCAGGGAACGGGGACGTGCCGAAGGGTGCGGCCGCCGATGTCGCGAATTAACAGCTTATGGTCGGCAGGCCGTGCGTCGGGGTCAAGCCGGACGTGCGCGACGTTCAGCGGGCCGCGGATGAACGAACCGATGCGACGCCCAACCTATTGATTCGGAAAGAACCGTCGACCAAGTGAGACATAATTGTCCGATTCTGTGTGACGAACTGTTCCAGCCACGGGGCCGACATTTCTCCGACAAATCGTGGAATAGCGAACTGGCGAGTACTAAAATTAACGAAAACTTAGTAACTCCCTGTAACACCGGTTCGCTTGACGCTTTGCGCCACCCACCGGGTCGTCCGAGACCCCGACATGTATCTTTCTGCTCTGCCCCCCTCCTCCTGCGGCGATGACGCCGCCACCCCGCTGCTGCTCAAGCGCGGCGAACGCTTCCTGGCCCCCGACGTCTATCGCACCTGCCTGGACGGCCGCGAGGCAGTCATCAAGGACTATTCCCGCTACCGCGGCACGCCCGTTTCGCTGATCGCGCGACTGATGGTGCGCCGCGAGGCCCGCATGCTGCAGCGCCTCGGCGGCTGGAAGCACGCCCCCGCGCTGCTCGGCACCCTCGGTGGCCTGGCGCTGGGCATGGAGTTCATCCCCGGCCAGACCCTGAGCACCGCACAGGTCGTGGGCAATGAGGTGTTCGAGCAGCTGCAGCACGCGCTCAGCCGTTTGCACGCCGCCGGCATCAGCCACAACGACCTGCATGGCACCAACGTGGTGGTCAGCGGCGGCGTACCGGTGCTGCTGGACTTCACCTCGGCCTGGCGCGCTCCACGCTGGCTGCGCCGCAACCCGCTGAGCCGGCAACTGAGCCGCAGCGACATGAAGAACCTGCTGAAGATCCGCCAGCGCGTGACCGGCCAGGCGCCGAGTGCCGAGCAGGCCGCACTGGTGGCCGACCCGGGCTGGGTGGCCGCGGTGCGGCAGGGCTGGAAGCGGTTCTACAAGTGGGCGAAGCGCCGGTAGGGGGCGAGCTCGCTCGACCGCGTTACCGCTCTTTGTAGAGCCGAGCCCATGCTCGGCTGCATTTCGCGCGATGCAGGAACAGCAGCCGAGCATCGGCTCGGCTCTACAACATCCCGCCAAACGGCTTACAACGCGTCCGCGTCCAACTCGCCGGTACGGATACGCACCACGCTGCCCAGGTCGTACACGAACACCTTGCCGTCACCGATCTTGCCGGTGCCGGCGGCCTTCACGATGGCCTCAACCACCGCCTCCACCTGGTCATCGGTCACCGCCACTTCCAGCTTCACCTTCGGCAGGAAATCGACCACATACTCCGCGCCGCGGTACAGCTCGGTATGGCCCTTCTGGCGACCAAAGCCCTTGACTTCCGTCACCGTGATCCCGGTAACCCCACGCTCGGCCAGCGCTTCGCGCACGTCGTCGAGCTTGAACGGCTTGATCACCGCCATGACCATCTTCATCGTCTATCTCCTGTCTTCCGGCGTGGAGGATAGCGCCTGAACGCTGCCCGTGCGAAGCCGCTGCGGCCTGTCCGGGCAGTGGGTGCCAGCAGTATTCTTGTGCCCGAATGGCCTGCCCGCGCCGGATGCACGGGCCCAACCCCACGGAGCACCCCATGATCGACCTGAACCAAATCGATGACCTCGCCCGTCGCCTCAGCGACCTGGTGCCGCCGGGCCTGCGCGAATCGCGCGAGGAACTGCAGGCCACCTTCAAGAGCGCGCTGCAGGCGGGGCTGGCCAAACTGGACCTGGTGACGCGCGAAGAGTTTGAAGTGCAGCGTGCTGTGTTGTTGAAGACCCGCGAGAAGTTGGATGCACTGGAAGCGACCGTGCGTGAGCTGGAAAGGCGCTCGACATCAGATTTGAGTTGACGCCACTTTCGCCAGACAGCGAGGCGAAAAGCAGACTACCGCTCATCGTCAAACGCGAAGTGCCTCACGTCCTCGAGATCGAACACGGCACGATCCTGCGTCAGCCGAATCCGGCCGGACACCTGCACGCTGGCAGAGACATTGCACAGGCCAGGACTGTTACGCTCCAGGCATATGCGCTTCTGTTCGGCGTAAAAACGTGCGACCGAACTGGCGGCCCCATGCTTGCCGATATCGAGGATTCGTGCGCCATCGCTACAGCGGGAGTTGCGCAGAACCTCTTCGTGGCGGTTATCCGTTACATATCGAGCTGACAACACGACCTCATCCCGATCATATTTGCCGGGATTCTTAGTGATGGCACACAGCACTTCTTCATGAGGATCGTCTTTTACCGCTGCCGCCCCTACACTGGCATATGCAGATAGCAGCAGGCCCAGCATGGGCACCAATGACGCAGATTTCATAGTCATTTGTCCTTCTCGGTCTTGGGCTGACGCGCTTCCCAGTTTGCAACAGAACCCTCCCCCCTTGGCCTGTTCACCCTTGCTGATGTTGATCCCAAGGCCTTTAGCAACAACCGCCTCCGTGCCGTAAGCACTCCGCTCTGTGGCACGAACCTCATCACTGGTGGCCGCGGCGCGTCCACGCTCCGCCGTATCAATATCGTGCTGATCTTCTTGGGCGATCACCTGCACCCCCGTCTTTGGGCTGTCGACCTTGCTGAGACCGACAGTGACTGTCCCCTTCTGATTGGTATTGGCGAGCGTGACTACCTGTGTTGGAAGCCCATCTGCGGCGTAACTCCAAGTCTGGCTTCCGTTCCCATCGGGGAACGTTAGCGTCGAAATCCTGTTGCGCGCATCGTACGCCCGGTCAATGACCTGTAGCCCTTTTCCTAACAAGCCCCGCCAGCCACGGCCTTTGTGCTCGAAAAGTCCTAGGGAATGGACTGAGGAAGCCATCACAAGGTTTCATGCGTGGTTTAACTCGGCGGGCTGAAGATCGAACCGGCTGTTACCCCACGGCCCCCTCCCCATGATCGACCTGAACCAAATCGATGACCTCGCCCGTCGCCTCAGCGACCTGGTGCCGCCGGGCCTGCGCGAATCGCGCGAGGAACTGCAGGCCACCTTCAAGAGCGCACTGCAGGCCGGCTTGGCCAAGCTCGATCTGGTCACCCGCGAGGAGTTCGAAGTGCAGCGCGCCGTGCTGCTGAAGACCCGCGAAAAGCTGGATGCGCTGGAAACGGCCGTGCGCGAGCTGGAAGGGCGCGGCGCCGCAGAATGAAAAAAGGAGGCGCACCGCGCCTCCCGTTTACAGATTATTTCCCGGATGGGGCCTTGCAGCAAGGCCCACCGGGCGCCCTAGACTCGCCGGCCTGTCGATCCGGCAGGACAAGCAGGGGCAGCAGCGATGGCGCAGGACACCGAATGGGCACCCGTTTCGCATGACACCTGCGACCAGGTCGCCGGGCCGTTCTATCACGGCACCCGCGCTGACCTGGCGGTGGGCGAATTGCTGAGCGCGGGCTTCCGCTCCAACTATCGCGACAGCGTGGTGATGAACCACATCTACTTCACCACCATTGCCAAGGGCGCCGGGCTGGCTGCGGAGATGGCCCGCGGTGAAGGGCGACCGCGCGTGTACGTGGTGGAGCCGACCGGGCCGTTTGAAGACGACCCGAACGTGACCAACAAGAAGTTTCCCGGGAACCCGACGCGGTCGTATCGGAGTGCGCAGCCGTTGCGGGTGGTTGGGGAGATTGTGGAGTGGGAGCTCTACGATGCGGAGTTCGTTCGGCAGTTGAAAGCGTTTGTTGCTTCGGGGAGTGGGGAGATCATTAATTGATGACCTCTGGGCACGGAGCGTCGCGCTCTTCTTCATCGGCTTCGTGGATGACCGTCCCGAGAATGCCGTCATGGGAATCCAGGTGCCCTTTTCCGAAACTTTTCCAGTACGCGCGCCCCGTCGATGCCAGCTACCGGCCAGAAGCGAATGCGGTGATCACAAAGATTGGGACTGCCCATTCGTGACCGGAGACCGGTCGCTGCAGCCTGCGCTCGGGCGTTGGCCACGCAATGCCGTGTAACCGAAGGCCCCGTCCAATACGCGCATTTCGAAACTATCCCCACCCTTGAGCTGGGAAAGGTCGGCAGATTCCGGGGTGTACTGCAGATGGCGAAGAACCCGTGCGTCATCTCCGGGAAGCCGGACATCAGCATTCATCACCCGCTGCACGTTTCCACTTGCGTTGCTGCTGACTTTCACAAGTACAAAGCACTGTGAGCGCTGGTCCGCACCGAACCTGTTCAACAACGACGCAGCGCCGGAGGCCACTTCTTGTGCCAGAAAGCCCATCCCCAGGGAAACAACGATAAAAAGCAGCGAATGCTTTGAGAAGGAGTTCTGCGGATCTTTAATGAAATGCATGCGCGCGGCGATTGCTGCAATCATCAGGACCGAGACTCCCAGCCATACCAGTGGTCGAGCCGTGTTCAACCAGGCGTGCGGCACAAACAGTGACGACCGACCAAGGACGATCACCACAGCGAGGCTCGAAACCGCACATAGCAGCGGGACAAGAATGATGGGCTTGGCTGAAGCGGTCATGGTCGGATTGGATTCCTTGCTCAATGCCTGGCGGGTATGTCCCAGTACGGCCGCACCTTCTCGGGATCAGAGCAACGTCGCACATTCTTCCCCCAAGCCGGAGTTCCCAAGAACAGCCTTCCCTTGGACGGATCCTAAGTGATTGTGACCACCAGGTGCTCGGCAATCGTCAAAACTCTCTGCCGAAGCGGGGGCGGGCATGTCCGCTTCCGGCCAGTAGTGGACGTTGAACGCGCGGGACGGCTCTGCCATTAGCTGGAGCTCTCGCACCAGTTCTTGGTGACGGGTCCTGCTCACGCACAAGAACCATTCCACAGAGGCAGGCCGCTGTTTCCGTGCCTTCCGACTGGAGAGCAACCTCCAAAGCGAGATAGACGCGCCCTTTTTCTCCAGCCTCGATGGCGCTACGAAGGTAGTTCAATAGGAGGGACGAGCGCTTTGGCGGCTCGACGCCAGAACTAAGCCGCGCCGCGAGGCTGCGTCGGTTTGAACAATTTGTTGGACAGCGACGCCAGCCTGCTATTTATCATCGAATGCCTGGAAGAATTGGACGCTGCCCCATGTGGCAAGTGCAGTGGCAAGAATAGCTAGCGGGACAGATAGCCAGTACACCTTGACCGTTTGGCTTTCAGGCATCTGAAGAAAGTATGGGAGCGCCCTCATAAGGGTGGCCGCTACCGCAAATAAAGTTGAGATTGCCAAAATGACGAAGAACTGCTTCCTGTGCTTGCGATAGCCACGAACCTGCATGTAAAAAATTACAAATGCACATAGCGCTGCCACGAAAAACTCAATCTGAAAAGCAAAGACCAAAGAGTTCACTGAGCAATCCTTAGCGGTCCAACTACCTAGTAGACGGACCCGTGGGTCCGGGCATACAACTTACCCACAAAGCACCGCATGGTGGGCTTTTCCCTTGATACAGCTCGATCTTAGGGTGGTTGGGTCCGGCTAACAACCCAGCGTATTACCGGATCGAGCGGGAGGCTCGACTGCCGAACCAATAGCCGATATGGGTCGGTAGCCGACACTGCCATCCTTCCCTGCGGTCGGTCTGGACCCGATGTCCGCTTTCGGCCAGAAGCGGTCACTGAGATGCGCGGCGATTATCTGCAGGACGCTGATCTTTTGAGTCTAATCTTCATGGCTATAGAATGTATAGCCAGCGGGCTTGCGCCCGAATGTACCAATCAGAAAGGCGACGGGGAGAGACTCCTCCACTGTCAGTGCTGGAGCGGAACCGCGGTTGGCGGCAGCATAGGGGCTGCCGGGCTGCCATTCCGATAGAACATAGAACAAGGTGCATGGCGTAATTTTCCGCAGCCGCCGAGTTTGCAGCACGAACCAGCCTGGCGGCAGAAGATCCAACCACTGGCGTGTCTTAAGCTGGCATGTCGATTCCACGGCCGGACAGCACGACTTTGAAATTCGGAATTCTTTCTAGCGCCTAACTCTGGAATTAGGCCGCGCCGCAAGGCGGCGCTGGCTTGGACGAATCTTTAGGCAGCACTCGCCGAGGCCGCAAGGCCACCAAGAATAGCGCTACTTATTGTGAGTGCTGCACCGAAATGGACGACATATCTTGACGCCCTGAACACAAAAACACTGATCCATATATCCGTAAGACATTCATACGCCATGTACTGATCCCATGGTTTCAGCTTATTCTCTGGGAATATTGAGTCCTTCGGCGCATTGGATATTGTTGTATGTGCAGCATTCCTATACCTAACAAGTGGATATAGGTTTAAGAACAGCGGCAGATCAAAAAAATCTTCCTGAACCGTTGGAAGCGTAATTTTGATGTTGTGGCTACCCACATTTAAGGGTATGACAGGGTTGCTGAGCGAAAATTCGTGGACGCCCCCATCTAGAAGCTTTCTGCTTCCGGAGCGAAGCAAGAACGGCCATCTCCTCCATGCCTCCTGTTTGAAGATATCCTTGAAAAGGATGTCAACGTCCAAGGTAATTCTGGTCGTGCGATCTCCAGACCAAAGCGAACCAACTGTCGCAATGGCTGATCCCAGTGTTGCCAGTATCGCTGCACTGGATAGTGAGGTGATGAAGTCTTTGTGAGCGGCGGGTAAAGCAAGAAGCTTAACCGCGATGAGTACCGCGGTCGCATACAATACAAAGACAATTATGTAGTGAAGGATTAGATGCTTGTCATTTCCCTTCGGCTTTCTACGGTTAGTCTCGCCCACGATTCCCTCTGTGCTGTCCAACTATCTTATAAACGGCTCCGCGGGGCTGGCTACGCGACTTATCCACAAAGTACCGTATGGTTGCCCCCCCCCTTGAAACGGCTCGATGTTAGGGCGATCAGGTCCGGCTAACAAGCCTGCGTATAACCGGACCCAGTGGTAGGCTCGGCGGCGGCACCAACACCAATAGCCGCTTTGGGTTGGTAGCGGACATTACCAAGAGATCAATGATCCCATCCCCGACGGGGGCGTCCGCTTTCGGCTAGGAGCGGACATCAATCGCAAGAGTCTTCCTTATCGCGGAACTCCGGCGCGAGAGTCTGAGCTGCATCAGGCCGGCTAGATGCGCGACGCGCGATTCTCAAGCTCGACCCTTGCCACGCTACTGCAGGATGATTGCAGGCTATTGGCCTTGGTCTACTCCAGCGATTCGTCACTCCCGCCTTTCCGCATGGATATGGATAGACGAAACACCGGAAACCAAGGAATGGTTGGACCAAGCATCCAGCTCTTCCGCAATTGAACCACTCAGGAACCATCCGCGGCCGGTGCACTGAGCCGAAGCCAGGGCAAGAACCACAAATTCAGGCCACGAGTGCGCGGCATGACGGGAGCAGGCACTCACCACGAAGCCGCCCTTGTGATATGGCTCGGCGTGGAGATTGCTGACTTCAAGACCTGCTTGCTCAAACATCCGCGCCGCCACCTTGAGAGCTGCCTGCTGCGATGTGCAATTGGTGAACAAGCGCCAGTACAACTCCATGAGTCCACAATCTTCCAAAGGGCCCTCTGGGCGCGGTTGCGCTACTTATAGCAGAAGGCGCGTACGACCTTTCCCCTCTTGCCACCCGGGGTGCCAGCATCAAGGAACAGATAGTTGAAGAGCGCCCACGGCTTGAACAGTGGGCACCCTGGCATGAATCCCGAGAAGATCACCTTGAGCTGGGGCCGGAGAATCGAGAAGTCCTTGATCGGCCTTCCGTGCTCCTGTCGCGCGCTCCCATCAATGCGGAAGCTGCATCTTCAGCGCGCTTGAACCCCCGCGCAGCAGATACAACGCAACCAGAAACGGCCACAACGAGTTGACCGACGAGAACAGCCGCTGTGTCAGCCCCCTGAACCCCTCCGGGTCCGCTCCCACCACGTTCAACCAGAGATAAGCGATGCCCGCGACACTCACCATAGCAGTCACGGCGTACGCCCTTCGGTTGGCAGACCACGCGCTCAATTCGATGTGCGACATCGCCGGTGCAATGATGTTTGCGATGCCGATGGTGTAGAAGCCGTGCATCGGATGGCCCATGGGCCAGAGCCCGTTGGTCAGCATGGAAATGCCAAAGACCAACCAGCAGATTGCACCTACTGCAATCCGGCGACCGGACTCCCGCCATACCCCGATGGAGAACGCCACGAAGCCCACGCCGGAGCCGATAGCGGCGATCCTGCCGCAGAAGCTTGCAAGCGCTGGCGCCTGCAGGAGCTCGCTGGCGTGCTGTGCAAACGTGTTGTAGCCCGGCGCGGCCACGGCGGCAACGCTGGTCCAGAACAGGAACCACGGAAGCGGGACCAGACCCGCACACAGAAGAAGTCGGTTGCGGCGCAACACGTAACGTGATCCTTATAATGGCCTGCGCCAGTGGGTGGAATCCGTTCAAACACCGCAGAACCTTCCTGATCGGGGCAGGATGGCTCCGGCTGACTACAGAGGTAGTCATCTTCTGCACGACGCCCTAGGGGGTCAATAGGCAGAAAGTCACTCATGCCCGCAAGCGATGCAGACAACAACCTCATCATTCTGGTCCAGCCTGAGCTTCCACCATCTCTGGCTGTAAAGTTGACGTGTCCCATGCTCAGGTTTGCCATGTCCGCCGTCGACCAGAATGACATTGTCGGTGCACAGCACGAAGTGCAACGGCTTCTTGGCCGTTGCATTCTGCGACTTCAGCAGTGCGAGCAACTGATGAAGTCCATGCTCGCCTTTCAGAAGTTGTCCGGTACGCCGGAAGCACTCCCAATGGCTTTGGACAAGCGCAAAGCAGAGATCAGCGGCAAGACAATGGGGGTGCTGGTAGGTCACCTGACTGCCGAATGCGTGATCAAAGAGGGCAGCGAAGCCCCTGGCGGCCCATCGGGTTACGACAGCAATTCAAGCTTCGTCGCTCTGCACATGGGGCTAGAGTTTCCAGAGCAATCCCATGTAACGCTGCAAGCCGACCTGCGCGAACTGGTGAACCTCAGGAACGTGCTCGTTCACCACTTCATCGAGCAATACGATATCCAGACTGTCGAAGGATGCCTGAAGGCACAGGCTGCACTCAGCCGTTCCTACGCTCAGATCGACCGCCAATTTCAACGGCTGCGTGCACTTGCGGCAGATGTTGCGCGGGGAGCGAAAGCCTTTGCGGAGCTGGTTCAGTCTCCCCAGTTCCATGAGTTTATGGTCAACGGCATCGCGCCTGATGGACAGATCCATTGGCCGCTCACAGGTATTGTCAGTGCGCTGAGACAGGCCTTCCGAGAAGGGGCGATCGACGGCTGGGTGAGTCTGGACACAGCCGTTCGCTGGGTAGCAGAGCACCACCCGGAACAAACCCCCAAGAAGTACGGCTGTGCCCGATGGCGGCACGTCATTCACGAATCTCGTCAGTTCGAACTGCGCCACTTCGTGCACCACGGCCAGCTCGGGGCTTGGTTCCGCGAGCGGGCAGATTCGACTGGCTAGCCAGGCGCCGCCGTTGGTAATAGCAGCAATACGCTTTCGCCTACCAAGTGCTGTCGCATTTGCCGCTCCCTGCGTCTCTGGCGGAAGGTTCTGACGACTCCGTCGCAGAAGTGCCGCTGCGCCAAGCACGCCAAGGCTCTCGCCGCTTTCCTCGCTATGCGACAATGCCAAAAACGTCTCGGGTTTTGGCGGCATTGACCCCTACCCGTTGGCATTCCGAACAACAGCAGGTAATCGTTACTGCGCCACCGTGCATCGGTGGTCGGGACTCGAAAGCCCGTTTTGTTGGGAAGTAGTTTGCGCTTGCCAGCCGGCACCACCGCGCGTGGTGCCGGCTGGCAATCCGTCTGCCGGCTATGGCGGGCGGGGCGTGGGGGTCCTGTACCCGCCGGTTCCCAACATCCGGTTTTCGAGCCACGCTCTGCCCGCCACCTTTATCGGTGGCGGCGTCCGCCTGCATGCACGGAGCCCGCCATGACCACGCCGCACTCCCCACCCCCGCGCCACATCCAGCAAGTGCCCCCGGCCGAGCCAGCCCTGGATCCCAACAGCCTCATCGCCATCCTGCACGCCATCGGCGCGGGCGCTGCGGCCGACGGCCAGCCCTGGCCCGAGCGGCACCATCTACGCAGCCGGCAGATGCAGTTGTCCGACGCCGACTGCGCACTCACCGGCCAACGCATCGTGCAGGAGATCCTGCTGGCGGCCGAGCGCACGCGCCAGAACGGCGAGCCGGAGCAGTACGTCGGCGACCGGGTGATGGAGGGACTGGTGATGGCCGATCTGGCGCTGACCGCCTTCATCCACGAGCGGATGCGCCCCAAGGACTGAGCGCGCTTATGGCGCTGACCTTTCTGCCTGTGTGCGGGGTGACGAATGAAGAAGCACGGCCTTGCCGCTGCGGCGGTGTGCATCGCGGTGATCGGCGCGATGTGGGTGGAGTGGCCTGAGCCTGCGAGCGATCAGGTGTGGGCCTACCAGAAGCTGCAGCCGGCCGATTACCGCCTGCTGCACAGTGATGCACTCGGCTTCGTGACCGCGAAGGCACTCGAGGGCTTTGAACTGCACACGCGCCATGCCGGGGCGACGTCCTTCGAGATCCGGTGCAAGGGCGTGCTGGTGATGGACGTGGAGAACGCGCCCTCGCGCGTGCTGATCCGCATGCCTGCCGATGCACGGTGGCGGGCGCCGGACATCGAGCGTCTGCGCACCAGCTTCGAGCGTTGGCCGGATCTGCACCAGAGCCAGGGGCGGTTGCTGGTGGAAAGTGCGGGGCCTTCGTGGGTTGAGGCACGGCTTGGGCGCCTTGACAGCTCGGTGCCTGATGACCAGCGCTGCGTGTTCAGGGACCCAGGCCACCCTCGGCTGGAATCTCCCTCGTCATTCCGCCTATCCAGCGGACCATTGCAGGCAATGGAAGGAATGGCAGCATCATTCGCGGCATTGTTCCGAAATCCCCAAAGAGTCGCGTGAATCACGTGCCCCGGCACCGTTTCGGCGCAACTTGTGGCTGCGCAGAAGCCCCGCTAGCATCGGCTCAACGGCTTTTCCCGTTCTGCCCCCGCATCCATGATGGAAGCCCCCGTGACCGAATCGACCGCCACTGAAGTTTCAGCCGAAGCCGCATATCACAAGGGCGAGTTCTTCCTGATCGACGCAGGCTTGCTGAGCAACGGCGGGGTACCCGGTATAGAGATCGCCAACGAAGACAAGCTGATCGATCCGGGGATGAATGTCATCTCGCGTCCTGATGGAACGCCAGGCCAGTATCCGGAGCGCCCCCACCTGGTTCACGTGCCCGAGAAGGGCGCAATGCCACGCGATCTGGAAGAGCTCGCTGGCATCTGGATTGTGTCGGAGCCGTTGAAGCAGCTGTTTGAGCAGACGGACCCCCAGGCGTTTGCCTTTGTTGCCTGCGACTTCAGCCTTGCCGACGGCAGCCCCGGGCCTCAGTACTACCTGGGCAATGTGCTGCGCAGGCTCGACGCCCTGGATGAAGCCTCGTCCCGCGTGAGAATCAAGCTCGACCACAATTATCAGACCGGCGAGGACGAGAAGCTTTACAGCCTTGTCGGCGGCGCCAGCCTGGTGTTCAAACAGGACGTTGTGGGCGATGCCCATATCTTCCGCCAGGATCGCATGGGCGCACCGCCCATCTGCGACCGCGCGATGTTTGATGCATTGAATGCCGCCAACTTTTCCGGCGTACGGCTGCGCGATGTAGCCGATCTCTAGGACGAGCGCCTTCAAACGGATTCTTGAATGAGGTGGTGCGCATGGCCGACACACCGGTTTTCCAGGGACACCATCTGATCGAACAGAATGCGTTCGAACAAAGCCAGCTGCTGAAGTCGCTTGCCAGGAGTGGTCATTTCACGCTCCACGGTTCCGACAACATCCTCAACCTGCCCGCGAACCCCGCGCTGGCAACCCGGTTGGGTATATCGCCGCACTCGGGCGGCCCGTTGAGTGCGTACTCGGATCAACTTAAGTTCGTTCTCGACGACCTCGCAGAAACCTACGACGGCCGAGCGCTGCTGGCGAAGGATTCTGCGCCGGATGTGCGCGCTGCCGCCGCCGAGCGTATGGGTACCCGCATCCAGAACCTGGAGTTCACGCTTCGCGCCGGCATCCTCAACGGCGACCTGGTCACCAACACGCCGGAGAACATGACCCCGGCCGAAGCCAACGCCCGGATCCGCACCTTCTTCGCCGATCTGGACGGCTACCAGCGCACCCACGCCGCGCAGATTGCGGAACTGAAGACCCTCAACCCGACCGAGTTGCGCTGGCGCGGCGTCACCCACTCCGAAGCCAACGTGACGGCGGCCCTGGATGCCATCGACCAATCCGGCAACTCCACCCTGAGCGAGCGCTGGGGGGGCCGCGCATCGTTGGGCACCGCAATCCAGGAGGCCAACCAGGGCGGCCGCCTGCCGCTGAGCGAGCACACCGCGGCCCGCGTGCGTACGGCGTTCAACCCGGAGATGCCACTGACCATCATGCGCCCTGGCCCGGCAACCACGGCTCCGGAACTGGCAGGCTCTGCTGGGCGCGCTGGCGCTGCGGAAGGTGCCGCCGAAGCTGCCACCGCGCGCGGACAGATTACCGGCGCGCGCGTACTCGGGGCCGCGGGTATTGCCGCACTGGCCGTGGACTTCGCCATCACCGGCCACCGCGTGGCCGAGTTGCACACCGAGGGCAACAACGCCGGCGCAAAATCTGCGGCCACCCACTTCGTGGGGCGCACTGCAGGCGGCTTCGGTGGCGGCTTCCTGCTGGGCGCGGGGTACGGATTGTTCACCGGATCGTGGACCGGGCCAGGTGCGCTGGCTACCGGGCTGCTGGGCGGCGTGGCCGGTGGCTTCGGCGGTGAGTACTGGGCCCAGTACCAGGACAAGAAAGCGGTTTACACCCAGGTGGACCGCAGCGGCAACGAATGGAGCCGCGATCCGGAAGATGCCAAGGCCACCTGGAGCCGCAGCGTGCGCACACCGCAGCCCGACGGAAGCTACCGCGAGATCACGATGGTCGCCGGTGGCCGGCTGCTGGACGAGCTGAACTACAAAGCCGCCAACGACTCATATTCACTGGGCATGGCCAACCTGCCCAAGCCGCAGAACCCCTTCAAGCTTGATGCAGGCGGCAAGAGCACGCCGCCGCGCGAGCCGTTTGAAACCAACCGCCACTACGTGCGCAATCCGCACAACGGCGAATGGAACCTCTCCATCCACTCGATGATTGATGGACGCGTCCCTTCTGACTACAGCGTGCCTGTCAGCCCGGAAAAGTCGGGCCAACTGGAACGGGAATCGCAGCGCATCATTGCCCAGAACGCCTTGAACACGCCGGAGGCGCTTGCCGCCCGTTACCAGGTGGCGTTCAACCAGTACAACTGGCACGAGTTCGCCACCATTGAGCCGGTACCGGAGGTGATCACCAACGCGCTGACCCAGACGCAGCCCCTGCGCGCTTCCAACGGCGAGAAGTACACGCAGGACCCCAACGGGCAGTGGCAAACGCCGGGTTGGCTGTATGGCACCAACCCGGCTGAAGGCAGCATCGTCGAGGAGCTCAATCGTACGCGCCAGAGCCAGCAGGCCGGCGTACAGGAGCTGACGTCCATGGCCGACATCGCCCGGGCCAACCCCACGCCAACCGAATACGGCCTGCGCAGCCAGGTGGTGGACGCCTACCGTAGTGCCGGCATTGTGCGCAGTGCAGAAGAGATTGATGACGCCGTAGCCGCCGTTGCCCAGGATCACGCACGCGCCGTGCCCGACTTCGGTACGTTCATGCTGCAGGTGCAAAAGGATGGCTCGCTGGCCACACTGGCCGGGAAAGATGACGAGCGCATGCAGATCGTCTGCGTCACCACGCCACAGGAGATTGCCCAGGCACACGTGCAGCGCTCGACTGCGGAGCAGCAGCCCGCGGATGCCCTGCCGCGCGCGCCAACTTCACCTGAGCCCGCACCGAGTGCATCGCCGCCACACACCTCCAGGCCTGCCACGCAGCACGACGCTGACGTAGACCGGCACCACGGCACGGCCCTTCGCCCAGATGGCAGCGGGCTGCTGGAACAGCTGCGCTCGTCGGTAGCCATGCTGGATGAGAAGAACAACAAGCCGTGGGACCAGAGCAGCGACCGCCTGCTCGCCAGCGCCTACCGGCTTGCAGCAGAAGCCGGGTTCAAGCCCGGCGACCAGGTAGACATGGTACTGAGTGAAGCCACCGAAACCCGTGCTGCGGGCGCCACGCTGTTCGTGACGCGCTCAGGACCGGGCGCGTCATCGGACCCCGCCGCCAACCGGGTGCAGATGCCAACACAGGAGGCCCTGGCGGTCGCACCGGAGCAGCAGTATGCAGCGGCCAACCGGAGCCTCGGCGCTCAGGACCGGGAGCAGTCGCAGCAGCTGGCGCAAGCGCAGGAACACCAGCAGGAAGAGAGCCGGCAGGGGCCGCGGTTGGGTTGATGGCACCCGTTCTGGCTGATCAACGCCGATCCACTTGATACCGGGCGAGTTCCGGCGCTCACATTGCAGAGACTGGTCGCCGCATAGGAACAAGGCACGCTCCAGGCACCTGCCGGAATCCTCCTAGCTGCGTCACCAACAATTCCTATATCCCTGCGCACAGCACCTGCCACACCATTAAACCCCCATCCGCAGGAAACCACACATGAGCCCGGCGCTGGTCTACAGCTGTGCCCGCGCCGGGGTCGATGCCCCGCTGGTGCGGGTGGAGGTGCATCTCTCTGGCGGTCTGCCTGTCACGCAGATCGTGGGCCTGGCCGAAACCAGCGTGCGCGAATCCCGCGAGCGCGTGCGTGCCGCCCTGCTCTGCGCACGCTTCGACTTTCCACAGCGGCGCATCACGTTGAATCTGGCGCCCGCCGACCTGCCAAAGGAAGGCGGG
>NZ_JCAFUD010000004.1:0-419243 GCF_059370935.1 Stenotrophomonas sp. YJH_SMC_12-1 | reverse complement strand
TAGAGCCGGCCGCTGGCCGGCTGTGCGTGATCACGATGGATGATGGGGTTGCCGGCCAGCGGCCGGCACTACCGAAGCAGAGGCGGTTGACCCGCCGGTGGTAGAGCCGGCCGCTGGCCGGCTGTGCGTGATCACGATGGTGATTGGGTTGCCGGCCAGCGGCCGGCACTACCGAAGCAGAGGCGTTTGACCCGCCGGTGGTAGAGCCGGCCGCTGGCCGGCTGTGCGTGATCACGATGGTGATCGGGTTGCCGGCCAGCGGCCGGCACTACTGAAGCAGAGGCGTTTGACCCGCCAGTGGTAGAGCCGGCCGCTGGCCGGCTGCGCGTGATCACGATGGTGATCGGGTTGCCGGCCAGTGGCCGGCACTACCGAAGCAGAGGCCGCTGGCCGGCTGCGCGTGATCACGATGGATGATCGGGTTGCCGGCCAGCGGCCGGCTCTACCGAAGGGGCGGCGGCACCGGTGCGGCGCCGCCGCGGTACATCAGCTGCGCGCGAACGCGAGCAGGTCGGCGTTGAACTGGTCGGCGTGGGTGACGGTCAGGCCATGCGGCGCACCGACGTACACCTTCAGCTCGGCATTCTTGATGATCTGCGAGGACAGCTTCGCCGAGGCATCGAACGGGACGATCTGGTCGTCATCGCCGTGCACCACCAGCGCCGGCACGTCGATCTTCTTCAGGTCCTCGGTGTAGTCCACTTCCGAGAATTCGTGCACGCAGTCGTACTGGCCCTTGACGCCGCCGAGCATGCCCTGCAGCCAGAACGAATCACGCATGCCCTGGGTAACGGTATTGCCATCGCGGTTGGCACCGAAGAACGGTGCGGTCAGGTCCTTGAAGAACTGCGAGCGGTCACCGCCCGTGCCCTTGCGGATGCCGTCGAAGACGTCCAGCGGGGTACCGGCCGGATTGGCGTCGGTTTTCAGCATCAGCGGCGGCACGGCGCCGACCAGCACCACTTTTGACACGCGCTTGCTGCCGTGGCGGCCGATGTAGTGGGCCACTTCGCCGCCGCCGGTGGAATGACCGACCAGGATCGCGTCCTTCAGGTCCAGCGCCTCGATCACCGCGGCCAGGTCATCGGCGTAGGTGTCCATGTTGTTGCCATCCCAGGTCTGGCTCGAACGGCCGTGGCTGCGACGGTCGTGGGCGATCACGCGGAAGCCGTTCTGGCCCATGAACAGCATCTGCGGGTCCCAGGCATCGGACGACAGCGGCCAGCCGTGGGCGAACACGACCGGCTGGCCGGTACCCCAATCCTTGTAGAAAATGCGGGCGCCATCGGCGACGGTGACGTAATTGCTCATTGCGGGTTCCTTGGCGGAAGGGAGGGAAGGCACTGGCAGCGGTGCCGGTGCCTTCGGCAGTACATCGCAGTGCACATCGGACGGCTTGCACGGCTGTGCTGGATTGCCCGGACTGTGACGCGTATCGCTCTGGCATGAAGCGGCCACCGCACAGACGATGGCGGCAGCCTGGTCGAGGAGCCCGCGATGCCGAGAATGCGATGCAGCCCACTGTTGTGCCTGATGCTGGTCACGGCGGTTCATGCGCAGACCAACGTGTACAAATGCGTGGACGGGCCACATCCGGTCTATCAGCAGACACCCTGCCAGGGGCATGCGGAATGGCGCTGGGAGGTGCCCGAGGAGCAGTCGCTGTCACGCGGACCGGTGCCAAAGCCGGCCGGCGCGGGCAGCGCGGTGCCGGCGCGACCGCGCACCGTGCGCTCGGGGCGGCCGCAGGCCGCGCTGATACCCATCAGCACGGACCCCAGGGCCTGTGAGCGCGCACGACAGCGCCGCGGGGAGGTGCTGGCCAAGGCCAAGCGCCTGGACTTCGTACAGCGTCGGCAGCTCGATGACGCGGTGTACGACGCGTGCCGCTGAATCCGGTAATGATGGAAACGACAACGGCGCCCAAGGGCGCCGTCGTGCGGGACTACTGTGCGCTGGCCTTCAGCGCCCGTCGCTGGCGGCAGCCGGTGCCGGCGAGGGAACGCCTTCCGGCTTGGGCAGGCTCAGCTCCGGGTTGCCCTGTTCGGCCTGCAGGATCTGGATGCGGCGCTGCAGGGCATCCAGCTGGCTGTTGGTGCTCTGCACGTCGGTGCTGAGGCTGACCGCCTGCTGCTGCGCCTGCTGCAGGGCGGCGCTGACCTGGGCCGACTGCGCCTGCTGCTGTTCCATTTCCTGCTGCAGGGCGCGCAGGCGCTCCTCGTTGTAGGCCACCAGGCGCTCGGTGTAGCGCTTGCCGGCTTCCAGGCGGGTCGTATCGATGTAGACCTGCGCCAGCTGTTCCGATTGCTGGGCAAAGGTACGGTAGACGCGCTCGGCGTTGTCGACCGCATCGGTCTTGATCACCCGCCAGAAGTTCTTCTCCTGGAACAGGGCGACGTAGTAGGTCAGGGTGTTGGCGTTGAACAGCAGGCTGGCGCCATAGTTGCCGTTGTAGGTCGTGCGCAGCTCGGTCAGCTGGCGCGAATCCATCAGCTGCTTGAGCTCGTCAACGGTGTTGCGCACCACCGGCGCGCTGCGTGCGGCCGGCTCTGCTGCTTCGCGGTCGCCACGGGCAGCCATGGCCGCCGGTGCCACCAGCATCATGGCCACGGCCAGCAGTGCCGCGCCGCGCGCGTGCCGGGCGAAGACCGCGCCCCCTGAAGTTTCTCGCATGTCTAGACCATCCACGGATGAGTGTGGGTTGAGATGAAGGTGGTTCCCCGCCGGGAGTCTAGCATGGGCGCAGGCGCCGCCAAGGGCGCCGGTCACGGGTCAGTAGACCAGCTGCGCCGCGCTGCACTGGATGGACTGCACGTTGACGTCGGTGCGGCCCAGTTCCAGGCCCAGCACGCTGGCCAGCAGGTTGGTCAGCAGGGTGCCGACGCTGTTGAGCACCGGCCGCAGGGCGGCCAGGATCGGCTTGAGCAGCGTGCACAGCAGCCCGCTGCAGCTGATGCTGCCATCGGGATTGGTGACACCTGTCCCCCCTGCACCATCGAGGAAGCCGGCCGGCGCGGTCTGGATGTACGAGGCCAGGTTGTTGCGCACGCAGCCGTTGTAGTCGATCAGGTTGCCGAGCAGGCTGTCGCAGCGGTTGATCAGCAGGCCACCGACCAGCGAGCCGAGCAGGCCATCGAGCAGGCCCAGGCCCTGGCCGGTGACCGTGGTCCTGTAGCCGGTCCACACCGAACCGTCTTCCCAGCAGGTGGTCAAGCCCAGCAGGCAGGGCTTGGGGACGCCATTCTTCACCGTCCAGTTGCCCAGCGGGGCAAGGTTGCGTGCCGGGTCGCCATCGCGCAGCAACGGAATGACCTGATCGACGTTGTAGCGCCCGCCAGTGGGAAAGGCCGCCTGCAGGTAGCGGTCGGCCAGTGCCTTGGCAGTGTCGTTGGTGCTCATGCCCTGCTTGGGTGAGTTGAGCATGCCTGACAGCACGCGCAGCAGTTCATTGACCAGGTCCGACACCGCGTTGCCTACTGCCAGCGGGTTGATCCGGGTCGAGGCGGTCTCGCCGGCGGCCAGGGTCAGGTTCTGGGAGCCGGTCAGGGCGGGCAGGGTGATCCTGTCATTGATCAGGGGTTGTCCGAGTAGTCTCAGCAACTGCTCGTTCTTCAGGGTGGCGTCGCAGACATTGCTCCTGGAAAAGCGTTGCGCCGGGTCGACATTACCGACGCAGGCGCGCAGCACCGACGAATCGACCTGGATGGTGGCCTTGGGTGGACTGGCGCCGCACTGGATACCGGTCAGCGTGCCCATCGCGTTGGCGACATCGACATGCAGTGGCAGGTGCAGGCGCGTGCCGAGCAGGTTCAGCAACGGGCCCACCGCGAACAGGTTGTTGCTGTCCACGTCCACCATCAGCCGCACCTGCGCGTTGTACGCGCGTGTGCCGACGCCACCGATGGCGATCGAGGGCGGTTCCACCACGCCGGCCTGGATGTTGATGCCCAGCAGGTCCAGTCCCTTCACCGCAACGCCATTGCCGTCGTTGGCGATGGAGATGGCGGTACTGATCAGGTTGAGCACGTTGACCTTCGCTTCCAGCGCGCTGCCGATCGTGCCATCGGGCGAGACCACTTCGGCGAACAGACCGCCGCCACCGGACTGGCTGCCCAGCACGATGTTGAGCTTGTTGATGTCCAGCTGGGTGGCGACCAGATCGGACAGTGCACGCAGCTGTACGCCCACGGTGCTGTCGCGGCCGACCACGGTGGCGGTGGCATCGACCAGCTGTGCCAGCGAGACCTTGTTGACCGACAGCAGCCGGTTGAAGTCAGCCACGCTGAGGTTGGCGCTGACCGGGATGTTCAACGCCTTGAGCAGGCCCGACGGCGTGATGTTGGCCTGGGCGAGGCCGTCATAGGAGAGCACGGTGGCGTTGGTCACATCCAGGCCGACCAGGCGCAGGGTCGACAACAGTACCGAGTCGCCATTGGTGCGCAGCAGCTGCGAACCGACCGCGAATACTGCAGTGGGCTCCGAACGGCGGGCTACGGCCTCCACGCTGACGGTGGGCAGGCCGGTGTTCTGGCCGAAGAACGGCAGCACGCTGCGCTGCGCGACTACCTGCACGGCATTGCGCGGGTTGCTGGCATCGATGGTGGTGACGAAGCGGTTCGACGTGCTGCGTGTGGCGCTCCAGTTGCCGCAGCGGATCTGCACGGTGCCTGCAAACCTGTTCTGGGTGACCGCGCTCTGCCGCGCTGCACTGTTGTCGCTGTTGTCAGACGTGCACAGCTCCAGCCGTTGTGCACCGGCCAGTGCAGCGAGGTCCGCGACTTTCTGTGCGTCACGCTTGGCCCAGAACAGATAGCCGATCTCTACCAGGCCCAGCATGGCGAGCAGCGCCAGCATGACCAGCATCATGGTGACCGACATGCCGCCGCGTGGGCGGCCGAAACTGAACTGGCGTGGGCGTTTCATGGCCTACCTCAGCGTCCCGATGAGGATGATCCCTTGGACTTGGCGACATCGGTTTCAAAGAAGTCCGGGATCTCGTGTTCGAAGCTCTTCATGTAGCGGGCGTAGCTCAACGTGGCCTGGTCGCCGAGGATCGGCAGGCGTTGCCCGGCCTGCTGCCCTGATGCCTGCAGGCGGAACAGGTCGCGCGTGGTGTCGCCGATCCGGCTGCGGCCGGGTCGCGCGGCTGCAGCGTTGCCGTCGGTGGTGGCGACCGCTGCAGGCGCCGCCTGCGGCACCGGTGCCGGCGGGGTCGCCAGATCCACGGTGGCCAGTGACTCGGACTGCAGCGGCTGCGAAGGCGGCGCAGCGGGCGTGCTGCAGCCAAGCATCTGCCCGGTCAGGGGTTGCTGCTGCGCCTGCGCGCCGCCGGTCAACAGCAGGCAGGCCAGTGCAGGCAACAGGTGTCGGGTCAGGGGCATGGCGCTCATGGAGTGTTTCCGTTCGGCTGATCGGAGGTGCTGAAGCGTTCCAGCATCGAGGGCGGCAGGCGCTGCGGATCGCGCTCATCGCGGCTGTCGCGGCGTGGTTCCGCCGCCAGTCGCGTAGCGCCGGGCCGGTTGCTGCCGGCATCGCTGGCGGTAGCACGCGCAGGGGCCGGCACGACTGCGGCAGCTGCCGCGGCGGCCTGGCGCTGCTGCAGGCGGGCACGGATCTGCGCGGCCTGTTGCTGGATGCTGCGGCGGGTGTCCTCGTTGAGATTGGCCTGTCCGGCGAGGCGCTCTGCAGTGGTGGTGTCGCCACGCAGCACCGCCCACAGGGCGAGGTTGGCGGTGGCCTTGGGATTGCCTGGAGACAGCTCCAGCGCCTTGGCCAACGGTTCACGCGCCTGTTCGAACTGACCTGCACGCAGACGTGCATAGCCGAGATCGCCCAGGTAATCGGTGTTCAATGGCTGCAGCAGCGTGGCTCGGGCCAGTGCCTCCTCGCTGCCGCCATCATCGTCTCGGCGCGCGGCGATCAGGCCCAGGCCGTGTGCGGCTGCAGCGGCCTGCGGGCCACTGGAGAGCTCGCGGTACAGGGCGATGGCAGCGTCGGCCTGGCCGGTCTCGCGCAGGGCGTCGGCCTGCAGCAGGCGCAACGCCGGCGGGTCGCCATAGCGCTGGCGGAAGGCATCGACGTGGGCCAGCGAGGCATACCAGGCACCCTGCTGCTGCATGCGCCCGATCAGTTCCAGGTAGGCATTGCGGCTGTCCTGCGGCGCCGGTTCGGGCGCGGCCAGGCTGGGCGCGCGCAGGTACTTCGGCGTGGTCGACGCACAACCACTGGCGACGGCGGCAAGGGCGAGCAACAGGCAGGAGGTGCGCAGGGCAGGCATCAGGGCGATCCCATCTTGGACATGGTGGTGGCCAGCGCGACCAGCGCCGGTCCGGCAAGAACCAGCATCAGCGCTGGCAGCAGGGTCAGCATCATCACCACGGTCATTTTCACCGAGAGCTTGCCAACCTTTTCCTTCAGGGTGTTGCGGCGCTGTTCGCGCAACCGGATGCTGAACTGCCGCAGTGGTTCCTGCACTGCGCCGCCATGCGCGTGCACCTGCAGGATCAACTGCATCAGGCTGGTCAGGTCATCATCGGCGTAGACCTCGCTCAGCCGGCGCAGGGACTGCGCGCGCGTGCGGCCATGGGTGTACGCGACGTTGGCCTCCTGCAACTCGCCGCCAAGCACCGGCAACGCGTCGCGCAGCTTGTCGCCCAGCGTCTGCAGGCTCTGGTCCATGCTGAAGCCCACGCCCTGCAGCAGGCGCAGCAGGTCGATCAGCAGGGGCAGCTCGTTGTCGACGGCGCGCCGGCGCCGCTTCACCCACGAAGAGAGGATGAACTTCGGCAGCAGCAGGCCTGCCGCGAGCGCACCGATCACGACCATCATCCTGGCCAGCCCCTGGGCGCTGCTGAACGCCAGGGCCAGCATCAGCACCAGCACGCCCAGCAGCAGGCGCAGGCCAAGATAGATGGCGGTGCCACGACGTGTGTTCCAGCCCGCCAGGTCCAGCAGCAGCCGGTCTTCATTGGCCAGCAATGCAGATTCCAGGCGGCCGCCACTGAGCGCGCGCCCGAAGCGTTCCAGCCAACCCAGCGAATCACGGCGCGCGGCCTCCGTGTCGCGCGCCTCATCCCGCGGTTGCAGTGCGGTCTTCAAAGTGGCCGAAGTGCGCTGTTCGCGATGGCTGCGTACCCATCCGGCGATGCCCAGCAGGGCAACACCGGCGGCCAGAACCAGCAGCGACAGGGCAAACCAGGTGCTGGCACTCATCGGGCACCTCCGTGGCGGATCCGGGTGGTCATAGCGACTTGGCCAGGCGGTAGAGCAGGAAAGCGCCAAACAGCTCCAGCCCCAGCGCGATCAACAGGATCTTGTGACCCAGCGGATCGTGCAGCACCGGCTGGAAGAATTCGGGGCTCGATATGGCCATCAGCACCGCGCTGGCCGGTGGCAGCAGGCCGAGCACCCAGGCTGACATGCGCGTTTCCGACGTGGTCGCGGCCAGCTCCTGCTGGGCCTGCTCCAGGTCGCGCATGAAATCGCCCATGCGCTGTAGGATCTGATCGGAGCGTCCGCCGATGCGTACGCTGACACCGATCACGACGGACAGCACCTTGAGCACATCCATCCGGTAGGGCTGTGCCGCCAGGCTCAGGGCACGGTCCAGGTCCATGCCGCTGCGCGCTTAGCGCACGGTGGTGTCCAGCAGTCCGCGCAGCGGCGCGCTGGTCTGCATCGATGCCACCTGGAAGGCAGCCTGCAGGCTGTTGCCGAGCGCGGTCAGCCGCACCAGGTTGTCGAGGAAGTCGGGCAGCTGGTGCAGCAGCTGTGCGCGCAGTTTCGTGGTGCGGCGCATGACCCACAGCCAGCAGGCCAGCAGGTACAGCAGCAGGGTCAGGGGGAACATCCACGCCGTACCGAGCCTGAGCATGGCCACGACCGAAAGCACCAGTCCCGGCACCAGCATCATGATGGGCAGCTTCCAACCCGTCTGCAGGCCCGCACGTTGCAGCAGGCCGTCCAGCGGCAACACCCGGCGCCCGGCACTTGCCGGTCGCGCCGGGTCGTTGGCGGCGGCTACGGATGCCCCGGCCGGGGCTCCGCCACTGGCGCCTCCGCGAGCCAGCTGCTGCTCGGCGTGCTGTAGCGAAGCCTGGCGTTGCTCCCGGTTGCTGGCGGTGCCCCACAGCCATACCGCAAGCGCCAGCAGCACCGAGATGATGCTCAGTACACCCAGCAGCAGGCCCGTGCCCATGCTCAGAAGTCTCCGTACAACGATTCGCGCAACTGCTGCCGGAACGGCTCCAGCTTGTGCGAATGCGGGTGGAAGCCCAGTCCGATCCAGCGATCGATTTCCTTGCCGTTGCCATCGATCTGCAGTTCGTGACGGAACATTTCCTGGGTCGTGATCAGGTTGTCACTGACACCGGTGATTTCCGTGATCGAGACCAGCACGCGCCGGCCGCTGCCCAGCCGCGAGATCTGCACGATGAAGTCGATGGCGCTGGCGATCTGCCGGCGCAGGCTGTCCTCGCTGCCCTGGAATCCGGCGAACCCGGCCAGCATCTCGATGCGGTACAGGCAGTCGCGCGGAGAGTTGGCATGGATGGTCGCCATCGAGCCGTCATGGCCGGTGTTCATCGCCTGCAGCATTTCCAGTACCTCGGCGCCGCGCACCTCGCCGACCACGATACGGTCCGGGCGCATGCGCAGGCTGTTACGGACCAGGTCGCGGATGCTCACCGCGCCATGGCCTTCGGCGCCACCGATGCGGCTTTCCAGGCGGACCACGTGCGGGTGGTTGAGTGACAGTTCGGCGGTGTCCTCGACGGTGATCACGCGTTCGTTCGGCGGCACGTAGCTGGCCAGTGCGTTCAGCAGTGAAGTCTTGCCGGAACTGGTGCCGCCAGACACCAGGATGTTGCAGCGGCCCAGCACCATGGCCTTCAGCAGCGCTTGCATCGGCGCATCGAAGGTGCCCTTGGCCAGCAGCTCGTCGGGGGTGAACGGATCCTTGCGGAACTTGCGGATGGACACCATCGGGCCATCCACCGCCAGCGGCGAGATGATCGCGTTGAGGCGGCCGCCGTTGGGCAGGCGCGCATCGACCATCGGGTTGGAGTCGTCCAGTCGGCGGCCCAGCGGCGCGAGGATGCGGCGAAGGATGCGCAGCAGGTGGGTGTCGTCGGTGAAACGCTGGGTGGCGCGCTTGAGCTGTCCTCCCTGCGAGACATGCACATCCTTGAACCCATTGATCAGGATGTCCTCGATCGTCGGGTCGTGCAGCAGGTCGTCGAGCGGGCCGAAGCCGGTCAGCTCCTTGACCAGGCCTTCGGCCACCACCTGCATCTCCTCCTCGTTGATCGGGATGCGCCATTCCTGGATGAAGCCCACCGTCTGCACCTGCACCCAGCGGGCGATGGTGTCAGGGGCCCAGGAATCGATATCGATGCGCTCGTCCTCGATGCTGTTGAGCAGGTGCTCATGGGCGGCCGACAGCACCTTCTGGTACTGCTCGGTCTGCGCGAACGGCAGGTGGGCCGGGGCGCTGTCGGGCAGCACCGGGCGGGTGGCGGCATGCGGGAACGGGGTTACCTTGTCTTCCATTGCGATCCACCCAGGGCAAGGGAGAGTCTTTCCCGCAGGCCATGGGCCTGGACCGGGCAGGCAGCCGGATCCAGGCGCGATACAAGCGGGGCGAGGGCACGCAGGTAGGGGTCGCGCGGTGCGTCCTGCAGCAGCAGATGTCCCTGGCTGGCCGCCAGGCGCACGCGCGGGCGTTCGGGCAGCGTGGCCAGCAGTGGCACTTCGAATCGGCGTGCGATCTGGTCGGGACTCATGCCGCTGCTGTCGTCGTGGCGGTTGATCACCAGCTGCAGGCGCTTCTCCCGTTCGCGCTGGCCGGCCAGGTGCTTCAAGGCCTGGTCGAGCGATACCAGCGTGGCGATCGAAGCGTCCGTGACCAGCCAGATCTCGTCGGCCTGGTCCAGCAACAGCGGCGGTAGCTGCCGCAGCGGGCAGCCACCGGCATCGCACAGCACGCTGGCGAATACGTGGCGCAGGCGCTGCAGCAGCGCAGCCGGATCGGATGGCGGCACCGCATCGCTGCCGCTGGCGCGGTCCAGCAGCACCAGGCCGGTGTCATGGCGAGCCATCGCAGTGCGGGCGAGGGTGGCGTCGATGCGGCTGGCGTTGCGCAGCGCGTCTTCGTAATGGAAGCGGCTGTCCAGGTTGAGGTACAGCGCGAGGTCACCCGAAGGCTGGGCCAGCTCCATCAGCAGGCCATCCTGCTGCAGTGCCTCGCCCTGCGCCAGCGCACGGGTCTGCTGTGCCAGCACCGAAAGATGCGCGGCCAGCGTACTGGTGCCCACTCCGGCGCGCACGCCCAGCAGCACGATCAGGCGCGCCTTGTGCGCGTGCTGCGCGGCGGCAGCCGGTCGCGGCGCCAGGGCGCGGCGCAGCGCGGCCTCGATGCCGACGTTGTCGCTGTCCAGGTCCAGCACGTCGCGCAGGCCCGCCCGCAATGCAATGACGATGCCTTCCACCTGGCCGGTACTGGTGGCACCGACGGCAACCAACGCAAGATCCGGTTCGGTCTGTTGCAGTTGCTGCGCCAGCACGCTGGAGGCGGCGGCATGTTCAGGGCGGAAATCCAGCAGCACAAGGCTCTGCGGCCCGCGTTGCAGGTCCAGAGCGGAGGTCGGCGCGGTGCTGTCCTGCCAGTGCAGGGTAGTGGTCGGCGGCAGTTTGGCCGCCAGCCGGGGCAGCAGTTCGCGATCCATTCCGTACAGGACCAGATTCATCGGCGGTCCTTGCGGATGCAGCGGCTGGGCAGTGGCGTAGGGCATGGGCGTGGTATCGCAGGCATCATGGAATCAGCGTGAGAAGCCGGGTACCGGATCCTGGCTGATGGGACCCAGCAGCCAGGCGCCCCATTCGGGCATGTGCGGCTTGGCCTCGCGTTCGCCAGGCAACGGCAGCTCGGTGTTGCGCGCCAGCGGCTGCACCAGCCGCGGCGTGACGATGATCACCAGCTCCTTGTCCTGGCGCTTGTAGTCGAAGTTGCGGAAGAACGAGCCGATGATCGGCAGGTCGCCCAGCAGCGGGATCTTGCCGACGTTGGAGACGACATTGGAGCTGACCAGGCCGCCGATCACGAAGCTCTCGCCATCGCCCAGTTCGACCGTGGTGTCGGCACGGCGCGTGGTGATCGAGGGAATCTGCACGCCATTGAGGGCAATGGCGTTGCTGTAGTCCAGATCACTGGCTTCCGGTGCGACCTTCAGCGCGATGCGGTTGGGAGCCAGTACCGTTGGTGTCACCGTCAGGCCGATGCCGAACGGTTTATAGGTGATGGTGGTGGTGCCCAGGCCCTGCGGTTCCAGGATCGGCAGTTCGCCGCCAGCCAGGAAGCTGGCGCTCTGGCCGGATAATGCGACCAGGGTCGGTTCGGCCAGCACGCGCGCCATGCCGTTGCTCTGCAACAGGTCGACATCGGCGTTCCACAGGCCCTTGGTCGAGCCGAACACCAGCCGGAACGCCGAAGAAATGGGCGACTCGGCCTCGTTGCCGGAGTTGCCTTCCTTCATGCCCGGCAGGATGCCGGTGTTGCCCGGCAACTGGCCGCCCGGGCGGGCGAAGCCGTAGGCGAAGCTGCCATTGCGGTTCTGGAAGCTGATGCCGATCTGCTTCAATGCGGTCTTGTTGAACTCGACCACCTTGACCTCGACCTGCACCACGCCACCGCTGCTGACCGTCGACGCGTCGGCAAGCAGCCCGTCCTTGCCCAGCGCCATGGCCGCGGTCTTCTGTTCCTGCATGTGCGAGAGCACGCTATCGGTGCTTCCCTGCAGCAGGCCCTGGTTGTCCTGCTGGGTGAACACCAGCCCGTTGGAGCCTCCGTCTGCCGCGCCCTGCACGGCACTCTGCACCCGCACCTGCAGGCGTTGCGGCTCGGCCTGCTTGCGGTGCCACAGCAGGAGGGTCGTCGTACCCGGCGCTTTTCCGACCAGCAGGGCCTGGCGCTGCCCACGCAGCATCACGATGTCGGCGACGCCTGGGTCGGCGATGGCGACCCGTTCCAGATCGGCCGGAAGCGTCCACGGGCGCTGCTCACGCGCCTGCAACACGAGATCGTCTGCGGCCACGCTTGTTGCCGGAGCCAGCAGCACCAGCAGCAGGGCCAGCCAGCGCTGGCGGGGGGAGGGGCGTGGGCGGCGGCGTTCGGTCATGGATGCGCTCGATGCAGGTCAAAGGGAACCGCGGGGGGCGGAGCTGTCGCCACGGATGATCTCGATGCCCGACGCACGCGGTGCGCTGCGTCGAGCCGCCGGCGCATGCACCGGCGGCTGCGGGTTGCTGCGGGCTGCGCTGTTGCCGCGGCCGGCCAGGGCATCACCATCGATGCCGGCGAAGGCGTGGTTCTCCGGCCGCTGCAGTGCGAGCTGCTGTTCGGCATCGAGGCCACGCACGGGATCGATCACGCCACGCGCCTGTGGGAACAGTGCAAGGTCGGGTTGCCCCGTATCGGCCGGGTTGCGCAGGGCAAGGAACAGCTTTCCCTGCTGCGCACCCAGCAGCAGCCGGTTGGCATCGGCCACCGGCACTGCCAGCACCGCACTGCGTGCCGGCTGGGTGGCCTCGTTGCCCGAGCCATGATTGCTGCCATTGCCGGTGATGTCGGCGGCGCGGGGATCGTTGCGGGTATCGCCTTCGTTGCCGGCGACGGCATCGCTGGTGACCGGAGCGATGTCCTGTTGACCGTAGCTGAGTACGCGCAGCCGCGACAGCAGCAGGCGGGTCTGCGCGGCCTCTGCCGGACCGCTGGCGTTGGGCTGGGCATTGCGCAGGTTGAGGAAGACATCGACGAAATCACCCGGCAGGATGCGGTTTCCGGCGCCGACCAGTTCGTCCACCGGGACGGCCAGCGCGCGTTCGCCCGGACGCAGTTGCAGCGAGAATCCCTGTGCCAGAGCGCCGCTGCTGATGGCGGTGCCCTCGGCGATGTCCTGCACTGGTACCTTGCCGACCACGGCCGAGATGCTGGTGGCAGCACCGGCTACCGCCGTGGTCCTCTGCGCAAGGCGCACTCCATTGGCAGAGATCGGTTCGCCGGCCGGCAGTCGTGCCACCGCCTCTACCACGGTGATCGCCTGGGCTTCGCTCTGCGCGACCGGAGCAACCGTGGCCGGCGCGGCCTGCTTGCGCCCGATCATCAAGGCGATCACCGCCAGCAGCACGGCCAGCCCGATCAGGGCGACGGCAGCGATGCGGGTCAACTTGAGCATGGAACCGTCTCCTGTGCCGATGGTCAGTTGCCGCTGCCGAGGTCGAGCTGGGCGACCGCGACACTACGGATGGGGGCCTGCATCACCCACTTGTAAAGCGTGGCGGTGCCCGGCAGGAAGGGATGGCTGGCGTAGTCGTAGCTGACGGTCACCGTCATGCACTGGGCAGTGGCCAGGCCGGCGCAAGGTGCCTGCGCGGAGACAACGATTGCGTTGCTGCCGCCATTGCTGCAGTCGACACCCTGTCCAGAGAATTTCAACAGCCACTGCATCGAACTGCGGGCTGCTACGCAGGCTGCGGTACGCCGTTCATTGGGGCTGCCATAGCGCAACGACGCGCGAGCGCCCTCGGCCGAGGCCGTCGACAATGTCTGTTGCGCGGCCATGATCATCACGCCGGAGAACGTGAACAGCAGCAGTGGCAGCAGGCCCAGCATGAGCATCAGGGCAAATTCGATGCTGGCTGCACCGCGTTGACGCCGTGGATCGCGGATGTTCATGCCACACCTCCATAGACGCTTGCCAGGACCCAGCCGATGCCGGTGATGGCCAGGTACGCTGCGTAGGGAATGCCATGTCGTCCCTGGCGCGCGGCCTGCATGTCGCGCAGGGCGGGGTGCGATTGCCATTGGCTGCTGGCGCGGTTGACGTGCATCTGAAGGCCCGTGGGCAGCATCACGCCCAGGCGGCGGCCAACAATGATCACTGCCGCGTGCAGGCCGGCCGCGAGACTGGCCACCATCCAGATCGGCAGCAGGGCTTTCCAGCCCAGCATCAGCCCCAGTACCGCGAAGAACTTGACGTCACCGGCGCCCATCCAGCGGATGGCATAGAACGGCAGCAGGGCCACCAGGCCGAGCGCCGCGCCCGCTGCGTGGGCAAGCCACGGCTGGCGCGGCGTGCTGAACTGCCCCGCGATGATCAATGCGACGGCAATGATGGACGCAGACAACAGCCAGGCATTGGGCACCCGGCGGGCATACAGATCGCTGATCGCGATCCGCAGGCATACGCCGATGGCCAATAGTCCCAGCAACGTCATCGCACACTCCGTCGTCCGTCATTGGACAGCCTGCAGTTGCCACCGGCACATCCCAGCACTGCTGCAGGGATGTGCGATGCGCGCAGGCTCAGCCGCCACCGCCGGTCGCAGGTGCCGACCCGGAGGCCTTGGTGGCAAGGTCGGAGAGGTTCTTGAACAGCGTCTCGAAGAACCCCTTGATCTCCTTGTTGCCGACCGCGATCAGGATGCCGGCGATGACGGCGGCCAGCAGCCCGTACTCGAGCGCGGTGACGCCATCTTCTTCCTTCAGGAACTTGCGGATGGATGCGTTCATGGCCTTGTCTCCCTCTACTTGTTGTCTGCAGATGCAGGACACCTGTTGGGCGGTGGCCCGGCTCCGCCGGGATCGTCCGTGGGCCCCGCACATCCTGGCGGGGTGGCATGACGGGAATGACCCGCCGTGCTCATTCCTGGTGATCTGCCCCGGAGGAAATGCCGGCCGCAACGTCGCAACCACGCGGCGATGCGCCGGCGGTCGAACTGTTCTGCGATACGGTCGTGGTCATACGCTCCCCCAGGTGTGGTCGTTTTTGAAGCGACCGGATCACCGTGTCGTCGACTTTGCCTGAATGGCGGTTGGCTGCAACTGGAACCTATATGCAAATTCGGCAGAAACGCGGCAGCCCTTAAACTTTCAGGTTGTTTCTGTGACGCGTATCCTTTCGCTGGCAAAACGATTCATCGACGTGCAGATATTGTGATGGAGCCAGTGGTGCATGCGAATATCGTGCCACTGGCGACGACATTTTCTTCATCTCTGTATCTATTTTCTTCAATACGGAGTTCGGGTTTACCTTCGATGATTATCGGGCATACTCGCTCTCACGTTGCTGCTTTCAACCGGGTTGGTCGCGCGGCACCGGCCGAGGCCATCCCGGCAATGGCGAAGGTTCCTGGAGGAATGGTGTGGCCCTGTCAGGCAGTGGGGGCCGCAGCGAGTTGCGGATCAACGGGGGGACGACACTGTCATGGTCGATGGTGGGGTAGAAGACAGCGACGACAGCGGCCTGCGATCGATCGATCTGGCGACGCTGGGCGGCGTACTTCGCGTGTGCGATGTCGAACTGCTGCTGCTCGATGGCAACGGGCCGCGGGCGGCCTTCGCTTCGCGCGTGCATGAGGAAGCCCTGTTCTGCAGCATCAGTTGCGGTTTCCACTGCCGTGGCCGCTTCATGCTGCCACCCGACTGGGCGATGCTGGGGTATCTGCACGCCACCGATGAAACACTGAGCTGGTGCCACGGGGTGCCGCTTGCACCGGGGATGGCGCTGACGGTGATGCCCGAAGGCATCAGCGAGTTTACGCTCAGCCCCGGTACGCACATGACCCTGATGCTGGTGCCGGTCGCACGGGTGCAACGCAAGTTGACCGAACTGAGCCTGCGCAGCACACCGCCCGCGGGCCAGGCACTTTCACTGTTCAATCTGGCGAACGATTCGGCACCACTCGCCCATCATTATCAGCAGCTGCATCTTCAGCTCGGCCAGGGCGCTGGCCTGCAGCCGCAGGAAACCGAACGATTGCTGCACGAGCACGTGCAGGCCCTGCTCGGCGCAGGCGCCGCCGATCGGCCCGGTTGCAGCCGCGCCCGGCGCACGCATTATCTGATCGCGCAGCGGGCGGAGAACTTCATGCGGCTCAACCTGCGCCGCAATATCTACATGAACGAGATATGCGACGCGGCGGGTGTCAGCGAACGCGGCCTGCGCTATGCCTTCGAGGATCTGTTCGGAACTTCGCCCAACCGTTATCTTTCGATGCTGCGCCTGTGCGCTGCCTGCCGCAGCCTGTCCATGGCCGATTCCAGCCGCCGTTCGGTGAAGGCGATCGCCCTCAGCTGTGGCCTGTGGGACCTCTCCCGCTTTGCCGACAACTACCGCAAGGTTTTCGGCGAGCTGCCGCGCGATACGCTGATGCGCGCTCCCGCGCAGATCGGCCAGCCGGCCTGAATCAAGCGCCGCAAGGGTTTCGGGGTGGTTTCTGCCGGAATTGCCCATGTGCTTGCCGATATCGTTGCCGCTTCTGCATAGCCCGCTGCCGATTCCGGCCGTGGATTTGCCGGAATGCGCGATTGCCGTGCCGGAATGAAGTGCGCAGCCACCGTTGCAAACGCTGAAATGTCAGTCACCTGCCTAACGGCAAGTCCACTGACATTCAAGTTGTTCGCCTACGGGGGAAGTGCTCATGAATCGCATCTACCGGCGTGTATGGAACCGCCAGCTCAATGCTCTGGTTGTGGCCTCGGAACTGGCCACCGGCGACAGCGGCGGCAGCGCCGCGCGGGATCCGCGCGCCTTCCTGCTGATGCCCACCACGCTCGCCCTGGCACTGCTGTGCGTGCTGGCCAGTGGCCATGCGGGAGCATCCGAATCCAATCAGTCGCTGCGTGATCTGCAGGCTCTTGCAGCCAAGTACACCCAGCCGATGCCAGTCAAGGTCGATGCCGAGGTAGCCCTCGCGGCTGCCGCAAGCCAGGCCCAGAGCAGCCCGGCGATCAGCGCGGATGCGCGCGTCGGCCTGCAGTTGAGCACCGCGTCGCTGCCGGTGGTGCGTGACGTGCTGCCGGCCTCCGTGCAGGTCAAGCTGGCCGCGAACACGGCGCCGAAGCAGGTCGCCGTACCAAGGCTTGCCGCTGATGTCCGAGCGAATGCCAACATCGGTCTTGGCGGCGCGCAGGTGGCATCAATCGATACCGGTGCAAAGGCGGCCGCCGGCATCAGCGGCGCGTCGGCGGGCGCACTGCGGGGTCTGAAGGCGTCTGTGGATGGGGCGCTGGATTCGAAGCTGAAGGTGGCAGGCCACCAGATCGACGCCCAGGGCCAGGTAAAGGCGACGGCGGCGATCACGCTGCCCGCCAAGGAGGAACTGCCGGGAGAAGCCCACGATCGCGCGATCACCGCAGCATTCGATGCTGGTGCTGCCGGCAAGGTGCGCGTGCAGGCGCCGAATGGCCAGGAAGTGGTTGCCGATCGCAATCTGAAACTGGCAGGCCAGGCAACGGTTGCGGCGCAGAACAGCGCACTGGGTGTCGGTGGGCTGGTGGGTAGTGCGGTCGGCGCCGCAGGCAATGCAGTCGGTGGTGCGCTCAACGGCACCGTCGGTACGGTCGGCAGCGCGGTCGGTGGTGCCCTCAATGGCACGGTCGGCAGCGTCGGCGGCGCCGTTGGCGGCACGCTCAACAACACCGTGGGCGCCGTGGGCGGCGCACTGAACGGCGCCGTAGGCAGCGTCGGTGGTACGGTCGGTGGTGCGCTTAATGGCACGGTCGGCAGCGTGGGCGGTGCCGCGGGCGGCACGCTCAACAACACCGTGGGCGCCGTAGGCGGCGCACTGAACGGCGCCGTAGGCGGCGTCGGTGGCGCGGTCGGCGGCGCCCTCAATGGCACGGTCGGCAGCGTCGGCAGTGCCGTGGGCGGCGCGCTCAACAACACTGTAGGCGCCGTGGGTGGCGCGCTGAATGGCACCGTCGGCAGCGTGGGCGGCGTCGTTGGCGGCACGCTCAACAACACTGCAGGCGCCGTGGGCGGCGCACTGAACGGCGCCGTAGGCAGCGTCGGTGGTACGGTCGGTGGTGCCCTGAATGGCACGGTTGGCAGCGTGGGCGGCGCCGTGGGCGGCACGCTCAACAACACCGTGGGCGCCGTAGGCGGGGCACTGAACGGCGCCGTGGGCAGCGTCGGTGATGCGGTCGGCGGCGCCCTCAATGGCACCGTCGGCAGCGTGGGTGGCGCAGTCGGCGGCACGGTTGGCAGCGTCGGCACCGCGGTCGGCGGCACGCTTAACAACACCGTCGGTTCCGTCGGCGGTCTGCTCAATGGCGCCACCGGCTCCGGCACTGGCCTGGGTGGCCTGCTGGGCAACACGCTCGGCAACGTCGGCAGTGCCGTGGGCAACCTGCTCAACGGCAACCTCAATGGCACCCTCGGCAATCTGGGCAGCGCGGTCGGCGGCCTGGTCGGCGGCACGCTCGGCGGCCTCGGCCTGACCAAGCCCTCGGCGATCCCGCCCACCAGCCCGAAGGCGCCGGCTCCGGCCGATCCGAACGCGGGCCTGATCATCGGCACCGGCGGCCTGGTCGGCAATGTCGGGCAACTGATCGGCCCGACCACCACCAGCCTGTTCGGTGGCGATGGCTACCTGAGCAACGGCAACCTCAAGCTCAGCAATGCCAACGTGATGCAGACCTACTCGACGGTCAATGTGCTGGGCCTGCCGGTGGTCAACCTGTCGCCGGTCGGCAGCACCCTCAACGGGCTGGGCGGTGCCGCTACCGGTGGCAGCTCGCACCTGACCCTGATCGGTGGCGTCACCTCCGACAGCTACATCTACAACATCAACAACGGCAATCCGGGTGGCCTGCTGGGCCTGCTGCTGCCGAAGGACTCGCCGGCGTGGGCCGCCAAGTGCCTGGACGTCGCCCTGGCTGACATCTCGTGCTGGGCCGTGAACGCCGCGCAGGACTACCAGGTGCTGATGGGCGATGGCGCCTTCGCCAACGGTTCGAAGGAAGTGGTGATCGGTGCCAATGCACGGCACGAACTGCCGAAGGTCGATGCCAACGTCGCCTTCCCGGGTGATGGGGTCAACGACCCGAGCAATCCGACCGGTGTGCCGACCGCCGACTACGCTGCGCGCATGGGCCATTCGGTGATCGTCGGCGACAGTGCCGTCGGTACCGCAAACGGGCAGACCCTGCTCGGTGCTGAAGCCACCTCCAACCAGGCCAACTCGGTCGCACTGGGTTACCGCTCGGCCGCACTGCGCGGCGCGCAGGCCAGCTACAGTGCTTACGGCCTGACTGCTCCGCAGGTTTCGGCGGGCGAAGTGTCGGTGGGCACCGCCGGTGGTGGCGAGCGCCAGATCACCAACGTGGCTGCCGGTAGCGTCAACACCGATGCGGTCAACGTAGCCCAGTTGAAGGGCGCGATCAGCCTGATCAACGGCGTGGCCGATGCCGCCGTCACCTACGACCTGGATGCTGGCGGCAATCCGAACTACCGTCGTGTCACGCTTGGCGCGGGCACCGGCACCACCACCATCGGCAACCTGGCCGGCGGTGCGGTCACGGCCGGCAGCCTGGAAGCGGTCAATGGCGGCCAGCTGGCGGCGACCAATGCTGCCATCGCCAGCTTCTTCGGCGGCCGCGCGGCCTTCGACCCGGCCAGCGGCGCGTTCACTGCACCGCTGTTCGAGATCAGCACCATCTCCACCGGCGGCGCCATCGCCAAGGGCCTGTATGAGAACGCCACCGATGCTTTCGCCGCGGTCGACGGCTCGCTGGTCAATCTCAACACGCAGATCACCGATATCCGCAACGGTGGCACCAAGTACCTGCGGGTGAACTCGACCGGTACCGAGGCGCTGGCCACCGGCGCCGACTCGATCGCGGTCGGTACCAACGCCCGCGCCACCGCCGCCAACAGTATCGCGGTGGGTGCCGGCAGCCTGGCCGACCGTGCCAACAGCGTGTCCATTGGTGCGGCGGGTGCCGAACGCCAGGTCACCAACATGGCCGCCGGTACCGCCGCGACCGATGCGGTCAACCTGGGCCAGCTGCAGGCGTCGGAGCAGGGCGCCCTGCGCTATGACCTCAACGGCGACGGCAGCGTCAACTACGCCAGTGCCACGCTGGGCCAGAGCGGCACCGCCACCACGCTGCGCAACCTGGGCCCGGGCCAGGTCAGTGCCACCAGCAGCGAGGCCATCAACGGTGCCCAGCTGTTTGCGGCCAACCAGGCCGTTGCCACCCACCTCGGAGGTGGCGCGGCGGTCAACGCCAGCGGCGTGCTGACCGCACCGACCTACTCGATCAACAACGTCGCCGCCAACGGCACGATTACCAAGGGCAACTACAACGACGTCGGTACCGCCTTCGACGCGGTCAGCAATTCGCTGGCCAACGTTGCCGACCAGACCGGCGAGATTGACAAGCTGGCCGTGAAGTACGACGTTGACGCCAGCGGTAACGTGCTCAACAGCGTGACGCTGACCGGCACCGGCACCGGCGCAGTGAAGATCACCAACGTCGCCGCCGGCAGCATCCTGGCTGGCAGCAGCGATGCCATCACCGGCGACCAGCTGTTCAGCACCCACAGCACCATCGCCAACTACTTCGGTGGCACCACCGCGTACAACGGCACCACCAACGTGTGGACCGCGCCGAAGTTCAGCATCTCCAGCATCGCCACCGATGGCACTTTCACCAGCGGCGACTACAACAATGTCACCGCCGCCTTCACTGCGGTGGACGGTTCGCTGAAGGTCCTCAACCAGCGCATCACCAACGGCGGCGGTGGCAGTGCCTACCTGGCGGTGAACTCGACGGCAGCGGCCGCAACGGCGGCCGGGGCGGAGGCGGTGGCGGTCGGCCCGCAGGCCAGTGCGGCCGGTGCCAACAGCGTGGCGGTCGGCAACGGCGCCAGCGCCAGTGCCGGCAACAGCGTGGCACTGGGTGCAGGTTCGGTGGCCAGCGTCGGTGCGCAGAGCGGCTACACCGGTGCCTACGGCCAGACCGGTGCCAGCAACTCGGCCGGTGAGGTCTCGGTCGGCAGTACTGGCAGTGAGCGCAAGATCACGCATGTCGCCGACGGTTCCGATACGTACGACGCAACCAATGTCGGCCAGCTGAAGAACGGCGTGAACTACGCCATCGACGAATCGAAGAAGTACACCGACCAGAAGATCCAGAACATCACCAACGTGGCCGGCAGCTTCCGCGCCAACAATACCAACAACCTGGCCGACCCGTCCGCCAGCGGTGCCAACTCGGCCGCCGGTGGTGCAGGCTCAACCGCAGCCGGCGCCAACTCGACCGCGCTCGGCAATGGTTCGCAGGCGCAGGCCGACAACTCGGTGGCGCTGGGTGCGGGTTCGGTGGCGAACCGGGCCAACACCGTCTCGGTGGGTGCCGCTGGTGCCGAACGCCAGGTGGTCAACGTGGCCGACGGTTCGCAGGCCACCGATGCGGTCAACGTACGCCAGCTGCAGGCCTCGCAGCAGGGCACGATCCGCTACGACACCACGGTGAACGGTGCGACCAACTACAACAGCGTCACCCTGGGCAGCACCAGCAGCGGCCCGACCACGGTGCGCAACGTCGCCGCCGGCACCGCCGGTACCGACGCGGTCAACGTGGACCAGCTGAAGTCGGGCATGGCGCAGACCCTGGATTGGTCGAAGGCGTACACCGACGAGCGCATGGGCGGCTTCGAGCGCGACCTGCGCAAGACCGACAACCGCGCCTCGGCCGGTATCGCTTCGGCGATGGCCACCGCAGCGCTGCCGCAGCCCAGCGAAGCGGGCCGCAGCATGGCCTCGGTCGCCGCTGGCAGCTACAACGGCGAGTCGGGCGTGGCGATCGGTATCTCCGGTGTCTCTGAAGGTGGTCGCTGGATCTACAAGTTCAGCGGCTCCACCAACAGCCGTGGCGAGGCCGGTGTGGCCGTCGGTGCCGGCATCCAGTGGTGATCCCCGCGGCCGGGCCGCACGTGCGGCCCGGCATCGCGGAAACGTCCAAAGGGGGGGAATGACATGAAACAGCATCGCATCGCCCGCACCGGCCAGATGGCCGCAGTGCTGGGCCTGGTCCTGGGGATGGGCCTGCTGGCCGCCTGCCGCAGCCATGCGCCGGCCGCCGACCGTCCTGCCGACACCACCGCCGTGCAGTTCCCGGAGGCGTCGAAGGCTTCGTTGAAGGAGGGCATCTATCCCGACGTCGCCGACCTGCGCAGATTCGCGCCGGGCATGAGCAAGCGGCAGCTGTATACCTTGCTGGGCACGCCGCACTTCAACGAAGGCATGTGGGGCGTGCGCGAGTGGAACTACCTGTTCAACTTCCGCACCGCGCAGGGCGCGGAGTATTTCACCTGCCAGTTCCAGGTGCGCTTCGACAGCAAGGGCATCGCCCAGGGGGGCTACTGGAAGCCGGAATCGTGCGCGGCGGTGATCGAACCGCCACGGCCACCGGCGCCGCCTGCACCGGCACCGCTGCCGGAGCAACCCCTGCGGCTGTCGGCCGACGCGCTGTTCGGATTCGACAGCGCGGTACTCAGTGCCGAAGGCCAGCAGGCGGTGCAGGGCATCCTGGCGCAGGTGCGCGAGGCCGCGCAGGTGCAGTCGATCCGGGTGACCGGGTACACCGACCGTATCGGCAGTGCCAGCTACAACCAGACCCTGTCGCAGCGACGTGCCGAGGCCGTACGCAGCGCGCTGGTGCAGGGCGGGGTGCCTGCGGCCAGCATCAGCGCCGAAGGGCGGGGCGCAGCCGAGCCGATCGTGCAGTGCGAGCAGCGCAATCGGCGCGAGCTGATCGCCTGCCTGGCGCCGAACCGTCGCGTGCAGATCGCTGGGATCGCCCAACCGCGCTGAGAGTCCCGCACCGGGGCCATGCCCCGGTATCCCGAGTCCCCCCTGACCGTCGGCAGGACGTGGTTACGTCTCCCCCGTTGACCACGCCTGCCGGCGGCTCAGGTTTCCAATGGTGCACGCGATGAACGCTCAATTCCTGCCTCTTTCCATGAAGACGGAAACCACACTCAGCGTGTACGGCCAGCTCGGCAACCATGCCGTGGTACGCATTCCCGGGCGGCGTCTGCCGGGGCTGATCCTGCAGGCAGACACCGTGGCCGGGTTCCTGGCCCAGCTGCAGGAAGCCCAGGCCTGCCTGCGCAGTGGCCGCGCACAGCGTACCGACGCCGAGCTGGACATGCTGATCGACGTGCTGCAGCAGTGGTATGCGCTGATAGAATCGCGCCTGGCCGACGCCGGCGAGGCGCTGTAGGGAAAAGGGGACGGAGGGGATTAAGTCGTTTCCGGCACACTCCGGGCAAGAGCGACTTAATCCCCTCCGTCCCCTTTTCCTAGGCGCGGGCGCGGACCAGCCAGCAGGCGGCATCCACGCGTACGCGGTCGCCCTCGATGAACGGGGTGAATGCCGCTACCGCCTTGTTCCGGAGCGAGGTGGCCCGGTCTTCCGGCATCGCGCGCAGCGCCAGGCCCAGTGGGCCCAGCTGGCCGACGTAGGTCGGCAGGCCTTCGCGGGCGAGCGAGCAGGGCAGGTCGACCGCAACAACCTCCACGTCCTTCCAGCCGGCGGCCTGCAGCAGGTGCCGCACACGCTCGCCATCGGCAAAGGCGAACTGGCCCGGTGCGCCGGGCGCGCGGGGCGGAAGATCCAGTGCATCGCCGATGGCGCGCTCGGCCGTTGTCATGAACGGGTTCTCCGCTGCGCTGCGCCAGGCGATGAAACGCAGGCCGGCACCCGGTCGCGCGGCACGGTGCAGGTTGGCGAAGGCGGCCTGGCTGTCTTCGAAGAACATCACACCCAGCCGCGATTGGATCCAGTCGAAGTGCGCGGTGGGCAGCGGATGCTGCTGTGCGTCGGCGACGATGAAGTCTGCGTCCAGTCCTGCCGCCTCGGCGCGTTGACGGGCCAGCGCCAGCATCGGCGCGGAGATGTCCAGGCCGGTGCAGTGCGCCGACGGGCGTGCGGCGGCTGAGGCCAGCAGGCTGGCACCGGTCCCGCAGCCTACATCCAGCAGTTGCGTGACGGTGTCGGGCAGTTCGTCGACCAGCAGGTCGGCCAGGGGTTGGAACAGGCCGTCGAGGATGGCCTGCTGCGCAACCCAGATCTGACCGCCGGGGCCGTTCCACAGCGCGTTCTGATCAACGGGGGATGTACTGGTCATGGTCTTGCCTTGCGGGGAAGTCGCCCATAGGTTGGCGCTTGAAGGTCACTTGAGGTCAAGCCCGTGCGTGAACTGGATATCGGCGAGGTGGTCAAGCGCAGTGGCGTGCCGGCCTCGACCCTGCGCTACTACGAACAGCTTGGGCTGCTGCAGACACTGGGCCGTCGCGGCCTGCGCCGGCAGTACGACGAGCGCGTGCTGGAACGGCTGGCGCTGATCGGTCTTGGCCAGGCGGCCGGGTTGTCGCTGCAGCAGATCGGGTTGTCGCTGCCGCCGCAGGATGGATGTATCTCGCTGGACCGTGAGGCGCTGCTGGCACAGGCCGATGTGCTCCAGCGGCAGATCACCCAGTTGCAGCGGGTGCGCCGGCACCTGCAGCGCGCGGCGGCCTGCCCAGAAGCGCAGGACGCGCGGCAGTGCGGTTCATTCCGCAAGCTGCTGCGCGCACAGCAGCGCATGGCGGGTGGGTGAGAGAAGCATCCACGCATGGCGTGGATCTACTTCACCGCGACCTCGGTAGATCCACGCCATGCGTGGATGAATCAATCGCGGGTGCTGACTTCCCAGGTGGCGTGCAGCACGCCCGGCACGTGTTCCATCCGCGCCAGCACCACATCCAGCTCATCGGCACTCACGGCGGTACTGACCAGCACCGCGATCACATCGGTGGGTGCATCGGCATGCTCGACCACCTGCACGTCGCCGACCGGATACTGCGCAGCCTCCAGCGCATCGACGAGGCGCTCGCGCACCCGCGGCACGGCTTCGGCATCCACGCTCAGGCGCACTTCGTAGGTCGCTTCGGTGGCGGCCTCGTTGATCGGGATACGGTTGATCGCATTCACCAGCGGCCGCAGCAGGGTGTTGCCGGCGATGATCAGTACGGTCAGCAGCACGCCTTCGGCCAGCATGTCCGCGCCGGTGCAGCTGCCCACCGCCGCCGAGCACCACAGGGTGGCGGCGGTGTTCAGGCCGCGCACGTTCATGCCTTCCTTCATGATCACGCCGGCACCGAGGAAGCCGACGCCGGAGACCACGTAGGAGATCACCCGTACCGCCTCGGCGCTGCCGGCGATGCGCATGCCCAGGTCGACGAAGGCGGCGGCGCCGACGGCGACCAGCACGTTGGTGCGCAGGCCGGCGGTGCGTTGCCGGTACTGGCGCTCGGCGCCGATCAGCGTGCCCAGCACGAAGGCGGCCAGCAGGCTCACCACGGTGTCGGCGAAGGGACCGGCCTGGAAGGTCTCAATGAAGCGCATGGCCGGAGTCTACCCGGTCATGGTGACAGTAGATCCACGCCATGCGTGGATTTCCAGCGGTCCACGCCACGCGTGGTTAGTCAGGTGCCAGAAACGACTTAATCCCCTCCGTCCCCTTTTTGCGGGATCAGTCGGTGTCCTCGACGCGCTCGCCCATCAGTTCGCGCTGGCGCTTGTCCAGTTCCTCGGCGTAGCGCTTGCGTACGAAGGCTTCCGAGACCACGCCCAGCACCTGGCCGTCGGCGGCGACCACGGCCAGTTCGTCGGCCTGGGTCTGGTCGAAGCGCTGCATCACGCTGACCACGTCCGCCGCTGGCGGCAGCGACACATCTCGGTTCTCGGCCAGCTCGCCAATCGTGGTCTCCGGCTTCACGCCGTCGCCGTAGACGCGCGGAATCTGCACGATGCCGGCGTAGTGGCCTTCGCTGTCGATCAGGATCACCCGGCTGCCCGAACCCAGCGGGAAGCGCTGGCGGAACGCGGCGGCATCGAGATCGGCCGGCGCGGTGGCCACGCCCTTGCGCATCAGCCGGCCGGCGTTGAGGTTCTGCACCCAGCCGACGTCGCGGGCGCTCTTGATGGTCTCGCCGCGCAGGTGCATGCGCCAGGTCGAGAACGAATAGCCGAACCACTGCCGCACCAGCGTGCTGGACACCAGCACCGCACTCATCACCACGCTGGTCAGCAGGAAGTCGTGGGTGCCTTCCAGCACCAGCATGGCCATGGTCATCGGCGCGCCGACCACCGCCGCGGCCAGCGCTGCCATGCCGGCCAGCGCGGCGGACGTGGCGTCGACCACCGGCACGCCGGTGGCCATCGCCAGCAGGCCGGCGAACAGGGCGCCGACCAGGGTGCCCATGAACAGCGAGGCGAAGAACAGGCCGCCACGGAAACCAAACCCGAGAGAGATGCCGGAGGCCAGGCACTTCAGGGTCAGCAGGCCGCCGATCCAGATCAACGGCAGGTGGGTAGTCAGGTCCAGGTGCAGCGCGCCATGGCCGGACGAGAGCACCTGCGGGCTGGCCAGGGCCAGAGGGATCAGCAGCAGGCCGCCCACCACCGGGCGACCCCACAGCGGCAATGGACTGCGCTTGACCGTGCCTTCGATCGAAGCGATCAGGCGCATGATGACAATGCCGACCATCGCGCAGCAGCAGCCGAGCAGGCCGTAGATGGCGTAGTCGGCGGCGCGCACGTCGATGGTAGAGGCAGCGGGCAGCAGGTAGGCCTCGATGCCAGCCTGGTCGGCCACGAACGCACCGGCCAGCGCGGCGACGGCCACCGGTGCCAGTGCGGCCGGGGTGTAGGCGCCAATGACGATTTCGAAGGCATAGAACGCACCAGCCAATGGCGCACCGAAGGCGGCGGCGATGGCACCGGCGGCACCGGCACCGACCAGGATGCGCACGTCGTTGCGACGCAGGCGCATCACCCGGCCCAGCTGCGAGCCGCTGCCCGCGCCCATCTGCGTATAGGAAGCCTCCAGCCCGACCGAGGCGCCGCAACCATTGGACAGCAGGGTCTGGGTCAGCACGATCAGGTTGTCGCGCATCGACATGCGGCCGCCGTGCAGGGCATTGGCTTCGACCGCATCGAGCAGGGGGCGCTTAAGCCGCGTCGCCGCAAGGCTGACCAGGCCGACCAGCAGCCCGCCCAGTGGCAGCACCAGCAGCGCGGTCCAGGTCAGCGAGGGCAGGGAGCTCAGGCGCATGCCTTCGTCCAGCCCATACAGCGTGCCCTGCAACCAGCGCGCGATGCCCGACTGCAGCAGGGTCAGGTAGCCGGCGATCAGGCCGACCAGCAGCGCGAGTGCGATGAACCACAGATCACTGCCACGCAGTCGCAGGCGCAGGCCCTGGAAGGCCAGATGCAGGCGCGATGGCAAAGCAGACGGTGACATGGTGGCGGCATGATACGCCGCCACCGTGATCGCCACCGTCACTGCATCGGGCGATTACCGCTTCAGAAGCGGTAGCGGCCCTGCACGTAGAAGGTACGCGGCGCGGCCACCATGCGGCCGGCGTTGCCATCGACGTTGCGGGTGTACCAGCGCTTGTCGGCCAGGTTGTTCACGCCCAGCGCGATCTCGCTGTCACCCAATCCCGGCACCTGCCAGGCCACCTGCGCGTTCCACAGGCGAACACCCGGCACGCGGCCCACGCGCGCATCGGCGCTCTCGGCCCAGGTGTTGGCGGCGTCGGCGTACTGGCCGCTCTGGTGGGTGCTGGAGACATTGAAGGTCCAGCCGCCCAGTGCGTAGCGGGCGCCGACGCTGTCGGTGTCGCGCGCGTAGAAGGGCACGTCCAGGCCACGGTTGTCGCCGGACTGCTGGATCGCCTTGGTCCAGGTGTAGTTGGCGTACAGCTCCAGCCCGGCCAGCGCGCTGTCCTCGGCGAAGCGGTATTCCAGTGCGCTCTCCACACCCTTGTGATCGGTGGCGCCGATGTTCTGGAAAGTCGGCGGAGTGATCCCCGGCACCTGCAGGATCTGGTTGTCGAAGCGCATCTTGAACACGGTTACTTCCGCGCGCAGTGCCCCGTCCTGCCAGCGCGCACCGAGTTCGGTGGTCTTTGCAACTTCCGGGTTCAGCGGATTGCTGGCGGTCTGCGAATTCAGCTGGATGTTCTGCACCGGCCCGAACGAGGTGGTGTAGTTGCCGAACACGGTCAGCTGCGGGGTCAGCAGGTAGGCGATGTTGAGAGAGGGCAGGGCCTTGTCGTTGCGGCTGCTGAAGGTCGCCGTGCCACCGGCCTGGCGGCGGTCCATGTCGATCCATTCCATGCGCACGCCCGGGGTGATCCGCCACTGGCCGATCGCAATGCGGTCGTCGATGTAGAACGCGTGGGCGTCGGTGGCGTTGTCGAAGCGGTTGGTGGCGCTGGCCACGCCGGTGCGGCGGGTGACGGTGTAGCTGCGGTCGTTGCCACGTTCGCGCAGGAAGCGGTAGCCGGCGGTGATGTCGTGCACGCTGGCGCCCCAGTGCAGACGCTGGGTGTAGCGCGGCTCGATGCCGAGCACGCGGTAGTCACGCGGCTGCACGGTCAGCTGGGTGTTGGCGGCGTTGATCAGCGAGCTGGCGCGGCTGCTTTCGTTGTAATAGGCCAGCACCTCGAACTCGCTGTTGGCCGACAGCGTATTGGTGTAGCCCAGGTCGATGCCGGTGCGGTGGCCCTTCCAGAAATCGGTGGGGCGGGTGTTCTGGAACGGATCGGCCTCGTACTGGGCGCGGGTCAGGCCGCCCGGGGTCAGCGAACGCACATCGTAGTAGGACAGTTTGGCGCGCAGTTCCTGCTGTTCGTCGATGGCATAGGCGAACTTCAGCGCGAGGTCGTTGAAGCGGTCATCGCTGCCCTGGCGCCAGCCACGCCCGTCCTGGCCGGAGTAGAGCAGCGCCGCGCCGAGGCCGTTGCCGCCGGTGCCGCCGAGGAAGGCGTTGTACTGGGTGCTGACACCGCCGCCATGGTCGTAGGCGCTGTAGCGCACACCCGCTTCGCCGTGCAGGCCCGCGCCGGTCGGAATGGCGCGGGTGCTGAAGTTGATGATGCCGCCCACGTTCTGTGGGCCGTAGCGCACCGCGCCGCCGCCGCGCACCACGTCGATCGATTCGATGTTGGACAGGCTGGTCGGTGCGAACGACAGCTGTGGCTGGCCATACGGCGCCACCGCCAGCGGCACGCCGTCCAGCAGTACGGTCGAGCGTGGCGAGTAGCGCCCGGTCAGGCCGCGCACGCCGATGTTCAGCGAGACCGAGCTGCCGGCCGTGCCGGAGTTGTCGGTGACCTGCACGCCGGGGATGCGGCGCATGGCATCGCCGATGCTGGCTGCGCCACTGGCCTCGATGCGCTGGCGGTCGACCACCGTGCGCGCGCCGGCGAAGCTCTTGACGCTGTCATGCAGGCCGGTGCCCAGCCAGCTGCCGGAAACCTGGATGCTGTCCAGCGTGGTGGCGCCGTCCTGGGCGAAGGCACGGGTGGCCGGGAGCAGGCACAGGGCGAGGGCGGCAGCCAGGGGCAGGCGGGCCGGTTGCAGGGCGTGGATGGGCATCGGTGCGGGTTGTGGAAGGTCGTAAATGAGAATTATTGCTGATTCCATTCGCTATTGGAATGCGCCTCCGGTTCATGCCGATGCCCCGGTGGTAGAGTGGGCGATTGCTTCCTGACCCGCTGAGATCCGCCATGTCCCAAGCTGCTTTCTACCCCGTCGGAACCCCTGGCCAGCCGTGGGGAGCGGCGGAGCGGGAGGCGTGGCGTGGCCGCCAGCAGCGCCTGCGTCGCTATGACGAAGAGGTGCTGCCGCGCATCGAGGCGTTGGCTTCGCGCTTTGACAAGGTGGCCTACGGCCAGCTCGACTACGCGGGCGAGACGTACACCTTGTTGGCCCTGCGCAGCCGCGACTGGAACCCGGCGCTGCCGGCTGCCCTGGTCACCGGTGGCGTGCACGGCTATGAGACCAGCGGCGTGATGGGCGCGCTGGAGTTCCTCGAAAAGCACGCCGCCGACTATGCCGGCAAGGCCAACCTGCTGTTGGCGCCGTGCGTGAATCCGTGGGGCTTCGAGCGCATCAACCGCTGGAACTTCGATGCGATCGACCCGAACCGCAACTTCCGGGCCGACGGCCCGGCCCGCGAATCGACCGCCGTCATCGAACTGATCGCGCCGTACAGGGGCCAGTTCGTGCTGCACATCGACCTGCACGAAACCACAGACAGCGACGAGAGCGAGTTCCGCCCGGCGCTGGCCGCGCGTGACGGCAAGCCGTTCGAGCCGGGCCTGATTCCCGATGGGTTCTACCTGGTGGACGACAGCGGGAACCCACAACCGGCCTTCCAGCAGGCGGTCATCGCCGCGGTGGAGAAGGTCACCCATATCGCGCCGGCCGACGACAAGGGCGAGATCATCGGTTCGCCGGTGGTGGCCCATGGCGTGATCGAGTACCCGCTGGTGAAGCTGGGCCTGTGCGCCGGCATTACCGGCGCCAAGTACACCACCACCACCGAGGTCTACCCGGACAGCCCGCGGGCGACCCCGCAGCAGTGCAACGACGCACAGGTGGCGGCGGTGTGCGCGTCGCTGGATTACGCGCTCGCCCATCGTTGATCGGTAGTGCCGGCCGCTGGCCGGCAACCACGGGACACTGGGATTGCCGGCCAGCGGCCGGCACTACCTCATCCAAGCGCGTCGGCCCACCACAGTGCGGCCGGTCCGGGCGGCGTGTCGCGGCGCCACAGCAGGTCGCTGTGGATGCGCCGCGGCCACCCGGGCAGCGTCAGTTCCACCAGTTGCCCGCGGTCGTAGCGTTGCACCAGCGCGCGGGGCAGTTCGGCCCAGCCGATGCCGTCCTCGGCCATCTCCATCACCATCAGGTAGTCGGTGGCGGTCCAGGCCAGGCCGGTGACCACGCGGGACTGATCGACTTCCGCGCTCAGGCGCACCTGCCGATGCCGCGCCAGTTGTGCGGCGGCGCGACGCCCGGCGCTGGCCAGCGGATGTTCGCGCGCCACGTATACCGACAGTTCGCTGTGATGGGCCAGCGGCCGGGCCATCAGGCCATCTGGATAGTGTTCCTGCCGTGGCAGCAGACCGAGCGCGGCGCGTCCGTTGCTCACCAGTTCCAGCACGTCCTCGCCCTCGGCATCCAGCCATTCCAGTTCGATCTCCGGGAACGCCTCGGAGAAGCGCTGCAGGATCCGCTGTTCGGGATCAAGCTGGTAGACATCGGAGAACACCACGGTCAGTCGCGCTTCGACCGGTGCGGCCAGGCGCACGCTCAACTGTTGCAGGCGTGCATCGGCAGCCAGGATCTCCTGCGCGTGCCCCAGCACCTGGCGCCCGGCCTCGGTCAGCTGGGGGTAGCGCCCGCTGCGATCGAACAGGCTCACGCCCAGGTCGGTTTCCAGGTGGGCAATGGCGGTACTGACCGTCGACTGGGTCTTGCGCAGCCGTCGCGCGGCGGCCGAGAACGAGCCCAGCGCCGCGGCTTCCACGAAGGCCTGCAGGGATTCAGGGGAGTAGGGCATTTATCCATCGCTCCTGTCGATGGAATCCATTTTGATCCCACCGTAAAAGGCGATGATACTAGTCGCCGTCGCCCCTGTCTGCTGGGCGTTCCGGATCCTCCACGCTCGGCGTGGATCCATTGATGAGGCGGCGTGGTCCCCGCCCTGCAAGGAGCTTCACATGTCCCGTACTGTTCCCGCCCGTGGCGCGCTGGTCGCCTGGGCCTGCCTGACCGTGGCGATCGTCGCCGAAGTGGTCGGCACCTCGTTCATGGCCCACGCCGCCCGCGATGGCGGCTGGACCGGCTATCTGGTCATGGCCGGCGCGCTGGCGCTGTCCTATTTCTTCCTGGCGCAGTCGGTGCGCCGCATCGCGGTGGGCGTGGCCTACGCGGTATGGGAAGGCCTGGGCCTGACCCTGCTGACCGTGGTCGGCCTCACCGTCTTCGGTGAAAGCCTGTCGCTGCAGCAGCTGGCCGGCCTGGTGCTGGCGGTGGTCGGCATCGTCTGCGTCACTCTCGGGGAGGCGCACTGATGAATACCCTCGCCCTGTTTTTCGTGATCTGCTCGGCCTTGATCGACGTCGCCGCCAACATGATGGTGGCCAAGTCGGAAGGCTTCCGCCGCTGGCGCTGGGGTGTCGGCGCGATCGTCATGGTCTGGATCGCCTTCGCCCTGCTGGGCCAAGCGGTGCGCTACATGGACCTGGCCACTGCGTATGCGATGTGGGGTGCGATCGGCGTGATCGGTACCGCCACCTGCGGCCGCCTGCTGTTCGGTAACCGCCTGCGGCCGATCGGCTGGGTTGGCATCGCCCTGGTCACGGCGGCGGTACTGCTGCTCAGCACCGCTAAGTAGCAGCACGCCCGGTCGCGAGCGGGGCGGCGATGATGCAGCGATTTGCGAAGTCGCCCGCGCTCATCGACACTGCGGTTTTCCACATGGAGTGCCCGCATGTTCAGCCACATCACCGTAGGAACGAACGACATGGATGCCGCGCGTCGCTTCTACGACGCCCTGTTCGCTGCGATGGCCGCGCGTGCGGGCGTATTCGACGAGAAGGGACGGCTGCTGTACTTCAAGGATGGACGGATGTTCGGTGTAACCGCGCCGATCGATGGGCAGCCAGCGTGCCATGCCAACGGTGGCACCATCGGTTTCAGTCTGGGCAGTGCAGAGGCCGTGCGTGCCTGGCAGGAAGCTGGAGTGGCTCACGGTGGTACCGCCATCGAAGATCCGCCCGGCGTCCGCAACATGTCCGGTCGGCAGGTGTTCCTGGCCTATCTGCGTGACCCGGATGGCAACAAGCTGTGTGCGGTGCATGTAATGTCGTGATCGGACAGGATGCGCGTGGCCGCGCCGCAGGCGGTGCGCGCGGCCCGCGCAAGCAAGGGTGCGTCGCAGCGCGCGCGTGATACCACGGAATGAGCGGACGGGCCTGCGACCACAGGCCGCAACTTCATGCTCTGTCCACTGCGGTTCAGCCAGAATCGGTCGGCTAACCCATTGATCTACCGGAGAACGCCGCCCCATGGATGTACTGGAGCCGCAACAATCCCCGGTGCGCACCCTTCGGCCTGTGTTCGCCTTCGCGGCGATCGTTGTCGTGGCGTTCGCGCTGTTCGTCAGTCTGTTCCCGCTCGGTGCGGGCCGCCTTCTGGTCAAGGCACAGGACTGGGCCGCACTGAATGTGGGCTGGTACTACCTGCTGGCGATGACCCTGTACCTGGTATTCGTGGTTGGCGTGGCGCTGTCCAAGTACGGCGGCATCAAGCTCGGCGCCGACCATGACGAACCGGAGTTCAGTTACCTCTCCTGGGCCGGCATGCTGTTCGCGGCGGGCATCAGCATCACGCTGTTCTTCTTCTGCGTTTCCGAACCGCTGACCCACTACCTGCAGCCGCCGCAGGGCGATCCGGCTGCGGGCGAGGCCGGTGCGCGCCAGGCCATGCAGCTGCTGTTCCTCCATTGGGGCCTGCATGGCTGGGGCGTGTTCGCGCTGGCGGCGATGGCGATGGCCTACTTCGCCTACCGCCACAACCTGCCGCTGGCGCTGCGCTCGGCGCTGTACCCGCTGATCGGCAAGCGCATCAACGGCCCGATCGGCTACACCGTGGATGCGCTGGGCATCGTCGCCACCGTGTTCGGCATCGGCGCCGACATGGGCTTCGGCGTGCTGCACCTCAATGCCGGCCTGGCACACCTGTTCAACATCCCGCATTCCAACCTGGTGCAGATCATCCTGGTGGTGGCGATGATGGGTGCGGCGGTGGCCGTGGCCGTCTCCGGCGTGGAGAAGGGCGTGCGCTGGATGGCCAACATCAACATGCTGCTGGCGATCGCGCTGGTGCTGTTCATGCTGTGCGCCGGCCCCACCCAGTACCTGCTCAGCACGTTGATGCAGAACCTGGGCGACTACCTGGGCAGCGTGGTCGGCAAGAGTTTCGATGTGTACGCCTATGGCGGCCGGCCGGAATGGCTGGGTGGCTGGACGGTGTTCTACTGGGCCTGGTGGATCGGCTGGGCGCCGTTCGTCGGCCTGTTCATCGCGCGCATCTCGCGTGGCCGCACCATCCGCGAATTCGTGTTCGGCGTGCTGCTGATCCCGCTGGGCTTCACCCTGGCCTGGCTGTCGATCTTCGGCAACAGCGCGCTGGACCAGGTGCTGCACCACGGCCAGCAACAGTTGGCGCAGCTGGCGGTGGATGATCCACCGACGGTGCTGTATGCGTTGCTGGACGGCTACCCCTGGAGCCGCGCGGTGATCACGGTGACGGTACTGGTCAGCTTCATCTTCTTCGTGACCTCGGCCGACTCGGGCGCGGTGGTGTTGTCCACGTTGTCCTCGCATGGCGGCGCACCTGAGGACGACGGCCCACGTTGGCTGCGGGTGTTCTGGGGCACCGTGATCGCAGTGCTGACGGCGGGCCTGCTGCTGGCCGGCAGCATCGACGCACTGAAATCCGCGGTGGTGCTGGCGTCGCTGCCGTTCTCGGCGATCCTGTTGTTGATGATGTGGGGGCTGACCCGCGCCTTCAGTGACGAGTCGCACCGCAAGCGCGCGCTGCAGTACCGGCCGTCGCCGTTGATCGGAGACGATCGCCACCACCAGGGCTGGCGCCAGCGCCTGAGCCAGGCCATGCACTTCCCGGTACGCGACCAGGTCTACCGCTTCATGGATGACACGGTGAAGCCGGCGATGGAGGCGGTGGCCGAGCAGCTGCGTGGGCAGGGCTGGGATGTGGCGACGCGCTTCGAAGCGGGCGACATGGAGCTGACGGTCAACCATGGCGAGCAGCAGGACTTCCTGTACCGGGTGATCCTCAGCGGCTACCTGACCCCGTCGTTCGCCGCGCAGCAGCTGCGCAACCAGCGCTACTACCGCGCCGAGGTGCACCTGTTCGAAGGCAGCCAGGATTACGACCTGGTCGGCTACAGCCGCAAGCAGATCATCAACGACATCATCAGCCAGTACGAACGGCACCTGCAGTTCCTGCACCTGAGCCGGTGATGCACGTTGATGGTAGTGCCGGCCGCTGGCCGGCAACGCGAACGGGGCGGCGCATCATCGCCGCCCCGTTGGCGCATCAGAACCGGTAGCGCGCCCCCAGCGAAATGAACTGCCCGCGCAGGTTGTACTGGCTGATGTCGAAACCGTTGGAGCCACCGGCCGGGTCGAACGGCGGGTCCTTGTCGGTCAGGTTCAGCACCGACAGCGACAGCGTGGTGTTGGGAATCCCTTCGTAGGCCACGTACAGGTCCAGCTGGTGATGAGGCTTGATGCGGTCGCGCAGGCCCGGGTTGCTGGTCGCTGTCGCCACACGCTGGTCATAGCCGCTCACGTACTGCAGGCTCAGCGTGCTGCTCCAGTCGCCCACTGCCCAGTTCAGCGACGTAGTGCCGCGGGTGCGCGGCAGTGCGCCGTGGCGGTTGTTGCCGGCCCCTTCATACGGTGCCTGACCGGCCACCAGCGGCTGCTTGAAGCTGAGCAGATGGGTCCAGCTGCCGGCCACGGTGAAGTTGCCCCAGCCTTCGGTGCGGAAGGTGCGGTTGGCTTCCAGGTCCAGGCCCGAGGTGGTCAGTTCGCCCTGGTTGGCATACTGGTTGGTGATGAACGTGATGCGCCCCTCTGCATCACGCTGCACGCGGCCGGGGAACAGCGTCGGGTTGTCGACGATGAACTGCGCGCTGTCCGGCTTGACCAGGTTGTCCTGTTCGATGCGGTACCAGTCCAGGCCGATGCTGGTATCGCCATCGGGCGACCACACCGCGCCCACGTTGAAGTTGCGCGAGCGTTCGGCCTTCAGGTCCGGATTGCCGGTGCGGATGTTGGTGACGCCACGGCTGCCACCGGGCTGCAGCGGGTCCAGCCGATCGATCACCGAGCCGTAGCTGACGGTCTGGCCCGGCGCGATCTCCGGCAGCGACGGTGCACGGAAGCCACGCGAGAACGAACCACGCAGCAGCAGGCTGTCCAGCGGCTGCCAGCGCAGCGCCACCTTCGGCGAGAACGCGTTGCCGAAGTCGTCATAGTGGTCGCCACGACCGGCCACCTGCAGCTCCAGCGTGCGGTGCAGCGGCACGCTCAGTTCGGCGTAGGCGGCGCTGACCTGACGCTTGCCGTTGACCACGTTGATGGCCGGGCGCAGTTCGGTGCCCGACAGCACCTGCGCACTGGTGCGCGCGTCCAGTGATTCCTTGCGGAACTCGGCACCCCAGGCGAAGCCGACCGCGCCGGCCGGCAGCTCCCACAGCGAGGTCGAGGCCTTCACGTTCAACGAATGCAGCTTGTACCAGCCCGGACGCTTGGTCTGCAGGCGCAGTGCATCCAGCGCGCCCGGTGTGCTGGACGGGTTGAGGAAGTTGTAGCTGCCATCGCGCAGGATCTGCTCGAACGCGTAGCGGTTGACGAAGTTGTCGACGTATTCGCGCTGCGCGCTCTGCGAGGTCAGCGCCGCCACTTCCCAGTCCCATCGCTCGCCGCTGCCACGCACGCCGGCCAAGGCGCGGTAGAACACCTGGGTGTTGTCCTTCAGGCGCGGGCCGAGGTCGAAGAACGTGTACTCGAACGGCAGCGGCGTGATGCCCGGGTTGTTCGGGTGGCCGACCGGCAGCACCGCCGGCACGTCGATCAGGGTGCCGGTGGCCGGGTTGTACGCGCGCAGGCCGGGGCCGACGGTCAGCGGCGCGCTGAAGATCTGGTCGGCCTTGTTGTGGCTGTACAGTACGTCGGCGAAGGCTTCGACGCTGTCGTTGAAGCGGTAGGTCGCGCTCAACGACGCCTGCAGGCGCTCGGCGCCGGGCTGCAGGGTCTTGAACGGCTGGGCGTTGAAGGCGCAGGCCTGGCCGGGCAGGGTGCTGCCGAAATCGCTGTACGGGCGCAGCTGGCTGCCATCCGGGCAGTTGGCGAACGGTTGCGGTGCGCGCGGGTTGGACAGCCAGTTGCCACCGGCGGTGGACCAACCGGCCAGGCGGCCGCCGGGCTTGTCGCGGAAATCGCCGCTGCGGGTGTAGGCGCGCTGGTCGGCGTCGAGGCGATCACGCTTGAGCAGGTCCAGCCCGAACAGCACGTTCCAGCCCTGCTGTTCAAGGTCACCGAAGCCAGCCAGCAGGTTGGCCTTGCGCTCGTTCAGGCCGCCCTGGGTGGCGGTACCGAAGCCGCCGCCGACTTCCACGCCCTGGAAGTTCTTTCGCAGGATGATGTTGATGACGCCGGCGATGGCATCGGAACCGTACACCGCCGAGGCGCCATCCTTCAGCACTTCGATGCGTTCGACCGCGCTGATCGGCAGCGCATTGAGGTCGACGAAGGTGTCCTGGGTGTTGAGCGCGAAACCGAAGTTGGAGACGCGGTAGCCGTTGACCAGCACCAGCGTGTTCTTCGGGGACAGGCCACGCAGGCCGATCGAGGCCGAGCCGGCGGCGAAACTGCCGGTGTACTGCTCGTCGAAGCTGTTGCCGGCATTGGCCGACAGGTTGCGCAGCACGTCGGTGAGGGTGGAGCGGCCGGTCTGCTCGATCTGTTCGCGGCTGACGATCTGCACCGGGTTCGGCCCGGCGGTATCGCTGCGCTTGATGTTAGAGCCGGTCACCAGCACGGCGCCCAAGGTGGTGCTGTCCTTGCCGGTATCGGCGGTTTCAGCGGCGCCGGCAGCGCCGGCGGTGAGGCCCAGCGCGATCGCGCCGGCAAGCAGGTTCAGGGTGGTACGGTACATGGAAGCGACAACGCCGAACGGGGGAGGAGCCGTCAGTACCGCACGCAGGCACGTGCGCCTTCCAATGACGAAAGCGCATTCAGTTATACATCACGGGTTCTTAACGAAAGTCGGTGCCTCCGTTGGAGCAGACCCACTCGGTGGGTGCGGGACCGATCTTTGGTGGGTGCGGACCGTTGGTCCGCACACCCTGCAGGGGCAGAGCCCTTTCCCTGTGGAAAGAAGCCTCATCCCCCCGCGCTACGCGCGAGAGTCGACTGACAGTCGACTCTACCGGGACTGCGCCACTACCGGGACTGCGCCACCACCGGGACAGCGCCATCCGCTGAGGCATCAAGGCCGCAGCAGCACCTTGCCGTTACGGCCCGAACCGGCGCCAGCCTTCGCTGCCTGGGCGATGTCGTCCAGTGCGAAGATCTGCTCCACCGGCAGGGTCAGTTCGCCGCTCGCCGCACGCTTCAGCAGTTCGCCGACCAGCCGGCGCTTGTCCTCCACCGCCATCGCCTGGCTGACCTTGCTGCCCCAGAAACCCTTCACCGTGGCTTCCTTGTAGATCAGTCCGCCCGCGGGAATGCGCATCGGTTCGCCGCTCATCACTCCGAACGACACCAGCGTGCCGTGGTGGCCGAGCAGGTCGACCAGGTCACCGCTGGCGTCGCCGCCGATGGAATCCACCGCGGCCGCAGCCTGTGCTTCGCCGGTCGCCTCACGCACGCGATCCTTCCAGCCGTCCAGCGAGGTGTCGAATACGTGATCGATGCCCAGCGCCTGCAGCTGCGCGACCGCATCGGCATTGCGCACCAGGTTGGCCACATGCACGCCACGCGCCCGCGCCAGCATCGCCAGCGACTTGCCCACCGCGCCGTTGGCGGTGTTCTGAACGATCCACTGGCCCGGCTCGACGTGCAGGAACTCCAGCAGCATCAACGCGCTCAGCGGCATGGCAATCAGCTGCGCGGCCATTTCGTCCGGGATCGCTTCCGGCATCGGAATCACCATGCGTGCCGGTGCAATGAACGCTTCGGCCCAAGTGCCGTGCACCGAGGCAGCGGCCACCCGCTGGCCGACCTGAAGGCCGTCGACGCCATCGCCGAGTGCATCGATCACGCCCAGTGCTTCACTGCCACCGATCGCCGGCAGGGTCGGCTTGTAGCCGTACAGGCCGCGCACGGTCAGCAGGTCGTGGTTGTGGATCGAGGCCAGCACGGTGCGGATGCGCACCTCGCCGGGGCCGGGCTCGGGCAGGGCGGCGTCGGCGATGGCAAGGACGTCGGCCGGATCGCCGAAGGAGGGGTACTGGGCAGCGCGCATGGGCGGTGTTCCGGGGAAAGTTGATGTTGTACCGAACTGGGGACGCAGGCGCTGTCGACAAGGCGCCGCAGGTGCAACACGGCATCCTGCGACTGATCGTCGCGACATGTGTTGATGACCGCATCTTGTGTTGACGAGTTCGGATATCCCCACTATGTTGTGGCGGTCACTCCCGGTCAGCCGCCGCCGCCGGACATGCAGCAAACGTCCCGCGGCCCGCCCTGAGGCTTGCCGTGTCGACGCGGCCGCCATAGTGCGGACGCAGGTCGCCCCCACGGCCCGGATACCGGCCGCAGGCGCAGGCAGATGCCGACGACCTACGTTCCCGTGCCCTGGCAATCCACCCGTTCGCCCCGTGCGCCGGTATCGCGTTCAGGGCCGCCATGGCATCGACCGCCAACGCGCGCGCGAGCCTGGAGTTTCACCACCATGACCGACAGTACCTTCCGCGTGGCCGATCTGGCCGGCGCTGGCGACGCCTTGCGCGCCGGTGGCGAGCGCGTGCCGACCTGGATCACCAAGGAGGCCGGCAACCGCCGCCTGCCGTTCGAGGCCGAACGCCTGCAGCGCAGCATCGACGCCGTGCATGCCGAGTTCCCGCAGCTGGACGTGAGCGACTACCGCCGCGTGGTGCAGGCGATGGTCGAGCGCAAGCCCAGCATCAGCGCCGATGACCTGGTCGATCTGCTGATCCGCGAGGCCGAGTCGCGGGTGGACCTGGTCGCACCCGAGTGGGAACAGTTTGCCGCGCGCATCTACCTGCGCCGCCTGTACAAGCGCGCCAGCCGCAACCGCTTCTACGACGTCGGCCTGAAGTACGGCTCGTATGTGGGCCTGCAGGAAAGCCTGGCCGACCGCGGGATCTACAGCAACGACATCCTGCGCTGCTATTCGAAGGAAGAGCTGCAGCAGGCCGGCGAGATGATCGATCCGGAGCGCGACCGACTGTTCGCCTACAACGGCCTGTACCTGCTGGCCACGCGCTATCTGGCCAGCGATCGCAGCCGCGAGGTCTACGAGCTGCCGCAGGAGCGTTGGCTGACCATCGCGCTGTACCTCATGCAGGAAGAAAAACCGCGTGAGCGGCGCATGCAGCTGGTCGGCGAGGCGTACTGGGCGCTGTCCAACCTGTACATGACGGTCGCCACACCAACGTTGGCCAATGCCGGCAAGGTGGGTGGGCAACTGTCCAGTTGCTTCATCGACACGGTGGATGACAGCCTGCAGGGCATCTATGACTCCAACACCGATATCGCCCGTGTGTCCAAGCATGGCGGCGGCGTTGGCGCCTACCTGGGCTATGTGCGCAGCAGTGGCGCACCGATCCGTGGCGTGGCCAATTCCTCTGGCGGCGTGGTGCCGTGGATCAAGCAGCTCAACAACACCGCGGTGTCGGTCGACCAGCTTGGCCAGCGCAAGGGCGCGGTGGCGGTGTACCTGGACATCTGGCACCGCGACATCGAAGCGTTCATGGACCTGCGCCTCAACAACGGCGACCAGCGCCTGCGCGCGCACGATGTGTTCACCTCGGTGTGCGTGCCCGACCTGTTCATGGAGGCGGTGGAGCGCCGCGCCGACTGGTACCTGTTCGACCCGCACGAGGTGAAGCAGGCCAAGGGCTGGTACCTGCAGGACTTCTACGACGAGAAGCGCGGCGCGGGCAGCTTCCGCGACCGCTACGCCGAACTGGTGGCCGACGAGCGCATCAGCCGCCGCACGGTGAAGGCCATCGATCTGTTCAAGCGGATCATGCTCAGCCAGCTGGAAACAGGCAACCCGTTCCTGTTCTACCGCGACGAGGTCAACCGCCGGAACCCGAACAAGCACGCGGGCATGATCTATTCCAGCAACCTGTGCACCGAGATCCTGCAGAACATGAGCCCGACGCGGATGATCCAGGAGATCGTCAGCGGCGACCAGATCGTCACCACACGCCGTGCCGGTGATTTCGTGGTCTGCAACCTGTCCTCGATCAACCTCGGCCGGGCGATCGGCGCACCGGATGACCTGCTGGCCACCGATGTACTGGAGCGCCTGATCCCGATCCAGGTGCGCATGCTCGACAACGTGATCGACCTCAATGCGTTGCCGGTGCCGCAGGCCACGATCACCAATCGCAAGTATCGCGCCATCGGCCTGGGCACGTTCGGTTGGCACCACCTGCTGGCGCAGCAGGCAATCCAATGGGAATCACCGGATGCCGAGGCGTTGGCCGACCGGCTCTACGAACGCATCAATTTCCTGACCATCCAGGCCAGCGCGCAGCTGGCGAAGGAGAAGGGCAGCTACCCGATGTTCGCGGGTAGTGACTGGCACAACGGGCGTTACTTCCGTGACCGCGACTACAGTGGCGCCGCGTGGGACAGCCTGGCCCACGAGGTGGCCACGCACGGCCTGCGCAACGGCTGGCTGCTGGCGGTGGCGCCGAACATGAGCACCGCGCAGATTGCAGGCTCCACGGCCTCGATCGACCCGATCTACAGCGCGTTCTACTACGAGGAAAAGAAGGACTTCCGGCGGCCGGTGGCGGCGCCGGGACTGTCGCTGGAAACCTGGCCGTACTACGAGAAGGGGGCCTACAAGGTCGACCAGTTCGCCAGCGTGCGCCAGAACGCGCGCCGCCAGCGCCATGTCGACCAGTCGATCAGCTTCAACCTGTACGTGCCCAGCACCATCCGCGCCAGCACGTTGCTGGAGCTGCACCTGAGCGCCTGGCGCGAAGGCCTGAAGACCACCTACTACGTGCGCTCCAACGACATCGACATCAGCGAATGCGAGTGGTGCTCCAGCTGATCACCGGCGACCCACGGTAGTGCCGGCCGCTGGCCGGCAACACGATAGAAAGAGAACGAAGGCAGAAAACCATGGCAACTCCCCTCGACCGCATCAAGATCCTCGAGCCGCGCCATCCCAACCGCAGCACCGGCATCATCAACGGCCGCACCAGCGGCATCCTCAACTGGAACGACATCCCGTACCCGTCGTTCTATCGGGCCTATAAGGAGCTGTCGACCAACTTCTGGATTCCCGACGAGGTCGACATGAAGCTGGACGCCCGCCAGTACGGCGAGCTCGACGCGCGCGAGAAGAACGCCTACGACTCGATCATCGGCCTGCTCGCCACGCTGGATTCACCGCAGACGCGCTTCATCTACAACGTCGCGGAGTACATCACCGACCCGGCCGCGCACGCCAATGCGGCGATCATCGGGCAGCAGGAAGTGATCCACAACGAGAGCTACAGCTACGTGCTGGCCTCGATCACCGACCTGCCGAACCAGAACCGCATCTTCGAGATCGCCCGCACCCACCCGACCATCATCAGGCGCAATGCGCCGATCATGGGGGCGTATGACGATTTCATGCGCGAGAAGACCGCCGAGACCCTGCTCAAGTCGTTGATCCAGTCCTCGATCCTGGAGGGCATCAACTTCTATTCCGGGTTCGCGTACTTCTACAATATGGTGCGGCAGAACCGCATGAACGGCACCGGCAAGATCATCAGCTTCATCAACCGCGACGAGCTGGCGCATACCAAGTTCATCAGCGAGCTGATCCGCGCCATCATCGGCGAGAACCCCGAGCTGCAGACCAACGAGCTGACCGCCTACGTACACCAATCGTTCGAGCATGCCATCGAGCTGGAGACGCAGTGGTCGTCGGAGGTGCTGGACGGCATCGATGGCATCGACGTGGACGAGATGGTGCGCTACGTGAAGTACCGCGCCAACAAGATGGCCGGCATGCTCGGCATCGAACGCCTGTACAGCGACACCACCGACAACGTGATGCCGTGGATCAAGGCCTACGCCGACAACTTCACCGAAACCAAGACCGACTTCTTCGAGATGCGCAATGCAAGTTACAAGAAGACCAACGTCGACAACGGCTTCGACGACCTGTGAGCCCGGCGCCGCGCTGAGCATCCTGGTGGTGGTCGCCTCGTTGAGCGGCAATACCCGCGAACTTGGCCGGCAGATTGCCGAGCGCTGCCGCGCTTCCGGCCATGCGGTTCACTGGCAGGAGGCTGACGACCTGCGCCAGGCGCCGCCGCTGGCGGCCGATGAGGCCGACCTGGTGCTGCTGGGCTGCTGGACCGACAACGCCGGCCGCACGCCGTCGGAGATGAAGGCATGGGTGGCCGGCATCGCCGAGCGCGGCGAGCGGCCGCGGCAGCTGGCGGTGTTCGGCACCGGCGAAACGCAGTGGGGGCAGGAGTACTACTGCGGCGCCGTGCACCGCCTGATCCGCTACTTCCGCAGCGACTATCCGCCGCTGGAAATCGAACAGATGCCGCATGGTCAACGCCATGCGGGGGCCATCGAGGCCTGGACCGACGCGGTCCTGGCCCACTATTGGAGCAACACCGATGCAGATCATCGACGCCACCACGCCTGAGCAGTTCCATCAGCTGCTGGCCGAGCACCCGCGGGTGCTGGTGGATTTCCACAAGGGCCAGTGCCCGGGGTGCCGGATGCTGGAGATGTCGTTGCACCGGGTGGCCAACAGCGTGGCGGGGCAGGGCACGACCCTGCTGCGCGTGCAGTTGGAAGTGCTGGGTGAGGCGTTCTTCAGGGAGCTGGGGCTGCGGCAGACGCCGACGCTGTCGCTGTTCCGTGACGGTGACGAACGTACGCGCCTGGCCGGATTCCAGTCGCCGCAACAGATCGAGGCCGCGATCGCGTTGCATCTGTAGCGTGGAGATGGCGGGGGCGGATCCCTTGCCAGAGGCAAGGGCTCTGGCCCCGCATCGTGTAAAGGCATCCACGCATGGCGTGGATCTACTGGGTCCAACCCCTGGATCTGGCATTACCCGCCGCTGAAGGTGTCGACCAGCAGCTTCGCGTTCAACCCCACGATCACCAGCGCGATCACCCAGGCGATCGCGCCCAGCCAGCGCGGTGCGACCAAGGCGCCCATCGTCACCTTGTCGGTTACGATCCGCACCAGCGGGATGATCGCGAACGGCAGCTGCATCGACAGCACCACCTGGCTCAGCACCAGCAGCTTTACCGCGCCCTGGTCGCCGAACAGCATGATCACCACCACCACCGGAATGATTGCCAGTGCGCGCGTGATCAGCCGCCGCAGCCACGGCGGCAGTCGCAGGTGCAGGAAACCTTCCATCACGATCTGGCCGGCCAGCGTGGCGGTCACTGTCGAATTCAGGCCCGACGCCAGCAGGGCCACCGCGAACAACGTCGCCGCCGCGCCCACCCCCAGCATCGGCGCCAGCAGCTGGTGGGCCTGTTCGATGTCTTCCACGTCGAAATGGCCATTGGCATGGAACACCGCCGCCGCCAGGATCAGGATGCTGGCGTTGATGAACAATGCGAGGGTCAGCGCAAGGGTACTGTCGGTCACCGCCCAGCGCAGCGCGCTGCCACGACCCTCATCGGTGCGCGGGTAGGCACGGGTCTGCACGATCGACGAATGCAGGTACAGGTTGTGCGGCATCACCGTGGCACCAATGATGCCGATCGCGATGTACAGCGCGTGCGGATCGGTCACTACCTGCGCGCGCGGAATGAAGCCGCCCAGCACGTCCATCACCGGCGGTGCGGCCAGCGCGATCTGCACCATGAAGCAGCCGAAGATCACCATCAGCAGTGCGATCACGAAGGCTTCCAGCGCACGGAAACCGCGGTTCATCAGCAGCAGCACCAGCAGTGTGTCCAGGGCAGTGATGACCGCGCCCCACAGCAGCGGCAGGTCGAACAACAGCTTCAGCGCGATCGCGGTGCCGATCACCTCGGCCAGGTCGCAGGCGATGATCGCCGCCTCGCAAAGCGCCCACAGCGCCAGGTTCACCGGCTTGGGGTAACGCGCGCGGCAGGCCTGGGCCAGGTCCATGCCGGTGGCGATGCCGAGCCGCGCCGACAGCGCCTGCAGGATCACCGCCATCAGGTTGGAGACGAGGATGACCGACAGCAGCAGGTAGCCGAAGCGTGAACCGCCGGCGAGGTCGGTGGCCCAGTTGCCCGGATCCATGTAGCCGACCGAGATCATGTAGCCGGGGCCGAGGAAGGCCAGCAGGCGGAACCACCAATGGCCCTTGTCGGGCACCGCGACCGAGGCGTTGAGCGCGCCCAGGCTGGCCGCAGTGGAGGCCGAAGGGTCGCGGGGTGCCAGGGTGTTCATGGGTCAGAATATAGCTCCTGCTATAGTCATTAGCAATGTGAAACAATCGTCTTTATCGCGTTACTGGTCCAGAATTCAGGTTCAACACCGGATCACCCCGGAAGGACAGGCGCAGGCGTGGGCAAGACCGACGATTCGACATCGCTGAAAAGCACCCCCTTGATCGAGGCCGAGCGCCAGGTCGAGAGCTTCCGGCAAGTGCGCGAGGCGCACCGGATGGAGCTGGTGGAGGACTATGTCGAGCTGATCTCGGACCTGCTGGCCGACGGCGGCGAGGCCCGCCAGGTCGACATCGCCACCCGCCTGGGCGTGGCCCAGCCCACCGTGGCGAAGATGCTGCGGCGCCTGGCCCGCGATGGCTGGGTGGTGCAGCGGCCGTACCGCGGCGTGTTCCTGACCCCGGAAGGCGAGGCGCTGGCCCATGCCAGCCGCCAGCGCCACCAGACCGTGGAGCGTTTCCTGCTGGCGCTGGGCGTGGACGCAGACACCGCACGGCGTGATGCGGAGGGCATCGAGCACCATGTCAGCGAGCAGACGCTGGCGTTGTTTGAAGCGTTCGTGCGCAAGGCCGAGGGCGGGGCGCCGTAACGGTAGCGCCGGCCATGCCCGGCGGCATTTCGCGCGACCCTACAATCCAGGCGGGCAGCGTGCCTGTTCCTGCGCGCACGCCCGTTTCGTCCATTCCTTCAACACCGGCTGCAGGCCTTCATAGCGCCGGCCTTGCCAGCCATTGGCCAGCACCTGGCCGTCGGCATTGATCAGTACCAGATTCGGCGGTGCCAGCCCGGCCAATGCCTGCAGTGCCGGCATTCGCGCGGCGCGGCGCGGGTCCAGTACCGGCCACGGCATGTCCTGCGTGTACATGTAGCGGCGCAATGCAGCCTCGCTCTCATCCAGGCTGACGTACACCACTTCGGTATCGGCGCCGGCCTCGCGCAACGCGTCGCGTACGCTGCGCAAGGTGGGTACAAAGGCATGGCACGGTGCGCACCAGTCGGCGCCGAAGTACAGCGCCACCAGCCGCGGCGGCGGTGTCCACTGCATCGGCCGCAGCGAGCGCTGTTCCGGCCGCATCAGCGAGGCCGAAACCTGCGCATGCAGGTCCGTGGCCATTGCGGGTGCGCCCAGCAGCAGGGCGCTGACCAGCGACAACGTTCGCAGCAGCTCAGAACGCATAGCGCAGGTTGACGTACCACGAGCGCGCGAAACGCGGCCCGTAGACATAGTCGCTGTCGCGCAGCGCGCCCACTTCCAGATCCTTCTGGCGCTGGTCGAATACGTTCTTGACGCCCGCGGCCACCGACACTTCCTGCTGCGCCTGTGCGCCCAGATGCCGGTGCCAGCGCGCACCGAGGTCGGTGACCAGGAATGACCGCGTGCGGTGCAGCTCGCCCAGCCGGTTGTTCAGCACCGACATCGGCCCGGTATGGCGCAGCGCGACGAAGGTTTCCCACGGTTCGGCCGGCATCCAGCTGAGCTGCGCCAGGCCGGTCCAGCGCGGTGTCTTCAGGTAATCGCGGCTTTCGATCACGGTGTCGCCACCGTCGCCGCTGTCGTCGAAGATGCGTTGCGGCTCGCGGAAGCGCGAGCGGTACCACGAGGCACCGGCGGTCAGGCGCCACTGCGGCGAGGGTTGCCAGCCGAGGTTGGTTTCTGCACCCATCACGTTCGAGCCGGAGGCGTTGTAGCGCAGCTGGCTCAGCTGGCCGTCATCGCCGCGCTGGATCTCGCCCAGCGCGAAGGTGTCGCGGATGCGTGCATAGGAGGCGGTGGCATCCCAGCTCCACACCGGATCGGCCGGGTCCGAACGCCAGTCGAAGCCGAACAGGGTGGTCAACGCGCGCTCTTCTTTCAGACCGTCCGCGTTGCGCACGCGCACCTGTTCGCCGCCCAGCGTATCGACATGCACATCCTCGACGAAGATCTCCGGCGCACGGAAGCCGGTGGCGATGCCGGCGCGCCACTTCAGGTTCGGCGTGGCCTGCCAGGCCAGCGCGATGCGTGGTGAGAACACCGCGTTGTCCAGTTCCGAGCTCTTGTCCACGCGTGCGCCCAGCACCAGGTCGACGTTGTCGCGCAGGCTCCACTCGTCCTGGATGAAGGCGCCCAGGTTGTGGAAGGTCGCATCCTCCAGCGTCGCGAGACGCTGCCCGTCACCGGTACGGTTGTCGTCGCGCAGCGCCTCGTGCTTGTACTGCACACCGAAGGCCAGCGCATGCGCGCCCCGCCGCCAGTTAAACTGGCTGTCGATGTAGTGCAGCGGGTTGTGGGTGCGGCCGTACTGGCGCCACGAACGCGAGGCCGCACTGCCGGCCACGTCGGGGTCCAGCTGCAACGGGTCATAGCCGGGCGCCGAGGGATCGGTGACCACGTCGCCCAGGCCGCCATAGAAACTGTCGCGGTCGATGTCGGCGAAGGCATAGGCCAGGCGGAAATCGACGTCGGCAGTGATCTCCTGGTCCCACGACACGCTGCCGCGCCGGTATTTCGTATCCAGCGATTCGGCGATGTTGGCCAGGTATTCGGGCTGGTCCAGGCGGTTGCCGCCGCGGCGGGTTTCATCGGTCATCTGTAGGTCCAGGCGCAGCCGCGTGCCCGGCGTGGGCGCGTACCAGGCCTGCAGTCCGCCGACCTTGAGGTTCTTGCGGGTGATTTCGGTGTAGCCGTCGCCGTTGTAGTCGATGCCACTGTTCCAGTTGCGCTGGGCAATCACCGACAGACCGGCGTCTGCGTCCTTGGCAACCAGGTCCAGCCGCACGTCGGCGTTCTTCTGCGGCGTACCCTTCAGCACATCCACGCCGGCCTGTACATGGCCACCGCTGCGCGCCGGCAGCGGCGGAATCAGGTTGATCACACCGGCAACCACGCCCGGGCCGTACAGCGCCGAGCCGCCGCCCTTGACCACTTCGATGCGGTCGACGAACCCGGCCGGGATCTGTTCCAGACCGTACACGCTGCCCAGCGTGGACAGCAGCGGAATGCCATCGAACAGGAGCTGGTTGTAGGCGCCGGGCAGGCCCAGCAGCTGTACTTCGCTGGTGTTGCAGTTCTGGCAGTTGCTTTCCACGCGCAGGCCGTTGATCAGCTCGGCGGCGCGCGAGAAGTCGGTGGCCGCGCGCAGCGCGATGTCTTCCTTGCGCAGCACTTCGGTGCGGATCGGCACGTCCGACAGCAGGCGTTCGCTGCGGGTGGCGGTGCTGACCTTGACCTGCACGCGGTCCAGTTCGGTCGGTTGCGGTGGGGCGGCCAGTGCAGGCAGCGGCAGGATGAGCGCGATGGCGGTTGCCAGTGGCAGGCGGCGAAGGAGGAAAACGGGCATGAGTGCGTCGTCCTTGGGGAGGGAGGGCGGCGAGGGCGACCTGGCTGGCGCATATGAAAGCAGCGGCTTATCAATATAGCAATAGCTATATAACGAAGCCGCAGCAATTCCGAGTGGGGCGTTGACTGAGTTGGATCATTTAAGTGTTATAACATTACATATCGCGACCGCAACCCTGCCGGTGGTCATATGCGGAGGATGGAATTGCCGTGCGGGCAGGGGAGACGGGGTCAGAGCCCTTTCCTCTGGAAAGAGATCCGAACCCGGGGAGCGGATCGTCAGCCGCGACGGAACGCGGCGGGGGTACGGGCGCCGACGATGATCATGCGGATCATCGTGGAAATCTGTTCGACCAGTTCCGGATCCTTCTCCGGCGGCAGGTCCATGGCGGTGGCGCCCATCGCGAACACCAGCCGGGTGATGGCCTTGGCCACCAGTTCCGGGGCGTGCAGCACCGCGCCATCCAGTGCGGCCAGGCGCACCAGATCGTGCTGCAGCTCTTCTTCGAAGTAGTGCAGCTCGCGTTCGACCGCGTGCTTGAAGTCGTCCGAGCCGACCGCGCCTTCGCGCAGCAGCACGTGCAGCAGCTTGTCGTCGGCGCGCAGCTGCTCCATGAAGGTCTCCACCGAGACCCGCACCACGCTGGTGGCGGTGGAGGTGGCGCGCTGGCGGGCCTCGCCGATGATGGTGCGCAGCGAGCGGCCGGCGGCATCGATCAGCGCCACGGCCAGTTCATCCATGTCGCGGAACTGCCGGTAGAAGCTGTTCGGCGCGATGCCTGCCTCACGTGCCACTTCGCGCAGGCTGAGCGTGGACAGGCTGCGGTGCGGCCCGATCAGTTTCAGGGCGGCGGCCAGCAGATCCTCGCGGCTCACCGTACGGCGGGCCGGGCTGTTGGCATCTTCGGGCGTCGACAAGGCGGTGGCGGCGGCCATGGGGGTTCCGGTGGGGCGAGGCTGAATCATACCCAATCCGGTTCAATATACACATGTATACACAGGTGTATGTGCGCCCGTATAGTTCGCTCATGAGCGCTGTCGTCCGTCCGTCCCTGTTCTCTCCGTATCGCTGGGTCTCGCCGTCGCTGTTCGATTTCTGGGCGGGCCAGCTCAATCCCCTGTGGACCCTGCGCGAGCCGGTGGCCCGCCTGGTCCGGCGTGAGCCGGCGGGCGAGGGCGCGGCGACCCTGGTCCTGCGCACCAACCGGCACTGGGCCGGCATGCGCGCTGGCCAGCACATCACCCTCGGCGTCGAGATTGAAGGACGCCTGTGGCAGCGCAGCTACAGCCCCACCGCACTGGGGCGGCGCGAGCTGGCGATCACCGTCAAGGCGATCGACGGCGGCCGGGTCAGCCAGCATCTGGTCAACCACGCGCAGCCGGGCGAACTGTTCCGCCTCGATGCCGCCTTCGGCGAGTTCCATATGCCGGCCGCGGCGCCGGTGCTGCTGCTGGCTGCCGGCAGCGGCATCACGCCGATGCGCAGCCTTTTGCGCGACGCCTGCCAGCGCCCGCTGGCAGCGCCGGTGGACCTGTTCTACTGGGAGCGCACCGCCGCCCATCTGCAGTTCCGTGATGAACTGCAGGCGCTGGCTGCAGCGCATCCGAACCTGCGCGTACACCTGCTGACCACCCGCGAGGGTGAGGTGCCGGCAGCGCGAATCGATAGCCATGATCTGCAGGTGGCCGGCGATGACACGCCGCTGGCGCAGCGCCATGTGCTGGCCTGCGGCCCGGACGGCTTCGTTGCTGCCGCGCGTGAGCGCCTGGCGCACCAAGTGGCTGGCTTCCAGGCCGAAGCCTTCACCCCGCCGGCGCCGCTGCGCGATGCCAGCAGCGAAGGCGAGGTGTCGCTGACGCTTGCGCGCAGTGGTCGCCAGCTGAGCGTGCCGCGTGGCCGCTCGCTGCTGGAAAGCCTGGAAGCCCATGGCATCAAGCCCAAGCATGGTTGCCGCATGGGCATCTGCAACACCTGCACCTGTGATCGCGTCAGTGGCGCCACCCGCCATCTGCGCACCGGCGACCTGCAGTCCGAATCGGCACAGCCGGTGCGGATCTGCGTGAGCGCACCGACCACCGACCTGACTTTGGATCTCTGAGGACGCCTGCCATGACCCGCGCTACCGACCGTGCCCTGAGTACTGCCGAGATGCATGCCTTCGGTGAGGAACTCGACGCGATCCGCGACCGTGTGATCGGCAGCCTCGGCGCCTCCGATACCCGCTACATCCGCCGGGTGGCTGCCGCCGTGCGCTGGTTCGGCGTGGGCGGCCGTGGCCTGCTGTTCCTTGCGGCATTCTCGCCGCTGTTCTGGATGCCGCTGCTGTGGCCGGCTGCGATCACCGGCACGCTGCTGCTGGCGCTGTCGAAGATCCTGGAGAACATGGAGCTGGGCCACAACGTCATGCATGGCCAGTTCGACTGGACCGGCGACCCCAAGCTCAATGGCAACACCTACGAGTGGGACATCGTTGCCACCGCCGACAACTGGCGCAAGACCCACAATTTCCGCCACCACACCTACACCAACGTGCGTGGCATGGACGATGACATCGGCTACGGCCTGCTGCGCATCTTCCCGGAACAGCGCTGGAAGCCGTTCTACCTGCTGCAGCCGATCATTGCGCCGATCTTCGCGTTGCTGTTCCAGTGGGGCGTTGCCGCGCAGGACCTGCGCCTGGGCCGTTGGCTGAAGGGCCGCATCAGCGGCCGTGCGATGTGGATGCAGACCCGCCCGGTGGCGCGGAAAATGGCCCGCCAGGTGCTGAAGGACTACGTGTTCTTCCCGCTGCTGGCCGGCCCGTTCTTCCTCACCGTGATGCTGGGCAACATGGTGGCCAACGGCCTGCGCAACATCTGGACCTACGTGATCATCTTCTGCGGCCACTTCACCGCCGAATCGGAAACCTTCCCGAAGGAATGCCTGCGCAATGAATCGCGCGGCCACTGGTACCTGCGCCAGCTGCGTGGATCGTCCAACATCAGTGGCGGCTTCCTGATCAACGTGCTGTCGGGCAACCTCAGCCACCAGATCGAGCACCATTTCTACCCGGACCTGCCGGCCAACCGCTATGCGGCCATCGCCAAGGAAGTGAAAGACATCTGCCGCCGCTACGGCCAGCACTACAACAACGGCTCGCTGCCGCGCCAGTTCGGCCAGGTGGTCTGGCGCATCCTGCGCCACGCGTTCCCGAGCAAGCCGCGCCGCCTGCCGATGTCGGACATCATGTCCGCACCGGCATCGGCCAACGCGGGCTGATCGACTCAGCCCGCTTTCGCCAGGTCCGCCTGCTCGCGGTCCAGGCGTCGCAGGAACACCTGCATTTCCTTGCGTGCCTGCTGGTCGCCCTTGCTGCCGGCCACGCTCAGGCCGCGTTGCCATGCTTCGCGCGCCGCCTGCGGCTGGCCACTGGCCAGCCAGGCCTTGCCCAGCAGCTTCCACGCCGCCGAGTACTGCGGATCAAGCACCACGCAACGGCCCAGATGGGTGGCCGCGCGCACCGGGTTGCCGGCGTCCAGCCAGCCCTTGCCCAGGCCGAAGCGCAGCAGCGCGCCGTCCTTGCCGGCGGCGAGCATGCATTCCAGAGCCTCGATGTTCATCAGCGCACCTCCACCAGCAGCTCGGCCGGGCCGGGCTGGAAGCGGCCGCGATGAAACAGCAGCGGCGCGCCGCCGTTCTCGTGCACCTCGATGATGCGGCCGGCCAGCAGCAGGTGATCGCCCACCGGCCACTGTGCGTGGCGGGTACAGGTGAGATGGGCGACCGCACCGGCGATGCGCGGTGGGGCGTCCTCGTCGTCATCCAGCAATGCCAGGCCATCGAAGCGGTTGCGCACCTGCGGATCGGCAAAGCGCCGGGCCAGCGCTTCCTGGTCGGCCGCCAGCACGCTGATCGCAAAGCGGGTGGCGCGCTGGAAGGTGGACAGGCTCTGCGCGTGCAATGCCAGGTTCCACAGCACCAGGGGCGGCTGCAATGACACCGGCACGAACGAATTGATGGTCAGGCCGATGGGCTTGCCCTGCGCATCGCGCGCGCAGACGATGGCCACGCCGGTAGGAAAGTGGCCGAGCAGCCGCCGCAGTGCGCGCGGCGGCATCTCGACCGACGGCACCGGGGCCGGGGCGGGGAAGACCCCCGCCCACGGCCCGGCGTACGGCAGTGTCTCGCCGCTCATGAGGCCCTGGCCTGGCGGTAGCGCCGGCCGACCTCGGCCCAGTTGATGATGTTGAAGAACGCACCGATGTAGTCCGGGCGACGGTTCTGGTAGTGCAGGTAGTAGGCGTGTTCCCAGACATCCAGTGCGAGGATCGGGGTGTTGCCCGACAGGCCCACGGCTGCACCCATCAACGGGCTGTCCTGGTTGGCGCTGCTTTCCACCTGCAGGCGGCCATCGCGATCGCTGGTCAGCCAGGCCCAGCCGCTGCCGAAGCGGGTCTGAGCCGCCTTGGTGAAGGCGTCCTTGAAGGCATCGAAGCCGCCAAGATCGCGGTCGATGGCGGCGGCCAGCTCACCATCGGGTGCACCACCGTGGGGGCTGAGCACGGTCCAGAACAGGCTGTGGTTGGCGTGGCCACCGCCGTTGTTGCGGACCGCGCCACGCTGGGCCTCGGGCACGGCATCGAGGTTGGCGATCAGCGCCTCGACCGGTTGCTCGGCGATGCCAGCCTGCTCGATGGCGGCGTTGAGATTGTTGACGTAGGTCTGGTGGTGCTTGCTGTGGTGGATTTCCATCGTGCGCGCATCGAAATGCGGCTCAAGGGCGTCGTAGGCGTAGGGGAGCGGGGGAAGCGAGTACGACATCGAAGCAATCTCCGTGGGGAAGGCCAGAGGGCTGGCCGTGGGGAGACTGTTATCGCACCTCAACATTGGTTGAGGTCAAGGGGCGGGGGGAGGAAATGCGTGAAAGGGAGCAGGAGCGGCATGGTAGTGCCGGCCGCTGGCCGGCAATCAGCTAAGGTCGGGTTGCCGGCCAGCGGCCGGCACTACCAGAACCCGCTTTTCGAATCCTCACCGGCGCGGTGACGTGCCCGTCGCCAGCGTTTTCATCAACTCAACCAGTCCTTGCACGCGCCATCCACCTGATCGCCGCAGGCCTGCTGCATCCGCTGCTGCAGTCGCGCCAGTGTTTCGGCGCCCTGGTGCTTGCCGCTCCACGCCTTCAACTGCCCGGCCAGGCGCTCGAAGCGCTGGCGGGTGCGCTGGTGGTAGCCCGACGGCTGCGCTTCCAGTTCGGCGATCAGCGAGGCGGTGGCCTGCTCGATGCGTGGTGCGTCGTCCGGCGCCAGCTTCAGCAGGCCCTCCACGTACAGCACGCCCCACTGCACGCGGGTGGCCGGGCCCTGCGCGCCATCGTAGGCACGCTTCAGCCACTCCAGTGCCCCGGCGGTGTCGCCGCGCTGTTCGGCCAGCTCGGCCAGCTCGGGCATGTAGTAGTACGGCTGTTCGCTGCGCTTCAGCTCGGCCAGCAACAGCGCTTCGGCGCCCGCGTCGTCGCCGACCTCGCGCAGGGCATAAACCGCGCTGCTGATCGTGGCCTGGCGTGCATGCGCATCGGTGGCGGCGGCATCGGCAGCGGCCACGCGCTGCTTGACCCGATCAACCAGGGCCACGGGCAGTGCGCCCTTCGGCTGCTGCTGGCGGGCCAGCGATACTTCGGTCAGCGCACGCGACAACGCGTCGTCGGCGCGGTCACCGCGCTCGGCATCTGCGCGCTCCAGTGCGACCAGCAGCTGCTGCCCAAGCGTGTTGCTGGTGGCTGGGCCGGCGCTGGCCTGCTTGACCAGCGAGGCGCCCGCGTAGCCCAGCAGTTCGCGGTTGCGACGGACTTCCGCCGGTTGCGCCAGTACTGCCTGCAGCAGCTCACGTACCTCGGTAGGCGAGGCATCAGGCTTTTCAGCCGTTGCCAGGGCGAGCAGGGCGAAGCGGCGTTGCAGGGCGGCATCCGGTGCCGCCTTGGACAGCTGGCGCAGCACATCCTGGCTCTTGCGCTCGCCGGCCAGGCGGTTGGCGTCGACTTCCCAGCCGTAGTCGCCCAGCACCTGCCAGTCTTCGGCGGCCAGGCGGTCCGGCGTCGCCAGCGCGGTGGCCAAGGTGGCGGCGACGGCACTGCGGCGGCCTGCGGCAACGGTCAGTGCACGGGTCAGTTCGGCGGCGTCGTTGCCGCCGGCCACGCGGGTGATTTCGTTGCGCTGTGGGTCCAGCACGATCAGGGTCGGATAGCCGCGTACGCCGAAGCGCTCACCCCAGGCCTGCGCTCCTTCCTCGTCGCCATCCAGATAGACGGGCACGAATTTGCTGGTCAGCGCGATGAAGGCCGGGTCCTTGAACAGGCCCGCCTTGAGCTGGTTGCACGGCGGGCACCAGACCGCGCCCCAGTACAGCAGCACCGGCTTGCCGCTGTCGGCGGCTTCGGCGAAGGCATCGTCCACATCGCCCTGGCGCCAGGCGATTCCCTTGGCCGGCGCAGGTGCCTCGGCGGAGTTGGCGGTGGAAACCGGGGCCGGGGTGCAGGCGCTCAGCGCCGAAGCCAGCAGCAACACGGAAAGCGCGACGCGCATCAGCAGCATCTCGAAGGGCAGGGTGACAGGCCATTGTAGGAACCGCCGGGGAGCCCGCTGATTCAGTTTGCTCATGACGGGCGTGCTGCAGGGCATAACGCCCACCGGGCATTGCCGGGCATTGCCGGGCATTGCCGGGCAACGCCGGGCGATTGCCTTCAGGCCGCTGCCCGCACCATCTGCTGATGCACCAACCCATTGAACTCGCCGACGTCACCGTCCAGCGCGAAGCCATAGCGCAGGTAGGTCGGCACTGCATTGAGCGAAGCGCGCACGGTCAGGACCGGCTCGCGCACCTGTGGAAGCACCGCCTCGAACAAAGCATGGCCAATGCCCTGGCGCTGGCAGGCGGGATCGACGAACAGCATCGCAAGGTGCCGGCCCTCCTTCAGTTCGATCACGCCGACGACACGGCCGTTCTGCTCTGCCACCAGGATGTGGTTGTCGCCCTGCAGGCGCGCGCCGAATGCTTCGGCAGCGGCGACACTGCCGAAGGTGGCGATGCCGGCCGCGCTGAGCGAAGGCGCGACCGCCGCAGTGAACGCAGCCAGGCACACCGCACTGATCGCGGGCAGGTCATCGACGTGGGCAGGGCGGATCGTCGGCATGCAGTGTTCTTCCGGTAGTGGGCGGCACGTCATCGTTGCCGCAGGCCTGCACGCTAAGCTGGCGGCATGAGTGATTTCAATCCTGCTTACGCTGCCTTGTTTCCGCAACAGGGCCTGAGCCTGGGCCTGATGACGCCTGTCGCCGCGCATGGACTGGCCGATCCGCATGAGGCGCGGCGCATTGCGCGACTGGCCGATGATCTGGGCTTTGCTGCATTGTGGACGCGTGATGTACCACTGATGGTGCCGCAGGGTCCGGACGCGGCAGCAAGCGCGCTGGATGACCCGTTTCTGTGGCTGGGCATGCTGGCTGCCGCGACCGGACGCATCGTGGTAGGCAGCGCGGCCATCGTGCTGCCATTGCGGCAGCCGCTGCAGGTGGCGAAGTCGGCCTTGAGCCTGGACCGGATCAGCGGCGGACGGTTCGTGCTGGGCCTGGGTTCGGGGGACCGCCCGGAAGAGTTCGCCGCATTCGGCGAGGATCTGGAGGGCAGGGCGGCGACCTTCCGTGCGCGTTGGACCTTGTTGCGCGCGGCGCTGTCACCGGAGGCCGATGAGCGGACCGCCGTACTGCAGGCGACGGGTGGCTTCGACGTGCTGCCGGCGCCGGCAACCCGCATCCCGATGCTGGTGGTGGGTACCGCGCGGCAGAGCCTGCAGTGGATCGCGCGCGAGGCTGAAGGCTGGGCCACCTATCATCGCGAGGAGGCCGCACAGGAAGGGCGCATCGGCCTGTGGCAGCAGGCGCTGGCGCAGCGTGGTGGGCCAGGCAAGCCGTTCGTGCAGTCGATGCTGCTGGATCTGCAGGCCGATCCGCAGGCGCCAGCCGAGCCGCTGCCGCTGGGCCTGAAGGTCGGCCGCGATGGCCTGCGTGACTATCTGCTGCGCGTGCATGCGCAGGGCGTGGCGCACGTGATGTTCAACCTGGTCGACAACGGGCGGCCGATGGACCTGGTGCTGCGCGAGATTGGTGAGCACGTCCTGCCATACACGCTCCGGTAGGCGTCCACCTTGGTGGACACGCTCCAGCAGTCGAGCACGGCTCGACTCTACATGGCGTTCGCATCTGCGTATCATTCGCATTTGATACCCCGATGCCGGAGCCCCGCGTGACCCAACGTTCCCCAATGCACCCGACCGGACGCCTGTTCGCAATTGTCGCTTTCATCGAGGCCGTGACCTGGGCCGGCCTGCTCATCGGCATGTGGATGAAGTACGGCCCGATGGCCAACGTGGCGCTGGTGAAGGTGTTCGGGCCGCTGCACGGCGTGGCCTTCCTGGTCTATGTGGCAGTCACCCTGTTTGCGGCGGTGCGCCTGCGCTGGCCGTGGTGGGCCAGTGCCCTGGCCCTCCTGGCAGCCATCCCGCCGCTGGTGACGCTGCCGCTGGAGTGGTGGTTCAAGCGCCGTGGCCTGCTCGGCCCGCGTGCAATGCGCTGAACCCACTGTTGCGCGCCCATTCAAGAGAATGGGTATCAAATGCAAATACGAGCCGTTATCATTTAAAGGTGGCATCCGGTCCTGAGCAGGGCCGGTGCCGGGCGGGGTGCGCAGGCGTGCCCGGCCATCCCTTCCTGTTACGGCTGGTGTTCCATGCACGCACGTCCCGTCGTTCCCGGCTTGCCGGCGCTGGTGTTGGCTGCCCTGATCGGCACCATGGCGATGATGTCCTTCGTCGCCGTGATCGGCCCGGTGGTCCGCATGCTCGGCCTGTCCGAGTGGCATGCCGGCCTGTCGGTCACCGCCGCAGGCGTGTTGTGGATGCTGGCCGCGCGCCCCTGGGGCCAGCTCAGCGACCGCATTGGGCGCAAGCGCGTGCTGATCCTGGCGATGAGTGCCTATACGGCCGTCTACATCGCACTGGCGGTGTTCATCGACGTCGCCCTGCAGGCGGTGCCGCCGGTACTGGTGTCGGTGCTGGTGCTGGTCGGCGCGCGTGGCCTGATCGGCCTGTTCTACGCGGCGGTGCCTCCTACCGCAGCCGCGCTCATCGCCGACAAGGCACCGACCGGCCAACGTGCGAGGTTCCTCGCCCGCCTGGGTAGCGCCAACGCGCTGGGCATGGTGCTCGGCCCGGCCGCCGCGGGCTGGCTGGCCTATACGAACCTGTCGTTGGCGCTGTACGTGGCCGCGCTGCTGCCGTTGCTGGCACTGGCATTGCTGGCCTGGCGGCTGCCGGCTACACCACCGGTGGTGGGCGCGTCCGCACAGCGCCGTGCGCCGATGAGCCGTCTCGACGCGCGCCTGCGCCTGCCGCAGCTGGCAGCGTTCATCGCGATGGTTTCGGTGACCATCGCGCAGGTCACGGTCGGCTTCTTCGCGATTGATCGCCTGGGCCTGGATGCGGCGGCCGGTGCACGCATGGCCGGCATCGCACTTACCGCCGTTGGTGTCGGCCTGATCCTGGCGCAGGCGCTGGTGATGAAGCTGGAGGTACATCCACGCCGTTGGATCGTCCTTGGCGCCCTGATTTCCGGCATTGGCTTTGCTTCGGTGGCGGGCGTGCAGCAGGGCTGGCAGTTGCCGGCGGCGTACGCGCTGGCCGCGTTTGGCATGGGCTTCGTATTCCCCTCGTTCCAGGCGCTGGCCGCCGATGCGGTGGGGGCGCACGAGCAGGGCGCCGCCGCCGGCACCGTCGCTGCCGCGCAGGGGCTGGGCATGGTGGCCGGGCCGATGCTCGGCACGCTGTTGTATCGCGGCGGGCCAAGCCTGCCTTACCTGCTGGTCGGTGCGCTGCTGCTGTTGCTGTGCGGGCTGGCTGCAGCGCATCGGATGAAGGAGACCCCATGAACGATTCCCTGATGCAGGGCGCGTGGCCGGAGGCTGCGCCAGCGCCACTGGACAGCACCGACGACGCGTCGCTGTTCCTGCTGCAGCATGCCGGCCAGCACGTGCATGCACGCGGCTGCCGCGCCACGCTGCCGGCCGGTGCACTGGCGACATTGGCAGAACGCGTCTCGGCGTTCTTTGCCCGGCAGCGTGGCGGCCCGGGCCTGCTGGTTGGCGCAGTGCCGTTCGAACCGCGTGCGGACGATGCGCTATTCCAGCCCGAGCGCCTGCTGCCGGCGCTGGCACTGCAGCCGCAGGCCGCACCGCCGCTGGACGGTGCCCTGAAGGCCGAGCCTGCGCCGCAGGACTATGCGTCAGCGGTTGCCGCGGCGGTGCAGGTACTGCGCGCGCCCGAACTGAGCCTGCAGAAGGTGGTGCTGGCGCGCAGCCTGCTGGCACGCACCCGCCAGGCGCTGTCTCCGGACGTGCTGCTGGCACGCCTGGGCGCGGATCCGTCGGTGGCGACCTACGCGGTGCCGTTGCCGGTGGAGCTGGGCCAGGCACCGGCCTGGCTGGTGGGGGCGACGCCGGAACTGCTGCTGCGCAAGCGCGGCGCCGAGCTGTTGTCGCATCCGCTGGCCGGTTCCGCGCGGCGCAGCGCCGATGCCGCCGAGGACGAGCGTGCGGCGCAGGCGCTGCTGGCCTCGGCCAAGGACCACGACGAGCACCGCCACGTGGTCGAAGCCATCGTCGAGGGCCTGGCACCGTACTGCAGCCACATCGATGCGCAGCCGCGCCCGGTGCTGCATGCCACCGCCAGCATGTGGCACCTGGGCACCCGCATCCACGCCACCCTGAAGGATCCGCAGGCGTCTGCCGCCGAACTGCTGGCGCAGCTGCACCCCACGCCGGCAGTCTGCGGTACGCCACGGTTGGCGGCGCTGCAGCGCATCCGCGAGCTGGAACCGGTGCCGCGCGGCTTCTACGCCGGTGCCGTGGGCTGGTTGGACGCGCAGGGTGACGGCGACTGGTACGTGGCGATCCGCTGCGCGCGCCTGCAGGGCACGCAGCTGCGCCTGTATGCCGGTGCCGGCATCGTCGCCGAGTCACACCCCGAGGCCGAGGTGGCCGAAACCGCAGCGAAGTTCGCTGCCCTGTTGAACGCGCTGGGTGTCCATGAATCCGCGCCCGCCATCGAGCCTGCCGCATGAGTACCTCCACTGACTCTTCCCGCCTGCCACTGCAGCAGGTGTGGCCCGACACGCTGGTGGCGCGCTATCGCGAAGCCGGTCACTGGCGTGGCGAGACCTTCCCGGGTTTCCTGCGCGAGCGTGCAGAACGCTACGCCGATGACATCGCGGTAGTCGCCGGCGACGTACGCCTGAGCTATGCGCAGCTGTGGAATGAGGCAGGCCGCATCGGTGCGGGCCTGCTGGCGCTTGGCCTGCAGCCTGGCGAACGGGTGCTGGTGCAGCTGGGCAATACCGCCGGGTTCATCACCATGGTCTGCGGCCTGTTCCGCGCCGGCCTGGTGCCGGTGTATGCGTTGCCGGCGCACCGCATCACCGAGCTGGTCCACTTCGCCAGCAAGGCGGAAGCCAGTGCCTACATCACCACCGCACTGCACGATGGCTTCGATCATCGCGCGTTGGCAAGGGCGCTGCAGGCCGAAGTGCCGGCGGTTCGCCATGTGGTGATCGACGGCGATGCGGCGGAGTTCATCGCGCTGGAGGCACTGCAGGGCGATCGCAGCCAGCTGCCGTCCGATCCGGACCCGCAGTCGGTGGCGTTCCTGCAGATATCCGGAGGCAGCACCGGGCTGTCCAAGCTGATTCCGCGTACCCACGACGACTACATCTACTCGTTCCGCGCCAGCAATGACCTCTGCGGCATCGACCGCGACAGCGTCTATCTGGTCGCGCTGCCGGCCGCGCACAATTTCCCGATGAGTTCGCCGGGCTTCTTCGGCGCACTGTATGCCGGCGCCCGCGTGGTGCTCAGTCCCGGCCCCGGTCCGGATGCGGCCTTCCCGCTGATCGCCCGCGAGCAGGTGACCTGCTGCGGGCTGGTGCCGCCGCTGGCGTTGCTGTGGGCACAGGCCGCCGCCACCAGCAAGCATGATCTGTCCAGCCTGCAGGTACTGCAGGTAGGCGGCGCCAAACTGGTGCCGGAAGCCGCACGACGGGTGATCGATGGCCTTGGCTGCACGCTGCAGCAGGTGTTCGGCATGGCCGAAGGCCTGGTCAACTACACACGGCTGGATGACCCGGAGGAACTGATCGTGGCCTGCCAGGGCAGGCCGATCAGTCCGGATGATGAAGTGCGCGTGGTCGATGATCACGACCAGCCGGTGGCCGAAGGCGAGGTAGGGCATCTGCTCACCCGTGGGCCGTACACCATCCGCGGCTACCACAACGACGCGGTGGCCAATGCGCGCTCGTTCACCGATGACGGCTTCTATCGTACCGGTGACCGTGTGCAGCAGCTGCCCGGAGGCTACCTGGTGGTGCAGGGCCGCGCCGGTGACCACATCAACCGTGCCGGCGAGAAGATCTCCGCCGAAGAGATCGAAGATCACCTGCTGGCCCACCCCGGTGTGTTCGATGCGGCCGTGGTCTCCATTCCCGACGAGTATCTGGGCGAGCGCAGCTGTGCCTTCGTGATTCCGCAGGGCGAACCGTTCAAGGCGCCGGCGCTGAAGTCCTGGATGCGCGGGCGCGGCCTGGCGGCGTTCAAGGTGCCCGACCAGGTCGTGTTCGTCGACAGTTTCGATACCACCGCGGTCGGCAAGATCAGCCGCCGCGAACTGCGCGCGCAGTTGCGTGCGCGTCATCTGCAACAGACAGGAGGAACGCGCTGATGGCGCTGCCCCGTATCACCGATTACCCCTTGCCGACCGCCGCCGAACTGCCGCAGGCACGCGGCCCGTGGCGCCCGCAGCGCGATCGTGTCGCCTTGCTGGTGCACGACATGCAGCGCTACTTCCTGGCCGCATTCGACGCCGGCAATGCACCGCTGCGGCCGGCCGTGGACAACATCGCACGCCTTCTGGCGCATTGCCGCGCGCGCGGTATTCCGGTGTTCTACACCGCCCAGCATGGCGACCAGGATCGCCGTGACCGTGGCCTGCAGGCCGACCTGTGGGGACCGGGCATGCGCCGCAGCGCCGACCATGAACCGATCATCGACGCGCTGGCACCGCAGCCGGGCGAGCACGTGCTAGTCAAGCACCGTTACAGCGCGTTCCAGCGCAGCAACCTGGAGACGCTGATGCGGGTGCGTGGCCGCGACCAGTTGCTGGTGACCGGCGTGTACGCCCATATCGGCTGCACCGCGACCGTGGTCGAGGCGTTCCAGCGTGATATCGAGGCCTTCATTGCCGCCGATGCCGTGGCGGACTTCTCGCGCGCCGATCACGATCAGGCGCTGCATTGGATCGCACGCACCTGTGGCGTGCCGATGACCACCGACCAGTTGCTGGAGGTGCTGTGATGGCTGCCACCGCTGAGATGCTGGATCTGGAGCGGATGCGTGCCGACGTGGCGCGCGTTCTGGAATGTACGCCGGCCGAGATCGGTGACGACGACAACCTGATCGACCTGGACCTGGACTCGATGCGCATGCTCGGCCTGGTCCTGGCCTGGGGCAACACCGGCCTGCCGATTGAGTTCTCGCAGTTGGCCGAGCACACCACGCTGCGCCAGTGGTGGAACGTGGTGCAGACGCTGCAGGCCGCGCAGAACGCATGAACGCCGTCGCGCTGGCCACGCCGGTGGCATTGACCGAGGCCCAGGCTGGACTGTGGTTCGCACAGCGGTTGGCACCGGACAACCCGTCATTCAATACCGCGCACGCGGTGTGGATCGACGGCCCGCTGGACGTGGCCGCGTTCGTCGCAGCGGCAGACCAGGCTGCGGGCGAGGCCGAGGCCTTTGCACTGCGCTTTGCCGAAGGGGCCGATGGCCAGCCGCTGCAGTGGCATGACCCGGCGCACGTGCCGCTGCTTTCGGTACGTGATGTTTCCGCCGAGGCGGACGCTGCTGCTGCGGCACGCAGCCTGATGCACGCCGACCGGATGAGCCCGGTCGACCCCACCCGCGACCGGATCAGCCAGCAGGTGCTGCTTGAGCTGGGCGGGCAGCGCTGGGTCTGGTACCTGCGGGTGCATCATCTGGCCGCCGATGGCTACGGCATGGCGCTGTTCACTGATCGCGTGTGCGCGTTGTACGCCGGCCGCATGGGTGAGCCACTGCCGGGGCTGGCGGGCGTGCTGGCCGATGATGCCGCTTATCGTGCCGATCCGCGCCGCGCGCTGGCCGGGCAGTGGTGGCGTGAGCACATGCAGGGCGCACCGGCAGGCGTGGGCCTGGCCGGCACGCTCGCGGCCAGTGACGACGCGCTGCGCTGGGTGCAGCCGCTCGATGCGGCCTTCCGTGAGCAGCTGCTGCAGGCATCGGTGCGTTGGCTGCAGCCCTGGCCGGATGTGCTGGCCGCGTTGTCGGCCGAGTACCTGCGGCGGATGAGCGCGGCCGATGAAGTGGTGCTGGGCGTGCCCTACATGGGGCGGCTCGGCAACGCGTCGGCGCGGGTGCCGGCGATGGTGATGAATGTGTTGCCGCTGCGCGTGGCGGCCGGCGAGGGCAGCGTGGAGGCCTTCACCCGCGGCCTGGGCCGGCAGCTCAGCCAGGGTCGCAAGCACGGCCGTTACCGCGGTGAGCAGCTGCGCCGGGACCTGGGCCTGGTCGGCGCGCAGCAGCGCCTGCACGGTCCGCTGGTGAATGTGCAGCCGTTCTACAAGCCGCTGACGCTGGCCGGCGTGCAGGCGACGCTGGAGGTGCTGTGCACCGGGCCGGTGGATGACCTGACGCTGGGCTTCCGTGGCGATGGCCAGTCGCTGCTGGATCTGGAAATCGAGGCCAATCCCGCGCTGTACAGTCGCGAGGATGTCGAGGCGCACGCAGCGCGGCTGCTGCATTTCGTATCGGCGGCGCTGCAGGCTGACGATATCGCAGCCGTGCCCCTTGCGACGCCCGAGGAGGCGCAGCAGGTGCTGCAGGAATTCAACGCCACCGCGCACGCACTGCCGGAGACGACCCTGGTCGAGCTGCTGCAGCAGGGCATGGATCGGGACCCACACGCGCCTGCGCTGGTGTTCGGCGACGCTGCTTTGGATTACGCAACGCTGGAAGCGCGCAGTTTCGCGCTGGCGGCGCAGCTGCGGGCGATGGATGTCGGCCCGGGCAGCGTGGTGGCGGTGGCATTGCCGCGCTCGCTGGAGCTGGTGATCGCGCTGGTCGCGGTGCTGCGCGCAGGCGCGGCCTATCTTCCGCTGGACCTTGCCCATCCCGATGAGCGACTGGCGCGTATTCTCGCCTCGGCACAGCCTGTGTGCGTACTGGCTGCGGCCGAGGATTCGGCGCGCATGGCTGGCGTACCGATGCTCGCGCCGGAACAGTGGACCGCGCTGAGCTTCGCCGCGCCATGGGCCGATCCGGCGCCCAGCGATGCGGCCTATGTGATCTACACCTCCGGTTCGACCGGAGAGCCGAAGGGCGTGGTCATCGAACACCGTGCCATCGTCAACCGCCTGCTGTGGATGCGCGAGCACTACGGCATCCGCGCCGATGACCGCGTGCTGCAGAAGACCCCGGCCACCTTCGATGTCTCGGTCTGGGAGTTCTTCCTGCCGCTGCTGTGTGGAGCCACGCTGGTGGTCGCCGGGCCGGACGCGCATCGTGATCCTACCGAACTGGCGCGCTTGATCCGTGGGCATGGCGTCACCACGGCGCATTTCGTGCCGTCGATGCTCGATGCCTTCCTCGCTGCGCCGGCTTCGGCAGGGCTGCAGCTGCGCCGGGTGTTCACCAGCGGTGAGGCGCTGGACGCCTCATTGCGCGACCGTTTCCACACGCACGTGCACGCAGAGCTGCACAACCTGTACGGCCCGACCGAGGCGGCGGTGGATGTCAGCTACTGGCCGGCGTCGGCGCAGGATCGCTCGCGGCCGGTGCCGATCGGATTCCCGGTCTGGAACACCCGCCTGTACGTGCTGGACGCGCGGATGCAGCCGGTGCCGATAGGCGTGGCCGGTGACCTGTACCTGGGGGGCGTGCAGCTGGCACGTGGCTATCTCGGTCGCGACGATCTGACCGCCGAACGCTTCCTTGCCGATCCTTTCCTGCCGGGCGAGCGTATCTACCGCGCCGGCGACGTGGCACGCTGGCGGCGCGATGGCGCGGTCGAGTACCTGGGCCGCAGCGACCACCAGGTGAAACTGCGCGGCCTGCGCATCGAGCTGGGCGAGATCGAGGCGACACTGCGCGAACTGCCTGGCATGGAGCGCGTGGAAGTGCTGCTGCGCCAGGATGCGCCCGGCGACGCGCGTCTGGTGGCCTATGTTCCAGCGGCGCATGCCGACGCCGTGACGCTGCGCAGCCACCTGGCCACGCGTGTGCCGGACTACATGGTGCCCTCGGCGTTTGTCGGAATGAACCACTGGCCGGTAACCGCCAACGGCAAGCTCGATCGCAACGCGTTGCCGAAGCCACCGCAACTTGAAGTTGCCGGCTTGGCGCCGCGCACGCCGTTGGAACAGGAGCTGGCGTTGCTGTTCGCACAGGCGCTTGGGCGTGAGGCGCCGGTGGCGGTGGATGCGGACTTCTTCAGTCTCGGCGGTGACTCGCTGTCGGCGGTGCATCTGCTGCTGGCGATCGAGCAGCGCTGGCGCTGTGATCTGGGTCTGGGTGCCTTGTTCGCGCAGCCTACCGTGGCCGCGCTGGCCGTTCGCATTGCCGAGCCGCCCGCGCTGGCCGATCACGCACTGGGGCCAGTGATCGCGCTGGCCGCGACCGACGTTGCCGGGCCCACGCCGCTGTTCGTGCTGCACCCGGCCGGGGGCATCGCCTGGAACTACCGCACCCTGGCCCGGGCACTGCAGCCGGCACGCCCGGTGTATGGCCTGCAGTCGCCGGCACTGGACGCGCGGCTGCCGCTGCCGAGCAGCATCGAGGCGATGGCTAACGACTACGTTCAGCGCGTGGTCGCATTGCAGCCGAAGGGGCCGGTGCATCTGCTGGGCTGGTCGGTGGGTGGCATCCTCGCCCAAGCGATGGCGGTGCGCCTGCATGAGATCGGCCGCGAAGTCGGCGAGCTGGTGCTGCTGGACGCTTATCCCAGCGAGTGCTGGCGGGCCGAGCCGGAACCCGATGCCATCGCTGCATTGCGGGCACTGCTGGCGATTGCCGGTCATGACCCGGATGCGCATCCGGAACTGGACAGCCGTGAACGCATTCTGGCGTTCCTGCGGCGTGGTGGCAGTGCACTCGGCAGCCTGCCGGATGTGGTGCTCGACGGCGTGGTGCGCGCGGTGACCGGCACCAATCGATTGATCCGCGAACACATCCACCAACCGTTCGACGGCACGCTGGTGCACGTCCGCGCGGGCCGGGATCACCAGGCGCGACCACAGCTGCAGTCGGCGTTGTGGCGGACCCACGCGCGCAAGGTGCAGGCCCTGGAACTGCCGTTCCTGCACGCCGAGCTGACCGGCCGCGATGCGGTGGCGCAGCTGGCGCCGTGGTTGTCGGCGCGACTGCGCCAATGGGACGAGCAACAGGAGATCGCAACATGCAGTTGTCCGGCTTTGAAGGCCGCGTGGCGTTGGTGACCGGTGCCGCCGGCGGCATCGGCGAGGCACTGGTACGGCTGTTGGCCGAGGCCGGCTGCACGGTGGTGGCGACCGATCGTGAGGCGCCACACGTGGCCGATACGCGGGTCAGGTCGTTCGCACTCGACGTGACCGACAGCGCAGCGGTGGACGCCCTGGTGGATCAGGTCGAATCCAGCATCGGGCCGATCACGCTGGCGGCCAGCGTGGCCGGCGTGCTGCAGGTGGGCAGCGTCGCCGAGACCGGCGACGCCGACTGGCGCCGGGTGTTCGCGGTCAACGCCGATGGCGTATTCCACGTTGGGCGCGCCTTGGCGCGGGTGATGTCGCCGCGCCGGCGGGGCGCGATCGTCACCGTCAGTTCGAATGCCGCCAGCGTGCCGCGGCACGGCATGGCCGCCTATGCCGCGTCCAAGGCCGCCGCCACGATGTTCACCCGCTGCCTCGGATTGGAACTGGCGCCGCTGGGCATCCGCTGCAACATCGTCGCCCCGGGGTCCACGTTGACCCCGATGCAGACCGGCATGTGGCAGGACGCGCACGGTGCCGAGCGGGTGATCGCCGGCAGCCTGGAGACGTACAAGGCCGGCATCCCGCTGCGCAAGCTGGCCACCCCCGAGGACATCGCGCACTCGGTGATGTTCCTGCTCTCCGAACAGGCCGGGCATGTGGCGATGAGCGACCTGTACGTGGACGGCGGCGCCACCCTGCGCGGCTGAGCCCCGACCGCCGCCTGCGGGCAATGGTAGTGCCGGCCGCTGGCCGGCAACCCACAGCACCGGTAGTGCCGGCCGCTGGCCGGCAACCCACAGCACCGGTAGTGCCGGCCGCTGGCCGGCAACCCATAGCCCCGGTAGTGCCGGCCGCTGGCCGGCAACCCACAGCACCGGTAGTGCCGGCCGCTGGCCGGCAATCCATAGCCCCGGTAGTGCCGGCCGCTGGCCGGCAATCCATAGTCCCGGTAGTGCCGGCCGCTGGCCGGCAACCTCATTCAACTTCAGACATCTCCCAACCTCCATCGAGGCATGGCCCGACAGCCAACGCGCAATGATCGACCCACCATGGCGCATGAGCAGCCATCGCCTCCGCCTGGGCCGTCACTCGATCATCGGCCAGTCCTACGTTCTGACAACCACGACTCACCAGCGCAGCCGGCTCTTTGAAAGCGAAGCTGCAGCAGCATGTGTAATCGACCAGTTCCACTACATCGAACAGCGCGGGCTCGTACAGTCACACGCATGGGTCGTCATGCCGGATCACGTCCACTGGATGTTCGCGCTGCGCGCAGCTCACCTTCCCGACATCGCGCGCCGGATGAAGTCGTCGAGCGCGCTTGCGCTGAATCGCTTGGTGGGGCGTCGATGTACGGTCTGGCAGCCTGGTTACTTCGATCACGCAGTGAGGGCCGAGGAGTCGCTGGCGCGACAGGCGCTGTACATCCTGGGGAATCCGGTACGCGCCGGTATTGCTGGGCAGATTGGTGAGTATCCGTATGCGTGGTCGGTCTGGTTGTGATGCCGGCCAGCGGCCGGCACTACCAAAGCAAAGGCGAAGCGCAGCGCAGATTGCGTTCCGGCGCAGAGAGCACCCTCGATGGTAGTGCCGGCCGCTGGCCGGCAACCCCATGACCCGCGCAGAGATGCATGGCTACCGGCCGGCAGCCGGCACTACCAGTCGATGTTCAGCGCGGCCATTCGCTGTTCAGCGCCGCTTGTGCGCGCCTCGGCCGTGGTCGGTCTGGTTGTGATGCCGGCCAGCGGCCGGCACTACCACAGCAAAGGCGAAGCGCAGCGCAGATTGCGTTCCGGCGCACAGAGCACCCTCGATGGTAGTGCCGGCCGCTGGCCGGCAACCCCATGACCTGCGCGGAGATGCATAGCTGCCGGCCAGCGGCCGGCACTACCAATTCGTGTTCAGCGCGGCTTGCGTGTCCGCTTCGGCTTCGCGGTATCTGCACCGCTGGCGGCACCGTCCTGCAGCGCCTGCAGCCACGACAACGTATCCACATAGTCGATGAAGTGCCGCAGGTAGCCGGGGCTGGTGGCCTGCATCGTGTCCAGCATGCGCTGCACCAGCACCGCCGAGTTCAGCGGGCCGCCGTCGGCCGGGGCCTCGGTGCGCAGTGAGCGGCGCACCTGCAGTTCGCTGCGCAGCTCCGACCACTCGCGCTGCACCTGCTGCAGCATCGGCACCTGCGGGTAATGCGGCAGCGAGCGCGACCCCGCATCGAGGTCGCGCACCAGTGCGCGCAGGCCTTCGAGCGCTGGCGGCTTACTTGGCATCCGGCGCCTTGGGCTTGGGAATCGGCGCGATTTCCACGCGACGGTTACGTGCGCGGCCGTCTTCGCTTGCATTGGAACTGACCGGCTGCTCGCTGCCGAATGCGGCGGCGAACACGGCGTCGGCCGGTACGCCATCGGCGATGAGCGTACGCGTCACGGTCAGCGAGCGCTGCGCGGACAGCTCCCAGTTGTCGGCGAAACGCCGATTGCCTTCGCGCACCGGTGCGTCATCGGTGAAGCCGCTGACCATCAGGATCTCTTCGCGGCTGCCCAGATAGGCGGCCAGCGGTGCGGCCAGGCTGCGCAGCAGCTCCTGGCCTTCCGGCTGCAGCTGGTCGGAGTTCAGCGCGAACAGCACGCTGCCGCTGATGCCGATGCGGCCGTCGACCAGGGTCACGCGACCGGCGGCCAGCGGGCCAGCCAGTGCCTGCTCCAGTGTCTGCAGGCGCTTGGCTTCGGCCTGGCGCTGCTTCACTTCCTGGTCCAGCCGCTGCGACAGCTCCAGCTGCACCGCGACCACACCGACCAGTATCAGCACGAACGCGCCCAGCAGCACCGACATCAGGTCGCCGAAGGCGGCCCAGATCGGGGCGTGCGAACCGCCGTCGACCTCCAACTCGTCGCTCATGCGCTACCGGCCTTGCCGCGGCGCGTGGCCAGCTGCTGCAGTTCTTCCATCACCTGCTTCTGCGACAGCAGGCTGAGGTCGACCACCTCGCGCGCCTGCGCCACGTAGTAGGCCAGCTGCTCATCGCTGCGGGCCAGCGAGGCATCCAGTGCGCCGCCGATCTGTTCCAGGCGGCCGGACAGCTCGGTGGAGGCGCTGCCGAACTGCGCGACCGCTTCGCCGAAGCTGCTGGCCAGCTGTCCGACGTCGCCCGCGCTGCCGTGGAGCGCTGCGGCAATGCCATCCAGCTTGCCGGTCTCGGCGGCGATATGGTCGGTGAAGCGTTTGCCGACGCGTTCCAGCAGCTCGGCCGAGCCACCGACCAGTGCGTCCACAGCGGTGCGCTGTTCGTGCGAGGCATGGTTGATCGCATCCAGCAGGGTCTGCACGGTGGCCAGCAGGCGTCCGCGCTCCTCCAGCATCGCGTTGTCACGCACCAGGCTCTCGGACAGCGTGCTGCGCAGCTCGTTGATGACGTCGGCTGCGGCCTTGGGCGCGGCGGCGGCGGTCTGCAGCAGGGTGGACACTTCGGCCAGCGTGGCGCTGGCCTGTGCGCGACCGTTCTCGCCGATCTGCTGCGCGGTGGCCGCCAGCGTGTCGCAGACCTGCTGCTGCTGCGCGGCCAGGCGTTCGCCATTGGCCTGCAGGCGCTCGGCCAGCCCGGTGGAAACGTGCTGCAGAGCATCGCTCCAGCGCTGCAGGCGCTGTTCGTCGCCGGCCTGCAGCTGCGCCTGCAGGGCGGCGTGGGCCTGCTGCAACTCGGCGCTGACCGCGTCCCAGCGCGCCTCGCGTTGCTGCTCGCGGCTGTCCAGGCTGGCCTGCAGTTCGGCGTGCGCGGTGGCAGCGGCGGCCTGCGCGGCCTGCCAATCCTGCAAACGCTGCAGTTCGTGATCCTGCAGCAACGACTGGCTGGCGCTGTGCTGCTGCTCCAGTGCCTGCAGCAGCGCCTGCGCGTGCTCGTTCAGCTGCTGACCAGCTGCGAGCAGCGCCTGCTGCTGGCGCTCGACCAGTGCGCTGTTCAGGGCCTGCTGCTGTTCGGCGCCAGCACGCAAGGCCTCCGCATTGTCCTGTGCATCGGCCTGCAGGCGCTCGCCGATACGTGTGACCAGCGCTTCGGCATGCGTGGCCTGGCCATCGCTGAAGGCCTGCAGGTGCTGGCGCAGGTCGCTCACCAGTGCCTGCTGTGCCTGGGTCTGTTCACTCACCACCTTGGCCCAGCTGGCCTCGGTCGCGACGCGACTGCGTTCGAAACCGTCGCTCAGGCCGGCCAGCTGCTGCTGCACGGCCTGCTCGACGCGGGCATGCAGTGCTTCGCCGTGATGGGCCAGGCCAGCCAGGGTGGTCTCGGCCATCGGTTGCAGCGCGCCACCGATGGCGGCGGCGCTGGCTTCGGCACCTTCGCGCAGCGACTGCTGCAGCGAGACCGCCAGGCGTTCCTGCAGGGCCTGGCTCTGGGTCAGGAACTCGGCCTGGCCGGCCAGCAAGCGCTCATTGGCGGCCGCACTGTGCTGTTCAAAGGTGCTGGTCATCGCCTGCAGGCGGTCGACCAGCGCCGGCAGCGCCGCGGACTGTGCCTGCAGCAGGCGCAGCGACTCGGCGCGCTGCCAGGCCTGCGAGTACGGATGCAGGTCGCCGGAAATGGCGCGGTCCAGCTGCTGCACGGCCTGCAGGCGGTCACGACGCAGCAGCGCGGCCAGCAGACCGAGCATGGCCGAGCTGGCCACACCGGCGATCGAGGTGCCGAATGCCACCGCCAGACCCTGCACCGGCGAGGCCAGCGAGCCGCGGATCGCGGCCATGTCGGTCGCGCTCTGCAGGGCCAGTCCGGTGCCACGCAGCGTGTCCATCATGCCCAGCAGGGTGCCGAGCATGCCCAGCAGCACCAGCAGGCCGACCAGGTAAGGGGTCAGCACCGGAGCGGGCAGGGCAGTGCGCTCGCCCTCCACGCGCAGGCGCACGGCATTGCGCAGGCCTGCCGGTACGCGCTCCAGCCAGGCAGTGAGGCTCTCCTTCGCGCTGGACAGGTCGTTCAGTGCACTGCGCAGGCCGTTGCTGGCCTGGCGGTAGCGGTACAGCTCCACGCCACCGGCGATGTAGCAGGCCGCGATGATCGCCGCCACCGCTGCACCCAGCGGATGCACCGAAACATAGCCAATGCCGATCCAGCACACGGCCAGCAGGCCGACAAGGAAAACAACGACATGGAAAGCAGTTCTGGACATGGTGTTCCGGTCAGTGGGAGCGCAGGGCGTCTTGCAGCCCTTCGATCGGGTGGAAGCGCAGCTGCAGCTCGGCGAGCAGCAGGGTGCGCATGTCATGGCGGAAGGCCGCGCGCCAGCCGGGCTGGCCGTGCACGCGTTCAAAACGGGCACCGAGCACGGCCGGCGCAGTGGCCAGCAGGCTGTGCTCGCGCGGGGTGAGGGTCTGTTCCATCACCGCATCGACCTCGGCCAGCCGCGCCAGCTCGGGCGAAACCTGCACCAGCTGGTCGCGCAGGCGGCCGCGCAGGCGCCCGGTGGCGGTCTGGATGGCCTGCTGCAGTACCCGATAGCGCTGGCGCAGCGAGGCGAAGTTGGGTGCAGCGGCAGCTTCGGCCAGATCCAGCAGGCGCTCGGCCTCGGCGTCCTCACTGATCGAGGCCAGCAGGCTGGCGTGCGCCTGCGCGCAGTCGGCCAGCACATCCTCGACCGCCTCGGCGGCTTCACCGGGCTCGGGCAGGCGTCCGCCGAGCGCCCCGGACAGGGCCACGGCACGGCTCCAGTCCACCCACTGGCCGAGGCGATCGGTCAGGGCGGGACTGCTGGCCGGCATCGCGCCGTCGCTGAGACGGGCGAGCAGGCGGAGGAATTCCGGTCCACCCAGGACCGGCTGCGCTGCTTTCGCCATCAAGGGGTGAGGGGCCAAAAACCATTGATTTTACAACCAGATGACCTTGGCTGGATGAAGGCGGGGCCGGGGGAGGGGACCCGCGGGCGCGACAAGGCTTAGAATGACCGGCTGCACCCATCCCGTTCGACCCCTGGAGTACCCAATGACTGTTGCGCAGTTCTACCCGATCGGCACCCCCGGACAGCCCTGGGGCGACGCGGAACGCGCACAGTGGCGGGCCCGCCAGCAGCGCCAGCGCAGCTACCACGATGACGTTGTGGCAGCGCTCGAGCGCCTGGACGACAGCTTCGATGTGATCCAGTACGGCCAGCTGGACTATGCGCCGGACCATTACCCGCTGTTCGCCGTGGTCAACCACGACTGGAACCCGGCGCTGCCGACCGCGCTGATCACCGGCGGCGTGCACGGCTATGAGACCAGTGGCGTGCATGGCGCCCTGCAGTTCCTGGAACAGCAGGCCGAGCGCTACCTGGGCCGGCTGAACCTGATCGTGGCGCCGTGCGTCAGCCCATGGGGCTACGAGCGCATCCAGCGCTGGAACCCGGATGCCGTCGACCCGAACCGCAGCTTCCGTGACGGCGGCCAGATCGAGGAAGCCGCCGCGCTGATGCGCTGGGTGGCCGAGCGCAAGCCGAACCTGCTGGTGCACCTGGACCTGCACGAGACCACCGACAGCGACCTGCACGAGTTCGATCCGGCCCGCTGCGCCCGCGACGGCAAGCCGTTCGAGCGCGACACGATTCCGGACGGCTTCTACGTGATCGGCAACAGCGAGGATCCGCAGGCCGAGTTCCAGAAGGCCCTGATCGCCGCCGTCGCCCCGGTCACCCATATCGCCCCGGCCGACGCCGAGGGCAACCTGGTCGGCCTGCCGTTGCAGTCGCCGGGCGTGGTATGGGGCGAATCGCGTTCGATTGGTGCCTGCGCCGGCTTCACCGATGCACGCTTTGCCACCACCACCGAGGTCTACCCGGACAGCCCGCGCACCAACCCGCAGGAATGCAACGACGCCCAGGTGGCGGCGGTGTGCGCGGGCCTGGATTTCGCCCTGGCGGCGCAGTAACGCGCCACGTTGCGGGCAGCGACCGGCATCAACCGGCGCCGTTCTTTGGCTGGCGAGGTGGCCACAGCCGGCGAAGCCGACGCGCGGCAGCCGGCGAAGACATCCAGATCGCGCTGGTACACCGTGCTGTTGACCCCGAACAGGCCCAGCAGTGAGTGGAAGACATTGTCGTGGCTGTGCGCCCGGTGCAGGGCATTCCCGCGCAGGCAGGCCAGGTCCACGCCCGCGTTGCGGCTGAACTCCGGTGAGAACCACATCACCATCGGCACCTGGGTCTGCTCGCGCGGCGCGATGAAGTAAGGCGTGCCGTGAAGGTACATGCCACGTTCGCCGAGCGACTCGCCATGGTCGGACACATAGATCAGCGCGACATCACGCTGGTCCGAATAGCCCTGCAGCAGGTCGATGGTCCTGCCAAGCATGCGGTCGGTGTGGACCAGGGTGTTGTCATAGGTGTTGACCAGCGCCTCGTTGCTGCACTGCTGGATCTGATTGCTGTCGCAGGTCGGACTGAATGCCCGCGACTGTGCCGGGTAGCGTTCGAAGTAGGTCGGGCCGTGGCTGCCAAGCTGGTGCAGCACGACCAGGGCGTCACCGTTCATGGCGTCAATGCGTGTACCGAGCTGATGCAGCAGCACCTCGTCATAGCAGGTGCCGTCGGCATTGACACATTGGCCGGCCACCTTCAGCGCGGGCATGTCCTCGGTCGGCACGCGTTCGCACACGCCTTTGCAGCCACCGTTGTTGTTGTTGCGCCAGAGCACGCTGATGCCCGTGCGCTGCAGGATGTCGAGCACGTTCTCCTCGGTCGCTGCGCGTACATCGTCATACTGGCGGCGGGTCATCTGCGAGAACATGCACGGCACCGAGATCGCCGTTGCGGTTCCGCATGAGGAAACATCACTGAAGCTGATGACGCCTTCCTTGCGCGAGAGCCGGGGATTGGTCGCGCGTGGGTAGCCGTTGAGCTGGAAGTTCTGTGATCGCGCGGTCTCGCCGACGACCATGACCACAAGCTTCGGACGCGGGCCCGGTACGCGCCGTGCGTCCATGCCGATCGGGCGCAAGGGTTGCTGGCGGGCGCTGTAGAGGCCTTTCAGATAATCGTGGGTATGGCGCACGACATTCAACGGCAGCACCTGGTCACGGAGATAGCGGTTGTTGCGCAGCAGCGAGGAGTAGTCCTTGTAGAACGCGAAGCCGATTGCCAGCAGTACCAGCAATGACGCCAGAGCGCTGGCCGGCCACACCAGCAGCGAACGTATGGAACCGGCCCCGCTGGTGGTGCGCACCAGGGCGAGCCCGGCAGCAGGCAGCACGCCCAGCGCCAGCAGGGTCAACAGTAGTGGCAGCGACAGATAGGCGTTCAGTTCGGCCTGGTTGGTCTCGAACACGTTCTGCACCATGCTGCGATCGATCAGCACGTTGTAGTGCAGCATGAAGTAGCTGCAGGCGGCGCTGACGACAACGAGCAGCACCAGCAGCGGCCTGCGCAGGAACGGCAGTGCCAGCAGTGGCGTCAGCAACAGGTTGAACAGGCAGAACAGCACCACCGGCAGGCTGGCCAGGAACAGCACGCTGCGCACGCTGTTGAGGTCGACCAGCCCCCACAGCGTCTTCCAGAGGGCGATGTTTCCAATCGTGGTGAAGAACAGTGCGACGGCCCAGACCAGAACGATCGGATGGGGCCGTGGAAAACGGCGGCATTGACGCACGAGCAGGTTCCGTGGAGCGGGAGTGCGCGCAGTATCGAAACCGCTTTATCAGGAAGTTGTCAGGTTGGGCGGACTAGCCCAGCAGGATGACGCCCCACACCGCGCCCACCATCAACAGTGCGGTGGTCTGCGCGGCGCTGCCCATATCCTTGGCGTTCTTTGACAGTGGATGCTGTTCCAGGGAGATGCGATCAACCACCGCTTCGATCGCCGAGTTGAGCAGTTCCACCAGCAGGCTGATGAAGCAGACCGCAAGCACTATCGCGCGCTCGACCGCGCTGATGTCCAGTACGAACGCTGCAATGATCAACAGCGCGTGCAGAAGCAGCAGCTGGCGAAAGGCAGCCTCGCCGCGGAAAGTGGCGACGAAGCCATCACGCGAATGGATGAGGGTGTGGAAGATGCGGCTCAGGCCGGTCTTCCCATGCGGGTACTTGCCGCTGTCCTTGGGGTGCTGCATGCGGTTTCCGCCGTGAAGTGAGCAATCCCCAGCATGTGCACGCGTGCGTCAGGAAATCGTCAGAGGGGCCACTCCAGGCTGAACCGGCATCCCTGCTGCGATGAATGCACCGTCATCCTCCAACCCAGGTGCTCGACGATGCGCTGCACGATCGACAACCCCAGCCCCTCGCCGCTGTGCACGCTGCCGGGCACGAAGCGCTGGAACAGCTGTGGATCGATACTGGAGGGCAGGCCGGGCCCCGTGTCGGCGACGATGAGTGCGGCGTCGTGGAGGGAGATCCGGACTTCGCCGCTTTCGGTGTACTGGCAGGCGTTGCGCAGAAGGTTCCAGATCACGCTGTGCGCAAGATCCGCGTTGGTGTGCAGCACGGTGTCATGCCGGGCATCAAACGCAACGATCACCGGCTTGCCGGAAAGCCACGGCTGGCAGCGATCCATGCAGCATTCAACCAGCGCACGCAGGGCCACCTCGTTGCGTGGCACGGTGCTGGGGGCGCGAGAGAGCAGCAGGCAGGTCAGCTGGCGCTGCATCTCCTGGGTGGTGCGCAGGATGCGCTCGGCACTGGGAACCAGGTGGCTGTCGGCCGGAAGCTGGCAGGCCAGCGTCTCGGCAGCACCACCGATGATGGCCAAGGGCGTGCGCAGCTCGTGGCTGGCATCGCCGCTGAAGCACTGTTCGCGATGCAGGAACCGTTCGAGCTCGTCACTATGGCGGGCAAAGGCGCGCGCGAGCACGCCGATCTCATCGCGTGCGTCCTGGTAGGGAAAGGGCTTGTGGCCGTCCTGCACCGCATCGGCCAATCGTGTGATGGGCGCGATGACGTGGGTCGCGACCTTGCGACCGATCAGGAAGGCGCCAAGCACGCAGATCGAAATGACCAGTGCCGCAAAGGCATTGATCAGGTATTCCAGATAGCCATAGGGGGCTGCGTCCTGCAGCAGGTAGTAACGTTGGCCGGCACTGTCGAACACGCGCAAGTGCCACTCGTTGGGTGCTGCTTCGCCGTGATATCCCGGGCCATATTGGCGCAGCACGACAGGCACGTCCTGGGCATCGAACAGTGCGCTGCCGGAGGGCAGGTCGGGACGCCGACCACGGGCGAGTTCGTCCTGCAGGCGGCGTACTTCATTGTCCTGGGTCCGCGCGACGACAGCGGCCCGGACCTGGTCGTAGTCCACCTGTTCGGCCAGTACGATGAAGCCCATGGCACCGGCCATCAACAGCACGAACGAGATCGTGATGCGGGTGCGCAGGCTCAGGCGGCGGTAGAGGGAGGCACGGGTCACGCCTGCATGCGCCAGCCGACGCTGTGCACCGTGGTGATCAGCGCGGTGTCGAAGCTGCGGTCCACCTGCAGGCGCAGCTCATGGATGTGGGTTCGCAACGCGCCGCTGTCCGGTGGCTCGTCGCCCCAGACCAGGTATTCCATCTCCTGCTTGCGCACCACGGCGGGCGCCGCACGCACCAGGCACATCAGCAGCTTGTGCGACGTGGGCGTCAGCGCGATGCAGCGGCCTTGGCGCCAGGCCTGTGGCGAGCGCGTGTCCACCTGCAGGTCCTTCCACGCCAGCACGCTCTGGACCTGGCGACCCTGTGCCCGGCGCACCAGGGCCTTGATCCGCGCATCCAGTTCCACCAGCGAAAACGGTTTGACCAGGTAGTCATCCGCGCCCAAGGCCAGGCCCTGCACGCGGTCTTCGACTGGATCGCGCGCGGTCAGCATCAGGATCGGCACCGGGTTCTGGAACTCCTGGCGCAGCTTCTGGCACAGCGTCATGCCGTCCAGCCGCGGCAGCATCAGGTCCAGCAGGATGGCGTCGTAGTCGTGCTGCGTGGCCCGGCGCAGTCCGCTGGCGCCGTCGCGGGCGTCGTCCAGTACGTAACCCAGCGGTTCAAAGAAGGCATACAGGTTGGCAACCAGCTCGGGGTTGTCTTCGATGATCAGCAGGCGGGTCATGGCATGCGTCCTTGCGCGTGGCCGAACTCTGCCCGATCGCTGGCCGAATGCCAATGCCCTTGCTGAATGGATCGCGGCCTGGGTTCGGCCCCGTCAAGCGACGTTCAATCGGCCGGGCTGCGTGAATCGCGGACCGAGTAGATCACCGAGAAGATCTTCCAGCCTTGTTCGGTGCGGATCAACTGCCACATCTCCTTGCCCCAGTTGGTCTTCACCCCATCGTCGTGGAAGCTGTAGTCAAACGACACCGAAGCCACATCGCCATCCGTCTCGATCTTCGTGTTGGAGAATGTCTCCTCCTTCGGCTTCGGCGAGGCGACCACCCCGTCGATCAGCGCGATGAAGTTGTTGGCGGGAATCTGCCGTGCCTTGATTGCATCGGGCTTGGCCTTGCGGATGTCCTGCAGGCGCACATCCTCGGAAACGAACTGCCAGCCGATGTCTTCTGGTTTGTCCGAGAAGAACAGGCCCATGTAGGTCGGCTTGTCCTTGTTGATCAGCGAGGTGCGGAACGCTTCGACCACCTGTTCGATCGCTTTTACATCCGCCGCTGATGGTTGCTGGCTAGCGTGGGCCGGCTGGCCTGCGATGAGGCCAACAATGAGAAACGCGCTCTGGAATCCGGTGGTTCGCATCATTCATGTCGGCCGCAGTGTGGTGGGAGCGCGCCAGGGCCACGGCTACAGGGCCCCGGCGCGCTCCGCATTCAACGATGCAGCGCGTCAACAATCAAGCCGGTGGCGATCTCCACCAGCAGGTACTCGTTATCGGACTGGCGCACCCAGCGTCGGTCGCGGCCCGGCTCGCGCAGGTCATAGCGCGCGTAATCGTCTACCCAGTAGCGGCGGTCCACTTCGGCCCACGGCAGGCGCTCGCCACGTCGCCAGGCCTTCTTCTGCCAGCCCGGCGGCGGCGCATCGCGGTGGTGCGGGCCGCCTGCGTGCGGCGGCGGGCCGTTGCCTCGGGCGTGGTGCGGCGGATCGGCGAAGGCGGGGGCCGCGGCCAACGCGGTGGCTGCGCTCAATGCGATGGCAAGCAAACGTGTGGTCTTCATGGGGATGCCTCCGTCATGGCCGCAGCATGCGGCGCTGTTGCGGGAATATAGGGCAATCCATGTGAATGAATGCGGGTGTAGGCGGTAATTTCCTGAACAGACGGCGGGGCCTGAAGTCGTCGCCAGGCAGCGGGTCATTGGACCGCGCCCGGGGCCGAATCCGTTGCGGCCCAGCCTCCGCCCAACGACAGGAAAAGATCCATCTGCCGGTCAATGCGCTCCGCGCGCGAGGCGGCCAACGCGGACTCCGCATCTGCCAGCTCGGCCTGGGCCGAAAGCACGTCGAGAAAATCGATCCTGCCGAAGCGGTAGAGCTGCTGTGCCTGTTCGGTGGCCCGGGCTGCGTCCCGACGCGCGTGCGCCAGGCTGCGCTCGCGTTCAAGCTCCTGCGTGCAGGCAGAAAGCGCGGTCTCGGTCTGGCGCAGTGCCTGCAGCACGATGCCGTCAAAGGAAGCGAGAGCGGTCTCCGCATTGGCACCGGCCGCCGCGATGCGGGCCTTGGCTACGCGGCGGTTGGGCCAGTGCCATGACAGTATGGGGCCGATGCTCGCACCGAAGCCGTCGGCAGACAGCAGATGCGCCGGTGTGCCGGCCACGCCCGAAGAGGCGCCAAGGGTGATCTGCGGATAGAGAGCCGCCGTCTCGAGACCGATCATTGCAGTCGCGGCGGCCAGGCTGCGTTCGGCTGCGCGTACGTCAGGGCGCCGCTGGAGCAGCTGCCAGCCGTCACCGATCGGCAATGCTTGCTGCAGCTCAGGGGGCTGTGGGCACCCTTCTGCTTCCCTGGGATAGTCTGCCGGGACTTTGCCCATCAGTGCGGCCAGTTCGAACAGTGAGGCCTGCCGTTCCGCCAGCAGGTGCGGTATCGCCGCCGCGCTGCGATTGACGGCGGCACCGGCACGGCTGACATCGAAGTCCGTTCCGCGCCCGCCGGCAGCCAGCCGTCGGGTTGCCTCCAGCGTGGCGCGCTGTATTGCCAGCACTTGCCGGGTTGCAGTGAGCGTGTGATTGCTTGTGCACACCTGGAGATAGGCACGGGTGACGGCCGCAGCGACGACCACGCGGACCTGGTCGCGTGCCGCAGCAATCGCCTCCGTGTCCGCGTTGGCGGCTTCGATGCCGCGGCGGATGCCACCTGCGAGATCCAGCGGATAGGAGAGGTGGAGGCCCAGCGCGTACGACTGCGGCGCGGCCGACGCCTGGGTGTAGCCACCGGCATGGACGAGCGTGCCCGATGCATCCACGTCCCCTTGCACGGCACCGCGCGCGCGGTACTCCAGCACGGTCGCGCTGGCGCGCCGGAGGTTGGCATTGGCGGCGCGCAGGTCGGTATTGGCCGCCAGAGCATCGCGTACGTAGGCGTCAAGCTGAGGGTCGCCATACAGTCGCCACCACCGATCCGGTGGCGCGTCGTGGCTGAACGATGCGTCCTGGCCCGAGACGAACGCCCGCGCCGCTCGTGGGGAGGCTGCGACAGCGCTCGCCGGCAGGTGATAGTCGGGGCCGGACACGCAGGCCGTCATCGGCAGCAGCAGGGCAAACAACCCACAACGTACTGTCCGCACGCTCACTTGCAGGCTCCCGCTGCCGAGGGCGTGATGGTCACATTTGCGGTGCGACCTACGATCAGGCGCGTATCCGGCGGCGCATCATCGATACGGATGCGTACCGGGATGCGCTGTGCCAGCCTCACCCAGGTATAGGTCGGCGCCACGGCGGGCAGCAGGTTGTGCGTGCTTGAGCGCTGATCGTCGGCAATGCCGGCGGCGATGCTGTCAACGTGTCCGCGGACATCGCGGGTGTCGCCCATCAGCCGGGCCACGGCGGCATCGCCCTCGGTGATGCAGGTCAGTTTGGTTTCCTCGAAGTAGCCTTCGATACGCAGGCTGTGGGTGTCGATCAGCGCCAGTGCCTGCGCACCGGGTTGCAGGTAGTCGCCCGCGTGCAGGTCCAGGTTGGTGACGATGCCGTCGGTGGTTGCGCGCACCTCGGTGCGTTGCACGTTGAGCTGGGCGACGCGCTGTTCGGCTCGTGCCTGGGCCAGGGCGGCCAGTTCGGTATCGACCTTGGCGGCATTGCGTTCGCGTGTTTCCGAGGCGACCAGGTTGCCAAGTGCGTTGTCCCGTGTCGATTCGCGGCGGGCCAGCGCCAGCGTGGCGCGAGCGCTGCTGACCGCTGCATCGGCCTTCTCAAGCGCGGCAGTGAAGCGCGGTTGATCCAGCACCAGCAGCAGCTGTCCGGCGCTGACCCGCTGGTTGTCGTGCACCAGCACCTGGGTGACCAGCCCCCCCATGTCCGATGCAACGCGCACCACATCGGCGCGCACCCGCCCATCCCGCGTCCACGGGCGCATTTCGTAACGCTTCCAGATGGACAGTGCGGCGACGACAGCAATCGCGAATACAACCAGCGTAGCGCTCCAGCGCCCGATGACGGCAAGCAGGTGTTTCATTTCATTTCTCGAGCAGGGGCGAGAGCCGGATCATCAGCTCCACCAGGGTCACGAACAGGGACAGGCCCACCAAGGGCCGCGCGGCGAACAACCGGTACAGGCCGAGGCTGGCGAGCAGGCGTGAGGTCAGCATCGACAGCGCCAGCGCGGCGGCGGCCACGGCGAGCAGGCCGGGAATGAGCACGCCATCAATGGAAAGATCAGAGAGCATGTGGTCAGTGCCGATGGTTAAGCGGGGATGCCAGCAGGTCGCGGCGCAACCCGCTGAGCAGGTGCGACAGATGCTCACGATCAGCCCCGGTGCTGGCCGCAGCTGCCTCGCGCATGCGGTCCAGCAGTTCCAGAAGATGGATGTCGACACTGCGTGCCGTGTGGGCGCGAACCCCGAAATGTGCAGCGATGCGTTCGACCAGCGCAGCATGAAGCGCCCGAACCTGCGGGTTGTGCAGCCGCTTTTCCAGCGCGCGGAGTTGGCTGGATGCACGTGCCGCACGAACGTCCGCAAACAACGCCCGCAGGTCGTGCGCGGCGCTGGAACGGCCCTGCAACCTGGGAGCGAGCAGCCCGATTCGATCCAGCATTCGGCTAAGCCACGCGCGGGTCACATCACCTTGTCCGGCGGCGTGTCGTGCGATATCCCGACGGATGGAACCCTCCAACCGCGTGCGGTTGCGGCCCGCATCGGCGGTCTGGAACAACTGCATGCTGCACAGTGCCATTGCCGTACCGACGAACAACGCAACGCTGTTGTTGAGTGCGCCGACGATGTTGGTCGAATTGGTCGCGCCCAGGCCGGCGATGAGCGGAAACGTCAGCACCACGCCCAGCGCAGCCATGATGAAGGGCGGCCGGGCCAGGAACGATCCGCATAGCAGCAGCGCAGGCGCCAGCGCGGCCATCAGGCCGACGAAATCGGACAGCGCGGGGAAGATCAGCAGACCGTAGAGCAGGCCGACGGCAACGCCGATGCACGATCCCACCAGGTAGCGCATGACATGCGGTGCCGGCGCTTCGATCGTGCCGAACAGCACGCACGCCGTGCCGATGATGGACACCGCCGTGGCGCCGTCCGACCAGCCCGTGATGATCCACAGCACGCAGCTCAGCAGGATGCCGACGAACGCGCCCAGCGCGCTGCGCGCGGCGTTCCTGTGATCCCGGTGAATCACTGCGCCCTGCACATTCCGCGCAAGACGGTCAGGCACATGCAGGCGCCAGTCGGGGCGGGCAGTGTGCAGTTGTGCCTGCAGCACGCGGCAGTCGGCGTGGGCGAGGTCGAGCTCGGCCTGTTGAGCGGCGAGGCTGGCCTGCAGCAGATCGCGCCAGCCGCTTGCATCCATTGTGCCGGCCTGCGGTGAACGCAGCGGAGCGATGGAATCTTCCACCGCGCTGGACAGCATCAGTACGTCCAGCATCCGGTCATGCAGGGCACGCAGGATCTGCACCTGGGCGACGCCGTGGGCGCTGTCGAAGGGCAGGTGGATCGACAGCACATGCAGCTCGAGCAGGTCGGCGGCCACTTTCGAGCGGTCCGTCGCCAGCACCGTGTCCGATGCACTGGCGCGCATGTCGCGTGTCCATCGTTCCGCATCTTCCAGCACGGCAGCAACCCGTGCGTGCACGCGCATCGAAACCCGGCGCGGCAGCACCAGTCCATGTACCAGCGTTGCGGCCAGGATGCCGATGGCGATTTCCTGCACCCGCGTGACGGCAATGGTGAACACTTCTCCCGGCACCATGACCGCAGGAAACCCGATCAGGCTGGTGGTATAGCCGGCCAGCAGGAACGCGTACGCACGTGGCGTGCGGTCGAGCATCGCCAGGTACAGGCACAGCGCCATCCAGGTGGCGAGCGCGGCGCTCAGCACCAAGGGCGCATTGGCGAAGCGTGGCACCAGCGCGACGGTGGCGACGGCCCCGCCCACGGTACCGAGCAGGCGGAACAGGCCGCGGCTGAGCGTTGCCCCGGAAAGAGGCTGTGATACCAGATAGACCGTGCCGATCACCCAGAACGGGCGGTTCAGGCCGACCCTTAGAGAGACATAGAGCCCCAGCGACGCGGCGAGCAGGCATTTGAGCGAGAACAGCACCGCCTCCTGGTCGGTCCTGACGGCAGGGCTTTTAAACCGCGCAAATGCCTGGAGCAGGTGGGGGCGGAGCGGGCTGGAGGAGTGCATGCGGCTCATCCTAGTGATCGGCCGGCATGGCGAATTTCGCTACAATGACAATCAATCACTAAAACCGGTCAATGTGAGAATGGCTCGCATTTCGCTCCCCGGCTTTGACCTGGACCCGGACGAGACCGATCGCCCGGCGGTTGCCAGCCGCCTGCAGGTGGCCGAGCACGACGCGGAAATTCCGGTGCATGAGCATCGAAAGGGTCAGCTCATTCTTGCGCTGCATGGGGCGGTGACCTGCGAAGTGGCCAATGCGCTGTGGATCGTGCCGCCCCAGTGTGGCGTCTGGATTCCGGGCGGCATGCCGCACAGCAACCGCGCCACCGCCAACGCGCGCCTGTGCTACCTGTTCGTCGAGCCCGGCATCGTCGACCTGCCGGCGCAGTGCGTGACGCTGGCCATCTCGCCGATGCTGCGCGAGATGATCCTGCACCTGGCCGACGCGCCGCTGGACTATCCGCATGGCAGCCACACCGACCGGCTGGCGCGGGTGTTGCTGGACGAGCTGGTACAGATGCCGGCCGAGCATCTGTCGCTGCCGGTCAGCCATCACCCGAAGGTGCGTGCGCTGGCGGCGGCGCTGTCGGCGGATCCGTCAGACCGCAGCACCATCGGCCAGTGGGCCGTGCGCCTGGCCCTGGGCGAGCGCACGTTGACCCGCCTCATCGAACGGGAAACGGGATTGTCCTTCGGGCGCTGGCGGCAGCAGCTGCACCTGCTCATCGCCATTCGTGAACTCGCCGCCGGTGCACCGGTACAACGCGTTTCCGAGACGCTGGGCTATGAGTCGGTGACGGCCTTCATCACGATGTTCAAGAAAGCGCTTGGCCTTTCCCCGGCGCGGTACTTTGCGGTGCGCCTGCGTGGGCAGTAGCCGGGAACAACGGGGGAAGCCGTTGCCTGGAACGGCTACTTCAAGGTGCCGGAGACTGATTGAATCGCGGCCACCACCGCAGCGGGATCCTCGCGCTGGAGGGTGTGGCCGGTTGCCAGGTAGCGGTGCGAGCCGCGCGTGAACCCCGAGAAGAGCAGGGCGTGCTGCGCCTTCCAGAGCGCCTTGCCCGCTGCGGTTTCCTCGAAGAACAGCGGTTCGGCAGCCAGCTGCGTTGCAGTCAGCAGCGCTACCGGCACGTCCGGCATCGTGCGCGGGGTTTCCGCACCGGGTGCATCCAGCTGTTCGGTCAGCACGGCGTAGTCGGCGGCCATGGCTGGCGGCAGCATCGCCCGCAGCTGGGCATCATCTGCCTGCACGCGGGCACTGTCGGCCTGCTTGAACGCATGGCGCTGACCCATCGTGGCCGGGTCCACCAGCACCAGGCCCTGCAGGCGCTCCGGATGGCGGCGTGCAAACTCCGTGGCCAGCAGGCCGCCATAGGAGTGACCCACCAGCACAACGCGGCGACCGGGAGCGAGCGTATCGATCACGGCCGTGAGGTCGGCCAGATGCGCATCGATGCGCTTGGGGTGACCGTCGCTGCCGGACTTCCCGAGTCCCGCACGGGCGTAGGCGATGCTGTGGTAGTCGCGCCCCAGACCGGCAACCACCTCCTTCCAGGCCCCCGCGCCCTGCCCGAAACCGGATTCAAAGACCACGGTGATCGGGCCGGCCCCCATCTCTTCGGCCTGCAGTGTGTAAGCGCCTCGATCCACCTGGATTTCCCCTGCGTGCGCGGTGCCCACTGCGGCCATCATGGCGGCCAGCGCCCACAACGTCACTCGGCTGCTTTTCATTGCCATTCCCTTGGGCCGTGACGCGTGCCAGCCCTTCCGATGGGTCAGGTCTGCAGCGGAGTGCCACAGCCTGCCGACCTCGCGACAGGCCGTGCTGGTAATGTAGTGAGGTATAACACCTAATCCCTGTGCAGGAAGTCATGGTGCATGAGGTCGCTGCGCCTGTGATGCGGGTTGTTCCGCCCGCCTATCAACGCGGCTGACCTTGCCGGCATCTGGTGCGTCGGATCTGACGCTGCTTTTGCCCATTGTCGCCGGCGTTGCAGCATTTGGAGGAAGGGATGCCGGCAATCTATTAGGTTGCATTGGCTATCGTCTGCGCTATGGTTGGAACTCAAACTGTGTATTGAGCCCTATGAAGCTGACGCGCGGATGGTTTCTTGCACTATCTGTAATGTGGCTGGCCATTTCCGCTTTGATGCTGTGGCTGGGCCGAATCTGGGATGCGTTTGGTGCCTTCCTGGCTGCGACAGCCTTCGTTCTCGTTGCCTTTAGGAGAAAGCGGCATTTTGCAGACGGGTCCCCGGAATAGCGGGCCTTCTCAACCACCGCTTTGCAAGGGAGCTTGAGATTATGACGTCATAGGTAATCGCATCGCGCTGGTCACCTCGGCAGGTACCGCCAGCTACACCATCCGGCAACTGTTGACCGTGGTGAATGCGAACGTCAGTGCGTTCAACAGGTGCATTAACAATGCGAAGAAGGGGCGAAGGTGAGGTATGCCGCAGCTGTCATTGCCGGTCTGGTTCTGGCCGGCTGTGCAACATCGGGTGGCGATATGATCGTGCGCGTCTCGGGAAGCGTGCCGCCAGGTCAGGGTGACGTTCGCGCTCTCGATTGTGAGCTGAGCATGCTCGGGGAGGGCGAAGGTGTAGTTTCGTCGAAACCGGTTGGAAGCACATTCTCGGTCCCCATGATGGTCGTTGCAGGGCCGGAACCCAGAAGCTACCAATTCGCAGTCGAATGCAGGGACGGTCGAAGGTTCGCATCCAAGGAAGTACGGATCAGTAGTCGGCGGTCCTATGCCCGGGACCTCAACCTTGGGGAGCTTCAGGAGCGGGGAGAGAGAGGAAGGGGCGGATGAGGTCGCACCACCGTCGTATGAATCTGGCGGATTCCAGTAGATGAACCAAGATTTCAACTCCCTTGAATGGTGTGACGCCACGTTGCTGGCCTTCAACATTGACAGGAGCAATCCTGGTGTGTGCGATGAGGTAAAGGTCCGGGTGCGCTGGCCGGATGGTCGGGAGTCAATCGTTTGCTTCCCGGAAGCCTACGGTTGCTCCGCGCTCATGAACTTCGGCGTACTGGGGGAGGAGGGAATAGAGTTCGCCATGGTGGACGATGACGAGCCGGGACTTGCTCATCTTCTTGATCGTTGGAAGGCGGTCGGCTATCCGCTGTCCGGTCTGAAGTGTTTCCGTATCGAGACCAGCTCGACCGGAAGCGTCATTCTCATCTACGCCAGGACATGGCGGATCGAGCATCTGCCGATGGCGGATGCAGTGCCCTGAAGGACATTCCGTGCCCAGATTCCTCACCCCCGACGAGGTCTCCCTCATCCACAGGCTTCTGCCCGAGACGACCGAGCTGTCCGAACGGTTGTTGAAGGATCTGGCACTCGCCCAGGTGGAGGACGTGGAGGTCGTCGGATTCGGGGGCGTGGTGTTCCTGTCCAGCACGACTCAGGTCTTCGGAAGTGACATTGCCACGGCCATGCTTGCCGATGCCGACGGCGTGCCGGTGAGGGTCACCTTGTGCCTGGACAATCAGGATCAGCTCTTCGAGCTGGAGCTGTGCAAGGTGGACTTCTCGCCGATCATCGGCATCGATCTGAGGAGCGCTTTCAGCGAGCACTGACGCCTGCTGAAAGCGATCCTCCCTGAAGGGCGTGGCACATGGCATTCACCCTTCGGGCTGCAACCGCCCCACCGCCTGCGCGCACAACGACTGGCAGGCCATGACCAACCCCTCCATCACCCGGTCGCCCACGTACTCTTCCGGTTCGCCATTCTGCCGGGTGCGTTTGGCCGCCAGCAGCATTTCCAGCACCACCCGCAACCCGTTCAACGCGCAATCGGCATCGGCCAGGGCCAGGCAGCGCCCGGGCAGCTGATGCCGCTCCGGCCAGGGTTGTCCGTCGGCCGCCGCACCGGAGCCGATGCGGTGGAGATTGGCAATGAAGGTGTTCCTGTCCACTGTTGGCGCAGCCGGAGGCGAACCGTCGTCGCCGGCGGTGCTGCGGTAGGCGTGCAGATGCGGGAAGTCCGATTCGTTCATGGCAAGGCTCCGTGGAGGGCAATCGGTAGCCGCCACCCATAAAAGTGGCGGACGGTACGTGGTTCGAACACCGGGTTGATGTCAGTCCGGCGGGCCCGAAGGCCCCCACGCACCGCCCGCCATAGCCGGCAGACGGATTGCCAGCCGGCGCCACGCTAGGGTGGCGCCGGCTGGCAAGCGCATACATCAACATCAACTCGGGTGTTCGAAGCCCGGCCACCCTTTTCCGGTGGCACGCCATCTGAGCCCCTGGCGCTGTGCAATGCCAATCAGAAGAGTTGCAAACATCACTCGATTGGAGACGCTTTTGACATTGTCCTACGCTGTTAAGCCCCGCCAGTGCTGGCTGGCGTAGTGACCCGCCCGCAGCGTGCAATCTGCGACAGGGGTCGAGGTTGTCACGGCGAACGGGACGGGCGGGGAGGGCCTATCACGACAGGTGGTGCCAATTCAGGCTGCGTGGCTCCCGGGTTGACGCTTTCAACGCCCCAGCGCACTCTGCGGGCTGGGGTCGACAACCCGTTCAGGGGCAGGGCTGCAGGGTGGTACCAGGAGGCGGAACAGCCATGAGCCAACTCACCGACAGCTTCGGACGCAGCTTTCCGTACCTGCGCTTGTCGCTTACCGAGGCCTGCAACTTCCGTTGCAGCTACTGCCTGCCCGACGGCTACCAGGCCGATGGCCGCCCGCGCTTCCTGCAGGTGGAGGAGATCGGCCGCCTGGTGCGGGCCTTTGCCGCGCTGGGCATGAGCAAGATCCGCCTGACCGGTGGCGAGCCCAGCCTGCGCAAGGATCTGGACGAGATCATCGCCACCGTGGCGGCGGTGCCGGGCATCCGCAAAGTGGCCATCACCACCAATGGCACGCTGTTGCCGAGGCGCCTGCCGGGCTGGCACCGGGCAGGCCTGACTGCGCTGAACGTGAGCATGGACAGCCTGCAGCGCGAGCGCTTCCACACAATCACCGGCCACGACCGTCTGCCAGAGATCCAGCAGGGTCTGGCGCTGGCGCAGGCGCTGGGCGTTTCGGCAATCAAGCTCAACGCAGTGCTGCTGCGCGGCCTGAACGACGACGAGCTGCCGCAGTGGATGGATTACCTGCGTGACCGCCCCTTCAGCGTGCGCTTCATCGAACTGATGCGCACCGGCGACAACGAAACCTACTTCCAGCGCCATCACCTGCGCGCCGATCGGGTGATCGAGCAGTTGCTGGCCGCTGGCTGGCACGAGCGGCCGCGCGCCGCCGACGCCGGCCCGGCGCGCGAGTTCGGCCACCCCGACCATCGCGGCAGCATCGGCATCATTGCCCCGTATTCGCGTGACTTCTGCAAGGGCTGCAACCGCCTGCGGGTGACCGCCAAGGGCGACCTGCGGCTGTGCCTGTTCGGCGAGTTCGGCGTGCCGCTGCGCCCGCTGCTGCAGCGCGACGAGGACCATGACGCGCTGCTGGCACGCATCACCGCCCAGCTTGGCCTGAAAGCGGCCGGGCATGGACTGCACCAGGGCCAGACCGGGCTGACCCCGCACCTGGCCTCCATCGGAGGATGAGCAACACGATGAGTGGGGAATTGAATGCGGCCTTCCATATGGCCGATGTGCGCAACAAGCGCATCAGCCGCCGCCGTGCGGTGGCGGTGGGCGAGCTGCATGCCGGTCCGGTGGCCTATCCGCTGATCGTCGAGCGCCGCCTGCCCAAGGGCGATGCGCTGGTGATGGCCGAGATTGCCGGCCTGCAGGGCGCGAAGATGGCCTCGATGCTGATGCCGCTGTGCCATCCGCTGCCGCTGGAACTGGTGCAGGTGTTCTGCGCGCCGGTGCCGGAGCGGCAGGCGATCCGCGTGTGGTGCGAGTGCGCCAGCGAGGCGCGCACCGGCGTGGAAATGGAAGCGTTGGCCGGCGTCAACGCGGCGCTGCTGACCCTGTACGACCTGAGCAAGCCGGTGGAGCCGGCGTTGCGCATCGAAGGCATCCGCCTGCTGTTCAAGGAGGGCGGCAAGCGCGGCGTCTGGCTGCACCCGGATGGCATGGACGAGACCGAGCGCGTGCGTTTCAACCCACGTGCACCTAAGGGGTTGGAGGGTGCGGCCTGCGCGGTGATTACGCTGAGCGATCGCGCCAGCGAAGGCACTTATGAGGATGTGTCCGGCCCGACCCTGGTGACCGGCCTGAGAAAGCTGGATGGCGACGTAGTGGCCGCCGAAGTGCTGCCCGATGGCATCGAGCCGTTGGCGGGCCGCCTGCAGGCCTTGGCTGCCGAGGGCGTGCGCCTGTGCCTGTGTACCGGTGGTACCGGGCTGGGCCCGCGTGACCTGACCCCGGAAGCGCTGCGTTCCTTGAACGCGCGGCCGGTGCATGGCCTGGCGCAGATGGTGCGGGCGCTGAGCGCACAGCACACGCCGATGGCCTGGCTGAGCCGCGCCGAGGTGGTACAGCTGGGCAACATGCTGGTGTTTGCATTGCCGGGCAGCCCGAAGGCGGCGGCGCAGTGCCTGGATATCCTGGCGCCGGTACTGGGCCATGCCCTGGCGATGGTCGAGGGGGATGGCCACGCATGATCACCTACAGCGAAGCCCTGCAGCACCTGCTGGACGCGGCCACGCCGCTGCCGGCCGAACGTCTGCCGCTGCATGAGGCCAGAGGCCGTACCCTGGCCAGCGACATCCTCAGTGGGCAGTCGCTGCCGCCGTTCGACAATTCGGCGATGGACGGCTTCGCGCTGCGCGCCAACGGCGCGACGTTCGAGGCCGGTACCGAATTTGCCGTGCAGGGTTGGCAGGCGGCCGGCGATGCTGGCGCCGAAGGCGGCGAGGGTGCCTGGGAAATCATGACCGGTGCGCGCATGCCGGTTGGGCTGGATACGGTGGTGCCGGTCGAGAATGTGGAGATCCTCGCCAGCGAGGACGGCCGCCCGACCCGCATCGCCCTGAAGACATCGGTGAAGCCGGGCCAGAACGTGCGCCTGCGCGGCGAGGATGTGAGCGACGGCGAGCGCGTGCTGCGGGCCGGGCAGCTGCTGGGCATCAACGCGCGCACCCTGCTGCATGCCATCGGCGTGGGCGAGGTGGCAGTGGTGGCACGGCCGAAGGCGGCGGTGATCGCCACCGGCAGGGAACTGGTGACCGAGGCGGCGCAGGCGCTGGAATCCGGTCAGATCCGTGACAGCAACCGGCCGTACCTGGTCGGCCGCCTGCAGGCCGCCGGTGCCGAGGTGGTCTGGCAGGGCACGGTGGGCGATGACGTGGCCGCGTTCAATGCGGTGCTGGATGCAGCGCTGGACGCGGGTGCGCAGCTGTTGATCAGCACGGGCGCGGTGTCGGCCGGCCGCTACGATTTCATTCCCGACGCGCTGCGCGGCCGGGGGGCGCGCATCGTGTTCCACAAGGTGGCGATCCGCCCCGGCAAGCCGTTGCTGTTCGCGGTGCTGCCCAATGGCGCGCTGTATTTTGGCCTGCCGGGCAACCCGGTCTCCGCTGCCGTGGGCCAGCGCTTCTTTGTCGAGCCGGTGCTGCGCCGCCTGCTGGGGCTGGCACCCGAGCAGGTGCTGACGTTGCCGCTGCAGGCCGACGTGCGCACGCCGCCGGGCCTGCGCTTTCATGCGCGGGCCCGGGTGGAAGTGGACGCGCAGGGCCGCCTGAGTGCGCGCGTGCTGGCCGGGCAGGAGTCGTTCCGTTTGATGTCCATGCTGCAGGCCAACGCCTGGGTGGTGCTGGAAGGCGAGGGCGGTCTCGCCCCTGCCGGCACGCCAGTGCGCGTGCAGGGCTGGGGTCATCAGGACCCTGTGCAGCTGGCGAGCCAGGAGCCGTGATGAGACAGGTGAATCTGCAATTGTTCGGTGCGTTTTCCGATCTGGATGCCAGCCGCGAGATTGCCGTGGACGTGGCCGGTGGCACCGTGGCCGATCTGCGCCAGGCGCTGCGCGAGCTGCTGCCGCTGCGTTGGCCGGGTTTCCGTGCCGGCCTGCTGGATTATTCGGCGTTCGCCGACCAGCAACGCGTGCTGCGCGACCACGAGGCGCTGCCCGACGATGGCCGGGTGGCGATCCTGCCGCCGGTGAGTGGGGGCTGAGCGATGAGCGAGATGATCATCGCCAAGGTGGTGGATCGCGCGCAGGCGGCGATCGATCCGGCCGAGGGCATCGCGGCAGTGTCCGATCCTGGCTTCGGCGGCATCAACGTGTTCATCGGCAAGGTGCGCGATGTCAATGTGGGCCGACGGGTGACCGGGATCACCTACGATCTGTTCGAACCGCTGGTGCTGAACGAGTTCAAGCGCCTGGCCGCCGAGGTCGAAGCCACGTTCGGTCCGAAGCTGAAGCTGTATGTGGCGCATGCCAAGGGCCGGCTCGGCATCGGCGATGTGGCGGTGGTGGTGGCCGCCGGCAGCCCGCACCGTGACGAAGCGTTCCGGGCCTGCCGGCAGTTGATCGAGGTGGTCAAGCACCAGTGCCCGATCTGGAAGCAGGAGCATTACGAGGACGGCGACAGCCAGTGGAGCGAAGGTTGCAGTCTGTGCCATGCGGAAAGTGAACCTTCGCACTCCCATGACCATACGCATGACCACGGGCATTGACCGCGCCCTTCAGGGCGCGGGATTCAGTAGATCCACGCCATGCGTGGAAGAGGCCTTTCCCGCGCATCCGGCCGGCGCAGCCACGCATGGCGTGGCTCTACTGCGATGACCATCAACGGCATCGTGCTGGCCGGTGGCCTGTCCGCCCGCATGGGCCGCGACAAGGCACTGCTGCCCTGGCAGGGCCGTACATTGCTGGAACACATGCGGGGGCTGTTGCTGCAGGCGGGCGCCGGGCGGGTGTGGGTGAGCGGTGACTACCCGGCGTTTGGTGGCATCCCGGACCGGGTCGCACGCTGCGGCCCACTGGGCGGCCTCTACAGTGTGGCGATGCAGATGCCCGATGGCCCCGCCTGGGTGGTGCCGGTCGATACGCCGCGGGTGACACCCGCGCTGTTGCAGCGCCTGCAGGCCGATCAAGCGCGCGCCTGCACGGTATTCGACGATGAACCGTTGCCGATGCGGTTGCAGATCGATGATCATTGCCGCCGCGTGCTGCAGGCCTTGATCGATGACCCGACGGCGCGCCGTTCACTGCGCGCCCTGCAGGAACGCCTGGGCGTGACACGGTTGCCACTGGCGCCGGAGGATCAGGCGTTGCTGCTCAACTGCAATACCCCGTCGGAATGGGAGTCCATCACAGCATGAAGGTCCAGCTGCAACAGCAATCGATGCGCCTGCGCGTGGATGAAGAAGAACTGGCACGATTGCTGGCCGGTGAATCGGTTGAGAACCTGACGCGCTTTGGTGGCAGCGGTGGCTGGGGCGTGGCGCTGTCGCTGCATGCCGGCGACCAGGCCGTGCTGCTCGATGGTGGGGCATTCTGCCGGTTGGTACTGCCGCGCCAGGCCGTTGAGTCGCTGGCGGGTCGGCTGCCCTGCCGCGATGGGCTGGGCTTTGGTATCGCGTTGGATGACGACAGCATGCTTCAGCTGCAGTTCGATGTGGACGTGCGCGACAGCGTACGCCAGCGTGGCCCGCAACGACGTGCTGAACCTGCGCCGGAGTAGGCGCAGGTTGCGCAGGGCCGGGTGGCGCGCTGTCGTATGATGGGGGCCTTCGTTCCTGCGTTGCTGCAATGCCCCTGGACCCCTCCGCTCCCTCTGCGTCCCGACCGGCCACGCCCAATCCGGCAGCGGCCGATGACGGAGACGCGCTGCACTTCTGCAGTACCTGTGCGTTCTCCGACGCCTGCATGTCGCAGGGTTACGACAAGGCCGCGTTGGGTGAACTGCATGTGCTGGTCGATCACGTCGGCCCGTTCCAGGCCGGCGACTATCTTTTCCGTGCGGGCGATCCGTTCGACTCGATCGCAGCGGTCCGCGCGGGCATGGTCAAGACCTTTGTCGATGACAGCCAGGGCAACGAGCAGGTGCTGGGTTTCAGCCTGCCGGGCGAGGTGATCGGGCTCAATGCCATCCATGGTGCGCGCTTTCCCTGCAACGCCGTGGCGCTGGACACCGTCTACCTGTGCCGGATCTCGTTCCCGCGACTGAGCCTGCTGGCCACCCGCATGCCGGGGTTGCAGGCGCGGCTGTTCAGCCTGCTCAGTGCCGAGATCGGCAAGGTGGCCACGCTGGCTGCCAACCATCGCACCGAGGAGCGCATGGCGGCGTTCCTGCTGGATCTTTCCGAGCGCTATGCCCGGCGCGGATTCTCCGCCACCCGTTTCAACCTGAGCATGGCCCGTACCGAGATTGCCAACTACCTGCGGATGGCGCCGGAGACAGTGAGCCGGGTACTGCGCCGCTTGAGCGACGAGGGTGTGATTGCGGTGAACCAACGTGAGATGCTGTTGCTGCAACCCGAACGGCTGGCGGCGTTGGCCGTGGCTCGGGAATCCGGACTGGACTGATCAGGCAAGCGAGGGGCCGACCCATGATGCGAGCGGGGCTGTTGGTGCTGGGAATAGTGGCTGCAGTACCGGCCTGGTCGGCCGACTTGACGGTGTCGGCGGCGTCGAGCCTGACCGAGAGCTTCCGCGAACTGGGCACCGCCTACGAGAAGGCACACCCGGGAACCAAGGTGGATTTCAACTTCGCCGCGTCCGGCGTGCTGCTGCAGCAGATCAGCCGCGGTGCGCCGGTGGATGTGTTCGCGTCGGCCGATGAAGCCACGATGGACCAGGCCCAGCAGCAGGGCCTGCTGGCGGCCGGTACCCGCGAGGTGTTCGCGGTGAACGCGCTGTGGGTGGTGGTACCGCCGCAGGCCAAGGCTGCACCGCGTACCTTGAAGGACCTGGCCGGTGCCGGCGTGCAACGCATCGCACTGGGCAACCCGGACAGCGTACCGGTTGGCCGCTATGCCAAGGGCGCGCTGGAAGCAGCGGGCCTTTGGCCGTCGGTGCAGGGCAAGACCATCACCACGCAGAACGTGCGCCAGTCGCTGGATTACGTGGCGCGCGGTGAAGTGGACGCCGGCTTCGTCTATGCCACCGACGCACGGGCGATGCCCGACCGGGTGCGCCGTGCCTTCGCGGTTCCGGTGGCGGGGCGCATTGCCTATCCGCTGGCGGTGACCAGGGCCAGCGCGCAGTCGGCCGAAGCCAGGCGCTTCACCGCCTTCGTGCGTTCGGCGCAGGGCCAGGCGATCCTGGCCAAGCACGGGTTCGGCAAGCCCTGACGCATGGATCTGGACTGGAGCGCACTGGGGTTGTCGCTGAAGGTGGCCGGCTGGGCCACCGCGATCAATCTGGTGCTGGGCGTGGCACTGGGCGCGCTGCTGGCGCGGCGGCGCTTTCCCGGCCGCGAGCTGCTGGATTCGCTGCTGACCCTGCCGATGGTGCTGCCACCGACGGTGCTGGGCTATTACCTGCTGGTGCTGATCGGCCGCAACGGCCCGATCGGCGCGTGGCTGCAGTCGTGGTTCGGCATCAACCTGGTGTTCACCTGGCAGGCCGCGGTGATCGCCGCGGCGGTGGCTTCGCTGCCGCTGGTGTTCAAGCCGGCACGCGCGGCGTTCGAAGAAGTGGACGGGCAGCTGGAACAGGCTGCACGCACGCTGGGTGTGTCCGAAGCAGCGGTGTTCTTCCGCGTCACACTGCCGCTGGCATGGCGTGGCATCCTGGCCGGCCTGTTGCTGGCGTTTGCGCGCGCGATGGGTGAATTCGGCGCGACGCTGATGGTGGCCGGCAGCATTCCGGGCCGGACGCAGACGCTGTCGATCGCCATCTACGAGGCGGTGCAGGCCGGTCAGGATGGCAAGGCCAATGCGCTGGTGATCCTGACTTCGGTGGTGTGCATCGTGATCCTGTTGCTGGCAGCGCGGCTGGTGGGCGGGCGTCGCCGGGAGCTGCGCGATGTGGCTTGACCTGCAGGTGCAGCGCCGCCTGCAGGCGGCCGGCCAGGATTTCGTGTTGGACGTATCGCTGCAGTGCACGCAGCGGCAGGTGGTACTGTTCGGGCCTTCAGGCGCCGGCAAGAGCCTGACCCTGAAGGCGGTGGCCGGTCTGCTGCGGCCGGACCAGGGCCATGTGCGCGTGCAGGGGCGGACCCTGTTCGACGCGGCCACCGCTGTGGATCTGCCGCCGCAGCGCCGCCGGCTGGGCTACGTGTTCCAGGATTACGCGTTGTTCCCGCACCTGAGCGTGCGCCAGAACGTGGCGTTCGGGCTGCAGAAGGGATGGCTGAATCCGCGGGTCGGCCAGCGTTTCGATGCGGTGGAGCAGTGGCTGCACGCATTCCGCATCGACACGGTGGGCGATCTGCTGCCCTCGCAGGTCTCCGGTGGCCAGCGCCAGCGCACTGCATTGGCGCGCGCCCTGGTGACGCAGCCGCAGGCGCTGCTGCTGGATGAGCCGTTCTCCGCACTGGACCATGACCTGCGCCAGCATTTGCGCCAGGAGCTGGAGACGGTGCTGGACCGGACCGGCATCCCGCTGCTGTTGATCAGCCACGATCCACAGGACGTGGCCATGTTCGGTCAGCAGGTGGCGCGCATGGTGGATGGTCGCATTGTCGGCGGTTGACCCGTGATGGACGCACCGGCGATGGTTGGTCACATCTGATGGTAGTGCCGGCCGCTGGCCGGGAACCAAGGGATACTGGGCAGCCGGCCAGCGGCCGGCTCTACCGGTCCAGGATTCGTGCGGTCCAATGGGAGGGATCAATACAACTCACAGTGCGTGCGGCCTTCACTGCGCAGCGCATCCCAGCGCCCTTCGCCACCAATGGCATCGATGGCCTCGCGCACCGCGCCTTCCAGATGGCGCTTGTTGCCGCACAGGTAAAGATGCCCGCCGCGGGCCAGCACGTCGCGCACTTCGCTGGCGCGCTGCTGCAGCACATGCTGCACATAGATCTTTTCAGCGCCATCGCGCGAGAACGCGGTATGCAGGCCGGCCAGCACGCCTCGCGTGTGCCAGTCCTGCAGCTGGTCGCGGTACAGGTAGTCGTGCTGGCGGTGCTTCTCGCCAAACACCAGGTGCACCTCGCGTTCGCAGCCGTTGGCCTGCAGTTCCTGCATCAGGCCCATCAACGGTGCGATGCCGGTGCCGGTGCCGACCAGCAGCAGCGGTGCCTGGCCGGTATCGGGCAGGTGGAAGCCGGGGTTGGAACGGCAGTACACCCGGGCGTGGTCGCCGCCATGCAGCAGGCTGCCGGTGGCAGTGCCGAAGCGTTCCCGGCCGCGCAGGGTGTAGCGCACTTCGCGCACGCACAGGCTCAGCTGGTCGTTGAACGGGTGCGAGGCGATCGAATAGGCACGCGGCAGCCGCGGTGACAGCAGTTCGCGCAGCCTGGCCAGCGGCACGCTGTGCGGGGTGGCGTGGTCCTGCAGCACGTCCAGCAGGTCCAGGCCGTGCAGGTAGGCGTCCAGCTCGCGCTTCTGGCTGACCTTCAACAGGCCCTTCAGTACCTCGCTGCCGCCGAGCCTGGCCAGTTCGCGCAGTACGCCCTTGCTCAGCAGGCGCAGCTCGCGGTCGTGCAGGGCGGCCACGGCGGCGGTGTCGCCATACCAGGCAGCCAATGCCTGCAGCAGGGCGGGATCGTTCTCGGGCACCACGTGCAGGGTGTCACCTGCGCGGTAGGCCATGCCACTGCCGGCAATGTCCAGCTGCAGGTGCCAGGCAGCGGGGTCGCTGCTGTTCAAGCGGCGACGTTCGAGAATGGGGGCGGCAAACGCATTGTCTTCGCCATAGGCGGTGACCTGCAGGCGCAGGTCCTGGCCAGCGTTGAGGTCGCCCTCCAGCACCTGGCCGAGCACCGGCCGCCATTGCTGGAAGAACTGCTCGTAGCCCAGGTCGGCGTCCACCCGATGCAGCAGCGGCTGCGCCTGGCGCTCGCTCAGTGCAGCATCCAGCGCCTTGGTGAAGCCGCAGAAGCTCGGGTAGCCGGTGTCACCGAGGCCGAACACTGCATAGCGCAGCCCAGCCAGCGTCGGGGTCTGGCGCAGTGTTTCGAAGAACTGTTCGCCATTGGCCGGCGGTTCGCCATCGCCGAACGAGCTGGAGATCGCCAGCAGCACGTCGCCGTGACCGAGACTGGCCACCTCGATGTCGTTGAACGGGAGCACCTGCGGCGCGTGCGGCTGCAGGTCCGCGCCCAGGCGCTGGGCCAGGGCGCGGGCATTGCCCGACTCGGACGCGAAACCCACCAGCAGACGGCTGAAGGGCGCACTGGTCGGGAGAGCGTTCACGCGGCCTCGTAGAAGTCGTCGAACTTTTCCTTGCTGAACTCGACCAGGTCGTAGTTCTGCATCAGGTCGTTCACCACGCGGCGGATGCTGATGTAGGAGGTGATGTTGCCGTCGGCGTCGAACAGCGGTTGCACGGTGGTGTCGACCACGTAGAGCACGCCGCCCTTGCCGAGGTTGGGCACGATGCCGGTCCAGGTCTTGCCGGCCTTGATGGTGTCCCACATGTCCTTGTAGACCGCCTTGGGCACATCCGGGTGGCGCACGATGCTGTGCGGCTGGCCGATCAGTTCCTCGCGGGCGAAGCCGGTGAGCGTGCAGAACAGGTCGTTGGCATAGGTGATGTTGCCCTGCAGGTCGGTGGTGGAGATCACCATGACGTTCTGCATGGCGTTCAGCAGCTGGGTGTTGTCGGGGGTGTAGCTCATCGCAGGGTCCTTGTGGATGCCGGTAACGCCGGCGTGTTCGGGTCCTGCGTAGAGATACGCCCGCACGGGAGCGGGCGGTTTGACATTGGTCAAGCGCGTAGCGCGAAGGCCTGCGACCGGGTGTCGCAGGGTGAGTCTCTTTGGAGATCAACCCAGCCCGGCTCAGGCGGCAAGCAGGATTCCCAGCAGCCGGGCGTGGGCTCGGCCCCATGGCAGGAGACACGTGCGGGAGGCGGGCGCCTGTCATGTGTACTGAGCTCATGACGCCTTGTCACAAAGAAATCGCCATGGCTTCACGGTTGATTGATCGCATGCAGGGCTATTGTCGTCCTGAGCCTCTCGCTGGCGTCCCCCACGTCCTGCGTCGACTTCCTTCCCAGCATCAGCGCCCGTCCGGGCGCCGCTGGCGTCTGTCTGCCTGAAGCATCCGAGATCATCCCCATGGCCCGCGCCGCCCAGTCCGCTTCACCCGTTGCGATCTCTCCGGTCACGCCCGTGCCGATCGGCACCCGCCGTGGCCACTCGCAACCACTGCAGCTGCCGGAACTGGTACAGCGTGTGTTGTTCGTCGCGACCGAGATGGCCGACTTCATCAAGGCCGGAGGCCTGGGCGACGTGGCCGCAGCCCTGCCGCGTGCGGTGCGCGGCGCCTGTGATTCGCGCGTGCTGCTGCCCGGCTACCCGGAAGTACTGCAGCGCCTGCCACAGCTGCGGCGGGTGGGACAGGTCAACGCGAGAGCGGGCCTGCCTGCGTGCGGGATCGGCATGGCAGTGCAGGCCGACGGCCTACCGATCTACGTGCTGCTCTCGCCAGAGCTATACGAGCGCGAAGGTTCGCCTTACGTCGATGGGCAGGGCCAGGAGTGGAAGGACAATGCGGTTCGCTTCGCCACGCTCTCACACGCGGCGGCGGAGATTGCGGCCGGGCGTGCCGGGCTGGACTGGTCGCCGCAGCTGCTGCACCTGAATGATTGGCCGGTGGCCATGGCGGCCGCCTACGTGCGTTGGGACCGGACCACCGTGCCGACCCTGCTGACCATCCACAACCTGGCTTACCAGGGGTTGTTTCCGTACGCGCTTGCACCGGTGCTGGGCGTACCGGCCGAACACCTGGATGAACTGCACTTCCACGGGCAGATGTCGTTCCTGCAGGGCGGGATCACCAACGCCACGCGCCTGAACACGGTCAGCCTGCGCTACGCGCAGCAGATCACCGCCCCGGATGACGGCTGCGGGCTGCATGATCTGTTGGCGCGTCGCGCGGCCGGCGGACACCTGAGTGGCATCGTCAACGGCATCGACGCCAGCTGGGACCCGCGCCGCGATATCCATCTCAAGGCCCACTTCGGCATTGGTGAGTGGACCGGGCGCGCCACCAATGCGCATGCGGTGCGCAAGGCGTTCGGCCTGGCGCCGTCGACCGGCCCGCTGTTCGCGGTGGTCTCCCGCCTGGTGCACCAGAAAGGCCTGGACATCACCTGCGACGTGGCGCCACAGATCGTGGCGGCCGGCGGCCAGTTGTGCATCATCGGTGGCGGCGAGCCGCAGGTGGAAGCGCAGGTGCAGGCGCTGGCCCGGCGCTACCCCGGACGGGTGGGCGCATTCATCGGTTTCGAAGAGGCGCTGGCCCGCCAGATGTTTGCCGGCGCCGACTTCCTGCTGATGCCCTCACGCTTCGAACCCTGCGGGCTGAGCCAGATGTACGCGCAGCGCTTCGGCTGCCTGCCCATCGCGCACGCGACCGGCGGGCTGGTCGATACCGTCGAGGATGGCGTGACCGGATTCCTGTTCCACGGCGCGAATGCCGATGGCCTGCGCCGCTGCGTGGAACGGGCGATGCGCACCTTCCGCCTGCCCGGCCTGCTGCAGGCCATGCGCCGCGCGGCCATGCTGCGGCCGGGCGGTTGGGATGCGGCGGGGCGCGCATATCTGGCCCTGTACCAGCAGACCTGCCAGGTGGCCGCATGAGTCACGACAGCCTGCAGCCGATCGCCCTCGAGGACGAGCCCTTGGCGACTGCCGGACGGGAGGAGGGCGTGGTGGCCCCGGCCCTGGACGACCTGGTTCATGCACGGCCGGCCGATGCGTTTGCCTGGCTCGGGCCGCACCAACAGCCCGATGGCCAGCGCCAGCTGCGCGTTCTGGTGCCCCACGCGCGTCGCGTGGAGGTGATTGCGGGCCCGGAGCGGCGCTGGGATCTGCAACCGGGCCCCTTGCCCGGCCTGTTCGAAGGTGCAGCAGGTGACGCGCCCGTGCCGTTGCTCGCCCTGCATTTCGAGCAGGGTGTGGAGCAGGTGCACGATGCCTATTCCTTCGGTCCGCTGCTGGATGAGGCGCTGCTGCAGCATTTCCATGCCGGTGACGCTGATGCAGCGCGGCAGCTGGGCGCAGTAGCGATGCAGGTACAGGGTATCGACGGCGTGCGCTTCGCGGTGTGGGCCCCCAACGCACGAAGGGTTGCCGTGGTCGGCGATTTCAACGGGTGGGATGGTCGGCGCCATCCGATGCGGCTGCGCCACACCGCTGGCGTGTGGGAGCTGTTCCTGCCTGACGTGCAGGCCGGTGCCCGTTACAAGTTCCGCATTGTCGGCGCCGACGGTCGGGTGATGCCCGACAAGTTCGATCCGATGGCGCGCTGGGCCGAGCTGCCACCGGCCACCGCCTCGCGGGTGCCTTCGGCCGCGCCGATGCAGTGGCACGATGATGCATGGTTGGCGGCGCGGCGGCAGGCCGGAACCTGCACGCCGCTGTCCATCTACGAAGTGCATGCGGGCTCCTGGCAGCGCAGCGACGATGGTTCGCCGCTGGACTGGGATGCCTTGGCCGACCGGTTGATTCCGTACGTGGCAGGACTTGGTTTCACCCACATCGAGCTGCTGCCGGTCAGCGAGCATCCCTTTGGCGGTTCCTGGGGCTATCAGCCACTGGGGATCTACGCGCCAACGGCGCGCCATGGCACGCCACAGGCCTTCGCACGCTTCGTGGACCGCTGTCATCAGGCCGGCGTAGGGGTGATCGTGGACTGGGTGAGCGCGCACTTCCCGAACGATGCGCATGGCCTGGCCGGGTTCGATGGCACCGCGCTGTACGAGCATGCCGACCCGCGCGAAGGGGTGCACGCCGACTGGGACACGCTGATCTACAACTATGGCCGCAACGAAGTGGCCGCCTACCTGATCGGCAGTGCATTGGAGTGGGTGGAGCGGTTCCACATCGATGGTCTGCGCGTGGATGCCGTGGCGTCGATGCTGTACCGGGATTACAGCCGTGCCGAGGGCCAGTGGATACCCAACGAGCAGGGCGGGCGCGAGAACCTGCAGGCGGTCGCTTTTCTACGGCGGATGAACCAGACGCTGAGGGAGCGCTTCCCGGACGTGCTGGTGATCGCCGAGGAATCCACCGCATGGCCAGGGGTGACCGCGCCGGTGGAGCAGGGCGGGCTTGGTTTCACCCACAAATGGAACATGGGCTGGATGCACGACACCCTGCAGTACCTCGGGCGCGATCCGGTTCATCGCCAGCATCACCATAGTGAGATCAGCTTCGGCCTGGTCTACGCCTTCTCCGAACGGTTTGTGCTTCCGCTTTCGCATGACGAGGTGGTGCACGGCAAGGGAGCGCTGCTGGCCAAGATGGCGGGCGAGCCGGCGCAGCGGCTGGCCCAGCTGCGCGCGTACTACGGTTTCATGTGGGCGCACCCGGGCAGCAAACTGCTGTTCATGGGCGGCGAGTTCGGTCAGGGACAGGAGTGGTCGCACGATGCGGCACTGGACTGGGCACGGGCGGCAAGCAACGAGGGCCAGGGCATGTCGCGCCTGGTGGGCGACCTCAATGCCGTGCTGCGCGCCGAACCTGCGTTGCATCGCGACGAACGCGACGAACGCGGTTTCGACTGGAGCGTGGCCGACGACAGCCGCAACAGCGTCTACGCCTTCATCCGCCGGGATCCGGCCGGTAGCGGCCGCACCCTTCTGGTGGTGAGCAACTTCACTCCGGTACGTCGCGACGGTTACCGGGTCGGCGTGCCGCAATCGGGGTGTTGGACCGAACGGCTCAACACCGACAGCGGTTACTACGGTGGCGGCAATGCGGGAAACCTCGGCGCAGTGCATACCGAGCCGAGGCCGATGCATGGTCACGCGCAGTCGCTGCGGCTGACCCTGCCGCCGCTGTCCACGCTGTATCTGCAGGTTGATGCATGACCACAGTGGCGCCGCGCCTGGGCGCTTGGCCGGTGGCCGGTGAAGGTGTCGAGTTCCGCGTGTGGGCACCGGACGCAGGCACCGTGGCGCTGTGCCTGCAGGGCGTGCTGCGGCCGATGCACCGCGACCCGGACGGCTGCCACTGGCTGCGGACGCAGGCGTCGCATGGTGACCGCTACCGGTTCCGCCTGCCGTCCGGCCAGGACGTGCCCGACCCCGCCTCGCGCTGGCAACCGGACGGCGTCGATGGTGACAGCGCGGTGGTGCTTGGCACGGATGGAGCACAGCCCACCTGGCAGGGGCATGCCTGGCAGGACCTGGTGATCTATGAAGTGCACATCGAGGCCGGCGGCGGGTTCGCGGCGTTGACCGCGCAGCTGCCGATGCTGGCGGCCCTGGGCATCACCGCCATTGAACTGATGCCGGTCGCGCAGTTTCCCGGTGGCCGCAACTGGGGCTACGACGGCGTGTTCCCGTATGCACCCGCGCAGGCCTATGGCGGTCCGTCCGCGCTGAAGGCCTTTGTCGACGCGGCGCACGATGCAGGGCTCTCGGTGCTGCTGGATGTGGTCTACAACCACTTCGGGCCGCAGGGGAACCGTCTGCGCGACTATGCACGGGGGTTCTTCCGTGACGATCGCACCACCCCTTGGGGCGAGGCCATCGACTTCCGCCAGCCATGGGTGCGGCGCTTCTTCGTCGACAATGCGTTGATGTGGTTGCGCGATTACGGCTTCGACGGCCTGCGCCTGGATGCTGTGCACGCCATTGACGATGACCGGTTCCTGCAGCAGCTGGCCGATGAGGTACGCGCTGCGGTGCCGCAGGCGCACCTGGTGCTGGAGAACGAACGCAACCAGGCGCGGTGGCTGCGCGGCGCCTATCAGGGGCAGTGGAACGACGACTTCCACAACGCGCTGCATGTGATGCTGACCGGCGAGCAGGAAGGCTATTACGCGGCCTATGCCGGTCGCGCCGAAGCACTCCTGGCGCGGTGCCTGGCCGAAGGATTCGCCTGGCAGGGCGAGCCGGACCTGCACGGCCATCCCCGTGGCGAGCCCAGCGTCGACCTGTCGCCTGCGCGTTTTGTGGTATTCGCGCAGAACCACGACCAGGTGGGCAACCGCGCCTTCGGCGAGCGCCTGTCGATGCTGACCGATCCTGCGCCGCTGCGCGCGGCGCTGGCCCTGACCCTGCTGACGCCGATGATCCCGCTGCTGTTCATGGGCGAACCGTGGCAGGCGCAATCGCCATTCCTGTTCTTCACCGACTACGCGCCACCGCTGGACGAAGCCGTGCGCGAGGGACGTCGCCGTGAGTTCGCGGGTTTCAGCGCCTTTGCCGATGTCGCCTCGCGCGCGTGCATTCCGGACCCGAACGATCCGGCGACCCTGCAGGCCTCGTACACACTGCCACCCGGCGATGATCCCTGGTCGCAGCACTGGCTGCGCTGCACGGGTGAGTTCCTCGGCCTGCGCAGGCGCTATCTGCAGCCTGGCCTGCTGCAGGCGCGGTCGCTGGGCGCGCGCGTGCTGGGCCATGGCGCGGTGCAGGCGGGCTGGCAGTTGCCATCGGGCCAGTGGTGGATCGCGATCAACGTGGGTCCGTCGCCGGTGGCCCACGCGATGCCGGCCGGCGAGTGCGTCGTGGGGCCGGATGCGGCCGCGATGCTGCCGGCAGGCGGCGGTGCGCTTGCGCGCTGGATCGCCGCATGAATACGGATGCGGCGGTGCGGGAGGCGGCTCGCCGTGCGGGCCTGCTGGTCCGCTGGACCGACGTGGCCGGAGCAGAGCGCGAGGTTGCGCCCGACGTGCTGCGCGCCGTGCTGTCGGAGTTCGCGTGCGACGGTGTGCCGGTGGTCCACCCGTTGCTCACCGCCTGCTGTGGTCAGCTCCTGGCCATGCCTGAGGCAACGGGCGCGGCGTGCTGGGTGGACGAGCAGGGCACAGCGTTGCCTGCACGTGCGGATGCGCAAGGGCGCTGGCGGGTTCCGGATCAGCCAGGCTATTGGCAGTGGCGCCAGGGCGGGCAGCAACAGGCGGTTGCGGTGGCACCGCAGCGTGCCTGGTGGCCGCAGGGCCTGCTGCGCGGTTGGGGTCTGTCGGCGCAGGTCTACAGCCTGCGCGCGCCCGATGATGCCGGCATCGGTGACAGCGCCGGCTGTGCGCGGTGGCGCGAGCTGCTGCACCGTCACGGCGGCGATGCACTGGCGTTGAGTCCGCTGCACGCCGGCCTGCCACCGGGTCCGGGCTACAGTCCTTACTCACCCAGCGACCGGCGCTGGCTTGACCCGCTGCAGGTGTCGCTGCCGCAGGTTCTGCCGGAGGCCGCCAGCAGCGTGTTGCGCGAGGACGAAGCACTGGCGATGGCCGTTGAAGCGGCTACCGCAGCACGCCGCATCGACTGGCCGCACTCGGCGGCAGTGAAGTGGCGCTGGCTGCGCCAAGGGCGCCAATGGCTGCGGCAGCAGGCGCCGGCACAGTACGAACAGTTGCAGACGTGGTGCGATGCGCAGGGCGAACCCCTGCTGCAGTACTGCGAGCACGCCGCCGATCGCTTCACTGGAAGCGCCGACGACCATGCGTTTGCGCAGTGGTTGGCGCGGCAAGGCTGGGCGCAGGTGCAGGCGGGACTGCGTAGCGACGGCGCGTCGATCGGACTGATCGCGGATCTGGCAGTGGGTTGCGCACCGCAGGGCGTCGAGGCCCGGACCGGCGGCGACCGCCTGCTGCAGGGCCTCGAGCTGGGCGCGCCGCCGGATGCGTTCAATCCGCTGGGCCAGGCCTGGGGTATCACCAGCTGGTCACCCTCTGCGTTGCAGCGTGAGGGGTTTGAACCGTTCATCCGCGTGTTGCGCGCCGTGATGGCGGGTCGCGGTGGATTGCGCATCGACCACATCCTGGGCCTGCAGCGGCTGTGGGTGCTGCCTCGTGGCGCAGGCGCCGGGCAGGGGGTGTACCTGCGCTATCCGTTCGATGATCTGATCAACCTGCTGGTGCTGGAATCGTGGCGCCATCGCTGCGTGCTGATCGGTGAGGACCTTGGGGTGGTTCCTCCGGGTATCCGCCAGCGACTGGCAGCCCGTGGCGTGCTGGGGCTTGAGGTGCTGCCGTTCGCCCGCAACGGTGAGCGCTTCCTGCCGGCGCCACGGTGGCGCCGCGATGCGGTGGCCATGCCCTCCACCCATGATCTGCCGCCGCTGGCCGGCTGGCTGCGTGGGCGCGACCTGCGCTGGCGTGCACGCCTAAGTGAGCTGACCGAGCTTCCCGCGGCGCTGCACGCGCGTGCCAGCGAGGTACAGGCGCTGTCCGCAGTCGCCCGGGGCGAGGGCGCGACGCTGGAAGCGCGTGCGCTGTCACTGATGGCGCACGCACCTTCACGGCTGGCGCTGCTCCCGCTGGAAGACGCGCTGGGCAGCCGCGCGCAGGTGAACCTGCCGGGTACCGTCAACGGTCACCCGAACTGGCGCCGACGCTTGCCGCTTGCGTGGGATCCGGACGCGGCCGACGCGCGCATTGCCCGGTTCAGCGCCACGCGACGCAAGGCGGGACGATGACCCGGTTGCGTGCCACCGCACGCCTGCAGCTGCATGCAGGCTTCAACTTCGAGGCCGCTGCGGCGCAGCTGCCGTACTACACCGCGCTGGGCGTCAGCCACCTTTACCTGTCGCCGATCAGCGCTGCGATGCCAGGGTCCATGCATGGCTACGATGGCATCGACCCGGCCCGCATCAATCCGGAACTGGGCGGCGAAGAAGGCTTCCAGCGGCTGGCGACAGCGGCGCGTGCGCATGGCATGGGCCTGATCCTGGACATCGTACCCAACCATCTTGCGGCATCCCCGCAGACGCCCTGGTGGAACGATGTGCTGCTGCACGGGTGCAGAAGTCCCCATGCCGGATGGTTCGACATTGACTGGGAGGCGCCGGGCTGCGAGGGCCGGCTCTGGCTGCCAGTGCTGGACCGGCCACTGCACGACGCCGTGCGCGATGGCGTGTTGCGCGTAGCAGTGGACGATGAGCGGCCGACGCTGCGTCATCACGGGCTGGCATTGCCGTTGTCTCCGCGCAGCCATCCGCTGGCACCCGCGCAGTGGCCGGCATGGGCGGAACGCTGCAACCGCAGCGTGGAACGGTTGCACACGCTGCTGCGGCGTCAGCACTACCGGCTGGCTTGGTGGCGTACGGCGGGCGATCAGGTGAACTACCGGCGCTTCTTCGACATCAACGAACTGGCCGCACTGCGGGTAGAGCGCGACGGTGTGTTCGCGGCGGTGCATGTGCTGCCGTTGCGGCTGGTGCGTGAGGGATGGGTTGACGGCCTGCGCATTGACCATGTGGATGGCCTGTCGTCACCCGGGCCGTACCTGCAACACCTGCGTGCGGCGCTCGACGCGGCCTGCGCGGCAGGCGGTCGCGACCCACAGGCAGTGAGCGTGCATGTGGAGAAGATACTGGCGGAGGACGAACAGCTGCCCGATGGCTGGGCCTGCGACGGCACGACGGGCTATGACTTCATGGACCAGGTTGGCGCGTGGCTGCATGATCCGGCAGCTGCACCCGCGCTCTCCCGCGCCTGGCAAGCGGCGAGTGCCGACGCGCGCAGCTTTGACGACCTGCAGCAGGATGCCCGCGGCATGCTGCTGCGCACGTCGCTTCACACCGACTTCCAGCGACTGCTGCGCAGCGCGCAGCGGGTCCTGCAGCCCCGGCTGGCCGAAGCCGATATCGGAGCCGCTGCGCTGGCCCGTGCATTGGCCGCGCTGCTGCGGCACTACCGTACCTACCGCCCCTATTCGCTGCAGGATGCAGGTGAACGGAAGGCCTTGGTGGACGCTGCCGTGGCAGCACGCGAGGCACTGGACGGTACGGCACACGCGGCACTGGATCTGCTGCTGCGGGCACTTCCCGGCGAGGCGGAGGCCGAGCGCGCGCTGCGGGTGAGATTCGGGCAATTGGCCGCGCCGTTGAATGCCAAGTCGGTGGAGGACACAGGCTTCTATCGTTACTTCAGGCTGCTGTCGCGCAACGAAGTCGGAAGTGATCCGCAGCGGCTGGGCATGGAGGGACGCGAGCTGCTGGAACACGCAGTGGGACGCCTGCAGCGCCATCCGCGGGCATTGCTTGCGCTGGCGACCCACGATCACAAGCGCGGGGCCGACAGCCGGGCGCGGCTGGCGGTTATCAGCACCTGCACGGTCGAGTGGCGGGAGGCTGTGCGGCGCTGGAGCCGGATGTCGACCCGCGCGGGCGCGTCGATGCCGTTGCCGGGTGCCGAGGCCTATGCGCTGTGGCAGGCGCTCGTGGCCGCGTGGCCGATGCACGGTAACCCGGGCGCCGACTTCGCATCGAGGATGGTGCAATGGCTGACCAAGGCGTTGCGCGAGGGCAAACGGGTCAGCAGCTGGTCCGATCCCAACGTGGCGGTGGAGGAGGCCGCCGCGCAGTGGCTGCACGCACTGCTGGATGGAGCGCCATTGCAGCCGGTGCGGGAGGCGCTGGCGACGTTCGTGGCGCGCATTGCGCCGGCCGGCGCCTGCAACGGCCTGGCACAGCTGTGCCTGCAGCACTGCCTGCCCGGCGTGCCCGACCTCTACCAGGGCGGAGAAGGCTGGGACCTGAGCCTGGTGGACCCGGACAACCGTCGTGCCGTGGACTATCCAGTGCGGCAGGCGTGGCTGCGTGATACGCGCGGGTGGCCCGCCCTGCTGGAGGACTGGCGGGACGGTGGCATCAAGGCATTTCTGCTCAGGCGCTTGCTGGAGTGCCGCCGCAGGCACCCGCAGCTGTTCCTGCACGGCCAACTGCAGCCGCTGTCCGCACCGGCCCGTTCGCCCTGGCTGGCATTCGCGCGCAGGCATCAGGCGCAGGTGCTGCTGGTGATCGTGCGGCGTGGTTCGCCCACCGCCGTGCCCGGGCCCAGCCTGCACGCAGCACACGACGTCGGCACTGGCGTGATGCTGCACGGGCTGCCGACAGGTCCCATGCGCAACCTGCTGGACGGGCGCATCGAACATTTCAAGGCAACCGAGGACGCGGCACGGCTTCTGGCTGGCAGCCCGTTGGCGGTATGGATCAACGAGGAGACGGACAGGAATGGACAGCAGGGAACGACGGCAGCGGATTGAGGCACTGGCCCACCAGATATGGGAAGCGGAAGGGCGGCCGGACGACCAGCAGCAGCGGCATTGGCACATGGCCGAGCGCCTGGTGGAAGCCGAGATTGCCGCTGCGCGCGACGAGGAGGGAACCGATGGCCAGCCGTAAGTGGACGCAGACCTCGCGGGTGCGCGAAGGCCGGCCGTTCCCGCTGGGGGCGACCTGGGACGGATTGGGTGTGAACTTCGCGCTGTACTCGCGGCACGCCACCCGGGTGGAACTCTGCCTGTTCGACGCGCGCAACCGTGAAGTCGAGCGTATCGCGCTGCCCGAGTACACCAACGAGATCTGGCACGGCTACCTGCCGGACGTGCGGCCCGGGCAACGTTACGGCTACCGGGTGCACGGCCCGTATGCGCCGGAAGAGGGCCATCGCTTCAATCCCAACAAGCTGCTGCTGGACCCCTACGCCAAGCAGATCGTCGGCGAACTGAAGTGGGCCCCACACCTGTTCGGCTACACCCTGGGTCACCGCGATGGCGATCTCAGTTTCGACCGCCGCGACAGCGCCGGTTACATGCCACGCTGTGCCGTGATCGATCCGGCTTTCAGCTGGGGCGTCGAGCGTGCACCTGCCACGCCCTGGGACCGGACCGTGATCTACGAAGCCCACGTGCGCGGACTGACCATGCAGCATCCCGACGTCCCGCAGGCCGAGCGCGGTACCTTCTCCGCGTTGCGGCACGATGCGGTGGTCGACCACCTCAGCCATCTGGGGGTGACCGCCATCGAGCTGCTGCCGGTGCATGCCTACGTGGATGACCAGCAGCTGCTCGAGCGCGGGCTGCGCAACTACTGGGGATACAACACCATCGGCTTCTTCGCGCCGCAGGCACGCTATCTGTCGCTGGGCACCGTGGCCGAGTTCAAGCAGATGGTCGCGCGCCTGCACAACGCGGGCATCGAGGTCATCCTGGACGTGGTCTACAACCACACGGCCGAAGGCAACGAGCTGGGCCCTACGCTGTCGTTCAAGGGCATCGACAACGCCAGCTACTACCGTTTGGCCGATGATCGCCGCTATTACATCAACGATACGGGTACCGGCAATACGTTCGACCTGACCAATGCCGGTGCGCTGCGCATGGTCATGGACTCCCTGCGCTACTGGGTGACCGAGATGCGGGTGGATGGGTTCCGCTTCGACCTGGCAACCATCCTCGGCCGCGAACGGCATGGCTTCGACGCCTCGGGCAGCTTCCTCGATGCGGTACGCCAGGACCCGATCCTGAGCCAGGTGAAGCTGATTGCCGAGCCATGGGACATCGGCCCGGGCGGCTACCAGCTGGGCCAGTTTCCGCCGGGCTGGGCCGAGTGGAACGACCGCTTCCGCGACACGGTGCGCGCGCTGTGGCGTGGCGATGGCGGGCAGCTGCCAGAGTTTGCCACGCGCTTCACCGGCTCTGCCGACCTGTTCGAACACCACGGCAGGCGACCGTCGGCCAGCATCAATCTGGTGACCGCGCATGATGGATTCACCCTGCACGATCTGGTCAGCTACAACGATCGCCACAACGAGGCCAACGGCGAGGACAACCGTGACGGACACTCGCACAACCTCTCCAGCAACCACGGCGTGGAGGGAGACACCGATGATGCGGCGGTCCTTTCGTTGCGTGCGCGGCAGATGCGCAACCTGCTGGCCACGCTGCTGCTGGCGCAGGGGACGCCGATGCTGCTGGCAGGCGATGAGTTCGGCCATTCGCAGCAGGGCAACAACAACGCCTACTGCCAGGACAATCCACTGAGCTGGATCGACTGGGAGCGCGCAGCATTGCCGGCTGCACAGGCGCAGGTGGCGTTCGTGCGGCGGGCGCTGTCGCTGCGCCGGCGCTACGGCCTGCTGCGCCGGAACCGGTTCCTGCGCGGCGAGTACGATGAGGCGCTGGGCCTGCGCGATATCGACTGGCGGCATCCCGATGGTCGCGGCATGGAGGAAGCGGACTGGCATGAAGCAGGGCTGCGTGCGCTGGCGATCGTGCTGGACGGTCGCAGTCCGGACAGTGGCCTGCGCGAGCCCGGGCGGCATGTCAGCCTGGCCCTGCTGTTGAACGCCGGGGAGCAGCCGCAGCGGTTCTGTGTGTCACACGACGCCCTGTCGTTCCGGCGCGTGCTCCTGCAGACCGACGAAACGCCGTTGGAGCCGGATGAGGAAGGCGCCTGGACGCTGCCGCCGCGCAGCCTGTGCCTGTTGGCGGCAAGCAGCAGCGCGTGATTGCACTGCTGCGCCGCCACTACGGTACGCCGGGCGTTGCCCGGCGTACCGGTAGCTACCCCATCAGATAGCGCAACACACCCGCCGAGACCACGCCGATCAGCACGGTCGGCAGCATCGACAGCCGCGTGGCGGCCAGCAGGGTGATGGCCAGTGCGGCCAGGTCGGCCGGCTTGTCGGCCACGAAGTCCGGGGCGATCACCGAGATCAGCACGCAGCCCGGCGCGGCTTCCATCACCGTCACTGCGCGTTTGCTCAGTGTGCGGTTGCGCAGCGCGAGGAAGCCGACGATGCGGGTCAGGTAGGTGGCGGCGGCCATCAGCACGATGGTCAGTACCGAGGTCCAGTGGATCAGGCCATTGAAGATCATGCTGCGTCCTCCGCCAGCAGCCAGGCTGCGGCCAGGCCGGCCAGTGCGCCGCTGGCCACGTACCACGCACCTGGCACCAGCAGGTAGGTAGCAGCGGCTACAGCCAGGCTGACCAGCCACGGTCGCGCGGCCTTCATGCCCTGCCACATGCCGCGCAGCAGCACCAGGAACACGGCGGGGAAGGCCATGTCGAAACCATAGGCGTGGATGTCGCCCAGCATCGGGCCAACGATCGCGCCGAGCGCGGTGCAGGCCACCCAGACCGTGTATAGGCCTGCCGATACGCCCAGGTAGTAGGCCAGGCTGAAGCCAAGCGCGCGTCTGCGCGCATCGGCCACGCCCATCGCCCAGCTTTCGTCGCACATGAAGAACAGCGCCGGCAGCACCCGGCGGCGCGGCAGGTGCTGCAGCAGCGGGGCCAGGCTGGCGCCCATCAGCAGGTGACGGCTGTTGACCAGCGCGGTGATGGCCACGATCAGTGCAATGTGCGGTGGCGAGGTCCACAGTTCGACGGCGGCGAACTCCGAGCCGCCAGCGAAGTTGAGGCCGGTCATCAGCGGCACTTCCAGTGCGCTCAGGCCTTTCTGAGCTGCCTGCGCGCCGAGCACCAGGGCGAAGGGAATGAAGCCGATCATCACCGGCACGGCGGCGCGCAGGCCGCGCAGGAATTCGGCACGCGGCGCGGTATCGCAGGTGTCAGGCAGGGGGAGGGTGGTACGGGCGTCCATCGAACGGCACAACAAGGTGGGGGTGGCCCATGCTAGCGGTCCAATCGCGAAATCGGGTTGCGTTGATACCACTTGATTCTGGATGATTGATATTCCATGCGGTCAAAAGTGAAAGAGGTGAAATTCCATGCAGTACCAGCTGGACAACCTCGATCGGCGCATCCTCGACGCCCTGCAGCGCGACGGCCGCCTGCAGAACCTGGAGCTGGCACGCCTGGTCGGGCTGTCGCCGTCGGCCTGCCTGCGCCGGGTGCGTCTGCTGGAGGAGGGCGGCTACATCGACCGCTATGTGGCCTTGTTGAACGAGGCCAAGGTGGCCCGTGGCTTCACGGTGTTCGTGCGGGTGTGGCTGCGCGGGCAGGACGAGGACACTACCAATCATTTCATCAACAGCATCAAGTCGTTCCCGGAAGTGCTTGAATGCCATCTGATGGCCGGTGACTGCGATTTCCTGCTGCGGGTGGCGGTGGCCGACCTGGATGCCTACCGGCAGTTCCAGATGCAGCACCTGAACCGGATTGCGGGGGTGCAGAACACCAAGACCGAGATTCCGATGCAGCGGATCAAGCAGACGACCCAGCTGCCGCTTTGAGGGATGGGGTTTGCGGCCGGGTTGCACCCGGCACCCGCGGGTAGTGCCGGCCGCTGGCCGGCAACCTCAGAAGCAACAGCAACAGCAACAGCGGGCCTGCTGAGGGATGGCGGGGTGGGTCCGGTTGCGGGGGACGCTGCAAGTACGTCCATGTAGCTCGGTCGCCGCATCCATGCGGCTCACGCCCCCGCAACCGGACCCACCCCGCCTTCGACAGATTTCCACGATCTGCCGGAACGGCATGAGCTGCTCCTGGTGGGTGTCGACCTTGGTCGACACGTTTGGGTCGGTACGGGGTCGGATCCCGTTGCTGCGCAACGGGCTCTGACCCTGTGAGCAAATGAACAGGTCTGTTCGATTCATTGATTCCTGATGCGTGACTGGCTTTACGGAGCCTGGCTCGATGCCAGGCCGTGGGCGGCGGTCATCGCAATGACATGTGGCGCCGGTACGGTTTGAGCCCGCTTGCGGGTCGCGCGCGGGCCGGGGTTCCGGTGGTGGCGCGCGTCCACTGCAGCTGCTGTCGCTGCCGAGGGTCATGTGTTCTACGTCAGGGGGCTGAATGGACACCATGCGGTCAGAACTTGGAAGGTGGCCATCGCCGCATGGCTGCTGCTGTCCTTTGCCGCTGCCGCGCAGGACGCTGTTCATGCCTACGACATCCCTGCGCAGCCGCTGGAACAGGCGGTCGAGCGCTTCAGCGTCATCAGTGGGTGGTCAGTGATGTACCCGGGTGACCTGGCCGCCGGCCGCAGCAGCCATGCACTGCGCGGCAGCCTGGCGCCGCTGCCTGCGTTGCAGGTGCTGCTGCAGGACTCCGGTATCGAGGCCGAGGTGATCGGCGAGCAGCGCGTGGTGCTGCGCCGGGGCGCGCCCTCGGCAGGCGAACCCGGTGTTGGCGCCGAACTTCCCGAGGCCGAGCGTCGGCGTCGCTACGGCGGCCTGCAGCAGCGGCTGCGTGCGGCGTTCTGTGACGACCCGGAGATCGCGCCCGGCCGCTATGCCGCAACGCTGCGCTTCCGCATCGACGGCGCGGGCCAGGTGAGCGAGCCCGAGCTGCTGTCAGGCAGTGGCAGCGCCCGCCGCGATGCGCGCCTGCTGCAGGCGCTGCAGGGCCTGGTGCTGGCGCCCGATGCCGCTGCGCTGCCGCAGCCGGTGACGCTGCAGATCCGTCCTTCCGGGACCGACCACGACTGTGGCCGGCGCGCGCCCCTTCCATGACTTCAAGGATTCGAACATGAGCAACGGTACGGCTGGGGCAGTTGACCTGATGGACCACCTTCTGGGTGCCTACGATGAGCTGAAGCGCCGGCTGGTGCGCAAGCTGGGCTCGGAGGAGCTGGCCGGCGACGCGCTGCAGGACACGTGGATGCGCCTGAGCGCGCGGCGTGACCGCCTGGATGCCGTGCAGAACCCCGCGGCCTACCTGCTGCGCATGGCAATGAATACCGTGATCGACCGCCAACGTGCTGACCACCGTCTGCTGAGCCTGGAGGAGGTGGATACGCTGATGGACATGGCCGACCCTGCACCCGGCCCGGCGCAGGCGGCCGAACTGGACTTCGCGCTGGAAGACATGGTCGGCCTGCTGCAGCGCATGCCCGAGCGCCGTCGCCGCATCCTGCTGGCGATCCGCGTCGATGGCCTGCAGCAGCGCGACGTGGCCGACCACCTCGGTGTGTCGCTGCGGCTGGTGCAGCGTGAGCTGAAGGCGGCCCAGGACTACCTGGCCGAGCGCAGCGGGCAGGGGCGCCAGGTGCGGTTCTGAACGGCGGCATCCGTCTACACTTTGACGCCGAGCAGAACCCCGCAGCGTGCGGGTCCGGCATGAGCCCCCATGGATCCTGACGATCGCCCGCAACGCCCGCTGGATGCCGTCGAGCGTCAGGCGCACGCGTGGGTGGTGCGCCTGACCTCGGGCGAGGCGACCGCCGCCGACGGGCGCAGGTTCCGTGCGTGGTGCGAGTCGGATCCGCGTCATCGTGAGGCGTTCGGCCGTGCGCGCCGGCAATGGGAGCAGGTACGGCTGGCCGGCGAGCAGCTGCCCGCCGCCGCCCGCCAACCGGTGGCGCCGACGCCGGCCCAGCGCTGGAGCCGGCGCGCCTTCCTGGGCGCGGCGATTGCCGCCCCGGCCAGCCTGGTGGTGGTGGCGGCGATCCGCCCGCCGCTGGGATTGTGGCCCTCGGTGACGGCGATGACGGCCGATTTCCACACCGGCACCGGTGAACGGCTGCAGATCGCGCCCTTGCCGCAGCTGAAGATCGAACTGGATACGCAGAGCAGCCTGCGCCGCCGCGCGGACGCGCAGGGCGAAGGCTTCGAGCTGATGCAGGGCCAAGCCGCGATCGAAACCGGGGCTGGCCTGCGCCTGGCGCTGTTCGCGGGCCCTGGTTGCGTGATTGCCGATGAAGGCGCGGTGCGCCTGGATGTGCGCAACACCCAAGGCCAGGTACGGGTGACCTGCCTGCAGGGCAGCGCCCGCATCGAGCATCCGCAGGGCCGGCTGCAGCTACAGGCGGGTCAGCAGACCCAGTACGACGAGCGCCTCAGTGGCGTGGTGGCCGAAGCCGTGGCTTCGGAGGTTGGCGCCTGGACCGAAGGCATGCTGGTGTTCCGCCGCGCACCGCTGCGTGAGGTGGTGGACGAGATCAACCGCTACCGCCGCGGCAAGGTGCTGCTGGGAGAATCGGCGTTGGCGCGCGCGCCGGTCAGCGGTCGCTTCCGTATTGATGATCCAGACGCGGCACTGGAGCAGCTGCGACTGACGATGTCGCTGGATCTGCGTCGCTTTCCGGGTGGCATTGCCGTCCTTGGATAGATGAAGACGCTGGCCCTGCGCGCCGCGCAGGGCTGTTGCAAGCGAGGAGAGGCCAAGGATGCGCAACGAGACCATCGGTGTGCTGGATCTGCGTCGCAATCTGTCGGCGCTGCTGGAAACCACGCAGCGACGGCCATTGATGGTGCATCGCTATGGCTCACCTTGGGTGTGCGTGGTGTCCGATGCGCAGTGGCAGCAACAGGCGGTGCTGCTGGACTTTGATCCGCAGTCGCACCCGCTGGCGATGCTGCTGCGCCTGCAGCAGCAGTCGCTTCCGCTGTCTGAAGCTGGTGCGTTGCCGCCCGCGGCGGTTGCACGCGCACTGCTGTTGATGGACGTGCATCGCATTGAGAATCTCGCACTGCTGCACGACCAAGTGCTTCACCATCGCCTCTGGCATTGGTTCGTAGCAGGCACCCATGGTGTGATGGACGGCTGGCAGCTGCCGGCGCTGCGCGTTGCGATGGCGTCATGGTTCGATGACGTGGACATATCCAATGCGCTGGCAACATTCGCCGCGCGCAGCGACGTGGCGATACTGGCACGCCGTTGTGGAGGCGAAGCGCCGCGGCTGGAACGCGAAGCCTGCAGGCAGATGACGCTGCGATGACGTTGTCGATGAAGCGCCACGCAGTGCACAGAGCTGCATGCGCGCTGTCGCTTCACCTGCCTTGCTGACGTCTTCTCCAGAGTACGACGCACCACGCGTCGTGGAGCACGGGCGGCGCCGATGGCAGACAGTCGCAGGATCAGCATGCTGGAGCTGGATCGTCACCTGAGCCAGTCACTGGAGCAGGCACGGCATGCACCATTGAACGTGCAGCGCTATGGGCGCTCGTGGGTCTGGGTGCTGTCCAGCGACGCCTGGGCGGACGCGGCGCGCTGGGCGGCACTGGATGGTAGTGCGCACCCACTGGCGGCGCTGCGAAAAGCCCTCGACCTGCAGCTGCGGCCCTGGCCCGAGGCGGCGATGAGCCCGCTACCGCTTGATGCAGGCGATGCGCGGCTGCTGCAGCGCGCGGCTCTGCTGGTGGTCGTGCGCGATTTGAACAGTGCCCAGCGCGTGTACGACGACCTGCGCTATCACCAGGCCTATCGGATGTTCATCGGCCTCGATCATGGAACGGCATGGTCGCCGATGCAGTGCGTGCGCCTGCTGCAGGCCTGCGCGCATCCGTTGCTGCGCGGCTGCATCGACGATGCGCTGGCCAGCGTGCCGCAGCACCTGTTCGAGTCCGCATGTGCCCCGGCTGCACGTATTGCGCCTGCACAGGGACACGCGCAGCGGATTTCCAGCGGATGTTTATCGTACTGACACATGCACCGCTGACCATGGCGCAGCGGTCTCTTCCAGGATGACGAGGGCGGAACAATGGCAAGGCAGGTTCGTGGTCGCAGGGCTCGGCAGCAGGGTTTCAGCCTGATCGAGATCATGGTGGTGGTGGTGATCATCGGCATCCTCGCTGCATTGATCGTACCGCGGTTGATGGACCGCCCCGACCAGGCGCGCGTAGTGGCGGCGCGCCAGGACATCGCTGCATTGATGCAGGCGTTGAAACTGTTCAAGCTGGACAACGGGCGCTATCCCAGTGCCGAGCAGGGGCTGCAGGCGCTGGTGAAGCCACCGCAGGGCGGTGGCGCGATGCCGGTCACGCCCTATCTGGATCGCCTGCCCAATGATCCATGGGGCCAACCGTACCAGTATCAGATACCAGGCACCCACGGCGACATCGATGTGTTCTCGCTGGGTGCGGACAGCAAGCCCGGTGGCGACGCCGGGAACGCGGACATCGGCTCCTGGCAGCTGTGAGGCAGACCGATGTCAGCCCGGATGCGTTCTGTTTCGAGTGTCCGTCAACGTGGCATGGCGGTGATCGTCGCCATGCTGGTGGTGGCGCTGGTGGCGGTGATTGCCACGGCACTGCTGACCCGGCAGTCGGCCCAGCTGCGTGCGCTGCGTGGCGATCAGCTGCGCGCACAGGTACGCATGGCGGTGGACGCAACGCTGGAGCGTGCGGCGCAACAGCTGCGTGAGGATGTAAAGGAACAGCTGACCACGGTGCGCAGCGGGCGCTGGGCGCGCCCATTGGAGCTGCAGGCGCCGTTGCCGGTGCAGCTGCAGCTGGTCGATGCCCAGTCGATGTTCAACCTGCGCAACCTTCTTGCGCATGGCAGGCCGGACCCCGAGGCGCGGCGCGCGTTCATCGCGTTGTGTGCCGGGCAGGGGCTGGGCCAGGGCGCCTGCGCGTCCGCCGCCGACCACATCCAGGCGCGCCTGCGCGATGGCGACATGCAGGCGCAGGCGCCGCTGCCGCGCGAATCACTGATCGAACAAGCGCTACCTGGTGCCGATCCGGTGGCGTTGCGGGCGCTGGCGCGGCGCACCGTGGTGTTGCCGGCGCAGACCCTGGTCAACGCCAACACCAGCGACCTGCGCGTTCTGCAGGCGGTGACGCCGGTGGTCGAGCCGGCACGGCTGCAGGCGCTGCTCGGTGAGCGCGATGCTGGCCATTGGCTGCTCAATCGCGGCGACATCGCCAACCGACTCCAACTGAGCAACGAACAGATGGCCGTGCTTCCCCTGGGTATCCATAGCGAATGGTTCCTGGCCGTCGGCCAGGTGCAGGCTGACGGCAGTGCGGTCGATTTTCGCGCGCTGTTGTGGCGCGAATACCGCGACGATGGGGTGCGTGTGCAACGGGTGTGGACGAGGATCGGCGCATGAATGTGCAGCTTCGCGTGCGCCTTCCGGCGCTGGAGCACCTGCGCGCCGACAGCGCGGTGGACTGGGCGCAGCTGCACAAGGGCGAGGTGTTGGCGCATGGCCGCGACACACTGGCGACGCTGGGCCTGCGGCATCCGCAGGCTGCGGTTCGTGCCTGCCTCGATCCGAACGACCTGATCCTGCTGGAACTGCAGCTGCCGCCGTTGTCCGGGCGCCGCCTGCAGTCGGCGCTGCAGGGTGAGGTGGAGGCGATGCTGCTGGATGACCTGCAGGAGGTGGCGCTGGCCCACGGCGCGCAGGCGGCAGACGGCACGGTTCCGGTGGCCTGGCTCGGCCAGCAGGCCATCGCGCAGGCGCAGCAGCTGCTGGCCTCGTGTGCGCTGCAGCTGCAGGCGCTCTATCCGACGCCACTGCTGCTGCCCTGGCAGGACGGCCAGGCCACGCTGCAGGTCAGCGGCGAGCACCTGCTGGTACGCAGCGGGCGCGATCGGGGTTTCGTTCAATGGTATGGCGGACGTGACGCCTGTGCGGTGATGCAGGCGCTGGCCGTGCGCCTGCAACAGGCCGGCGTGCAGGCCGTGCAGTGGATCGATAGTGTGCCGCCGACGTGGCCGGACAGCCTCCCGGCCACCGCCGTCACGCATGAACGGCAGACCTCTGGCCCCTTGCCAGGCTGGTCATTGCCGCTGCCCGGCGCAGGCCGGCAAGCACCGCGGCTCGCGATCGGCCTGGCACTGGTAGCAGTGCTGCTGGCTGCACTCGGCCTGCAGCTGCAGGTCTCGCGTTGGCGGATCGAGGGCGAGGCCCTGCAACAGGACATGGCGCGCCAGTTCAGCGCGCGCTTCCCGGAGATCACCGATGTGGTGGACCCGGTGTTGCAGGCAAGGCGAGCACTTGCGGTGCCGCTGCCGGCGCCGCCGTTGCCGGCGCTGCAGCGTCAGGTTGCCAGCACGCTGCAGGCTGTTCCGGAGCTGGCCGGGCAAGTGCGCAGCCTGCATTACCAACCCGGGCAGCTGGACATGGAGCTGGATGCCGATGCCCAGGCATTGGCCGACGATCCGCAGCGGCTTGAGCACTGGCAGCAAGCAGTTCAGGCACAGGGCCTGCAGCTGGCGCGCGAAGCCGGTGGACACCTGCGAGTGAGCGGAGCTGGGCAGTGACGACCCGCACCCTACGGCCGGGCGAGGGGCTGGTGGGCCTGCAGCAGCGCTGGCAACGCCTGCCACCGCGCGACCGGCTGATGCTGTGGGTGATGGTGGTGGCGCTGCTGGTGGCGGGCCTGTGGTCGTTGTGGCTGGGGCCACTGCTGAAGCAGCGCACGTATTGGCAGGCCGAGCTGCCGCGGCTGCAGGCGCAGTCCCGCGCACTGGCACCGCTGCTGCTCGCCCGAGAGCGCCAGCAGCTGGCGCAGGGCCAGCACCCGACACTGGCCGGGCTGCGCGATGGCATCAAGACCGCCGGCCTTGCCGCCGGCCTGCATATCGAAGCGCGCGACGGGCGCTGGCACCTGCAGGTGCAGGCGGTGCCCGCAGATGCGCTATGGAACTGGCTGCTGCCGCTACTGGCCGACCCGGCCATCGAGCTGCAGCAGCTGCAACTGACACGCACAGGGGATGCGAACATGCCTGCGGCACGGATTTCCGGAAACATCGTGATGGTGGCCACCGCGGGTGCCCATCCATGAGGGCGATGCGCAGCCTTGCCTGCAGTACCGCACTGGCCCTGATCGTGTGCATGGCCCACGCACCGGCGCTGGTACTGGCGCAGGACGCCCGTGATGAGCCGGTGCAGTTGAACCTGGTCGACACCGATATCGGTGGCGTACTGCGCATGGCAGCGCGCTTCACCGGGCGCCAGTTCCTGGTCGATCCACGGGTGACCGGCAAGATGACAGTGGTTTCCGATGGCCCGGTCAGCCGTACCCAGGCCTACCAGTTGCTGCTGGGCGCACTGCGCATGCGCGGCTTCGCCGTGGTCGAGAACGGCGGCGTCAGTCGGGTGGTGCCGCAGGCCGATGCCAAGCTGCTCGGTGGCCGCGTTGGCAGCGGCGGTGCGGGGGGCGAGGTTGCCACGCGCACCTTCGCGCTGCGCTACGAGAACGCGGCCGCGCTGGTGGCGGTGCTGCGGCCGATGATCAGCCCGGACAATCCGATCACTGCCAATCCGGGCAACAACACCCTGGTGATCACCGACTATGCCGATAACCTGGAGCGCATCGCGCGGGTGATCGCCAGCGTTGATACACCGGCCGGCATGGACACCGACGTGGTGAAGCTGCAGCAGGGCATTGCCGTTGACGTCGCGGCGATGGTCGCACCGCTGCTGGATGCGCAGGGCGCCGAGCCCACCCAGAAGGTGGTGGTGATGGCCGACCCGCGCAGCAACAGCGTGCTGCTGCGCTCCAGCAGTCCCGGACGCACCCGTCTGGCGCGGCAGCTGGTGGAGAAGCTGGACCGCGCCCAGGACGAGTCCGGCAACCTGCATGTGGTCTACCTGCGCAATGCCCAGGCCAACCAGCTCGCGGGGGTGCTGCGAGGCGTGGTGGCCGGGCAGAGCGATGCACCGGCAATGGGCAGCAACGAAGGCATCACGCCACTGCCGGGTGACGCCAACCGTTCCACGCCCGCGCAGCCGTCGCAGCCGCAGCAGGCCAAGACCGGGGGCAATGCGCTGGAATCACAGCGTCTGGACCCGAGCCGCCGCGACCCGATCGATGCGGGAAGCACCGGCTTCAGCCAGAACGGCATTTCGGTGCAGGCGGACGTGGCCACCAACACGCTGCTGATCTCGGCGCCGGAGCCGGTGTACCGCAACCTGCGACGGGTGATCGATCAGCTCGACCAGCGCCGTGCGCAGGTGCTGGTCGAGAGCCTGATCGTGGAGGTCAACCAGACCGATGCGGCCGAGCTGGGCGTGCAGTGGATGCTGGGCAACGGGCGAACCTTCGGCGGCACCCATTTCGGTGGCGCCACCGGCGGCAGCGGGTTGAGCACCACCGCGCGCACCACCCTGGACGTGCTGCCCAAGGACGGCCTGAAGATCGGTGTGATCGACGGCACCATCAACCTGCCCGGTGTCGGCCAGATCCTCAACATGAAAGCGCTGGCCACTGCACTGCAGAGCAAGGGCGGTGCCAACATCCTGTCCACGCCGAACCTGATGACGCTGGACAACGAGGCGGCCAGCATCATGGTCGGCCAGACCGTGCCGTTCGTCAGCGGCCGCTACGTCACCGACGGCGGTGGCGGCAGCAACAACCCGTTCCAGACCATCGTGCGCGAGGACGTGGGCCTGAAGCTGCGCGTACGCCCGCAGATTTCCGAGGGCGGCACGGTGAAGCTGGACATCTACCAGGAAGTCAGCAGCATCGATGCGCAGAGTGCCAACAGTGCCGCCGGCATCATCACCAACAAGCGTGCGCTGGATACCAGTGTGCTGCTGGACGATGGCCAGATCATGGTGCTCGGTGGCCTGCTGGAGGACAACGTCAGCCATGGCCGTGATGCGGTGCCCGGCCTGGGCAGGATCCCGGTGCTGGGGGCGCTGTTCCGCAGTGATACGCGCAAGCGCTCCAAGACCAACCTGATGGTGTTCCTGCGCCCGCACGTGGTGCGTGACCCGGCCGCCGGCCAGCGCCTGACCCGCGACCGCTACGACTACATGCGCAGCGCGCAGGCGGGCGCGCAGCCGGCACAGAGCTGGGCCTTGCCGGCGCTGTCGGCACCGCAGCTACCACCGCAGGACCTGTCTGTACTCGGCCAGGGCAATGCACGCGATGACCAGGGCCAGCCGCTGCAGAGCAGCAGCCTGGCGGCGCTGTACCCGTCCGGTGACGGCGACGCGCAGCTGGTGCAGTTCGCGCAGGGGCTGGACCCGGCGCGTGCCAGCCAGGGCGTGGCGCAGGTGCGTGCACTGGGCCTGCAGGCCTATGCCGAAGCGACGCCCGGCGAGAGCGGGCAACGCCTGCGCGTGCGATTGCCGCGCGATCCGGCGACGCTGGACCCTGCGCTGCAGCAGCTGCGCGGGCTGGGCTACACGCCGGAACTGGTGATCGGGCCGTGAGCGCTTCCGCGCCGCTGCCGTACGCCTGGGTGCGCAGCCATGGCGTGATGCTGTCCGAAGTTGGCGGCGAGCCCGTGTTGCTGGGCACCGCCGACACCGCAGCGTGGGCCGTGGCCGAACTGCGCCGTCGGCATGGCCCGCTGCCGTTCCAGGCGCTGGATGCTGCGACCTGGCAGCAGCGGCTGGGTGAGCAGTACCGTGACGGCGGCGATGCCGCTGCCGTAGTGGGTGCCGCCGAAAGCGAAGTCGATCTGGACCGGCTGATGCAGGACATGCCGGAAGTCACCGACCTGCTGGACGCGCAGGACGATGCGCCGGTGATCCGCATGATCAACGCGCTGCTGGCACAGGCCGCACGCGATGGCGCTAGCGACCTGCACATCGAACCATTCGAGACCCACTCGGTGGTGCGCTACCGCGTGGACGGCACCCTGCGCGACATGGTGCAGCCACGGCGCGCACTGCATGCGGCGCTGGTATCACGTATCAAGATCATGGCGCACCTGGACATTGCCGAGAAGCGCTTGCCGCAGGATGGGCGCATTGCGATCCGAGTGGGCGGGCGGCCGCTGGATATCCGTGTCTCCACGGTGCCGACCGGGCATGGCGAACGCGCCGTGCTGCGATTGTTGGAAAAGGACGCCGGCCGCCTGCAGCTGCAGCGCCTGGGCATGGCCGATGACACCCTGGCCACGTTCACCGGATTGATCCGGCAACCGCACGGCATCGTGCTGGTCACCGGCCCGACCGGCAGCGGCAAGACCACCTCGCTGTACGCCGCGTTGGGCCAGCTCGACAGCAGCACCAGCAACATCCTCACCGTGGAAGACCCGGTGGAGTACGACTTCGCCGGCATCGGCCAGATCCAGGTCAACGCGCGCATCGGCATGAGCTTTGGCACCGCGCTGCGTGCGATCCTGCGCCAGGACCCGGACACCATCATGATCGGTGAGATCCGCGACCTGGAGACCGCGCAGATTGCGGTGCAGTCGTCGCTGACCGGGCATGGCGTGCTGGCCTCGCTGCACACCAACGATGCGATCTCGGCGGTGACCCGCCTGGCTGACATGGGCGTGGAGCCCTTCCTGCTGGCCTCGTCGCTGCGCGGCGTGCTGGCGCAGCGGTTGGTGCGGCGGCTGTGCACGCAGTGCCGTCGTGCCGAGGTGGACGGCGAGGGTCGCACCGTATGGCGCGCGGTGGGCTGCGCGGCCTGCGCCAACAGCGGCTATCGGGGGCGAACAGGCATCCATGAACTGTTCGTGGTCGACGACCGCGTGCGCGCACTGATCCATGAAGGGCAGGGCGAGCCTGCGCTACGCGAGGCGGCCCGGCGGGCCGGCATGCGGACCCTGCGGCAGGACGGCCAGCGCTGGGTCGACAGCGGGGTAACCACGCTGGAAGAGATCCTGCGCGTCACCGGCGACGATTGAGGCCTGCATGGCACTGTTCGACTACCAGGCCGCCAACGCGCAGGGCCGCATCGAGAAAGGCCAGCTGGACGCCGACAGCCCGCGCGGTGCGCGTCAGCTGCTGCGCGGGCGCGGGCTGACCCCTGTGCAGGTAAGCGCCGCGCGCAGTGCCGGCGGTGGCTGGGGCGCCCGCCGGTTGTCTGCCAGCGAGATGGCCTGGGCCACGCGCCAGCTGGCCAGCCTGCTGGCCGCCAGCCTGCCGTTGGAAGCAGCATTGAGTGCGGTGATTGAACAGGCCGAGCGCCCGCACGTGGCCCAGGCACTCACCGCCGTACGCGCCGACGTGCGTGCCGGCCAGCGCCTGACCGTTGCGCTGGCCGCGCGGCCGCGCGACTTCCCGCCGATCTATCGGGCGCTGGTGGGCGCAGGTGAAGACTCCGGTGACCTGGCGCGGGTGATGGAGCGCCTGGCCGACTACATCGAAGAACGTAATGGGCTGCAGGCCAAGGTACTGACAGCCTTCATCTATCCAGCGGCGATCAGCCTGGTATCGGTGGCGATCGTGATCTTCCTGCTCAGCTACGTGGTGCCGCAGGTGGTGACCGCGTTCGTGCAGGCGCGGCAGACGCTGCCGATGCTGACCCAGGTGATGCTGGCCGCCAGCGCGTTCGTGCGCAGCTGGGGCGTGTGGGTGGGGCTGGGCATCGCTGCGCTGGTGGTTGCATGGCGGTTGGCCCTGCGCAAGCCCGAGCTGCGCCTGCGATGGGACGCGATGCTGCTGCGGGTGCCGATGGTCGGGCGCTTCGTGCTGGGCGTGAACAGTGCGCGCTTCGCCTCGACATTGGCGATCCTGCTGGATGCTGGCGTGCCGCTGCTGCGTGCACTGGAGGCGGCGCGGCAGACCCTGGGCAATGCGCTGCTGGCGCGCTGTGCCGATGACGTGTCCGCGCGCGTGCGCGAAGGTGCCGCGCTGGGTGCTGCGTTGAAGGTGCAGAAGGTGTATCCGCCGATCCTGGTGCATCTGGTGGCCAGTGGCGAGAAGACCGGTTCGCTGGCGCCGCTGCTGGATCGCGCCGCGCAGACCATCTCGCGCGAGATCGAGCGTCGCGCGATGGCACTGACTGCGTTGCTGGAGCCGACCATGATCCTGGTGATGGGCGGCGTGGTGCTGACGATCGTGCTGGCGGTGCTGATGCCGATCATGGAAATGAACCAGTTGGTGCAGTGATGCGCAACGCGCATCACAGGTAGAGTCGACTGTTAGTCGACTAGCGCGGAGATCGAGTGCATTCAGATCGTTTCCGCGTGCGAAAAGCAGTCGACTAACAGTCGACCCTACCCAGTCGATCCCATCGGGTCGATTCAATTCAGTCAATTCAATTCAGTTGGTTCAATTCAGTTGATTCAATTCAGTCGATTCAATTCAGTCGATTCAATTCAGTTGATCGGGCGGCGTCGTTGGAATGTGGCATGGGTCGATTCTCCACACAATCCTCCACACCTTTTTTCGATCTTCCACAGGTTTATTAAGCGGCCTGTCATCGGCGCGGACCAGCATAGCCACGTCGCCGCAGAGTGGGCTGGGAGGCCCTCGGCGGCAGCAGGCGTGTAGTGACCGTTCCTCCCTTGGTGTTTCCCTTCGCAGTAAACCCTTCAGGAGAAGATCATGAACAAGTACAAGACCCTGGCCGCGCTGGTTGCTACCGCGCTGCTGGCCACCGCCGGTGCCGCTTCGGCGCAGACCGCCGTCACCGGTGGCGGTGCCTCGCTGCCGGCCGACCTCTACAAGGGTTCGGCTGACAGCATCCTGCCGGCCAACTTCAGCTACGCCGTGACCGGCTCGGGTACCGGCAAGAAGGCCTTCCTGGAAAACAACTCGGCGCTGTTCTCCACCACCGGCACCGTGCACTTCGCCGGTAGCGATTCGGTGCTGAGCAGCACCGAACTGAACACCTACAACAGCACTTACAACGTGTCCGGCGATGCCAACCGCTACGGCGCCCTGGTGCAGATTCCGTCGGTGGCCACCTCGGTCACGATTCCGTTCAACAAGGCCGGTTCGGCCGTTGACCTGTCGGTGACCCAGATCTGCGGCATCTTCTCCGGCAAGATCACCAGCTGGAGCCAGCTGGCGGGCCTGGGCCGTACCGGTGACATCCAGGTCGTCTACCGTGGCGAAAGCAGCGGCACCAGCGAACTGCTGACCCGCTTCCTGACCAGCGCCTGCCAGCCGGCTGACGTGTCGGGCAGCAACCTGAAGTTGACCAACGGCGTGCCGGCGTTCTCGGTGCAGTCGACCTTCGCCAACCTGTTCACCACCGTGCCGTCGAACTTCATCGCCGCACCGGCCACCGGTGGCACCGCGCTGTACAACGCCGTCTATGCCGTTGACGGCCGCGTTGGCTATGTCGGCCCGGACGTCATCCCGAGCCTGACCGACGCCACCAAGGTCGCCAAGGTCAAGGGCTTCTCGCCGGATGAAGTGAGCGTGCAGGCCACGCTGGAAACCGCTGCGCCGCCGACCGGTGCCGCTGCCGAGAACCCGGCGAACTGGGTGCCGGTGTTCGGCAACCCGAGCGCGGGCTATCCGATCGCTGGCTACACCAACTTCGTGTTCGGCCAGTGCTACAAGAACGCCACCGTGGGCGCCAACGTGCGCGGCTTCCTGACCCGCCATTACGGCAGCACCGTGGTCAACGGTGTCGAGCAGGGCCCGAACGACGTCGCCATCCGCGCGCACAAGTTCATCCCGCTGACCAAGGCCTGGCGCGATGCGGTCCGTGCTCGCTTCGCCACCGCCACCAACGCCGGTGCGGTGAACAATCCGAGCACCTGCTCGGGCATCGGCCGTCCGCTGTAACTGCAATTGCTTTGGTAGTTGCAGGAAGTGCACAAGGGCGCCGGCAGCAATGCCGGCGCCTTCTGCGTATGTCCGCTGCATGACCGTGATGCGCCTGTCGTCTTCACGCCGCCGCCACCGTCTATGAGGTGCAGGGCGTGCCTCGCGCAGGCCCATCCGTACACACGCCGCCGCCGACGCGGCCCATCAGGTTGACGAGGTCCCCGATGTCGCACCCGCATTCGCCCACCGCCCGTTTCCCTGCTGCCCTGTGGCGCAGCCACCCGATGGCCTGGGCCGTCGCCGTGGCCCTGGGCAGCGTGGTGGCTCCGGCCACTCAGGCCCAACAGGCGTTCAGCCCCGGCTGGTTCGCCGAGCGCGGTGCGGCGCAGGGCGCGGCGGCACAGAGCGGGCGCATGCCCAATGGCGTGCCGATCCAGTTCCAGCTACCCGCGCAGCAGCAGGATGCGGCACGGCAGAAGCTGCAGCAGTCGATCGACAACCTTGGTACGGCCGCGCAGGCCATCGCCCTGCAGCAGCGTCTGCAGGAACAGGCACGGCAGGCGCGCCGCGAGGCGGGCTTCGTGATCGCCGATGGGCTGGGCAAGGATGGCCTGAAGGTCGACGAGAATCCGCTGACCCGCGGGTGGATCAACGCCCGCGAGGCGATCCAGTCGCAGGCCGCCGACGGGCGGGCGCTGGTCAACATCGAGCAGACCGCCGACCAGGCGATCCTGAACTGGGAAACCTTCAACATTAGTGGCAACACCACACTGAATTTCCTGCAGAACCCCGACTGGGCCGTGTTGAACCGGGTCAATGATCCCGCCGCAAGGCCCAGCCAGATCCTTGGCCAGCTGAAGGCCAATGGCACGGTGTTCGTGGCCAACCGCAACGGTGTGGTGTTCGGCAACAACAGCCAGGTCAATGTCCGCAACCTGGTGGCGGCGGCCGCGCGCATCAGCGACGCGCAGTTCCGTGAGCAGGGTCTGTACAGTGCCGAGGCGAACACCTCGGCGCTGACCGACGCCGTAGGCAAAGTCATGGTCGAACGCGGTGCACGCATCACCACGCACGAACCGACCACGGCAACGCGGGGCGGTGGCTATGTGCTACTGGCTGGGCACAGCGTGGAGAACGCGGGCCAGATCGAGACGCGCAAAGGTCAGACCCAGCTTGCCGCCGGCGACAGTTTCGTGATCCGCCGTGGCGTGGGCACGGCGCAGAACACTGCATCGACCACCCGTGGCAACGAGATCGCACCGCGCTTCGTCGCTGACAGCACGGCCGGCAGCGTTCGCAACAGCGGTCTGATCCAGGCACGCGAGGGCGACATCACCCTGGCCGGCCGCACGGTCGAACAGGCCGGCGTTGCGGTTGCGACCACCACGCTGAATCAGCGCGGCACCGTACACCTGCTGAATTCGGCGTCCGATGCGGCGGGCAGTGTGACCCTGGCCTCCGGCTCGACCACTGCAGTACTGCTGGAAGACGATGGCAAGAGCACGGCGCTGGACAGCCAGCGCGATGCCCTCATCAGGGAATCGGCCGAGCAGGACAAGCTTCGCGGTGGCAGCAACAGTGGCACCTTCGACAATCTCTCGCGCCTGCAGGACCGCCGCGAGCAATCGCGCATCGAAGTCGTCTCCGGCGGCGATGTGAACTTCCAGGCCGGCGCGCTGGCGGTAGCCACCGGCGGCCAGGTAGTCGCCGACGCCAGCCGACGCAGCTATCTGGATGATGGCGCGCGCGTGGACGTCTCCGGTGCGGTGGGCGTGCAGGTGGCGATGGAAAGCAACAACGTCAAGGTGAAGGTGCAGGGCAACGAGCTGCGCGATTCACCGGACAACCGTGACAGCGGCAAGCTGATCAGTAGCGAGGTGTGGATCGACCGCCGCCAGTTGATCGAAGTCGCCGCCGGTACCGGTGGCTATGACGGCACGCGCTGGTATGCCGGCGGCGGCCTGCTGGAAGTGGGTGGCTACCTGGACAATCAGGGGCATTCGATCAGCGAATGGGCGGCGCAGGGCGGCACCGTCCAGCTGGCAGGCAAGGAAGTGGTGAGCCACGCCGGTTCGCGCATCAATCTGGCCGGCGGCAGCCTGGATGTGCAGTCCGGCGTGGTGCAGCAGAGCTGGCTGCGTGGCCGCGATGGCCAGTTGTACCGGCTTGACGATGCACCGGCCGAGATGCTGTACGACGGTCTGTACCAAGGCTATGAAGTGAAGCAGGAACGGTGGGGAGTGACCGAATCGTTCCGCAATCCGCTGGTGGCACCCACCCAGCGTTTCGACAATGGCTATACCGTGGGACGCGATGCTGGCCGTCTGCTGATCTCGGCGCCCACGGCTGTCCTGCAGGGCCAGGTGGATACGGTGGCCTTTCAGGGCCTGCAGCAGACGCGCCGCCCCGACCAGGGGCAGGACGGATACGCGCAGGCACAGACGGCGGCGGCCCGCAACGCCCAGCTCTGGCTGGGGCGTTTCGACAACAACGGCCGAAGTGCAGTGTTCGATTCGCAGATCCGCATCGGAGCGCTCCAGGCCGACACCCGGTCATGGACGTTGCAGGCACCGATCGGGGAAACACAGCGCAATACCGTGTGGTTGGACAGTGAGGTCCTGAGCGCTCAGCGTTGGGGGCAGGTGGACCTCGCTTCTGCGGGCCGTATCGACCTGGATGGCACGCTCAGGTTGCAGGAGGGCGGTCGGCTTGGGCTCACTGCAAGCCGCGTCGGCTTCGGCGGAACGGTGCAGATTGCCGGCGGGCAGGTGGAGGCCGGCAACCTGCTTCCGGCGCTCGGCGGGCCCTCGGCCCTGCTGAGGTCCGGACGCGGCGCGGTGGATGTTGCGGCGGGCGCGCGGATCGATCTTGGCGGTGGCTGGAGCAACGCGCTTGCAGCGCCGGAGGGCGGTCCGGCACAGGCGTGGACCGACGGCGGGCAGGTGCGCTTCAACAGCAGCCACGACATCGCTGTGGGCGAGGGAGCGACGATTCTGGTCGATGCCGGCGGCGCGATCGATGCCAGTGGCAAAGGGCGCGTAGGCAAGGGCGGCAGTGTCAGCCTGCTCGCGGCCAGCACCGAGGTTGCCACCGACGGCAGCGGGCGGATCCGTATCGGCGATGGCGCACGCTTCAGCGCGCTCGGCAATGGCAGCGGCAACTTCACGCTGGCAACAGGCGGTGCGGTGTCTATCGGCGCGCCTGGCACGGATGCATCGGCGGCGTCGTTGCAACTGCAGCCAGCACTGTTCAGGAGTGGCTTCGCCGGCTATGACATCGCCGGGCACAACGGTTTGACGGTTGAAGAAGGTACCCGGCTGCAGGTGGAACGACCGGCGCTGCGCCTGGCCGAGGGCGCACAGCAGGCACTGGCCCGCGAGCAGGGCGTGCAGACCTGGACGCCATCGTTGTATGAGGCGGATCCGGCCAGCGGGCGTGTATCGCAGCGCGGCGGCGCGAGCCTGGCACTGCGCGCAGGGCATCTGCTGTCCACGGCCGATCTGCGCGTTGGCAAGGGCGCAAGGATCGAGGTCGATGCCGGCCAGTCGATCGAACTGTTCAGCGCCGGCAACCTGGACGTGGCTGGCAGTCTGAAGGCGGCCGGCGGCCGCATCCGCCTGGACGAGGCATTCGACCCGACCGGTGTGCGTGGCGATCAACGCCGCGAACGTCGCTGGACGATTGCCGAGGGTGCCCTGCTGGACGTGAGCGGCGATAGCGTTTCCCTGCCCGACGCGCGCGGGACATTGCGCGGACAGGTGCGCAAGGGCGGAACGATCGAGATCGGGGGGGCGTTGGACTGGGAAGACCAGGACCACGTACGCCACTTGCCGCCCGATACCTTCGTGGTGGTGGAGCGCGGTGCGCGGCTGGACGCGTCCGGTGCTTCGGCGCTGCTGGACATTGATGGCAGCGGGCGCACCCGGGTGGACAGCGACGGCGGCAGCATCGTGCTGCGCGCCGGCAATGCGCTGTACCTGCAGGGCGACCTGGACGCAGCAGCGGGCGGCGACGGCGCGCGCGGCGGCACCCTGGGGGTTGCCTTCGGTGGTGGCACCTACGGCAGAACGGCAGACGGCAAGGAGGTGCTGGCACCGCGGGTGATCTCGTTGACCCAGCACGCCGCGCAGACGGCGGACCTGCCTGCACGCCTTGAGTACGGCCATGCGGCACTGTCGATGGGGCAGATCGAGGCCGGTGGTTTCGACCATCTGGCCCTGTTCGGCGACATCCGCGCCCTGGGAGATGTCAATCTGCGCATGGACCAGAGCCTGCGCATCCAGGGCTTGAATGAGCGTTACCTCGGCCTCGTCCCGGGCAACAGCGAGGGCGGCCGCCTGCAACTGGCCGCGCCATATGTCCGCCTTGCGCATGGGCGCTGGTGGCAGCCGGCCGGGGAAGGCACGTTGCGCCCACTGGAGGCAGCGTTCGACAGCGGCCGGCAGCATCGCCTGGACGTGAGCGCCGATCTGATCGATCTGCGAGACGTCACCTGGCTGGCGGGATTTGACCAGGTCGCGCTGCGCAGCCGCGGTGACATCCGCATGCTGGCCCCGGTCGCCAGCAGTTCACTCGTCTCCACGCTGGCAAGCCCGGGTTCGATCGATATCAGCGCCGCACGTATGTATCCGGCGGCCCGGGCCAAGGGACGCATCGTGGCGGGCGTCCCCGACATTGGTCCTTCAGGCCTGTCCTGGCAGAACCCCGACGCCGTACTGCGCATCCATGGCATTGCAGGCGGCGCGCAACCGGCACCGGACTCTGCGTTCGGTAGCCTGGAGCTGGTGGCGGCGACGGTGGTGCAGGGCGGCAATGTGCAGGCGCCGTGGGGCCATGTACAGCTGGGTGGCAGGGAATTCAACGCCGATGCGGCCAGCCGCGTCGACCTGCTTGCAGGCAGCGTGACGTCGGTGAGCGGTGCCGGCCTGCAGCTGCCGTTTGGCGGCACCGTGGATGGTGTGGGCTGGCGCCGCAACGGTGCCGACTTCGATGTGCTGGGCCCCGGCTCGACCAACATCCCGATCGGTATCGACATCGTCGCCAACGCTTTCAATGGCGTGGCGGGCAGCGTGCTGGACGTCTCCGGTGGAGGCGAGCTGTCGGGTGCCGCATTCGTGGCGGGGCGCGGCGGCTCGGTGGACATCCTGAGGCACGCGCTGGCGGATGCGAACCCGCGCTACCGCTTCAGCGGCAGTGACAATGCGGTCTACGCGATCATGCCGGGACGCTCGGGCACGCAGGCGCCGCAGGCGGTCGCTGACGGCAGCGCCGATCCGCGCATCGGCCAGCAGATTGTCATTCCTGCCGGGGTTCCCGGCCTCCCGGCCGGAACCTACACGCTGCTGCCGGCAAGCTACGCACTGCAGAAGGGCGCATTCCGCGTCGAAGTCGGCGCCGAAAGCGCCATCGGCAGCCGCCAGGCAGTGGCGACCGGCACGGGTTCCTGGCGCGTCAGTGGACACCAGGCGCAGAGCCTGGGCGGTGGAGTCTCATCGCTGCTCACCGATCTGGTGCTGACGCCGGCGGATGTGGTGCGCCGCCATGCCAGCTACAACGAGACCTCCTACAGCACTTTCGTACAGGGCGTGGCTGAGCGGCGTGGTGAAGCGCTGCGCTGGCGGCCAACCGACGCCGGCAACCTCAACCTGGTGTTGGGCGATGGCGCCGGACGTTCGAGCGTGCCAGCCGCGATCTTCCAGGGCGTGTCACGCTTCAACGCCGGCAGCAATGACGGACGCGGGGGCACGCTTTCAGTCAATCTGCTCGCCTCCAATGAGGCAACGCTGGAGATTGCCACCCAGGGCGGTAGTGCCGGCAGCGGCAGCGGCGCCACCCTCTTCGATTCGGCGCTCAATGCGTTCCGCCCGGAAACGATGCTGATCGGCGGCGTGCTGCGACGTGACGCGACGACTTATTCGTTGGAGGGCAGCGCGCAGCACATCGTGGTGCGCAACGGCGTCAACCTGACGGCGCAGGAAGTGCTGCTGTCGGCTGCGTTCGGGGGCAAGGGCATCCTGGTCGAGCAGGGCGCTTCGATCGATACCTTGGCCGGGGCCGATCCCTCGCGCGTGGCGCAGCCCACGGCGCCCTACCTGGTGTCGGGCGGCCTGCTTGCCGTGTCCAACCAGCGCTTGACGGCGCTCAGTGCGCAGGGCGGCAGTGCCGGCGGTCCGGTGGCGATCGACATCGGCGGATGCGTGGTGGACTGCAATGGCCAGACCCGGTTGCTGTCGGCAGGCAGCATCAACGTGGTCACCGACGGCGCGCTGAACATTGGCGACGCGGTGAGCTACGGCACGCGCCAGCTCGGCCTGGGCATGTCGGCGCTCAATCTCGGCAGCGCCGAAGCCATTGCGGTGGCAGCGGCAGCCGGCGGCCTGCCTGCGGGCATGACCATGAACCAGGAGGTCCTGCAGCGATTGCTGCGTGGAAACACCGCCACCGGCGCGCCGGCGCTGGAGGCGCTGAGCCTGACCGCGCGCGATGCCATCAATGTGTTCGGCAGCGTGGACCTGGATACGCGTGACAGTGCGACCGGCCGCAGCAGTCTACGCAGTCTGGTGCTGGGTGCCCCTGCCATTCATGGTTACGGCACTGCGACCGACCGCGCCCGCATCTTCGCCGATGCGCTGATCTGGGACGGTACGCTGGCCGGCACCACGTTGCCCGGCGGTGAGCAGACCCAGCCGGCCGGCGAGGCGATGGTGGGTCGGCTTGGCCAAGGGCAGCTGGAAATCAATACGCGGGTACTTGAACTGGGGCGTGCGCCCTTCACCCGGCCCAGTTCGTCGGTGGCCGCGGATCGCCAGGTGCTTGGCTTCGCCGGCGTTACCCTGGCAGCGTCGGATCGCATGTTGTTCTCCGGCAAGGGCAGCCTGGATGTCTTCCAGCGGCAGGGCGACTACGTGGCAGGCAGCGGCTGGCAGTTCAGTGGCGGCGCGCTGGATATCGTCACCCCGCTGCTTACGGGTAACGCAGGTGCGCAGCTGGCAATCCGCAATGGCGGAACGGTGCAGCTGCGTGGCGCCGCGGCGACCGCGGGCAGCGATGCGTTGGGTGCGGAGTTGTCCATCACGGCCGAACGCGTTGTGATCGACAGCCGGGTGGCGCTGGCGTCCGGCCGGTTCGAAGCCAATGCCCGCCAGGGCGTGGCGCTTGGCAGCAATGCAATGCTGGACATGGCGGGGCGGAAGGTAAGCCTGTTCGACGTGGACAAGTACAGTTGGGGCGGCGACGTAGCGCTGTCGAGCCGTGACGGTGACATCGTTGCCGACGCGGCGTCGCGCATCGATCTTTCCGCCCGCAACAACCGCGGCGGCCGCTTGACGGTCGCTGCGCTGGGCCCGCAGGGCGGCCGTGTAGATCTGGCAGGTACGTTGCTTGGCGGAGCCAGCGGCCGCTACGACGCCGGTGGCACTGAAGTGCCCTACGACGGCGGCGAGCTGGTAGTGCGTGCACGCCAGTTGCAGGACTTCTCCGGCCTGAACACCCGGCTTACCGCCGGTGGCATTACCGGTGGCCGGACGTTCCAGTTGAGCGAAGGCGACCTGGTGATCGGCGATGAAGTGAAGGCGCGCAACGTTGATATCAGCGTCGATGGTGGCAGCCTGCTCGTCAATGGCCGCATTGATGCCAGTGGCGAACAGGTCGGCAGCATCCGCCTGTCCGCCCGCGATGTGTTGCGTATCGACGGAGCATTGGACGCGCATGGCAGCGCCTTGCGCGTCGATAGTTACGGCAAGATCATCGACAGCCCGAACCGGGCGATGATCGAACTGACCTCGGCCAGTGGCAGCCTGCAGCTGGGCGCGATCTCATCGATGGACCTGCGCGCCGGCACCTCCGTGGCCACGGGTAGCAGCCCGGGCCAGAACGATGGCCGCGCACGCGGCAGCGTCAAGCTCAACGTGCCACGCGTGGGCAGCAACGACGCCGCGATCGACGTGGCCAGCGGCATCCGTATCGCCGGTGCCGCCGACGTCCAGGTCAACGCCTTCCGCAGCTATGATTCGGCGCCATTGGCCAGCGCTCCGGACGTGCATGGCCATCGTCCGCAGGTGATCAACCAACACTGGCTGGACACGGTTGTGGACCCGGACAACAGCCAGTGGATGAACGCCGCGCTGACCAATACGGTACTGCAGCGGCGTACTGCCGCACTGGGCAGCTATCGCCTGCGCCCCGGCGTGCAGATCGTGGCGCGGACCAGCAGTGACAACCCGCGTGGCGATCTGGTCGTGGCCGGCGATATCGATCTGTCCGGCTACCGCTACGGACCGCAGTCGAACCGGACCGATCCAGCGCGCCGTGGCTTTGGTGAATCGGCAGCGCTGGTGCTGCGCGCCGAAGGCGATATCAACGTCTACGGCAGCATCAACGATGGATTCGCGCCGCCGCCTGCCAATCCCGATGAGGACGGCTGGGTGCTGCTGGAAGGGCGCAGTGCCGGTACGCCCAACACGGCGTTCGGTGGCGACCTGATCGTGCCCGGCGAAGGTGTACAGCTGCAGCGCGGCACCGAATTCCGTGCTGGCGCGACGCTGAACTATGCACTGCCCTTCGAGGCCGTGACCCTGCCGGCCGGAACCGTGCTGCCCGCGGAAATGCGGTTGTCGGGACCGCTGCTGCTGCCGGCCGGCACCGTGCTGGGCGCAGCAGTGACGACGGCGGGTGGCGAGGTGGTAGCGGCTGGAACCGTGCTGGCCCAGGCATTGACGTTGCAGGCGGGTGCGCGCCTGGGCGCCGGCTTCCGGCTGCGCGCGCCGGCGCCGGTGGCCGCACAGGTGTGGCCGGCCGGCGTCGCGCTGCCGATGGCGATGAAGCTGTCAGGCGCGCTGGACCTGCATGCCGGCGCGATCATCCCGTCGATGACCAAGGTGGAGCTGGCCGGCGATGCGCCGGTGAAACTGCGGCCTGCTGACGCCAGCGGGCGCCAGGGACGCAACTGGGCGCTGGCGGCGATGCTGCCCGAAGGGACCACCTCGTGGGATCTGACTGCAGTGGCCGGTGCCGATACGACCGCTGCCGATCCGCGTACCCGCAGCTGGGGAAGTGACGGCAGCATCGTGCTGGCCGACAGCCACTACAGCACCATCGGGACGGTGACCACGACGACGGAATGGAAGGGTGATCGAATCGTCAATTTGGAAGGTTCTCTGTACTGGTGGGGCGATGTGAGTCTGGCCGGAAAGTCACCTGCCGAGGTGGCCGAGATCATCGGGACCACCGAGGCGGAGATCTGTGGTGCAGGCGCCTTCTGCGGCCCCGCCCCGCGCCTGGTGGACAAGGAAGGCTCGCTGGCATGGTGGGGCGATGAATCCTGGGTCGGCCGCCCGGCTACGGAACTGGGCGCCGAGATGGGCATGTCGGAGGAAGAGATCTGCGCGGCAATGGGCTACTGCTATGGCGGTGGCACGCTGACCGAGGTGACCACCTACGGCAAGCGCCTGGGCGCTCCCGCCTGGAGCGTGCTGCGAACCGGCAAGGGAGACCTGACGCTGCTGGCCGCGCAGGATGTGCGCATGAAGTCCGGCTTCGGTGTGTACACTGCAGGTGCGCCGACGGCGCTGGGTGATGGCCGCGATGCGCAGTTCAACACGGCGCGTGCGGCTGCGCCCTGGCACACCTCGCTGTTGGGCAGGAACCAGGTGTCGGGCAACTATGATGCGGCGCTGGCCAGTTACCGTGCGTGGTATCCCGACCATGGCGGCGATGTCAGGGTTGAAGCTGGGCGCGACATCATCGGCGACGCCTGGACCGCCCGGTCCGAATCGGGTACGGCGCAGCGCGACCAGGCCGGGCATTCAAGCGCAGCCGTGGGTGGTTGGTTGTGGCGGCAGGGTTCGGGCACCACCGAAGGCGTGCAGGCGACACCGACGAGCTGGTGGATCAATTTCGGCACGTACAGCACCGTGGGCGCCGAAGCGGACGCAGCTCCCCGCATGGTCGGCTTCACCGGCTTCGGCTCGCTGGGAGGCGGCAATCTTTCGCTGGAAGCGGGCCGCCACGCAGGCGTGCTCGACCCGATGGGCAATGCCCTGGGTCTGTTGACCGCGCCGCATTCCAGCGCGATTGTTGCTGCGGTCGGGTCGACCGGGCGCGTCAGCAACGGTGAGCTGCATCTGACCGGTGGCGGCGACCTGACGCTGCGAAGCGGCGGAGCGCTCAACCCCGGCCTGCGCGCCAGCGCGCAGCAGCCCGACGGGTTCCTGCAGGATCTGGATCTCAATGGCGCGGTGACCAACCTGCGCGGCAGCACCCTGCTGCAGGCGGCGCGCATCGGTGGCCTCAGCGCGATACAGAGCAGCTACGGAATGCTGGGCCTGAAGGATCCGTTCGTGGCCGACGCGCCGGTGGCGATGGCGGGGCCCCTGCTCATTCTGGGTGATTCCACTGCCCGGCTGCAGGCCCGTGGTGACATTGTTCTCGGTGGCGCCGCAGATGCAGGGCGTGTGCCGACGGCCAACTACAACGACGTGGTTCTGGGCGATGGCCAGCATGCAGCTGGCACGACGTGGTTCTCGCTCTGGACCCGAGGCACGGCACTGGACCTGTTCTCGGTAGGCGGAAATCTCGCACCCAGCCTGGCCGGAAGTCTGCATGCAACCGGTAGCAACATGTTCGCTGAAGGCGTCGCGCTGCGCGAGCAATCCGTTCCCGCCAGCATCAATTACTGGCTGTATCCGTCCAGGTTCAGTGCGGTGGCTGCGAGTGGTGACATCATCAGCGCCACGCTTCGAGGCCTCGGACCGGGGGCGAACACGGGTGATGTGATCCTGCTCGCGCCTTCGGCCAGCGGCCGGCTCGATGTTCTGGCCGGGGGCTCGATCCATGCCGCGACCAATGCCACCGGCATTGCACGTTCCGGTAGCGACGCCCGCCTGCCTGGCCCGCTTGATCCTGCATTCATGGCCCAGCAGGGCGTCAGCCGGACCCGGGTCAGCCACAATCTCTCGGAGGATGGGGTGCAGGGTGCGGACCCGGCGGCGATGCTGCCACTGTTCGCGTTCGGCCCCAGTACCCCGACTACCGGTGCGCTGACGTCCTGGCCCACATCACCCAGCCGCTTCTATGCCGTTGCCGGTGACATCATCGGCTTGGGCAGTGGCGACCGCCGGCAGTTGGAGAAGAACGCCGGTACCGCGAAGCGGACATTGTTCGACTGGTACGAAGCGGGCTCGGCAGTACAGCTGCGCGCCGGTCGCGATGTCATCAATGCACACGTCACCGCGCTCAACACCAGCGGTACCGATATCAGCGGGATCGAAGCCGGCCGGGACATCATCCGCAGCAACCTGACGGTGGCCGGCCCCGGCAACGTCGAAGTGAGTGCGGGCCGGCAGCTGCGCCAGGAAGAGGCAGGCAGCATCGTCAGTCTTGGCGGTATCGTGCAGGGTGACACCCGCCCGGGTGCAAGCATTGCGGTGACCGCAGGCAACCAGCACATTGATTTCGATGCACTGCGCACGCGCTACCTGGATCCGGCCAACCTCGCCGATTCCTCGCAGTCGCTGGCATCGCAGCCCGGCAAGGCGGTGAAGATCTATGACAAGGAGTTGAAACAGTGGCTGCAGCAGCGCTTCGGCCTGGCCGCCGACGGCGCCGAGGCACTGGCGGCGTTCGACCGGTTGCCGAAGGAGCAGCAGCGGATATTCCTGCGCCAGGTCTACTACGCCGAGCTGCGCGAAGGTGGCCGCGAGTACAACGATCGGAATGGGCCACGCGTTGGTTCTTACCTGCGCGGCCGCGAGGCGATCGCCACGCTGATGCCGGACAAGGATGCAGCGGGTGCGACGATCCAGCGCACCGGCGATATCCTGATGTATGGCGGCTCCGGCGTGCGTACCGAAGCCGGTGGCAACATCGAGCTGATGGCACCGGGCGGACAGATCGTGGTGGGTGTGCAGGGCGTGGTGCCACCGGCCACTGCCGGGCTGGTGACCCAGGGGCAGGGTGACATCCGGCTGTTCAGCCAAGACAGCGTGCTGCTGGGTCTGTCGCGGGTGATGACCACGTTCGGTGGTGACATCCTGGCGTGGTCGGAGCAGGGCGACATCAACGCCGGTCGTGGTTCGCGGACGACGTTGTTGTACACGCCACCGCGCCGCGTCTATGACGGCTGGGGCAATGTGATCCTGTCGCCGCAGGCCCCGGCCAGTGGTGCAGGCATCGCAACGTTGAACCCCATTGCCGAAGTACGACCGGGCGACGTCGACCTGATCGCGCCGCTGGGCACCATCGACGCGGGCGAAGCGGGTATCCGTGTCTCGGGCAACATCAACCTGGCGGCGTTGCAGGTACTCAATGCAGCCAACATCCAGGTGCAGGGTGAGAGCAAGGGCCTGCCGGTGCTGGCCACGGTGAACGTGAATGCGCTGGCTTCGGCCAGTGCGGCAGCGAACAGCGCCAGCCAGGCCGCACAGGATGTGATGCGCAAGAGCCAGGATGATGCACGGCGCAACCAGCCGTCGGTGATCAGCGTGCAGATCCTCGGCTTCGGCAATGGCACCAGCAGCATCAACCCGCCGGCGCGTGGCAACACTGCCAACAGCGGTTATGACGCCAACAGTGCCTTCCAGTTCCCGCAGGCAAGTCGCGACGAGGGCACGCAGCGCCGCTAGGCATCGCACGATCCCGGCGAGTGCCGACCTTGATCGGCAGTAAATCCACGCCGTGTGTGGATGCCGCTGGACTGCAGGAACAGACAGCATCGGGCCAGCTGCCACGGAACGGTGGCGGCCCCAGCCAGGACGGCACGGAGGGCAGGGAGCGGCCATCAGCGGTGAGGATCACCGACACGGCGCCGCCGGGTGCAGGAGAGCGCCCGGCGGCAGGAACGACGCGCGAATGTGTCACGGTGGATTCCGACCTTGGTCAGTAGATCCACGGCATGCGTCGATGGCTTGGGCAGCTTCAGTGCCGACCAACGGTCCGCACCCACCAGAGAAGGCGTGGCAGCAGGCGCCGCTCGGCAGTAGATCCACGCCATGCGTGGATGGCTGGGCCAGCTTCAGTGCCGACCAAGGTCGGGACCCACCAGAGCGGGCTTGGCAGTAGATCCACGCCATGCGTGGATGCTTTGCCTGGGAGCAATCCTAAAGCTCCAGCACCCGCCGGTAACTCAATGGCCCACGCCCATCGCGCAGGCCCAACCGCAGTTCCAGCCCGGTGGCTGGCAGCACCTCGCCTTCGCTCGGCAGCATTGCCCACCCAGCGCCTGGTTGCCACGCGCGTACCTCGAATCGCTGCACATCCTGCGCCACCGCGATTCCCTTTGACGGATCCGGTGCGGGCAAGGGGTAGCGATCCGTAGCCGCACCACTGGCCCGCCAAAGCGTACTTCCCTGCCGCCACCAGCGCACCCGCTGCCAGCGCAGCCCATCGCTGCCCACGCTGCGGGTGATCTCCAGCGCGAAGCTGCCATCCGGGTGCCGTTCGCTCACCAGCGACGGCGGCAGCAATCGCTGCGGACGGTCCGCCGGGCGCACCGCGCCATTCATCAGCGCATCGTCTGCGCGCATTTCGATATCACGCTGGAACTGCTGCAGCACGCGCAGCGCTGTCGTGGTCTCGGCATCGGCCTGGCGCAGACGCTGGTCGCTGCTGGCCACGCTGTCGAGCGTCCGCCAGCAGATCAGCGCCAGTACGCCCATGATGGTGATCGCAATCATCACCTCGATGAGAGTGAAACCGCGTACTGCGCGCTTCATTGCGCCGCCGTCCACGGCAACTGCATTCGCGCCAGCGACTGCCGGGGTGCATCTTCGGCAACCACGCTGAGTTCCAGCTGTGGCTGTCCGTCACTCCCGGTGCCGACATGCTGCAGCACCAGGAAACTGCTGCGCCCCTGCACGCAGCGCTGCCGTGCATCCTGCGGAGGCTGCCCGGCCAGGCGCAGCTCCTGCCAGCGGTCCTGCGCACACATCAGTGCCAGCCGGCGGTCGCGCAGGCGCGACTGATCATCGGTCGCCACCGCCACTGAACGCATCACCGCCGCCAACGCAATCGAAACGATCGCCAGTGCAATCAGTACCTCGACCAGGGTGAACCCGCGCATGTTCTGCTTCACTGCACGACCTGCAACTGTCCGCTGCCATCATCGCGAAGACGCAGTTTGCGGCCATCCAACGACAGTCCAAGCTCCCAGGCGATACCGATCCACTCCGGGCTCAGCTCAATGGGGTTGGCGGGCTGCACCGCGATGCCCGTCGCCTGCCACCTCTGCGGGCGCAGCAGATCATCGCGTTCAACGGTCACCCAGCGGCTGCCTTCGCGGCGGCTGAAACGATAGCCGTTGGCGTCGGCCTGCCAGCGCAGGGGGCGGCCATCGATGCGCGCCTCGTCGCGCGCCACCTGCAGGCGCTGCGCCAGCCGTTCAGCTTCCTGTCGCAGCTGCCGGCCCGGGTCGAGCAAGCTGCCCAGGCCCAGGCCGATGCCCGCCGTGCAGATGCCGATGATCACCAGCACCACCATCAGTTCCAGCAGGGTGAAACCACGCGGCACGTGCTGCATCGACGTTGCCTCCTGTCCGGGTCGATACCCGCCAGCGTAGGCCGGCATGATGAAACAAAAGCGTCAGCCGCAGCTGCTAGCGTGGGCGGACACGAACGTGGCGATGGTGCGGAACATGGATGGCAGGCGCTGGGATCGCAATCGCATGTTGACCCTGCTGGCGGCGACCCTGCTGCTGGCGGTGGTGGCCTATTGGGGCGTGACCCTGTCTGCGGTGGCGCCGACGGCGGCGGCCAGCGAAACGCACGCAAAGGCCCCTGCACGCCCCCTGTTCGATGCAGTGGCCAGCCTGCCGCTGGTGCGGTTGCTGTCCCCCGGTGCGGTGCAGACCGAGGTGGTCGTGCTGGGCGTGATGGCCGGCGACCACGCGCCGCTGGCGCTGCTTTCGGTGGATGGACGCCCGGCGGAAGCGTATGCGCCCGGCCAACGACTCGGACCCTGCACGGTGCTGGCCAGCATCAGTGCCAGCGCGGTCGAATTGAACCAGGCCGGGCAATCGCGCAGCCTGCCGGTGCCTGAGCTGCCGCCGGTGCCGAGCGATGGCTTCGTGCCCGCGGCACCGTAGTGCCGAGCCTACGCTCGGCTGCGTCTGGAAGAACAGTCGAGCCTGGCTCGACTCTACAGAATCCTGCCGAGCGATAGCTGGACCCTTCAAATCCTGCCAGGCGTGGGCTCGGCCCTACGGCCGCGCAGGCTCATCGCGCCGGACGCTGCGGTACCACCGAACGACCAAAGGCATCGCCCATGCGCTGTCGCGTGCCTTCGAGGTTGTACTGCATCAGCTGGTTGCCCGGCTGCCGCATCAGCCGTTCGGCCTCGGGCAATGCCGGTGACTTCGCCGCTTTCGATGCCGGCGCCAACTTGCGCTGCAGGCAGTCCCAGGCCGGAATGCGCTCGCCATTGACCTGTACTTCGATGCAGGGCGCGGGGTCTTCCTGCATCTTCGCCTCGTCGGCGCGCACTGGGGCCAACACCAGCAGCAACGCAAGGGTGAGGGCAGCGCCCAGCTCCACCATCAGTGATTCACGCATCTCGAATCTTCCGCAGCAATCGACGTTCTGCAATGAAGACGTGTGGCGAAGGCAGGGTCCGCCTGCGTGCATTGCGGTGCCGTCAAAAGATGACAGTGCTGTCACAAAACTGTTGGCGGTTTTGACGCGACGTACACGTCCTGTTGGTAGACCCACGCGCCGCTCCCTGGCCACTCCCTTCGATACGACGCGATGCCTTCGATGACTCCTGTTCCGTGCCGAGCCGTCCACCTTCCCTTGCGCCTGCATCCGCTGGTGCTGGCTCTGGCCGCGATGCCGCTGCCGTTGTTCGCGCAGGAGGCAGCGCCAGCGCCCAGCGTGAACATCAATGAATACATCGTGCGCGGCAATACCGTGCTCGATCCGCGCCAGATCGAACGTGCGGTGGAGCCGTTCCTCGGCCCGGGCAAGACCCTGGCTGATGTCGAGAAGGCGCGCGATGCCGTCAATGCGCTGTACCAACAGGCAGGCTACCAGTCAGTCTACGTCGAGCTGCCCGAGCAGCAGGTCAGTGGCGGCGTGGTGCTGCTGAAGGTGCAGCAGACGCCGATTGGGCAGCTGCGGGTCGTGGGAACGAAGCACGAATCGCCCGAGCGCATCCGCGAACGCGTGCCGGCGCTCGCCGAGGGCAAGGTGCCTGATTTCGATCAGGCGCAGAAGGAGCTGACCGTGCTCAATGAAGGCGGACGTCGCCAGGTGATGCCGCTGGTGCGCGAGGGCCAGGTGCCGGGCACGATGGATGTGGACCTGCAGGTCGAAGAGAAGTCGCCGTGGCGTGCCAGCGCGTCACTCAACAACGACCACAGCGCCGACACCGAGAAGCTGCGCCTGAGTGCGTCGCTGGCCTACGACAACCTGTGGAAGCGGGGGCACAGCGCCAACATCGGCGTGTACCTGGCGCCGGAAGATACAAAGCAGGCCAAGGTGTTCTCGGCCTCGTACACGATGCCGTTCGAAGGCACGCCGTGGAGCCTGGAAGGTTCCGGCTACAAGTCCGACAGCCGCGTGCTGAACGCGGGCGGACAGGTCGGTACCGGCACCGGAACCAATGTGATCGGCAACGGCCATTCGATCGGTCTCAAACTCAACTATCGACTGGCCGGCAGCAGCCAGTGGTGGCGCCAGCTCAGCCTCGGCGTGGACTTCAAGGACACCGAGGAAGACACGCAGATGGGCAAGGAGAGCCTGAAGACGCCGCTGAAGTACGCGCCGATCACCCTGGGGTTTGTCGGTGTGCGCCAGGGCGAGCAGGATCAGTTGAGTATCAATACGCAGCTGGTGGCCGGTACCCGTCGGCTGTTCGGCTATGGCAGTGATGCCATCGGGTTCGGGCAGAAGCGCTACTGGGCAGACCCCAGTTTTGTCGCGTTCAAGGCGGAAGTCGCCAACACCCACACGTTCAGCAGCGACTGGCAGTGGTATGCACGCGGCTCGTTGCAGGTGACCGATGCGCCGCTGGTGTCGGCCGAGCAGTTCGCCGCTGGTGGCATGTACACCGTGCGCGGCTATCTGTCGGCCGAGGCGATCGGCGATTACGGCGGCCTGGCCAGCCTGGAATGGCGCACGCCTGCGTGGTCGCTGTGGAGCGGCACCGACCTGCGTGTCTACAGCTTTGCCGACGCGGCCTACCTGCGCCTGCGCCAGCCGCTGCCCGAACAGCGCGACAAGTACAACCTGGCCTCGGTCGGTCTGGGCGCGCAGCTGCGCCTGGGTGAACACCTGCAACTGCGCCTGGACTACGCCTGGCCGTATGCCGATGGCCCGGTCACGCGCAAGGACGACCCACGCCTGCATTTCAACATCAGCACCAGTTACTGACCCTTCCCTTGAACATGCGTTCTCCGGAGACCCTTCGCATGGACCGTTTGCTTTCCCGAGTGTTGTTGCTGCTGGCCGCGCTGGTTGCGCTGCCGGTCGCTGCGGCCGATGCCAATTGGTGGCAGGCCGAATGGAAGTACCGCAAGCCGATCACTGTCGACGCCGGCCCGCAGGGCGCGGGCCTGGCCGGTGATCCGGGTCGCACGCCGCTGCTGCTGCGCCTGCACACCGGCAACTTCGGCTTCGACGGCACCCAGGATGCGGGCAACGACCTGCGCTTTGTCTCGGGTGATGGCCGCACCGTGCTGGCCCACCAGATCGAACAGTTCGATCCCAAGCTGGGCCTGGCCCTGGTCTGGGTGGACGTGCCGGCGGTCAGCGCTGCGGCACCGCAGACGATCTGGATGTACTACGGCAATGAAAAGGCCCCCGCCAGCGGCAACGGCCAGCAGGTGTTCGATCCGGACTATACGCTGGTCTACCACTTCGCCGAGGCCAATGCGCCGGCACGCGACACCACCGCTTATGGCAACAATGCCGGTGCCGTGGTGCCGCCATCGGAAGGCTCGGTGATCGGCCGCGGCGTTCAGTTGGGTGCAGCCCCGCTGCCGCTGCCGGCCAGCGCATCGCTTGCGCAGGAGGCGGGCGCGCCGCTCACTGTTTCGGCCTGGATCAAGCCAGGCAGCAACAACGCTGCACAGGCGATCTACGCGCGTCGCGACGGTGCGTCCGAACTGGTGCTGGGTATCGAAAACCGGGTGCCGTTCGTGCAGCTCAATGGCCAGCGCAGCACGCTGGCGCAGCCGATTCCGGAAGGGCAGTGGGCGCATGTGGCGCTGACTGCGGAGAAGGGCGCTCTGCAGTTGTACCTCAATGGCCGCGTGGTCGCCCAGCTGAGCGGCGAGCTGCCGGCGCTGACCACCGCGCCGGTGGTGGGCGCCGATGCGCCGGGCGCGGTGCAGCCGCTGGCCAGCTTCGAAGGCGCGCTGGATGAGCTGCGTATCTCGCGCGTGGCACGTCCGGCCGCGCTGCTGCTGGCCGATGCCACCGCGCAGGGCGCCGACTCGCGCCTGATCAGCTACGGCGCCGACGAGCAGTCCGCCGGGCAGAGCCACTTCGCCTTCATTCTCAAGGCGATGCCGTTCGACGCCTGGGTTGTGGTCGCCATCCTGGGCCTGATGATGCTGCTGTCGTGGGCGATCATGATCGCCAAGGGGCGGCACTTCGGCCGTACCAGCAAGGCCAATGCAGTGTTCACCGAGAGCTTCGGCAAGCTGTCCGGTGTGCCGCTGCGCACCCTGTCCGACATGGACCGCCAGGGCAAGGCCCCTACCGCGATGCACGACGGTTCGCTGTGGCGCATCTACCAGGTGGCCATCGATGAAATGCAGCAGCGTCACCAGCGCGACGGCAATGGTGGCTATCTCAGTGGTGCCACCATTGCGGCGATCCGCGCCTCGATGGATGCGGTGATGGTGCGCGAGCAGGAAGCGATGGCGCGGCGCATGAACTGGCTGTCGACCACCATCGAAGGCGCGCCGTACGTGGGCCTGTTCGGTACCGTGATCGGCATCATGCTGGTGTTCGTGGTGGCGGCAATGGCTGGCGCGGTGGACATCAATTCGGTGGCGCCCGGCATGGCGGCGGCGCTGCTGTGTACCGCTGCCGGCCTCGGCGTCGCGATCCCGGCGCTGTTCGGCTACAACTACCTGGGCGCGCGTGCCGAAGCGATCGGCGCGGACATGGCGGTGTTCATCGACGAGTTCGCCGCGCGCCTGGCCGAAGAGCAGGACGGGCGCGGCCCGGCCGCGGTCCAGGGCTGAGGGGCGCGCCATGGGCCAGAAGGCGAAGTTCGGCATCAAGAAGCGCGAGAAGGGCATCAACGTGACGCCCTTCGTCGATGTGCTGCTGGTGGTGCTGGTGATCTTCATCCTGACCAGCAACGCCTCCATCCCCGGCATCGAGGTCAACCTGCCGAAGGCCAGCAACAGCGTCGCGCTGGAGAAGCCGAAGACCAAGGCGATCACCATCGACCCCAGTGGACAGGTGTTCCTGGATGCCTACCCGGTGACGATGGCCGAACTGGAAGACCGGCTGCGCACCGAGCGCGCGACCACGCCGGATTTCCCGGTGATCGTGCGCGGTGATGCGCAGGTGCAGTACGCCCGCGTGGTCGAGGTGCTGGACCTGCTGCGGCGGCTGGAGCTGGCCCAGGTCGGCCTGGTCACCGGCAAGGCGCAGGGCTGAGGCATGACGGCCCATCAACCCCCTCGGCCGGAGCCCGGCATGCGCGGCCGCCAGTTGCTGGTGACCGTCGCGCTGGTGCTGGCCGCGTTGCTGGTGCTCGGCATCGCCGTGTGGTGGATGCTGTTCAGGGACACTGCCAGTACCCGTCGGCCGGTGGTGCAGCCGCCGATGCTGGCGCTGCCGCCGCCCCCTCCGCCGCCGCCGCCACCACCGGAAAAGCCGCCGGAACCCGAAACGCCGCCGGAAGAGACCATTCCCGAGCCGGAGCCGCTGGATCAGCCGACGCCGGCCGAAGAACCGACCCCGACCCCGGACAATGCCGACCCGGTAACGATGAATGCCGATGCGCAGGCCGGCGGTGACAACTTCGGTATCCAGTCCGGCAGCGGTGGCGGTTCGTCCGGCGTTGGCCGTGGTGGCGCCGGCAACGCTACCTACGGCCGCTACCTGGGCTACCTGATGCAGCAGGCGATCTCGCGCGATGACAAGGTCAAGCGCCTGGCGTTCCAGCTGCAGGTGAATGTGTGGCTGGCCAACGATGGCCGCCTGGAAAAGGTCGAGCTGGTGCGCGGCAGTGGCAACGAGGAGGCCGACGCGGCCGTGCTCGATGCGCTGCGACGCATCGGCAAGGTCGACCAGGCACCGCCGCCGTCGCTCGATTTCCCCGCCCGCGTGCTGATCCAGGGCCGCCGGCCCGGGGCCTGATTCCCGACCTCCGTGATTTCCCTTCTTTCGATGAGAACCGTGATGAACGACCACGACCGCGCACGAACCGACTCCCGCCGCCCGCGGCCGGCCCGACGGGCGCTGCTGTGCTGCGCCGTGCTGCTCAGCCTGGCCGCCCCGGCCGGTGCGATGGCCGCCGAAACCACCATGGTCAAGCTGATCAAGGGCCTGATCGCCAGCGGTGCGCTGAAGCCCGAAGACGGCCAGGCATTGCTGGTGCAGGCCGAGGCCGAAGCAGCGGCCGCCCAGCGCGGTACAGTCGCCGCGCCCTCGGCCGCCAGTGGTGGCGTGGCCCTGGAGGCCGGTGACGTGCGCGTGCCCTACGTGCCGCAGAGCGTGCGCGACGGCATCCGTGATGAGGTGCGCCAGGACGTGATGGCGCAGGCGAAATCGGAAGGCTGGGCGGCACCCAACGAAGTGGCCGAGTGGACCAAGCGCATCAAGGTCACCGGTGACATGCGTGTGCGCAGCGAGTCGCGCTTCTACTCCGAGCGCAACAGCGACATCGTGAGCAACTGGTCGTCGATCAATTCCGGCAACGGCTTCGACACCAACACCAACACCAACCTGCAGCTGCCGCCGCTGCTGAACACCCGCCAGGACCGCCGTAACCTGTGGCGCATCCGTGCCCGCCTGGGCATCGAGGCAACCATTGGCCAGCACACCACGGCCGGCGTGCGCCTGGCCAGCGGCAGCAGCAATGGCCCGGTGTCGACTACCGAGCAGCTGGGTGGCGGCCTGAGCAAGAAGGACGTGTGGCTGGACCAGGCCTGGCTGGCCTACAGCCCGGCGGATTGGGTGACGGTGCGCGGTGGCCGCTTCGGCAATCCGTTCTGGACCAGCGACACGCTGTTCTCCAACGACCTCAACTTCGATGGCCTGGCCGCGAACCTGAAGTACGGCTTCGCCGGCGGTGACCTCGGCCTGTTCGCCAACCTCGCGGTGGTACCCCTGGAGTACACCTCCGACAGCTCGCCGAGCCAGAGCAAGGTCAAGACTCCGAACGAGAACAAGTGGCTGTCCGGTGCGCAGGTTGGCGTGAACTGGCGTTTCAACGATGACAATGCGCTGCGCGCCGCGCTGGGTTACTACGACTTCAAGAACGTCAGCGGACGCCTGTCCTCGCCGTGCGCGCTGTATGCGGGCGCGGTGGGCTGTGACACCGACTGGTCGCGCCCGGCATTCATGCAGAAGGGCAACACCCTGATGCTGATCCGCGACATCGCGCGCAATCCGCTGGATCCGGCCGGTACGCCGACCCCGCAGTATGTCGGCCTGGCCTCGGCCTTCCGCCTGGCTACCTTGAAACTGGGTTGGGACACGCAACTGGCACAGGGCGTCGGTCTGCGCCTGGACGGCGATTACATCCGCAACCTGGCCTACGACAAGCAGGCCATGTTCAGCCGCGCCCAGAACGGCATCGTCAACAACTACGGCGCCGGCGGTACCGCCAGCATCGACACCTTCCGCAGCGGCGACACCGCCTGGATGGTGCAGGCCACCTTCGGAGCCACCGAGCTGAAGGAGAAGGGCCAGTGGCAGGCGCTGCTGGGCTACAAGCACATCGAGGCCGATGCGCTGCCCGACGCCTACAACGATCCGAACTTCCACCTGGGCGGTACCAACGCCCGCGGCTACTACGTGGGCGGTGCCTACGCGCTGGACGCGCGCAGCTGGATCAGCGGCAAGTGGATGGCGGCCAAGGAAGTGTCCGGTGCGCCGCTGTCGATCGACGTATTCCAGCTGGAGTTCAACACCGGCTTCTGAGTGGCGGCGTGATGCGGATCACGTAGTGCGTGGCGGGGGCGCAGCGATGCGCCCGTCTAAGGAAAGGAGACCACGCGTTGTTCAAAAGGAGGAGTGGATGAGCCGTCGCAAGCTGTTCGAGAGTCCCGAACCGACCAGCCAGATGCTGGGTGTTGGGCCGGCCTATGTTTCCGTCGAGGGCCTGCGCCAGCACCTGGCCGAGTTCCTGCTGTATGCAGGCCGGCCGGTGGTGATCATGCGCGGGCGCAGCGAGGTGGGCTATTTCCTGCCGGCGCGCTGCTGGCGCCAGCGTGACGATGATCCGCTGGCCGCCGCCGCCGCCGACCAGCTGCTGGATGCGGCCGGTTTCCAGGCCGAAGACATCCAGCAGGTGGAGCAGGAATTCAACGCCATGCGCCAGCGCACCGTGCTGCATTCACGGCGCTGAGCTTTCGCCTCTACAGTAGATCCACGCCATGCGTGGATGGGGTCACGCTGCAGCCCCACGCTCACTGGTGATGCGCGCACCCTCGCGCATCACCAGGGTCACCGGGGTCTTTTCCACCACCTCCAGCAATCGCTGCCACTGCGCATCGCTCAGCTCGGCGCTGGCATGCAGCACGCGGTGCACATGGAAGCGACCATCCGCGTCACGTTCCGAGCGCAGCTCGGCATGGAACTCGCCCAGTTCCCAGCCCTTGCGCTGCGCGTACATGCGCAGGGTGATGGCGGTGCACGCCGCCAGCGAGGCCAGGTACAGGTCGAACGGTGCGAAGCCCTTGCCCTGGCCGCCCAACGAGGCGGGCTCGTCCGCATCCACGGCGAATGTGCCATTGCTGATGTGGTGCAGGTAGTTGTCGGCGGTTGAAAAAATGCGTGCGTAGGCCATCACGTTCTCCATCTGTCTGTGGCGTCGAGCCATGCTCGACTGCTCCAAAAGGCGGCGCCAGCCAGGACCGGCGCCGCCACCCAATCACCTGGTACGATCGTACGAGAACTGGATGCCTGCCGTACCACCGGTTTCAATGAAGAGGTTCATGAAGGCCGGCACCGTTTCCGAGCGGGCCCAGTCGCGCTGCAGCTCGCAGAACAGCTGCGGCACGCTGATCAGCTGGCCACCGGCCTGTTCGATGCGGCGCAGCGCCGCATCGTGCGCGGCCAGCGAGGTGCCGCCGACGGCGTCGACCACCACATACACCTCATAGCCTTCCTTCAACGCATCCAGGGCTGGGAAAGTCAGGCACGCCTCGGTCCACAGTGCGGTCATGATCAGCTTGCGGCGGCCGGTGGTTTCCACCGCCTTGCGGAACTCGACGTCCTCCCAGGAGTTGATGGTGGTGCGGTCGTAGGTGGGGTAGTCACCCAGTACCTTGCGCAGCTGCGGAATCGGCGGCTTGTTCAGGCCGGTCTTGACGTTCACCGTCGAATGCACGATCGGCAAACCATAGGCGACGGCGGCTTTGGCGGTGCCGACGATGTTGTTGACCAGCAACTGGCGGTCCATCGAGGCGATGGAGTTCACCTGCACCGGCTGGTAGTCGATGATTGAAGGCGGAATTCTGCGGGGTCAGCAGATGATCGCTGACCGGGTCGCGGATCGGTTCACTGGACATGGTGGGTCTCCTGGTTCGGGGAAGTGCCGGCGGTCGGCCGGCACCGGGACAGCTCAGCTGCGCTGAGAATCCAACGGTTCGTGGCTCTTCTGCACCTCCTGCGCCTTCAGGTAGCTTTCGATCAGCAACTGGTAGTTCGGGAAGATCTTCGTGTAGACCTCGGCCCATTGCTGTGCATCGTCGCGGTTCCAGGTGCGCTGGATCTCCGAGGCCACCGCGGCGGTGTCCATCGGTACCACGCCGGCCTGCACCACGCGGGCCAGGGTGATCTCCTCGGCCATCTTCGAATAGGTGCCGGACGCGTCGATGACTGCGAACACCTGGTAGCCATCGGCAACGGCGGCGATTGACGGGAAGGCCATGCACACGCTGGTGATGGTGCCGGCAATGATCAGCTGCTTGCGGCCGGTGGCCTTCACTGCGGCAACGAATTCCGGGTTGTCCCAGGCGTTGATCTCACCCTTGCGTGCCACGTACTGGGCATGCGGGGCGGCGTCGTGGATCTCCGGGATCAGCGGGCCGTTCGGGCCCTGCGGAACAGAGGCGGTGGTGATCACCGGCATCTTTGCCAGCGTGGCCATCCTGGCCAGTGCGGTGGCGTGGGCGCGCACGCTGGTGAATGGCATGTCACCGATGGTCTGGAACAGGCCGCTCTGATGGTCGATCAGCAGCATCGCGGCGTTGTCCGGATCGATCACCGGGCGGGCACCGTTGAAGTTGGTGGGGGGTACTCATGGTCAGTCTCCTGGAGAAGGTCGGCGATGGCCCGGAAGGTGCGGCGGGCCAATACCCGCCGCATTGAAACGATCAGTGCGCGATCTGGCCGAAGCGGCCGCTGTTGAAGTCGTTGACCGCCTGCGCGATCTCGGCCTGGCTGTTCATCACGAACGGGCCATAGCCCACAACCGGCTCGTCGATCGGTTCACCGCTGAGCAGCAGCACGGTGGCGTCGCTGTCGGCGTCGACGAACACGTCCTCGCCGCCGCGGTCGAAGGTGACCAGCTGTGCCTCGCCGACCGGCTGGCCGCCGTTGATCCGCACCGTGCCCTTCAGCACCACCAGCGCCAGCGTGCGGCCATCGGCCACCGGCAGTTCGGCGTGGTGGCCCTGCCGCAGGCGGATGTCCCAGACATCCATCGGCGTGTGGGTACGCGCCGGGCCGGCATGACCATCGAAGCGGCCGGCGATGACACGCACGCGGCCGGCGCCTTCAGGCAGTTCAACCGAGGGGATCTGCGCGTCGAGCAGGGTCTGGTAGCCCGGTGCACCCATCTTGTCCTGCGCCGGCAGGTTCACCCACAGCTGCACCATGTCCAGTGTGCCGCCCCGCTTGCTGAACTCCGGTGTGTGGAACTCCTCGTGGAGGATGCCGGAGGCTGCGGTCATCCACTGCACGTCACCCGGGCCGATGGTGCCGCCGGCGCCGGTTGAATCGCGGTGGGCGACCTCGCCCTCATAGACGATGGTGACGGTCTCGAAACCGCGATGCGGATGCTGGCCGACCCCGCGCGGGGTATCGCTGGGGGCGAAGGTATAAGGGCCGGCGTAGTCCAGCAGCAGGAACGGGCTCAGGTGCTGGCCGTGGGTGTTGTAGGAAAACATCGAGCGGGCGGGGAATCCGTCGCCCACCCAGTGCGGGCGCGGGGCGCTGTAGGTACCGGTGACACGCTTCATGGCGATCTCCTGGCCGGGGCTGCCGGCCGCTGTTCTTCGTTGCAGGAGACAATATCGCCGCGACAATTGGGCCGGTAGAGGCCAATATTTGCCGTCATAGTCCTATCTGGTGAACAATGGGTGCGCGCCTTGCGCCACAGGAGATCGCCCCGTGTTCATCGCTGATATCCGCCGTTGCGACCTCAACGACCTGTTCTACTTCGCCATGGTGGTCGAGCACGGCGGCTTCTCGCAGGCCGGCCGGGCGCTGGCCATGCCGAAGTCGAAACTGAGCCGGCGCATCGCGCTGCTGGAGGAACGGTTGGGCGTGCGCCTGATCCAGCGCTCGACCCGGCGTTTCTCGGTCAGCGAGGTCGGCCAGGACTACTACCGCCACTGCAAGGCGATGCTGGTCGAAGCCGAAGCGGCCGAAGAAGCGATTGCGATGTCGCGCGCCGAGCCGCGCGGCACGATCCGCCTGGCGTGCCCGATCGCGATCCTGCATGCGCGCATCGGCCCGATGCTGGCCGACTTCCTGGCCCAGCACCCGCAGGTGACGGTGCAGCTGGACGCCACCAACCGGCGCGTCGACGTGGTGGGCGAGGGTGTGGACGTGGCGATCCGCGTGCGGCCGCCGCCACTGGAGGACAGCGACCTGGTGGTACGCGTGCTGGCGCGTCGGGTCTGGTGTACCAGTGCCAGTCCGGCGCTGCTGCAGCGGCTGGGCACGCCGCAGGTGCCGGCCGACCTGGCGATGATGCCGACCGTCGATCTGGCATCGCCCAGCCAGCAGCATGTATGGGAATACACCGGGCCGGGCGACGTGCTGGCCAGCGTGCATCATCGCCCGCGGCTGGTCAGCGATGACATGATCGCGTTGCGCACCGCTGCGGTGGCCGGGGTGGGGTTGCTGATGCTGCCGCGGATGATGATCAGTGACGAACTGGCCAGTGGCGCGCTGGTGCCGGTGCTGCCGGAGTGGGTGCCCAAGCACGGCATCGTGCACGCGGTGTTCCCGTCGCGACGCGGCCTGTTGCCGGCGGTGCGTGCACTGATCGATTACCTCGCCGAACGCTTCGAGGCGCTGGAGGAACCCTAGCTCTTCCATCCACGCATGGCGTGGATCTACTGGACCTGCGCCTTGGTAGATCCACGCCATGCGTGGATGAAGCTCTCGGCCGCGGCTTGCCGCCTGCGACCGCGCAGCCCACAATCCACGTCCGGACCGTCGCCATCACGCCCATCATTCCCCGGTCCGGCCTTGGCACCTATGTCTCCCAATGCCCTGGCGCTGGTCGAGCTGCTGATCCGCGAGCGCCGTGCGTTGTCTCGCTTCATCGCGCGCTATCTCGACCCGGCCAGTACCGAGGACACCCTGCAGAACCTGTACCTGAAGGCCAGCAGCGTGCCCGGCGATCCGCCCATCCTGGAGCCGCGTGGCTATCTGTACCGGATGGCCTACCACCACGCGCTCAACCGCAGCCAGTCCGACGCCCGCGAGCGGCATGCGATGGCCGAGTACGCCCTCGACATGGCCGAGGCCAGCCGCGATGGCGAGGCGCAGGCGCTGGACCAGGCGCAGCTGCGCGAGATCACCCAGACCATCCTCGCGCTGCCAGCCCAGGTGCGCGAGTGCTTCGTGCTCAACCGCTACCTGGGCCTGAGTGAGCGCGAAATCGCCGCCCGGCTGGGTATTTCCAAGAGCCTGGTGGGCAAGCATGTGCTGCGCGCGGCGCTGTTGATCCAGCAGCACCAGCAGGGAATGCATCGATGAGCGGCGATTGCCGTGGGCAGATCGCGCCCGCCGTTGTCACAACAGGAAGGCGCACCCGTTCGTGGTGCGGCAGGCCACAACCATGACCACGTCCGAACCCTCGCCGCGTCAGGCCAGGCAGGCGTTGCGCTGGGTGATCCAGTGCAGTGCAGGCCCGCTGCCGGAACGCCAGCAACGAACCCTGCAGCGCTGGCTGCAGGCTGATCCGCGCCATGCGCTGGCCTGGCGACAGCAGCAGGCCTTCTGGCAAGGGTTGGATGCCGCCGGGCCCGACGTGCTGGCCGCGCTGCCCGGGTTGACGGCTGATCGCCAAGGGTTGCGCCCGATCGCGCCTCAGCGCCGCCTGCCGTGGCTGCTGGCCAGTGCCGCGGGGGTGGTGCTGATGGTTGCCGCTGCGCCACACGCGCTGCTGCTGGCACGCAGTGACCTGCGCAGCAGCGATGCACCGCGCGTGGTGCAGCTGGAGGACGGCAGCACCGCCGTACTCGATGCGGGCACCGCACTGGCGGTTGCGTTCGATGGCCAGCAGCGGCACCTGCGCCTGCTGCGCGGCCAGGCCTGGTTCCAGGTGGCCCATGAGGCGCGACCGTTCCAGGTCGAGGCGGCCGGCGGCCTGGTCCGTGACATCGGTACCGCCTTCAGTGTGTCGATGCTGGATACCACGGTCACCACCCAGGTCAGCGAGGGTGTGGTCGACGTGCGTCCGGGCGATGGCAGCGTACAGCGCCTGCATGCGGGGCAGTCACGCGTGTTCCGTGACGGTCGCTGGCTGCAGCCGCTGCGGCAGGCCGATCCGGATGCCATGGCGCCGTGGCGGCGTGGCGAGGTAGTGATCGACGATCAGCCCGCCGCGCAGGCCATCGCCGATCTGGCGCGCTACCGGCGTGCTCCGGTCTGGGTACTGGGCGGGCAGGGCGCAAGCGTACGGGTCAGTGGCCTGTTCCACCTGCAGCAACCAGAGACGGCCATCGATGCGGTGGCCGCGCAGGCAGGACTGCGCGTGCAGCGCTTGCCCGGCGGCGCGCTGGTGCTGTGGTGAGGCCCGCCCAGCACCTGGATGAACGGGTCGCATGAAAAAAACATGAAAGAACCGTGGGCAACTGCAGCGCCCCGCTGTCTATAGAGGTATAGCCAGAGCGAAACACCGTTTCTCCTCAAGCCAGACATGCCACCGGCACCGGATGTGCCCGTGGTTCCGCCACGCTTGAGGAGTTCCCGTCCATGCCGTCCACGGCATCCGCCTGTCATCGTCGCACCACCGCTCTGGCCCTGGCTGTTTCCACCGCATTGCTGCCGCTGGCCTGGGTGCCGGCCGTGCAGGCGCAGCCGGCGATCGTCGCGCCGCTGCGCCAGTACACCATTCCGGAGCAGCCACTGGCTGATGCCGTACGCGCCTTTGGCCGCGAGGCCGATGTGCAGGTGGTGTTCCGCAGCGACCTGGTGGACGGCCGCCGCTCCAGCGCAGTGAAGGGTGAGTACAGCCAGATGCAGGCGCTGCAGCAGCTGTTGCGCGGCAGCGGCGTGCGTGCACAGCGCGGCATGGACGGTACCTGGAGCCTGCGGGCCGCAGCGGAGGCGGGTGAAGGGGAAGGGGTGCGGGTGACCGAAACACTGGACGTGGCCGGTCGCCTTCAGTCGGAAGGGGGTGAGGCCCGCGATCGGCGTGGCTACGACGATGTGTTCGCGCTGGACATGACCACGGCGTATTCGGGGCGCGACCGGGTGGAGCGTTACCGTGGCTCCAATCCGGCCGACGTGGTCAAGGATCTGGTCGGTGTGTTCAGTGGCGATGCGCGCAACAGCGGCGCGCTGGACGTCAACATCCGTGGCATCCAGGGGCCCGGGCGGGTGCCGGTCAGCATCGACGGCGGCGAACAGGCGCTCACGGTATGGCGTGGCTACAACGGCGTCAGCAACCGCAACTACATCGATCCCAACCTGATTGGTGGCATCCAGGTCATCAAGGGGCCAGGGCTGGTGCGCGATGTGCACAGCGGGATCGGTGGCGCGCTGGTGATCAAGACCATCGACGTCGATGACGTCGTCGCTGCCGGCGAGCGCTTCGGCGGGGAGCTGAAGATCGAAGGCAGCAGCAATGCGGTGGCACCGCGCCTGCCGCGGCTGCACACCGGCGAGGACTACCGCACCGTGCCGGGTTTCCCGCAGGGCTCGCCGAACTCACCCTACGACGACCGCACCCTGGTGGTGCCGGTGAAGTCGCGCAGTGGCAACAACCCCTTCGATGGCGAGGACCAGGCCTGGCGCCTGGCGCTGGGCGTGCGTGGCGACAACGTCGACCTGATGGCCGCCTACGCCTGGCGCAAGCGCGGCAACTACTTCTCCGGGACCCAGGGCAGCGCCTATTACGAACAGGACCGGCGCGAGCAGTTCGAGTACCAGGGCATCGACTACATCACCACGCTGGCGCGCTACTTCAAGCCCGGCGATGAAGTGCCCAATACCTCCAGCGAACAGGAGTCCTGGCTGGTCAAGGGCAGCTGGCAGATCAACGATGACCAGCAGTTGAAGGCGACCTGGCGGCGCACGCTGTCGCACTACGGCGAGATCATGCCGTCGCGCATCCTGTCGGCCCCGGACTACGGCCGCATCCAGTGGCCGCTCAGCCGGGTCGATTCGGATGCGTGGAACCTGGAGTACCGTTTCCAGCCCGCCGGAAGTCGTTGGCTGGACCTGTACGCCAACCTGTGGCGCACGGAGACGGACAGCGATACCTACAGCGCTGGCGGCTTCCCGAACTTCGCAGTGGGTAATCCGGCATGGAATCCGGACGCCAGCCCGATCCTGCGCAACACCGCGCTGGCCAACGCGCGCAATGACCGCACCGGCCTGATCCTGAGCAACCGCTTCGCGCTGCATTCGACCCTGGACCTGACCGTGGGCGGCAACTGGCAGTACGAGAAGCTGGGGTCCCGCGATCCGTACTTCGGCACCACCGATGGCTGGCGCATGTTCCCGCGTGCCGGGCGCCGCCAGGAGGGTGAAGGCTACCTGATCCTGGAGTGGCGGCCGGTCGACTTCCTCACCCTCAATGCAGGCGTGCGCTACGGCCGCTACTGGGCCTTCGACGATTTCCTCGAGGCGCACCCCGAGCTGCTGAACAAGGGCGTAGGTGGCAAGGAAGCGCAGTACACCGTGAACGAACTGCCGCCTCGTCCCGCCAATCTGCAGGCCCGCATCGACGCATTGGAAGCACGCCGCGCCGTATGGGAAAAGCGCGGCATGGGCTGGTTCATCGATGACAGCATCCGTGTGTTGCTGGCACCGTACGAAACGCCGCGTCCGGTCAGGTACACACGGCCCTGGCTGCCCGATGCCGATGGCAACTACACCCGCGCCGGCAATCCCTGCCTCAATGGCGAAGTGGCGGCCATTCCCGGCGTGCAGCCGGTGTTCGCCGGCAGCGACCAGGTCTGCAACATCGGCAACAGCGTACAGTCGCAGCCGGTCGATGGACGCAACGGCCGCCGCCGCGACCATGCCTGGCTGCCGACCTTCTCGGCCACTGCACACCTGTCCCCGGCCGCCCGTGCCTACGTGCGTTACAGCGAAGCGGTGCGCTTCCCGAGCATGTTCGAAAGCACCATCGCCTTCTCCGGCAGCCTCAATCCGCTGCATGCGCTCAAGCCCGAGCACGCCTACAACTACGAAGTGGGCTACGTGCACAACCTGTCGGCCCTGTTCGGCAACACCGCCGATGCCGACGTCAAGCTGGCGTACTACGTGCACAAGACCCGTGACGTGATCGAACGCGATGGCAACTTCCTGTTCGACAACATCGACAAGCAGACCATCCGTGGTATCGAACTGCAGGCCCGCTTCGACAACCGGCGCTTCTTCACCGATCTGGGCATCACCCGCACGCTGGAAAACGAGGTGTGTGACGAGAGCACGGCGGTGCTCCTGGACGCGAACCGCGGCCTGGTTCCGAACTGCGTGCAGGATGGTTTCGTCGGTGGCTACCTGCTGACCCAGGCCATTCCAAAGCTGTCGATCAACTGGTCGCTGGGCACGCGCCTGTTCGATGGGCGCCTGGAACTGGGCAGCCGCATCGTGCACTACCAGCGGCACGAGAACCCTGACCTGCAGGCCTACCGTGAGCGCCTGTTGAGCGGTGGCAGCGGCCTGCTCTGGCAGAACGTGCCGTTCACCTGGGGAAACATCACCACCGTCGATGCCTATGCGCGCTGGCGCTTCAACGAGCATGCCAGCGTCGAGCTGGTCGGCAGCAACCTCGGCAACCGCTACTACGTCGATCCAGCCACGCGCTCCACGCTGCCGGCCCCGGGTCGCACCCTGAAGCTCGGCGTCACCGCGCGCTTCTGATCTCCCACCTTCAAGCGTTGTACCCGTAGTTCCCTCAACCAAGGAGCAATACCATGAAAATGATCTCCCGTTCGGTGCTCGCCGTTGCCGCCTCGCTGGCTCTGGTCGGTGCCGCGCATGCTGCCGACATCGTCGGTGCCGCCAGTGCCAGGACCGATGCCGAGCTGTACGTGGCGGTTGGCGAATCGCAGGTCAATGGCGGCCCGCACCGCGCTGGCAAGGCCGGCATCGGTGTCGGTACCGTGTCCCAGGCCAAGCCGGTGGACGTCCAGGGCCTGAGCGCCTACTCGGCACCCACCACCGTCAATGGCGTGACGGTACGTACCCTGGCCATGCCGATCACCGGCGCACCGGGAAGCCACGCCGGCATGGGCCACTTCAACTTCGTCAAGGTCGGCAGTGGCGATGTCTGGTTCGGCGAATGGTCCAAGGATGGCGCTGCCGGTGGCTTCAACAACCGCCAGGTCTACTTCGTTGGCGACCGCGCCGGCACCACGCTGCCCGCCGGCGTGGCGTCCTACACCGTGGCCGGCCTGAACAAGTTCAACGGCAGCAACCTGCTAAGCGGCACCTTCGACGCCGACTTCGGCGCCGGCACCCTGGATGGTGCGCTGTCCGGCAATGGCCTGACCCTGGCCATCGTTGCCAACATCAACAGTGCCGATGCATCGTTCGCCGGTTCGGCCAACGTCAATGGCAGCGTCAACGGCACCACCCAGGGCCAGTTCTTCGGCGCCAACGCGGCCACCCTGGCCGGCATCGCCACCTTCGCCGGCAACAGCCAGTACGACACCGCCTTCGGCGGCAGCAAGAACTGATTGCCACGCCCCTGACGGGGCAGGGCAGGGACAAGCCGCGATCCGCCAGTCCCTGCTTCGGCCCGCTGCATGCACCGCCACGGATCGACCATGCGCCATCCCATCTTCCTTGTGATCCTGTTGCTGGCGGCTGCCGATGTGCGCGCCCAGCAGGATGATCTTCGTCGTGTGCTGGAGCAGGGCAGCGAGCTGCGCCACCAGCAGCAGGACCAGCAGCGCCTGCAGCAGGCCGAGTCGGCGCGACCGACCATCACCATCGACGGCCAGACCCTGCGCGTGGAGCGCACGGTCGACGATCTGGGCCAGGCGCTGTACCTGTCGCTGCAGCATCAGCAATGGGGCGCAGCGCAGCGCTTCCTGGACGAATACATCGAACTGCCCGGCCACGACCCGTTGCTGCGCCACTACGCGCAGGGCGGCCTGGCGCGGGTGGCCGGCAATCACCACCGCGCGGCCAACGAGTACGAAGCACTGCTGGCGGCGCAGCCGGATTTCCTGCCGGCCCGCCTTGAGCTTGCACGTGTCCATGCCGAGGACCAGCGCGACCGCGATGCGGAGGCGTTGTTCACGGCCATCGCCGGTGGCATCAATGCCGACGACCCCACTACCGCGGGTGTACGCGGACGGGTGGACGCCTACCTGGCCGCACTGCAGGCGCGCAGGCGTTGGAAAGGAGCGCTGGCAGCCGGCCCGGCATGGAGCGACAACATCAACCGCAGCTCGGCCAGCCGCACCTGCCTGTTCGGAGTGGGCGACACCTGCATCATCCAGCGCAATCTTCCCGATGCCCAGCGCGCCATCGGCCTGGACTACGACGGCAACCTGGAGCGTCGCTGGGCACTGGCCGGTCATCACGGCGTCTATGTGCGCGCGCTTGCGTTCGGCCAGGCATGGCGCGGGCACAGCGCCTACAACGAGCTCAATGCGAGCGTGCAGGCGGGCTATAGCTGGCGCAGCGCTCGGCATACCCTGCAGATCGCGCCGAGCTATGACTACCAGGGCCTGGGCAACCGGGCCCTGCAGGGCGGCAGCGGGCTGCATGGCGAATGGCAATATGCATTGGACGGGCGCAGCCTGCTCAGGCTGGAGGCCGACTGGAAGCGCCAGCGCTATCGCCAGCGCGGCCTGGCCAGCAATTACGACGGTGAGCTGGCCGCGGTGTACGCCACCTGGTTCCGTGCGCTCAACCCGCGCTGGACCCTCTTTGCCGGGCTGGACCTGAGTGACAGCCGCGCCGCCAATCCGGCCAACGGCTACCGCCAGCGTGGACTGCGCCTGGGGGCGGCGCGCCAGTGGACGGGCACCACCGCCACCGTGTTCGTGTCGTTGCGCGAGCGCGACTACGAGGCGTGGAGCCCGCTGCTGGAGGCGCGGCGTGAGGACAGCGAACAGAACCTGATTGCTGTCGTGCGCAGCGAGCGCCTGGCGGTGGCCGGGCTGGTGCCCAGCCTGAGCCTGCGCTACGCGCGCATCGACAGCAACGTCGGCTGGCTGTACAGCCACGACCGCAGCCTGCTCAGCCTGAAATGGGAACGGGCCTTCTGAACGCGCCGCTGCGCTGCACGGTGAACGCGCCGTCGCCGCGATCTTCATTCATCATCACGCGCTCTTGTAGCCCGTTTCGCGCATCCTTCGGGTGTTGCGGCAGAGCTGGGCCGCGTGTATCGAGGAGCGCCGGTCGTGCTGGAAGCGGGCAACAAACCAGAGGGCCTGAAAGGGCTGCGTGTACTGGTGGCGGAGGATGAATTCGCCATCGCGATGTTTCTGGTCGACTATCTGGAGCTGAAAGGCGCACAGGTGGTGGGGCCTGCCGGTGACCTGCAGGCGCTGGGGCGGCTGGTCGATACCCATCCCATCGATGTGGCATTGCTGGACATCAACCTGGGCGGTGAGCAGGTCTATCCGCTGGCCGATCGGCTGGCCGAGACGGGTATCCCCTTCCTGCTGACCTCCGGTTACGACGACAACCTGCCCAGCCGCTTTGCCAGCGCGCCGCGCTGTACCAAGCCTTATCACATCGAAGCGCTGGTGCAGCAGCTGGCCGCGCTGGTGGCGGCGCCGCAGGTCTCTGCGGGCATTGCCTGATTGCGCGGCATGTCGCGCCGTCCTGAAGACATCCACGCCGCCAGGCTGCGTGGCCAGATGCCACCTGCACCGCAGCTGCATGTGCGCCACGATGGCATGGCCGCGCGCATCGCCCGCCACGACTGGTCATCCACGCCGTTGGGTGCCTGCGAGCAGTGGCCGCCCCACCTGCGCGCCACCGTCGACCTGATGCTGGCCCATGGTTTCCCGATGATCGTGCTGTGGGGTGAGCAGCTGGTGCAGCTCTACAACGATGGCTATGCCGAGATTCTGGCCGACAAGCATCCCGGAGGGCTCGGCCAGCCGACCCGCGAGTGCTGGCCCGAGGTCTGGCATATCAATGGACCGATCTACCAGCGCGTCTGGCAGGGCGAAACCATCACCTACGAGGACAAACTCTATCCCCTGGCGCGTCGCGGGCGGTTGGAGGATGTCTGGTTCACCATCACCTACAGCCCGATCCGTGGCGAGGAAGGGCGCATCAACGGCGTGCTCGTGACCATGTTCGAGACCACAGCGGCGCATGTGGCCCAATCGGCACGCGAGCGCGAAGAGCAGAAGCGGCGGGAGGCGGACCGGCGCCTGGCATTGGCCTTCAAGGTGCTGCCGGTGGGCGTCTGCATTGTCGACACCGAAGGGCGCCTGCAGCTGTCCAACGACCAGATGCGTGCCTACCTGCCCAGCGGCAAGGTGCCCTCCACGGATGAGGTGAACCTGCATCGCTGGCGTGGCTGGCATGCGGACGGCAGCGCCATCGGGCCGGAGGATTTCGCCATCGCCCGTGCGATGCGCGGCGAGACCGTGGTGCCGGGGCTGGAGTTCCAGTATCTGCATGACGATGGGCGCGCGCGCTGGACCCGGGTCGCGGCCGCGCCCCTGCGCGATGGCGACGGTGAGGTCAGCGGCGTATTTGCCATCGCCGTGGACATCGACGATCTCAAGCGTGCCACCGAGCGCCAGTCTGTATTGCTGGCCGAACTGCAGCACAGGGTGCGCAACATCATGTCGACCATCCATGCCATTGCCTGGCGGACCCGCGAGTCGGTCAGCAGCGTGGATGAATACGCTGAACGGTTGTGCGGGCGACTGATGTCGCTGGCGCGCACGCAGAGCCTGCTGACCCGCGGCGCCAATGCCGGGGTCTGCCTGCGTGGCATGCTCCATGAGGAGATCGCGGCGCAGACGCCGGCAGCGGCGGCCTACCGCCTGCAGGGCGAGGATGTGCTGCTGCCGCCGAAGGCGGCCGAAGTACTGTCCCTGGCGATCCACGAGTTGGCGAACAATGCCCTGCGGCATGGCGCACTGACCCATGAGGATGGCCGGATCGAGGTGACCTGGGATCTGCAGGTTCAGGCCGGCCAGCCATGGCTGGGCCTGCACTGGTGCGAGCGCCATGCCGAAGTGGAGGACTGGGAGCAGCCCCGGCAGCGTGGCCTTGGCCGGGCGCTGATCGAGCAGCGCGTGCCCTACGAACTCGCCGGCAGCGGCGAGCTGCGCTTTGGCCCGCAGGGCCTGGATGCCTGGATCCGCTTTCCGCTGCGCGAGCGAGACAGCCTGCTGCAGACCGATGCTCCCGGCGCGGCCGCGGGCGGTTCCGGCAGGTAGAGGTCCATTTATCCCCAATTGGGCCAAATTGGGCATAATGGCCTCAACTGTCCCCGTCTGGAGCCGTGCCATGACCCTGCCGCTGGATCTGCCTGGCCTCGAAAAGGCTCCCGCGTCGTCGGTGAAGACCCGTGGCTGGCCGAGCCTGATGCGCACCGTGCGCGAGAAGCAGGCGCTGGTCATCACCAACCACAACCACCCCGAAGCGGTGATCGTGGACATCCGCACCTACCAGGAACTGCTGGCCAAGGCCGCTGGCGGCGATGCCGGTGAGCGCAGCGAAGAACTGCTGCGCCTGCGCGGTGAGTTTGACCAGACCCTGGCCAGCCTGCAGCGCGGGGAGGGGCTGGGCAAGGTGCTGGGCCAGCCGATCCGCCGCGGTCGCAAGGTCATCCTCGGCCGTCCGCTCTGACCGATGGGGCGGATTCTGGTGCTTGCCGGCGTCAATGGCGCCGGCAAGAGTTCGCTGCTGGGTACCTGGCTGGAAGCCGAAGGGCTGGGCTGGTTCAACCCCGATTCGTTCACCCGGCGCCTGGTGGAGGCCGGCTGGCCGCTGCCCGATGCCAATGCGGAGGCCTGGCAGGAAGGCACCCGCCGCCTGCGCCAGGCCATGGCTGATGGCACGGAATTCGCCTTCGAGACCACGCTGGGCGGCAACACCATTCCAGGCCTGCTGCGCGAGGCCTGTGAGCAGCATCATGTGGCGGTATGGTTCTGCGGCCTGTCCAGCGTCGAGCTGCACATCGCCCGCGTCGCTGCGCGGGTAGCGGCCGGTGGCCACGATATTCCGGTGGAGAAGATCCACGCCCGCTTCGATTCGGCGCGCGAGAACCTGCTGGACCTGCTGCCACACCTGGCCGAGCTGCATGTCTACGACAACAGCGCTCCCGCCGACGCCGACGGCTGCGTCGAGCCGCTGCCGGTGCTGGCGATGGCGCATGGCCAACTGCAGTACCCGGTCTCGGTGGCCGAGCTGCTGCATACGCCGGATTGGGCCAAGCCCATCGTGATGCGTGCGATGGAATTGAACACCTCGGATTAGATCCACGCCATACGTGGATACCTTTCACACATCGCGCGAGACCGCGCCGTGTCCGACTGGGCGCCACCGGAGCTGCGGTTAGACTGACCGCACACTCAAGGAGGATGACATGCACGGACCTGCGACATTCCGCTCCAGTTCTATCTGCCTGGTGCTTGCCGCGCTGGCGCTGTCCTGCATGCCGACGATGGCAGCGTCGCCTGCCGCCAAGCGACCATCGCCGCCCAGCCTGGTGCAGGCCTTCCACGCCGCCGAAGCCAACCTGCGGCTGATTCCCGGCGGCGACATTGAATCCGGCTTCCGCCCGGTTTGGACCGCTGTTGCCGATCTCGATGGCGATGGCCGTGCCGAGGTCGTGTATTTCTACACGTCCGACTATTCCGGCGGCAGCTTCGCCCAAAGCAACGTCGTTGCGGTGATGACGGCGCTGACGGCAAACGATCCGCGCGGCCAGGAGAACCCGAACAGCCTGTCGCCGGTGGAAGCAGAGGACTATGCCGCCATCCGCAGGTATGGCTATGCTGACGACGCGGCTGAACAGATTCCAGGCACCATCCGTGCCATCCGCATCCAGGGTGATCGCATCGTTGTCGATTTCACCGTCAGTGCCGGGGCGACGGTCTGCGAATGGAAGAGCCCGAACCGCCACGTCTGTCCGCCGGACGGAAACTACACATGGACGCTGCGTTGGACGCCGGGGAAGCTGACTCACATCAAGAAGTAGCGCCAGGGAGCGCCGGGCGTATTGGCCCGGCGCCACTGGCCCCGTAGGTCCACGCCAAGCGGGGACCGCGTTCTGCGGCCAGCCTCAGGCCGGCTTCACCTGCTCAGGCTCCGCAGCCTCCGGCAGTGGTGGCAAGGTCGGGTCCACCGTTACCGGTACATCGCTCTTCAACAACGCAGCGGCCTCCTTGTCGCTGCCCACTGCCGGCGGTGAGCCACGCAGCGGCAGGCCGGCGGTCTCCTTCACGAACAGCATGGTCACCAGGCCGATCACCGCCGCGCCCATCAGGTAATAGGCCGGCACCAGCGGGTCGCCGGTACGCTCCACCAGCCACGCGGTCACCAGCGGCGTAGTGCCACCGAACAGCGACACCGACACGTTGAATGCGATCGACAGCGCGCTGTAGCGCACCGGCGTATAGAACAGCGCCGGCAGCGTGGACGGCATCGAACTGGTGAAGCACACCAGTGCCAGGCCCAGCAGCATCAGGCCAAGGAAGATCAGCCCGTCGTTGCCGCTGCCGACCAGCAGCAGGCACGGAATGGCCAGCACCAGCAGCGCGATGCAGGCACCAATGATCATCGGTCGGCGGCCCAGCCTGTCACTGAACAACCCGCCGACGATGTTCAACGGCATCATCACCAGCATCACGATGATGATCAGCAGCAGGCCCTTGCTCTCGGCATAGCCCATGGTGACGCTGAGGTAGCTGGGCATGTAGGTCAGCAGCATGTAGTCGGTGACGTTGAACACCAGCACCAGGCCCATGCACACCAGCAGTTGGCGACCATGCACCTGGAACAGTGCGCCCAGCCCCGGCCGGTCGTGCTCGCGCTTCTCGGCTTCTTCGGCGAACGCGCGGAACGCCGGGGTTTCCTCCAGCTTCATGCGCATGTACAGGCCGAGCAGGCCCAACGGGCCGGCCACCAGGAATGGAATGCGCCAGCCCCAGTCCAGCATCTGCTCGCTGCTCAGCAGCATGTGCAGCGCAGTGACGGTACCGGCGCCTGCGATGTAGCCGCCCAGCGTGCCGAACTCCAGCCAGCTGCCCATCAACCCACGGTTGCGGTCGGTGGAATACTCGGCGATGAACGTGGCCGCACCGCCGTACTCGCCACCGGTGGAGAATCCCTGCACCACGCGCGCCAGCAGCAACAGCACCGGCGCCCAGATGCCGATGCGCTCGTAGGACGGAATCAGGCCGATCGCAAACGTGCCCAGCGCCATCAGGATCATGGTGAACGCCAGCACTTTCTGGCGCCCATAACGGTCGCCGAGCGGGCCGAACACAAGGCCGCCGAGCGGACGCACCAGGAACGCCACGGTAAAGGTGGCGAAGGCGGCGATCACCTGTGCGGTGGGGTTGCTGGACGGGAAGAACACCTGGCCGATGGTGACGGCCAGATAGCCGTAGACACCGAAGTCGAACCACTCCATGGCATTGCCCAGTGCGGCGGCACCGACGGCGCGCTTGAGCATGGGCGTGTCGACGACGGTGATCTCATCGACCTTCAGGTGACGGCGGCGCTTGAACCAGCCGAAATGGGCATGTGCCTCGGGTGTGTCCTGCATGGGGGCTCCCTGGGAGGTTTGAAATGGAAAAAACGGCGGCATGCGTGGATGCACGCGCACGGCGTGGCACCGCCGTTTCGGCGGAAGCACGGCAACGGGATCACGACGGCCGCGCTGTCAGCGGCCGGGAATCACAGCGATGCGGGGGGGGGGATGCAGGCGAAGTGCCTGCGGGCGTCATCCGCCAGGATCCAGCGCGAGGCGATGGACGGGCGGAGCAGGAACATGCGTGGCAAGCGGAGCGCCGGTCGGCAGTGCTTTCCACGTAACAGGTGCGCCCGTCACGTAGTGGGTCGTGTCGATCATCCGTTCATCATAACGGCACGCGCGTGAGCGTGCAGCGAAGCGCAGTTGTCTGCACGCTGTGTTCCATCATGCCTGTTCATCTGCAAAGCAATGATGACGTGCGTTGAACGGAATCTGGTCGTGCTGCTCACATGCCGCCCTCTACGTTGTGGGCGAACGTAACAGAGAAGGAGCATCGCATGACCCGTCGTATTCCCGAAGGTACGCTTGTGGTTGTCGCCGATGGCGGTTCGGCCCGTGTATTCACCAATGTCGGCAGCGATCACCAGCTGGCCTTGAAGCAGGAAGGTGAACTGCGCCTGCAGGACATCAGCGAGCAGGGTGTATCCGGGCAGGGGCCTGCGGGTGCAGTGCCGAAGGACATGTCGGTATCCCAGCTCAACGAGGCGACGTTCGCCAAGCAGGTGGCGGAACAGCTCAATGAGGATGCGTTGAAGAACCGCTATGCACACCTGGTGTTGATCGCTGATCCGACCACGCTGGGACGCATCCGTCCGCTGCTGCACAAGGAAACGCAGGCCCGCCTGCTGGGCGACATCGCCAAGGACCTGACCAACGCGCCGTTGGCGGATATCCAGAAGGCGCTGGCGGCGTAGCACGGATGCCATTCATGCGCGATCACCTGTCGGCGGAGCCCGACCGATTGGATGTGGAGGCGCAGGTCGGCTGGCTGCTTCTCGAGTTTGGCGCGCCCTGGTGTGGCCACTGCCAGGCCGCGCAGCCCGCGTTGCAGGCCTTTGTCGAAGCAAACGATCTGCCGCACTGGAAGATCGAGGATGGCAAGGGCAGGCCTCTGGGCCGAGCGTTCAAAGTGAAGCTGTGGCCGACGGTGGTGCTGCTGCACGATGGAGAAGAGGTCGCGCGGGTAGTGAGGCCGCTGGACAGCGTGGACCTCATGTCGTTGCAGGGCGCGCTTCCCGATTGAGGAGTGAACCGGGCGTGGCACGCGGGGCAGTCGCACTGCAGCATGCGGCGTGACAGGCCCGGTGCTAGCATCCGGCTATCACCTGAATCGATCCAAATGCCGATGCCCACGCTGGACCGTCGTCTCCTGATCGCTGTCGCCGCCACGGCGATGCTCGCTTCCGGCCTGGCTTCGGCCGCGCCTGCCAGAACCGCCGCCGACAAGGCCTATGCATCGGTGGACCCGTTCATCGGCACCGGTGGCGAAGGTCACACCTATCCGGGTGCGACGGTACCGTTCGGCATGGTCCAGCTCAGCCCGGATACGCGTATCCAGCCGCGCGAGAAGGCCTACGGTTGGGCGGCCGGCTACCGCTACGACGACAGCAGCATCGTCGGCTTCTCGCACACCCATTTTTCCGGCACTGGCCATTCCGATCTGGGCGACATCCTGCTGATGCCGTTCACCGGCAGTCCCGGCCTGGAGCGTGGCGATCCCGAGAAGCCGCGCAGCGGCTATGCCTCCCGCTTCCGCCATGATGACGAGAAAGCGGAGCCGGGCTACTACGCGGTCACGTTGGACGATTACAAGGTGCGTGCCGAGCTGACCACCAGTACCCGCGTGGGGGTGCATCGCTATGCGTTCCCCAAGGGCACCGACGCCAAGGTGCTGCTGGACATGCGCACCAGCATGTACGACTACCCGGGCAAGGTGTTGTGGTCGCGGGTGCGGGTGCGTGCCGACGGCACGGTGACCGGCTTCCGCGAGACGCGCGGCTGGGCGCCGGGCCGCCAGCTGTATTTCGCGATGCGCTTCTCTCGCCCGCTGGCCGGGCATGAGCTGCACAACACCGAGCAGGACATCGTCTACAAGGGCTTCCCGCCGCCGGGCGAGAAGGATCCGTCCCAGCGCGCACAGATCGAGGGCCGTCAGCTGGTCGGTACCTTCGCATTCGGCAAGCTGGACGCACCGCTGGTGGTCAAGGTTGCCATCTCGCCGGTCAGCGAGGCCGGCGCCATTGCCAACCTCGACGCGGAAGTGGCCGACTTCGATTTCGACCGCGTGCGTGCGCAGGCGAAACAGGAATGGACGCAGGCGCTGTCGGTGCTCGACATCGATGCACCCGAGCACGCTCGCCGCAGCGCCTATACCGCGCTGTACCACACACTGTTGGGGCCGACGCTGTTCATGGATACCGATGGCCAGTATCGCGGTTCGGACAATGCCGTGCACAAGGCCGATGGTTTCACGAACTATTCGACGTTCTCGCTGTGGGATACCTACCGTGCGTTGCACCCGTTGCTGACCCTGGTGCAACCGGAGAAGCGCAACAGCGACTTCGTCAATTCGATGCTGGCCCACCATGAGCACAGCCCCTACGGCATGCTGCCGGTGTGGTCGTTCCATGGCCTGGAAGACTGGTGCATGATCGGCTACCACGCCGTGCCGGTGATCGCCGACGCCTACGTGAAGGGCATTCGTGGCTTCGACGCCGACAAGGCGCTGAAGGCGATGGTCGAGACCGCCAATTACGGCCCCTATGACGGTATCGCACAGTACCGCGAGCTAGGCTACGTACCGATCGACGAGGAAGGTGAAGCGGCCAGCAAGACGCTGGAATACGCCTTCGATGACTGGACCATCGCACGCATGGCGCAGGCGATGGGCAAGGGCGATATCGCGGCGACCTTCGACAAGCGCGCGGCCAACTGGCGCAACGCGTTCGACAAGGACACCGGCTTCATGCGCGCACGCAAGCGCGACGGCAGTTTCCGCACCCCGTTCGACCCCAGCGCCAGTGGCTACGGTACCGACTACACCGAGGGCAACGCCTGGCAGTATTCCTGGTATGTGCCGCAGGACGTGGCCGGCCTGGCGGCAGCGCACGGTGGCAGCGACAAGCTGCTCGCGCGTCTGGACGAGGTGTTCAGCGCCAAGGTGGATCCGTCCATCTTCGAGCACATGGAAGACATCACCGGGCTGATCGGCTGGTATGCACATGGCAACGAACCCAGCCACCATGTGGCCTACCTGTACTCGTACGCTGGCCAGCCGTGGCGCACCCAGGCGCGCCTGAAGCAGATCATGGACACCCAGTACGCCGACCGTCCGGATGGCCTGGCCGGCAACGATGACGTCGGCCAGATGTCGGCGTGGCATGTGTTCACCGCGCTGGGCTTCTATCCGGTGGCACCGGGCTCGGGCGAGTACATCCTGGGCCGCCCGTTCCTGCCGAAGACCGCGATGCGCCTGCCCAACGGCAAGACGTTCACCATCGTGGCCGATGGCCTGGATGACAGGCACACCTATGTGGGCAGCGTGAGCCTCAACGGCAAGCCGCTGCAGCGCACCTTCCTGCGCCACGACGAGATCCTGGCCGGTGGCGAGCTGCGCTTCAGCATGCAGGCCGAGCCGAACAAGGACTGGCCGGGGCAGGGCGCGCAGGCGCCGTACTCGATGAGCCGGTGATGCGGGGCGGCGCCGTCCTGCCGCCGCCATTGCCCCCCGCACCTGGTAGGTGCCAACCTTGGTTGGCACGCGGGAGGTCAACGGTGCCCAGCAAGGTAGGCCGTCTACCGGAATCCGTGGGTCGCGGCGCTTTTGGTAGGTGCCAACCTTGGTTGGCACGCAGGACGTCAACGCGAACGGAACCGAACCCCCACCCGCGCGCCACCGAGCGGCGCCGTTTCGATCTTCAGCATCGCACCATGCCGCTGCGCGATCTCGGCCACGATCGCCAACCCCAGCCCGCAGCCATCGCCTTCGCTGCTGGCCCGGTAGAAGCGTTCCGTGACGCGCGTGCGTTCGGCTTCGGCAATGCCGGCGCCGTCATCGTCAACCCATGCCTGCACGCCTTCGGTCTCCTGCCGAACGCCGAGGGTGATTACACCGGGCACGGCACCGTAGCGCAGCGCGTTGTCCAGCAGGTTGCCCAACGCTTCGCGCAGCAGCTGCGGATCGCCCTGTACCTGCACGCCGTCGTCTGGCCCCTCGTAGCCCAGGTCAACGCCCGCCGCCAACGCACGGTCGGCGTAGCGCTCCACCACCCCGCGTGCCAACGCAGCCAGGTCCACCGGTTGCAGCGGCAGTGCACTGCCATGCGGATCTTCCGAGCGGCTGAGCATCAGCAGCTGGTTGACCAGATGCTGCAAGCGGGCCAGCCCGGCCAGCGTGCCGGACAGCGCCAACTGCTGGGCCTGCGGGTCGTGCTGGCGCAATGAACTCTCCAGTTCCACCTGCATCGCCGCCAAGGGCGTGCGCAGCTGGTGCGCGGCATTGCTGACAAAGCGCCGCTGCGCATCCTGCATCGCGTCCAGACGCTGCAGCAGCGCGTTGTAGGCCTCCACCGCCGGCCACAGTTCGCGCGGCGCCTCCTGCGCGGGGTCCAACGGTGCCAACGGATCCGGCCGCGGGCTGGCCAGCTTCCGCGCAACCAGGTTGGCATGGCGAGCGGCAGCGCCTGTACCGGACCAGGCCAGCCACGCCGCCAGTGTCAGGATCGCGGCCTGGAAGGGAACGCTGGTCAGCAGCAGCTTGCGCTCCAGCCGGTGGCGTTTGCGAAGCGTCTCAGCCACGCGCAGCCGGATGTCATGGCCCGGTCCGGCGCTGACCACCACCTCGACCATGCGCACCGGTTGACCGCGCACCCGTGCATCGTAGTAGACGGCTTCGTCATCATTTCCCGATGCGATTGCGGGGCGTGGCAGTGCTTCGGGCAGGTCGCCATACAAACGCGCACCCGCCGAGTCGACCACCTCGCCATGCACTTCGTCGGCGGTGTCCCAGCTGAACATGCGCGAGACGGCTGGGGTGATATCGATCGAAGCGCGACCATCCTGCACCGTCACCAGCTCGGACAACGACATCGCCGAATCCAGCAGCCAGCGGTCGTAGACCTGGCCGGCATAGAACCGGGCCAGCGCAAATGAACCCACTGCGCTGCACAGCAGCAGCACCAGCAGCGGCAGCCACAGGCGCCTGAGCAGCAGGCCACGCAGGCTGTGCACGCGCTCAGTCACCCACGGCCTCCAGCCGGTATCCAAGCCCACGCAGCATGCGGATGCCGACGCCGGCGCGCGCCTGTTCCAGCTTGCGGCGCAGGCGGCTGACATGCACCTCGATCACCGACAGGTTGGCCTCGTGGTCCCAGCTGTACAGCGCATCGAACAAGCGCTGCTTGGTGACGGTGCGACCGGGATGCTGCATCAGTGCCTCGACCAGCGACAGCTCGCGCGCGGTCAACTCGATGCGCTGGCCTTCAACCTGCACTTCATTGCGGATGCTGTCGAAGCACAACCGGCCCAATCGCTTCTGAGCCGGTGCATCGCTGCGACGGCGCGACAGTGCACGCAGGCGCGCTTCCAGCTCACCGAGTGCGAACGGCTTGGCCAGGTAATCGTCGCCACCGCGGTCGAGGCCGAGGATGCGGTCCTCCACACCATCGCGTGCGGTCAGGATCAGCACCGGCAGGGTGGCGCCGTCGTTGCGCAGGCGCGAGAGCAGGTCCAGGCCATCGACGTCGGGCAATGAAAGGTCGAGCACCATCACGTCATACGGTGCGCTGGCCAATGCCGCCGGTGCGTGCAGTCCACGCGAGAGGTGGTCGCACAGATGACCGGCACCCTGCAGGGCGCGGATCAGTCCATCGGCCAGAGCGGCGTCGTCTTCGATCAGCAGGATTCGCATTGCAAGCTTCGTGCAAGGTTGGGGCAAGTTTGGCGCAAGTGCATCACCTTACCGTGACGTGCATGAATTTCTCCTCTCGTCTAGCGGCCGTGCTGGCCACGCTTCTGTGCGCGCCTGCGGCTACGGCGCTGTCCCTGCAGGAAGCGCAGCGCGCAATGGAAGCACACAACCCGGACCTGCGCGCGGCGGCACTGGAGCTGCGCGGTGTGCAGGGCGATGCGCAGACGGCGGCATTGCGCCCGGCCACCGAGCTGTCGATCGGCACCAGCAAGATCAGCCCCAAGCACGGCATCGGCCCCGGACGCTGGCAGGACAAGCGGGTGGACAGCACCGTGGGCCTGGGCTGGACCTGGGAGCGCGGCGGCAAGCGCGCACTGCGCATCCGCCAGGCCGACGCGCTGCTGGAAGTGGCCGGGCTGGAGATGCTCGATGCGCGGCGTCGCCAGCAGGTGGCGCTGCATGAAACCTATTTCGGCCTGAAGGGCGCCCAGGAGCGGGCGCGGATTGCCGAGGCCAACCGGCAGAGTTCGGCCGAGCAGATGGCGGCGGCGGACAAGCAGGTCGCGACAGGGGCGATGGCACCGGTGGATCGCGCGCGGCTGGCGGTGGACGATCTCGCCGTAGCCGACGCGGCGCGCGAGGCGGCCCTGGATCTGCGCGACGCGCGGCATGCGCTGGGGCTGCTGCTCGGCCGCGATGACAGCCGCGACCTCAGTGCAGATGACCCCTGGCCGGATGCCAACAGCGTGGCCGATGTACGCGCGTTCGACCCGCAGCAGCGCGCCGACCTGCGTGCCGCGCGTTCGCGCCTGGCTGCGGCCGACGCGGGCGTGGCTCTGGCGCGCAGCGAGCGCCATCGCGATATCCAGCTGGGTGTGGAGGCCGAGCGCGAGCCGACCGACATCAGCGGTGTTACCTGGGGCGTGTCATTGACCATTCCGCTCGGCGGCCCGTCACGTGCACGAGGCGCGATCCAGCGTGCCGAGGCCGACCGTGACAGCGCCGCGCTGGAGCTGCAGGTACTGCAGCGCGAAGCACGCGCCGAGCTGGACCAGCTGCAGGCCAGCGCGCAGTCCGCCGCACAGCGCCGCAGCGACTATGAGGGACTGCAGTCCGACGCCGCACGCAAGGCGGTGCAGGGCATCGAACTGGCGTACCGGCGCGGCGCCGCCAGCCTGACCGATCTGCTGGATGCGCGCCGTAGCTGGCGCGACTTCGAGGCCGCGCTGATCGAGGCGCGCGCCGACCATGCCATTGCCCTGGCGCGCTGGGAAGCGGCCACATCCGTTGCTGAAGGAGAGTCCCGATGAAGTCCACCGTCGCCCATCGCCCGCGGGCGCGACACGCCGTGCTGCCGGCCCTGCTGGCGCTGGCCCTGCTGGGCGGCTGCGGCCGTGAGCCGGCGTCCTACACCGAGGATGCGCCGCAGATCAGTGCCGGCCAGATCCAGTTTCCTGCCGGCAGCCGCCAGCTGGACGTGCTGCGCAGCGAGGCGGTGACCGCCGGCGCCAGCGCCAGCCTGCAGCTGCCGGGCCGGGTGGTCTGGGACGAGACCCGTTCCAGTGCACTGCGCACGCCGTTGCCGGGGCAGGTGGCGCGCATCGAGGCGCAGCCGGGCCAGAAAGTGAAGGCCGGCCAAGTGATTGCCTGGATCACCTCGCCCGAGTTCGGCCAGGCCCAGGCGGAGGGCGTGCGTGGCCGCGCCGAGCTGCAGCAGGCGCGCAAGGAGCTGGAGCGCACCCGCGAGCTGCATGCGGCGGGTGTGGCGTCGGGCCGCGAACTGGACGAGGCGGAGGCCAACTTCGCCGGCAGCCAGGCCGATCATGCGCGTGCAACCGCCTTTGCCAAGGCATATGGCAATGGCCAACGCGTCGACCAGCGCCTGCCGCTGCGCGCGCCGATCGATGGCGTGCTGGTGGAGCGACGGATGAGCCCGGGCATGGCGGTCAGCCCGGACAGCGAACAGCCGTTGGCGGTGATTGGTGATCCGGACCGCCTGTGGTTGCTGCTGGATGTTCCCGAGAGCCTGGCCGGACGCATGAAGGCGGGCATGCAGGTGAGCGTACCTGGTGCCGATGGCCAACTGCTGCAGGCGACCCTGCAGCACGTGGATGACTTCGTCGACCGCGAACGGCGCGTGGTGCAGGCGCGCGCCGAGCTGGACAACCGCGCACGCGGCTTCAAGGCAGGGCAGTACGTGCGCGCCCAGGTGGCGTTGCCGGCCGAGGGCGGTGTCTCGCTGCCCGATGCGGCCGTGCTGCTGATCGACGGCAAGCAGGTGGTGTTCGTGGAGAGGGACAAGGGACGCTACGTGCGCCATGCCGTGCACGCCGAGGAGCTGGGTGACGGCCGGCTGTGGGTGCGTGACGGCCTGGCGGTTGGCAGCAGGGTGGTGGTCGAGGGCGGCCTGCTGTTGCAGCAGCTGGTCGACAGCGCGCCAGCCGCCGCCAGCACCGGCACGGGGCACGCGGCCCCATGATCGATCGCCTGATTGCCTACTGCCTGCGCCAGCCGCTGATGGTGATGCTGGCACTGCTGTTGTTCATCGGCGGCGGTATCGCCGCATTCCGCGTGCTGCCGGTGGAGGCCTTCCCGGATGTGTCCGATACCCAGGTGACGGTGGTGTCGCTGCACCCGGGCCGCGCCGCCGAAGAGGTGGAACGCGAAGTGACGATGCCGCTGGAAGTGGCCTTGTCCGGCATTCCGCATTCGGTGCGGGTGTTCTCGCATACCCAGTTCGGCCTGTCGATGATCATCCTGACCTTCGACGACAAGGCCGATGACTACTTCGCGCGCCAGCAGGTGCTGGAGCGCCTGCAGGGGGTGGAGCTGCCGGAAGGGGTGACACCGGAACTGGAGGCGATGAGTTCGGCGGTGGGTGAGATCTACCGGTACGTGCTCAAAGGCCCGCACATGACGCCGACCCAGCTGCGCACCGTGCAGGAATGGACGATGGAACGCAGCCTGCGCACCGTGCCGGGCGTGGCCGATGTGATCAGCTTCGGCGGCTTCGCGCGCACGTTCCAGGTCAAGCCGGACCTGGACAAGCTGCGTGACCGCGGCATCAGCCTGGGTGAGTTCGCCGAGGCGCTGGAAAAGGGCAGCTCCAATGCCGGCGGCGGCTACGTGGAACGCGGGCAGCAGCAGTTCCTGATCCGCGGCGTCGGTCTGATGCGCTCGCCCGCCGACATCGGCAATGTGGTGGTTGCGCAGCGCGGGGGCACGCCGATCCTGGTGCGTGACCTGGCCGGCATCGCCGATACCGGCCTGCCACGGCAGGGCCTGGTCGGCCAGGACGACAATGACGATGCGGTGTTCGGCATGGTGCTGATGCGCAAGGGTGAGAATCCGTCCGACGTGCTCGACGCCCTGCATGCGCGCATCGCCGAGATCGAGGCCAACCAGCTGCCGCACGGGGTCAGCATCGAGCCGTTCTACGACCGCTCGTGGCTGGTCTCGACCACGCTGAAAACCGTCTTCAGCAACCTGCTGGAAGGCGCGGTGCTGGTGTTCCTGGTGCTGTGGCTGTTCCTGTACAACGCCCGCGCCGCACTGATCGTGGCGGCGATGATGCCGCTTGCGCTGCTGTCGACCTTCCTCGGCCTGCATCTGTGGGGCGTACCGGCCAACCTGCTGTCGTTGGGTGCGATGGACTTCGGCATCATCATCGATGGCGCGGTGATCGTGACCGAGCACATCGTCTCGCGATTGTCCAAGCTGCCCCCTGCGGCCGACCGGAAGACACGGTTTTCAACCATTCTTTCGGCAGCGTCGGAAGTGGGGCGGCCGACGTTTTTCTCGATGTTGATCATCATCGCCGCACACATCCCGATCTTCACCCTGCAGCGCCAGGAGGGCCGCATGTTCGCGCCGATGGCTTATTCGGTGACCTCGGCGTTGATCGGTGCATTGATCCTGGCGCTGACCGTGGTGCCCCTGTTCTGCTACTGGTGGTTGCGGCGCGACCGCATGCGCGACGGCAATCCGCTGATGGACCACCTGACCGGCTGGTACCGGCCGATCCTGGAGCGCGCTCTGGCTCGCCCGCGTGCGGTGGTACTGACCGCGGTTGCGCTGCTGGTCGGCACGCTCGCGCTGGGCACGCGGCTGGGTTCGGAGTTCCTGCCCGAGCTGGACGAGGGCTCGATCTGGCTGACCGCCACGCTTGACCCCAGCACCAGCCTGGCCGAGGGGCAGCAGCAGTCGCGGCGCATCCGTGAGCTGGTCGGCACCTTCCCGCAGGTATCGACGGTGGTGGCCAAACTGGGGCGCCCGGAAGACGGCTCAGATGCCAAGGGCGCGAACCAGATCGAGGCGCTGGTGGCGTTGAAGCCGGAGAAGAAATGGCCGAAGGGGGTGGACAAGCGGCAGTTGGTCAGCGACCTGCAGCGCACGCTGGAGCAGCGCATTCCGGGGCCGGAGTTCTCGATCTCGCAGCCGGTGCGCGACAACATCCTGGAGAGCATCTCGCAGATCAAGGGCCAGGTGGTGATCAAGGTCAGCGGCTCGGATCTGGATGTACTCAACCAGCAGGCGCAGGCGATCCTGGGCCAGGTGCGTAGCGTGGAGGGCGTGGAGAGTGCCTTCATCGACCGCGACGGCTCACTGCCGCAGCTGCAGATCGAAATCGACCGCGACCGTGCTGCGCGCTATGGCTTGAACGTGCGCGACATCGACGAGGTGATCGAGACCGCACTGGGCGGGCGCCAGGTCGGCGAGTTGTGGGAGGGTGACCGCAGGTTTCCGATCACGCTGCGCCTGGACGATGCCGACCGTGACCTGCAACGGCTGCGCACGGTGCCGGTCGGCATCGGCGATGGCCACACGGTGACGTTGTCCGAGGTGGCCGACTTCCGCATGGCCAGCGGCGCGATCAACATCTCGCGCGAGAACGCACAGCGGGTCAAGGCGGTGAGCATCTTCATCGCCGGGCGTGACATGGGCAGCGTGGTGGCCGACATGCGCAAGCGCGTGGACGCCAGCGTGCAGTTGCCGGAAGGCTACCGGCTGGAATGGTCCGGGGAGTTCGAGAACCAGCAGCGTGCGATGAAGCGGCTGGGCTGGGTGATCCCGCTGTCGGTGCTGATCATCTTCGTGCTGCTGTTCGATGCCTTCAAGGACATCAGCAGTGCGGCGCTGATCCTGGCCAACGTGCCACTGGCGATGATTGGCGGCATCCTCGCCCTGTGGTTGACCGGCATCCCGCTGTCGGTGTCTGCGGCGATCGGTTTCATTGCATTGTTCGGGCAGGCGGTCTTGAACGGGGTGGTGATGCTCAGTCGCTTTGCCCAGCTGCGCGAGCAGGGCATGGACCTGCTGCAGTCGGTGGTGCAGGGCTCGCTGCAGCGCCTGCGCACGGTGCTGATGACCGCACTGCTGGCGATGTTCGGCCTGCTGCCGATGGCGACCTCGCATGCCATTGGCGCCGAGACCCAGAAGCCGCTGGCGGTGGTGGTGATCGGTGGCCTGCTGTCGGCGATGCTGCTGACCCTGCTGGTACTGCCGACGCTTTACTACTGGGTGCATCGCCGCCGCGAGGCACGCACGGACTGACGGTGATGTCCGGTTCTGCGCCCGGTAGAGGCCAACCTTGGTTGGCACGCGGCGAGGCGCCCACCAATGTGGGCGAATACCGGTGCGCAATGGCCGCGAACTACACCATCCCGCCATTGGCGCGCAGGACCTGACCGTTGATCCACCCGCCATCGGCACCGGCCAGGAACGCCACCGCACCGGCGATGTCCTCCGGCGTACCCAGCCGCTCCAGCGGGTTCATCTTCGCCAGCCGCTCGATCAGTTCCGGCGACTTTCCGTCCAGGAACAGGTCGGTAGCGGTCGGACCAGGAGCCACCGCGTTTACGGTGATGTTGCGCCCGCGCAGCTCCTTGCTGAGGATCGCGCCCATCGTCTCCACCGCCGCCTTGCTGGCGGCATACACGCTGTAGTTCTCCAGTCTGATGCCGACCACGCTGGTGGACAGGGTGATCAGGCGGCCACCGTCGCGCACCCGTCGCGAGCTCTCGCGCAGCACGTTGAAGGCGCCTTTCAGGTTGATCCCGATCACCCGCTCGAACAGGGCATCGTCGCTGTTGGCCAGCGGCGCCAACTGCAGCACGCCGGCACTGTTCACCACTACGTCGATACCGCCGAAGCGCGCCTCGATGGCATCGAACAGCTGCCGCACCGCCTGAGGATCGGCGACATCGGCCTGCAGGGCGATGGCCTGCGCGCCGGCTGCGCTGAGCTCGGCCGCCAAAGCTTCGGCGTCGTCGCGGCGCCCCGCATAGTTGATCGCGAGCGCGTGGCCATCGGCGGCCAGGCGGCGGGAGATGGCGGCGCCGATGCCACGGGAGCCGCCGGTGACCAGGGCGACAGAGCGGGCGGGGGAGAGGGTCATGGTCGGTTCCAGCGGGCGCGCCGGAGTGGCGCAGGGCCATCTTCGCGATATTGCCTTTTCGGATAATCCTGCATAATCCGTCAACATCATCCGGACAGCCGAACAATGGATCGTTTCACGGCCATGCGCGCCTTCGTCCGCATCGTCGAGCGCCGCAGCTTCACCCGGGCCTCCGAGGACCTGGGCCTGCCGCGGGCCACGGTGACCGACGCGATCAAGGCGCTGGAACAGCGGCTGGGCGTGCGCCTGCTGCACCGGACCACCCGACTGGTGGTGCCGACGTTGGAAGGCGAGGCCTTCTATGGCCGTTGCCTGCGCCTGATCGCCGACATGGACGATGCCGAGGCAGCGTTCCGTGATGCCCCGCCACGTGGCCCGTTGCGCATTGAAGTGCATGGCACGCTGGGCCGGCACCTGCTGTTTCCGCACCTGCCGGAATTCCTGCAGCGCTACCCGGAGATCGAGCTGGACGTCAGTGAAGGCGACCGCTATGTCGACCTGCTGCGCGAAGGCGTGGATGCGGCGTTGCGGGTGGGGACGCTGGCCGACAGCGATCTGGCGGCGCGCCGGTTGACGATGCTGCGCGAGGCCACGGTGGCCGCTCCGGGTTATGTGCAGGCGCACGGCCTGCCCGATACCATTGAATCGCTGGAGCAAGGCCATCAGATGGTCGGCTACCGATCCAGCGCCACTGGCCAGCTGATCCCTCTGGAGTTCCAACAGGCGGGACAGGTGCGCTACGTGCCGCTGCAGGCGCGGGTGCGTGTTTCCGGCGCGGATGCATTCCTTGGGGCCGCGTTGGCGGGCCTGGGCATCATCCAGGCACCGCGCTACCGGATGGACCCGTATATCGCGCGCGGGCAGCTGGTCGAGCTGTTGCCTGAGGTGCCCCCGACGCCGAGCCCGTTGAGCCTGGTCTACCCGCGCAACCGCACGCCGTCGCCACGGTTGCGGGTGTTCATCGACTGGGTGGCCGGGGTGTTCGAGCAGACCGGGGTTGCCGGCTAGCGGCCGGCACTACCGGGCCCGGTCGAACAAGGTGGGGTAGCGCTTGGGTAGTGCCGACCGCTGGCTGGCATCACAGCGCTGCCAACGGCCCCTGCATGCGATGGAAACTGCCGTCGGTGGCGGTGAACCAGGCCAGCGAACGCCCGCCGACGAAGTCATCGACATGCACGACCGTAGCGCCATCGGCTTCCTGCCACGAAATGGCATAGACCCCGTCGCTGATCCGCTGCCACTCGCAGGCGGCTTCGCCCTGCGCACCGGCATAGGCGCCGGAAACGATGGCGTACTGCACGTGGCGGCCATCGGCGCTGTAGACATTGTCGGCGGCCAGACCGTCATAGCTGACGCGGAAGCGGCGGCCGGCGAACAACGGCAAGGCGGGAGCTGTGTTCATCGGATCGCCACCGGGTTGATGTTGACCTGGGTCGAGCCGACGTAAAGCGGTTGGCCGAGCACGAACAGGAATTCCCAGGCCTTGTCGCGCACCAGGGCACGGCTGTCGATCAGCTCCAGGTTGTAGATGCCGCGCTTGGCCAGCATGTACTGGTTGATCGGGAACTCCTCGGCACCGTTCGGGTTCGGGTAGACCTCCGAGGCCCAGGTGTCGCCACCGAAGGCGACGATGCCTTGGTCGGCCAGCCACTTCGCCGCCTCCATGCCGATACCCGGCTCCACTTCCAGGAACTGCGTGTTGTCCTTGCCGATCAGTTCCAGCCAACCGGTGTTGAACAGCACCACGTCGCCCTTGCGCAGGCTCAGTCCCTGCTTCTTCAGCACGGCCTGAATGTCTGCCACGGTGAACTCGGTGCCACCGGGCACGATCGCCTTGCCGTAGTACGCGGTCATGTCCAGCACGACGCCGCGGGTGACCATCGGTGGTACCTTCTCGACGCCGAGCTTGCGCACGCCGTCCACGGTGACGAAGTCGGCGGCCTTGTTGCCGTTGTAGTAAACATTGTCGATGCCGATATGGCCGATGCCGTTGAGCTGGGTGCCAACGCCGGTCCAGGCGTTCACCAGTTCATCGTTGAAGGTGAACTTGTTGGGGCCCAGCGACTTGCCGGCCTGCTGGCCGACCTGCACGTTGTACAGGCGGAAGCTGCGGTGACGGAACGCGGGCAGGTTCTTGTCCACCGGTACCGCCAGCGGATAGGTTTTGCCGGTCCTGACCAGCGAGACCGCGTGCTTGACCACGTCAGCGGTGAGCAGGTTGGCCGCGCCGATCTCGTCGTTGGCGCCGTAGGCAGAGGGATACCACTCCTCGGCGGTGGCCTGGAAGGACAGCGGCAGGGTGGCCAGCGCAAGCGCGGCCAGGGTCTTCATCTTCATGGCAAAGCTCCGGTAACTGTCAGGCCGTCGCGGTGGCGCCGGCATGGGCTGGGAAGTGCGGCAGCACGTACTCGGCGATTTCGTGGAAGGTCTCGGCCAACGGCCGTTCGTTGCGGCGGAACTGCAGGCCGATGTGGTCGACACCGGCCAACTGCATGGCGTGCAGCTCGGCCAGCAGTGCGTTGCGGCCGCCGCGCAGGCCGAAGCGCCAGCGCTGCAGGGGGGCATCGGCGTCGTCCACCAGGTCCAGGTGGATGAAGCTGGCATACGGCTTGTTGCCGGCCACGGCGCGCCAGGCCGCCACGCGTTGCGCATGGTCCTGTGGCGTGCCCGGGTAGGCCAGGCAACCGTCCATGTGCTGGCCGATCCACGCCGGTTGCTGCTGGGCCAGGCCGGCCACGAACAACGGCAGGGCCCGGCCATCGGCGGGCAGCACCTCCAGGCCCTGCGGCAGGTGCGCGGCGGCGCCTTCGCGCAGCAATGCGATCTGCTCGCGGAAACGGCTGCCACGGCTGTCGAAGTCGCGACCGAACAGCGGGTACTCCACCGGGCGATCGCCACTGGCCACGCCCAGCAACAGGCGGTCGCCACTCAGCCGCTGCACGCTGCGCGCCGACTTCAGGGTCAGCAACGGCTCACGGATCGGCAGCACCACCGCACCGGTGCCCAGCAGGATGTCATTGGTGATGCCGGCCAGGTAGCCGAGGTAACTGAAGACCTCGAACACCTGTGCGGCATCGCCGAAGGCCGGGTCGTACACCGGCACGTCGCGTACCCACAGCGCACGGAAGCCGAGGCGGTCGGCCAACCGTGCCAGTTCCGCATGGCGCTGCAGGTCCGGTTCGCCGGGCAGGCGTCGCGCGGCGCGTCGTGCCTGTTCGCCCAGCGGCGTCCAGTCATTGTCCAGCGGTGCTTCGATGCCGATGCTGAAGCCACCGGCCTGCAGCCGCGCCAACGCACTGCCCATGGCCAGGCTCCTCAGTCCCAGGCCGGGGCCAGGCCCGGCGGATCGACTTCGCGGCCGTTGCGGTCAAGTGCAGCGATCGCGGCCATGTCATCGGCATCCAGGTGCAGGTCCTGGGCGAGCAGGTTGCTGGCCAGATTCTCGCGCTTGGTCGAGGACGGAATGACCGAGTAACCCCGCTGCAGCGCCCACGCCAGCGCGACCTGGGCCACGGTGGCCTGGTGCTTGTCGGCGATGGCGGCCAGCACCGGATCCTTCAGTACCTTGCCGTAGGCCAGGGTCATGTAGGAGGTCACGGTGATGCCCTGGTCCTGCAGGAAGGCGGTCAGTGCCGGGTTCTGCAGGTAGGGGCTCAGTTCGATCTGGTTGGTGGCGATCTGGCCGGCACCGACCACCTCGATGGCCTGCCGGGTCAGCTCGATGTTGAAGTTGGACACACCGATCTGGCGGGTCAGGCCCAGCGTCCTGGCTTCGGCCAGCGCGGTCATGTACTCGCGCAGTTCAACGCCATTGCCCGGCGCCGGCCAGTGGATCAGCAGCAGGTCGACGTAGTCGGTGCGCAGCTTGGCCAGGCTGTCGCGCAGGCTCGGGATCAGCTTGTCGGCAGCGTAGTTGTCCACCCAGATCTTGGTGGTCAGGAACAGCTGGTCGCGCGGAACGCCGGATTCGGCGATGGCCTGGCCGACTTCGGCTTCGTTGCCATAGATCTGCGCGGTATCGACTGCACGGTAGCCAACGTCGAGGGCGTTGCGCACCGAGTCGATGACGGTCTGGCCGGTCAGGCGGAAGGTGCCGACGCCAAAGGAAGGAACGCTCATGATGGACTCCAGGGACTTCGTTGAGAGCCGGTGGGCTCGGGACAGGGCGAAGTGTGGGTGCTTTACATTTGTTGATTAAGCCGTGTATACGGGAAACGCTTTTGCGCCGAGGTAAAAAATGAAAACCACCCTGGATGAGCTGAAGGCCTTCGTGGCCGTGGTCGACAGCGGTTCGATCACGGCGGCGGCCGAGGCGCTGGAACTGACCATCTCGGCCACCAGCCGCACCCTGGCGCGGCTGGAGGACAAGCTGCAGACCACGCTGCTGCGACGGACCACGCGGCGGCTGGAACTGACCGAGGAAGGCGCGGCGTTCCTGGAGTACGCGCGTACGATCCTGGCCACGGTGGACGAGGCCGAGGAACAGATGGCCGCGCGGCGGCTGCAGCCGGTCGGACGCCTGCGCGTGGACGCCGCCACGCCGTTCATGCTGCACGTGATCGTGCCGCTGCTTGAGGGGTTCCGTGAGCGCTACCCGCAGGTGGAGCTGGAGCTGAATTCCAATGAAGGCATCACCGACCTGATCGAGAAGCGCACCGACGTAGCATTCCGAATTGGCGTGCTGCGCGACTCGACCCTGCATGCGCGGCCGATCGGCCACAGCCGCATCCGGGTGGTGGCCAGCCCCGAATACCTGCGCCGCCAGGGAACGCCCACGCGCGTGGAGCAGCTGCGTGAGCACGACCTGCTGGGCTTCACCCAGCCCAGTTCGTTGAACGAATGGCCGCTGCAGGATGCCGATGGCGGGCCTTTCGTGATCGAGCCGGCCATCGCTTCATCCAGTGGCGAGACACTGCGGCAGATGGCGGTAGCCGGGCTGGGCATCGCCTGCCTGTCTGATTTCCTGACCCGCCAGGACCGGCGTGATGGCCGCCTGGTGCAGCTGTTCGCCAGGCAGACGCAGGAAGTGCGGCAGCCGATCAACGCGGTGTACTACCGCAACACCGCGCTGGCCGCCCGCATCACCTGTTTCGTCGACCACGTGACGCAGACGCTGGGACAGCGACCGTTCGACGAATAGAGATCGGTAGAGCCGGCCGCTGGCCGGCTTTCCCCACCGTCCGGATCACAGGAGCTGCCGGCCAGCGGCCGGCACTACCGTTGGCTGCGTCGAGCGCATCGGTAGATCCACGCCATGCGTGGATGGCGTGCGGGATTACCGCAGCTGCCGGCCAGCGGCCGGCACTACCACTGGCTGCGTTGAACGCTTCGGTAGATCCACGCCATGCGTGGATGGCGTGTTTCAACCGACCCGCGGCCGGTGTCAGCGGGTGCGCAGCGCGCGCCGGTTGCCGATGTGCGCGCATGCCAGCAGCACGCCACCACTGGCTGTGGCCACGCCGTGCCAGAGCAGCGATTCCTTCAGCGGCAGGTACAGCGAGGCCGACAGCAGCAGGAGGGCGCCGATGCACGCCCACCACAGGGGCTGCCAGCGTCATGCCGGTGCACCCCAGCGGTCGTACTGGCCAAGGCCAGCGACGAGGCCAGCAGCGCGAGCAGCCATTCCCAGCGCGACATCGTCAACAGCAATGTCATCGCGCCATGGCCGGGATGCTGGAACGAGCGCAGCGCCATCATCGCGGCCGGCACGAAGGCCAGCAGCAGGGGCAGGGCGATGCAATGGGCGGCGCAGGCCAGGGACAGCCAGGCACCGGCGAGATCGAAGCGGGGGTGCCAGCGTGCCGAAGTTGGCGGCTGGGCCAGGGCCCTTGCGGGCGTCGTCGGGATGTGGTCCATAATGTTACATAGTAACAATTGGAGTCTCCCCATGAAGCGTTCTGCTGCTCTTTTCCTGTTGCTGGCTGCCGGTGCCGTGCAGGCCCATGACATCCGCCAGCACGCACCGCACGTGCACGGCCAGGCGACCGTCGATGTTGCGCTTGACCAGCAGACGCTGGAATTCGCCCTTCATGCCCCCGGCATCGGCATCCTCGATTACGAGCGACCGCCGGCCAATGCAGCCGAGCAGGCCGCGCTGGCACGGGCTACGACAGTGCTGAAGGGCGGCAGCTGGGTCACCTTGCCCACCGCCGCGGGCTGCCGTCTGACCACCGGTAAAGCCGATGCAGAGGGCTTCGACGCGACGGCCGCCGCGCCGCCGCCGGGACAGCACCGGCACGCAGGTTTCAGCGCAACGCTGCACTATCACTGTGCGAAACCTGCCGCGCTGCGCGCCATCGTCGTGCGCCTGCCCGTACTTTTCCCCGGCCTGCACGAAGTCATCGTCAACAGCGCAACCGCCAATGGCCAGAACCGCAGCGTGCTGACGCCCGACAACCTGCGCGTGGTGCTGGCACCGTGAGCGCGGCACCGGTGATCTCGCTGGAAGACGTGCAGTTCGGCTACGGCATGCAGCGGGTGCTGGACATCCCGCGGTTATGGGTCGAGCAGGGCAGCAGCGTGTTGCTGCGCGGAATCAGCGGTGGCGGCAAAAGTACCCTGCTGGGCCTGCTGGCGGGCGTGCTGCTGCCCGGCAAGGGCCGTGTCGAGGTGGCCGGCCAGGCGCTGCAGGACATGGGAGGCGCGGCGCGGGATCGTTTCCGCGCCGACCAGCTGGGCGTGATCTTCCAGCAGTTCAATCTGCTGCCGTTCCTCAGCGTGCGCGACAACATCGCGTTGGGCCTGCGCTTTTCGCGCCTGCGCAGCGCGCGCATCAGTGGGCCTTTGGATGCCGAGATCGCCCGCCTGCTGCAGGCCCTGCAGCTCAAACCTGAGCTTATGCAGCGGCCCGCGGGTAGGCTCAGTGTCGGCCAGCAACAACGCGTGGCGGCAGCACGCGCCCTGATCGGTCGTCCGGCATTGCTGCTGGCCGATGAGCCCACCTCGGCGCTTGACCGTGAAGCGGCAACCGCTTTCCTGAAGCTGATGTCCGCGCAGTGCCAGGCGGCCGGCACCACGGTGCTGGTGGTCAGCCATGACGACAGCCTGCAGCCCTTGTTCGACCGCACGATTTCACTGTCCGAGATCAACCAGGCAGGTGCCGGCCATGCTTGAGCTTGCCTGGGCCAGCCTGCGCAGCCGTGCGTTGAGTGTGGGACTGACCGTGCTGGTCATCACCCTCAGCGTGGTGCTGCTGCTGGGCGTCGAGCGTGTACGCACGCAGGCGCACGAGGGGTTCGCCAGCACCGTATCGGGCACCGACCTGATCGTCGGTGCGCGTTCGGGACCGGTGAACCTGCTGCTGTACTCGCTGTTCCATATCGGCGACCCGACCAACAACGTGTCCTGGCAGTCCTACCAGGAGCTGTCCGCCTTGCCGCAGGTGAAGTGGGCGGTGCCGCTCTCGCTGGGCGATTCGTGGCGCGGCTACCGCGTGGTCGGCACCAGCGATGGCTATTTCGAGCATTACCGCTACGGCGCCGGGCACGTGCTTGCGTTCGCGGACGGACGGCCGTTCGATGATCTGTATGACGTGGTGATCGGTGCCGAGGTGGCGCGCGCGCAGAAGGTCGGTCTGGGTGACCAGATCGTGCTGGCGCACGGCACCGGTGCGGTCACCCTGGCCACGCATGCCGACAAGCCGTTCCGTGTTGCCGGCATCCTGCAGCGCACCGGCACGCCGGTGGACTCGTCGCTACTGGTCTCGCTGCCGGCCATCGAGGCGATCCATGTCGACTGGCGATCGGGCGTGCAGCTGCGCAGCCAGCGCGTCAGCGCCGAGCAGGCGCGTCATCTGGATCTGACCCCGACCAGCATCACTGCCTTCATGCTCGGCCTGAACTCGCGCATTGCCACGTTTTCGGTGCAGCGCAGGATCAACGAGTATCCGGACGAGGCGATGCTGGCGATCCTGCCCGGCGTGACCCTGCAGCAGCTGTGGCAGTCGCTGGGCACCGCCGAGCGCGCACTGCAGCTGATCAGCGCGATGGTGGTGGCACTCGGCATGGTCTCGCTGGTGGCGCTGCTGGTCTCGACCCTGCAGGAGCGGCGGCGCGAGATGGCGATCCTGCGTGCCACCGGGGCACGGCCGGGTTACATCGCCGGCCTGCTGGTGGTGGAGGCGGTGGCGACCAGCGCGGCGGCCTGCGTGCTGGCGCTAGTGCTTCTGGTGGCCGCCAGCGTTGCCGGGCGCGGCTGGGCCCTGGCCACCTTCGGTCTGTCGATCACCCATGTCTGGCCGGACGGCCGTGAGCTGGCCTGGGTGGCAGGCGTGCTGGCGATCAGTGCGGTGGCTGGGCTGGTCCCGGCGTTGCTCGCTTACCGGCGCACCTTGGCCGATGGCCTTTCACCGGGAGGCTGAGCATGCGCTGGATGCTGTCGCTGCCGATGGTACTGGCCCTGGTTGCCTGCGAGCGGCCGGTGGATACCGGTGTGCAGGCCCTGCCACCCGCGCCGGTTGTCGACCGCGCCGACGCTGCGGATGCGGCAGAGCAGGAGCTGGACTGGCTGCAGATGATGCCCAAGGACGAGCTGGCCGCGCTGGAACGCGGCGAGGGCCCGGAGGTCGAGCACAACGGCAACCGGCGCATGCCGCAGTTCGGCACCTTCCGCACGGTGGACACGGTTCTGCAGCGGCCAGTGCGCCTGCCGGGCTACGTGGTACCGCTGGCCAACGCGCAGGACGGGCGGCTGACCGAATTCCTGTTCGTGCCGTACTACGGCGCCTGCATCCACGTGCCACCACCGCCGCCGAACCAGATCGTGCACGTGGTGCTGCCGCGCCCGATCGACATGCCTGACATGTACTCGCCGTTCTTCCTGGCCGGCACTCTGCGTGCCGAACGCTTGGACGACGATCTGGCCGGTTCGGCCTACACCATGCGTGACGCACAGTTGAGGCCCTATGAACCGTAGTCACCTGTTGCTGGCGTTGGGATGCCTGTGGTTGGCGGGCTGTACGGCGCCTGGCGGCGATGCGGTGGGGGTCACGCCGCAGGACAAACCGGCGCCCTCCGCCACGGCCGGAGCCCCCATCGACCGTTGGGACGCGTTGCGACCCGACGAAGTGACCTACCAGCGACCGCCGCCGCAGATCGGCCTGTCACGCAATGGCATGGACGGCGTGGGTGGCCTGATCGACGACACCGGCTCGGGCACGCCACCGGGGCTGGAGATCGACCATTCCAGCCCGGATCGCGCCAAACAGTTCGGCTCTTCGCGGGTGGTCGATGCTGTCAATGGTCGCGCGGTGGATCTGGATGGCTACGTGGTACCACTCGGCACCAACGATGCAGGATTGGTGGATGAACTGCTGTTCGTGCCGTTCTACGGCGCGTGCATCCACGTGCCGCCACCACCACCGAACCAGATCATCCACGTGACCCTGGCGACGCCGATCGCACTGGGCGATCTGTGGGATCCGTACCGGCTTGCCGGTCGTCTGCAGGTGAAGCGTTTCGATGCGGATATCGCCAGCGCGTCCTACGATGCCGCGGCGGCCACGCTGACGGCGATCCGCAACTGATGCGCAGGCGATGGATCATGGCTGCCGGGGTGCTGCTGGGCGCGGTGGTGCTGCTGTGGTGGCAGCGGCAGCGCGCACCCATCGCGCCGCCTGCGGTCGCGTTTCCGGCGCCGACGTCCAATGCCAGCCAGCGCATCGAACAGCGCCTGGCTGACGACCACGCATTCCGCAACGACGTGCTGTTCCTGCTCGCGGCAACATTGCGCGACCGCTGCCAGCCGGCGCAGGCGGGAGTGCTGGCGCGCATGGCCAATCGTGCATCGCTGCCGGTGCTGGCGGCAGTCAGCGCGGTGACCCAGCAGGATCCATCGCTGGACCGGCCGATCTACCAGTACATCCAGCATCGCGCCGACGCGACGCCGTGCGGGCAGACGCTGCAGATGCCGTTGGCCGGTGGACGCCGCATGGCCGTGGACATCGAACAGTACGCGCGCACGTTCCCGGACAGCTACTTCGACCCGCAACGCAGCAGCGAACCGCGGGATTTCGGCGGGCTGTCGTTGCAGCAGCGCGCCGGCAATGCCTGCAACAGCGTGGTGTACTCGGTGTTGCCTTTGGGCGGCACCGATTGGCGGTGCAGCAGCCTGCGCGCACAGGCCCGTGCGCGGGTGCGCGGGCTGTGCGAGGACGAACTGCGGCGCCAGCATGGCGGAACTAGCGGGGAACTGGACATGGCTGTGGGGAAGGGCATGCAGGCGGCGGTGGTATCGGCGGTTGCCGCGCTGCCGGAAGACTGTCGGTGATGATCCCTGACACCGGGCACGACCCGGCATGAGGGCACGACAACATGAACATTGCCCGGGCCCCAATCTGAATCGGCGGCGCTGTTTTCATAACTATACAGGACATCCTGTATATTTATGGCCGTTTTCCGCTCCCCATCAGGTTTCCCCATGGCTTTGTCCCAGCCCCTGGCCGGTGCTCCGGCCCTGTCGCGTGCCCGTCGCTGGGCGCTGTTGTTTACCGTCGCCGCCGGCCTGCTGCTGGTCACGCTCGACAACTCCGTGCTCTACACCGCACTGCCTACGCTGACCGAGGAACTCTCGGCCAGTGCCGGCCAGGCGCTGTGGATCGTCAACGCCTATCCGCTGGTGATGGCCGGCCTGCTGCTGGGTGCGGGCACGCTGGGCGACCGCATCGGCCATCGCCGCATGTTCCTGATCGGCCTGGTGGTGTTCGGCGTCGCCTCGCTGGCCGCGGCGTTCGCCGACACCGCAGCTCAGCTGATTGCCGCACGAGCCCTCCTGGCAGTCGGTGCCGCAGCGATGATGCCGGCCACGTTGGCGCTGATCGGCCTGAGCTTCCACGAAGAGCGCGAACGCAACATCGCCATCGCGATCTGGGGTTCGGTGGCCATCGTCGGTGCGGCGCTCGGCCCGATCATTGGCGGTTGGTTGCTGCAGCACTTCTGGTGGGGCTCGGTGTTCCTGATCAACGTGCCGGTGGTGGTGGTCGCGTTCGTGGCCACGCTGCTGCTGGCGCCGGAAGGACAGCGTGACACCTCGCGGCCATGGGACCTTGTGTCCTCGGTGCTGGCATTGGCCGCACTGTCCGGCCTGGTGCTGGCGATCAAGTCGCTGATCGCTACGCCGCCGTCGTACGCGCTGGGCGCAGGCGCGCTGCTGTTGGCCGTCATCAGCGGTGCGGCGTTCGCGCGCCGCCAGCAACAGCTGCCGTACCCGCTGCTGGACTTTGCGATCTTCCGCAATCCTGCGTTCCTGGCCGGCACGCTGTCGGCGGTGTTCACCCTGTTCGCGATGGCCGGCCTGCAGCTGGTCACCACCCAGCGCTTCCAGCTGGTGGCAGGCTTCACGCCGCTGCAGGCGGGTCTGCTGGTCTCGGTGGCGGCAATGGGCAGCCTTCCGAGCGCGCTGCTGGGCGGCAGCATCCTGCACCGGGTGGGCCTGCGCCCGCTGATCTGTGGTGGCCTGGCCGCAGGTGCGCTGGGCGTCGGCATGGTGGCGTTCGGCTTCCCGCACGGCCTTGGCTGGGTGGTGGCTGGTATGGCCATCACCGGCTTCGGCATGGGCTCGGCCATCTCGGTGGCATCCACCGCCATCCTCAACAATGTGCCGGCACACCGCGCAGGCATGGCCTCGTCGGTCGAAGAGGTGTCCTACGAATTTGGTGGCCTGCTGGCGGTGGCGTTGCTGGGCAGCTTGAGCGCGGCGATGTACAGCGCGTTCCTGCCGGTCTCGGCCGATATGCCGGTGCTTGCCCGCGAGGGTTTCACCCAGGCGCTGCATGTCGCGCGCAAGAGCGGGCAGGGTGAGTGGTTCGCACTGGCTGCGGCCGCGTATGACCGTGGCTACCAGATCGTGCTGCTGGTGATCACGACGGTATTGGCAGTGGGCGCGGCGATCATCGCGCGCCTGCTGCGCGGCCGCGTCGGCGGCCGCGAGGGCGCGGCCGATCGCGTAAAATGAAACGATGAGAACCAGCAAGCGCGACCGCATCCTCGACGCCGCCGTCAACGTGATCAATCGTGATGGCGTGCGAGCGGTGACCTTCGAGTCGGTGGCGGCCGAGGCCAAGCTGACCCGCGGCGGCCTGCTGTACCACTTCCCGTCGCGCGAGGCACTGCTGCGCGGCATCGACGAGCACCTGGTGCAGGCCTGGGAAACGTCGATGGAAACGCTGCTGGGCAAGCGCGCGGATGAAGCGACGGCATTGGAGCGCTACCAGACCTTCGTGCGTGTCTCGGCGCAGAGTGCCACCCGTGCCGAACTGATGTTCATGCTGGAATCGGCGGACCCGGACGCCGATGAGCGTCCGTGGGGACCGGCGGTACGGCGCTGGGCACCATCCGCGCCGGAGGCTGGGAATGTCGATCCAACGACGCTCGACAATTTCGTGGCGCGCCTGGCCGCCGATGGCCTGTGGATCTACGAGGCAATGTACGAAGGCCAACTGGACGAAGGCGTGCGCGCCCGTGTTGCCGAGCGCATCGCCGGGTTGTTGGCGAAGTCGGATGGAACGTCCAGTTGAGCAGCCAGCCGGCGCGCAGACATCGCCCGTGGTAGAGCCGACCGCTGGTCGGCTGCCCTTCGGTCAGGCCACGGAAACGCCGCTTCGGTAGAGTCGACTGTCAGTCGACTGCCCTTCGGTCAGACAACGAAAATCCCGCGCTTCGCGCGCTAGTCGACTGACAGTCGACTCTACCCCTCGCGCGTCTGCCCAGCCTGCGCGGCGCCCGCGGCCAGCCACGCCCTCGGCGATGCTCCCAGCCGCTTGCGGAACGCCTTCGACAGCGAGGCGGTATCGGCAAACCCGACCTCGATCGCCACCTGCTTGACCGCCACGCCTGCCCGCAGCTGCGCGCAGGCCAAGCTCAGCCGCCAGTCCAGCAGATAAGCGGCCGGCGTCGCCTGCATCACCTCCTTGAACACGGCCGCGAACGCGCTGCGCGACATGCCGGCAGTCGCAGCCATGCGCGGCAGCGCCCATTCGTCCTGCGGCGCCTGGTGCATCGCCACCAGCGTACGGGCCAGCCGCGCATCGGACAGCCCGCGCATCAGCCCATGGCTGACGCCCGCCGCATCCGGGTGGTCGACCACCCAGCGCAGGATCTGGATCAGCGCCACCTCGAACAGGCGGTTGGTCAGCAGCCGGGAACCGCAGCGCTGGCGATCGGCCTCGGCGAACAGCAGGTGCAGGGTGTCATCCAGTTCGCCGATCGCCGCCAGCGGCACCACCATCACCGGTGGCAGCGACTGCACGATCGGATTGCGCGCGCCGCCATCGAAGTCCAGCGTGGCGCAGGTGAAATCCGGGCTATCCAGTGGTGCGTTGAAGAACACATGGTGCAGCGGCTGCGGATACAGCAGCAGGCTGGGTGTGTCGATCTTCAACCGGGGCAGCGCGATATCGCCCCCGGGATGACGGACCTCCATTTCACCCTGGCGCAGGATGTGCAGGAAGGCACGACCGGGCTGCGGCTCAAAGACGTGGCGCCCGCACAGCGGACCACTGTGGAACAGCGCGGCCTGCACCCGGAAGCGTTCCAGCAGAGAGGAGAGGCGGTCGGGTGTGGAAGCGTCGGCGGACACGCTCATGGATGAATGGACAACATGTGTGGTTTATTGCGCCTGATTCGTCCAGGGAGTCTACCTAGGATGAGCGGGTCGTCCAATCCCGGGCGCTTTCCCAAGGAGATCCAACATGTCCCGTGTCCCACTGATCGATGCCGCCAACACCACCGCCGACCGTCAGGCCCTGCTGGGCCAGGTCCACGCCGCCTTCGGCGCCACCCCGGCCATGTTCCGTGCCGTAGCCAACTCGCCGGCCGCCCTGCAGAGCATGTGGGGTGCGTTCGGCGCGCTGGGCGGCGGTCGACTGTCGCCGCTGCTGGGCGAGCAGATCGCCGTGGCCATCGCCAACCGCAATGCCTGCGAGTACTGCCTGGCCGCGCACACCGCGCTGGGCCGCAGGGCCGGCGCCAGCGGCGAGCAGATGGCCGCCGCGCAGATCGGCCAGTCCAGCGATCCGGCCACCTCGGCGGCACTGGACTTCGCGCTGAAGGTAGTCGAGCAACGAGCGCAGATTGCCGATGGCGATGTGCAGGCGTTGCGTGAGGCTGGCTTCGATGATGAGCAGATCGTTGAGATCCTCGCCCACGTCGCGCTCAACCTGTTCACCAACTATGTCAACGTAGCGTTCGACGTGCCGGTGGACTTCCCGAAGGTCGCGCTGCGCTGAGATCTGGCCTGGCCCGGGTGGCAGTGGTCGCCCGGGCCGGTCTGAATGGAGCCGACCGGGTAGAGTCGACTGTCAGTCGACTATCGCGCGCAGCGCGGGGTTTTCGGGGGGCTGAACGAAGAGCAGTCGACTGACAGTCGACTCTACCCAGTCGACGACTACCCAGTCGATGCTAAATGTCGTCTGCCTGCAGCCGCTCGGGATGGGTATACACATTGAACCCGCTCTCCCGTGCGAACCCGACCAGGCACAGGCCGGCGCTGCGGGCCAGGTCGATCGCCAGCGCGGTCGGCGCCGAAACCGCCGCCAGCACGCTGGCTCCCGCACGCGCTGCCTTGCTCACCATTTCGTAGCTGGCGCGGCTGGAAATCACCAGCAGGCCGCCTTCGATGGCGTGTTCGTTGTGGTGCAGGGCGCCGATCAGCTTGTCCAGTGCATTGTGGCGACCCACGTCCTCGCGTACCCAACCAATGCGCCCACTGGCGTCGGCCCAGGCCGCGGCGTGGATCGAACCGCTTGCCGCATTCATCGGCTGGTGCTGGGCCAATGTCGCCACCGCCCGCTGCAGGGCGGTGGCGGAATAGCTGCGGCGTTCGCGGATCTGCGGCAGCGGTCGCAGCACTTCCTCCAGCTGGCGCGTGCCGCACAGGCCGCAGCCACCACGGCCGGGCAGCAGGCGCCCATTGGCGAGGTCCAGGCCGGCACCAGGTGCCTCTTCGGCCACGGTCATCTGCAGTTCGATGCCTTCCAGCTGTGGGCGGATGTCGATCGACAGCAGCTGCGAGGGCGTAGCAATCAGTCCCTCGCTGAGCGAGAACCCAAGCGCAAAGTCCTCCAGGTCGCAGGGCGTGGCCATCATCACCGCGAAGGCGGCGCCGTTGTAACGCAGCGCCACCGGCACTTCCTCGGCCACCACGTCGACCAGGGGCTGTCGCCCCTCGCTGCGCCAGCGCTGCAACGGGCGCTGGGCCGTGCCAGCAGGCGGGGCGTGCGGTGGGGTCGAATCAGGCATGCAGCGCGTCCGGACAAGGGAGATACGCAGGTGGTGGACCACCCACGCCATCGAGAATAGCGCAGTGGCCATGCGCTGACGCAGGTGTAACCGTTGTCATGGCAGGCTGCGCTGAAAACAGCGCGCACCCACTGGCGAAGCCGTGCAGGCCGTGTTTGACTGTGGGGCTGGCTGTGCGTTCGAAAGCGTCGCCGGACCGCGTTGTGCCCATTGTTGCTGCGTTCCTCCCGTCAGGTTCCCGAACATGTCCGAGCAGAAGCCGCCGCGTTACAAGCCTTACAACCAGCCCGCCGGTGGTTGGGGTGCCGCCGGAGCCACCGCCAAGGTGCTGCTGCAGCAGAGTGTGATCGGCAAGGGGTCGAAGGCGTTGCTGGCGATGAACCAGCCCGGTGGCTTCAAGTGCCCCAGCTGCGCGTTCCCCGATGCCGACGAACGCAGGAAGCTTGAGTTCTGCGAGAACGGCGCGAAGGCACTGGCCTGGGAAGCCACCCAGTTCCGTGCCGGTCGTGAGCTGTTCGCCCGGCATACCGTTACCGAGCTGATGGCGCAGACCGACTACTGGCTGGAGATGCAGGGCCGGTTGACCGAGCCGATGCGCTACGACGCGGCCACCGATCACTACGTGCCGTGCAGCTGGGACGATGCCTTCGCACTGATCGGCCGCCATCTGCGGGCGCTGGACAGCCCGCACCAGGCCGAGTTCTATACCTCCGGACGCACGCCCAACGAAGCGGCGTTCCTGTATTCGATCTTCGTGCGCGAGTTCGGCACCAATAATTTTCCGGACTGCTCGAACATGTGCCACGAGCCGACCAGCCGCGGCCTGCCGCCGGCGATCGGGGTGGGCAAGGGCACCATCGTGCTGCAGGACTTCGAGCACGCCGAGGCGATCTTCGTGATCGGCCAGAACACCGGCACCAATTCACCGCGGATGATGAGCAACCTGGTCGAGGCGCGCAAACGTGGCATTCCGATCGTGGCAGTCAACCCGATGCCCGAGCGCGCGCTGATCCGCTTCGCCGAGCCGCAGGACATGGTGCAGATGGCCTCGTTCGGTTCGACCGAGATCACCAGCGAGTTCGTGCACATCCGCATCGGCGGCGACCTTGCCCTGATCAAGGGCATGATGAAGGTGATGTTCGAGCGCGAGGCGCAGGGTGAGCGTGTGCTCGACCATGCATTCCTCGCCGAACACACGGTGGGCCTGGAGCCGCTGCGCGAAGACGTGATGGCGCAGGACTGGGACCAGATCGTGCAGGTGTCCGGCATTTCGCAGGCGCAGATCCGTCGCTGTGCGGAGATCTACATCCGCTCCAATGCCACCGTGATCTGCTACGGCATGGGGCTGACCCAGCACCAGTACGGCTCGCGCCTGCTGCAGCAGGTCGCCAACCTGCTGTTGCTGCGTGGCAACTTCGGCAAGCCCGGTGCTGGCATCGGGCCGATCCGGGGTCATTCCAATGTGCAGGGCGACCGCACCGTCGGCATCGACGAGAAGCCCAAGCCGGCCTATCTCGACCGCGTGCAGCATGTGTTCGGTTTCGACCCGCCGCGCGAGCATGGCCACCATGTGGTCGAATCCATCGAGGCGATGCTGGAGGGCAGTGCCAAGGTGTTCATCGGCCTGGGTGGCAACTTCATCCATGCCGTGCCCGATACGCCGCGCGCGTACGAGGCAATGCGTGGCCTGGACCTGACCGTGGGCATCGCCACCAAGCTCAACCGTGGGCACCTGGTTCATGGCCGCGATGCGCTGATCCTGCCGGTGGTGGCGCGCTCGGAGCGCATCGTCACGCCGGCCGGCGAGCAGTTCGTCACCATCGAAGACGCGATGTCCAATGTGACCGCCTCGCGCGGCGTGCTCGAACCGGTCAGCGCCGATGTGTTGCCCGAGGTCGAGATTGTCTGCCGCATGGCGATGGCCGCGCTGCCGCACAGCAAGGTCGACTGGGCAGGCTGCATGCACGACTACGCACTCATCCGTGAGCTGATCGCTGCGGTGTACCCGGAGATCTACACCGGTTTCAACGAGCGCATCCAGCAGCCGCATGGTTTTCATCTGGACATCCCGCCGCGCCGCCGCGTCTGGCCCACGCCAAACGGCAAGGCCAACATCCTGGTGATGCCCGGCCTGGATGTGGACGATCCCGTGCACGACCCAGACATGCTGCGCTTGGCCACCGTGCGCTCGCATGACCAGTACAACACCACCATCTACAGCTACAACGACCGCTATCGCGGCGTGTACAACGATCGCATGGTGCTGTTCATGAACATCGAGGACCGGCTGGCGCGCGGGTTGGACAAGGAAGCGCGGGTCAGCCTGGAGACGATCAGCGCTGATGGCGTGCAGCGGCGCGTCGAGGGCCTGACCGTGCTGGACTACCCGATGCCGCGCGGCGCGCTGGCCGGCTACTACCCCGAACTGAACCCGTTGTTGCCGCTGGACCACTACGACCGCATCAGCGGCACGCCGGCGGCCAAGTCGATCCCGGTGCGGATGCGGGCGATGGCGGCGGTCGCCTAGGCGTGGATGAATCCAGTCCTATGGGCCTTCGGCATGTGGGTTGGGTTCATCCAGAGCAAAGGAACAACGGAAATAGTTGGCCGTATCCCGCCAAGCGCCAACGATCGGTTCCTGGATCTGCGCCAGCAGTTCACGGGCCTTGACGGGATCATTGGCCTGGCAGGCGAAGTACGCAAATGATTGCAGGTTCCATGGCGAGGGATAACGTGACAGCACGTCTTCGAAGCCGCGTTTCATGGTCGGCCAGTTCACTTTCGACTCGGTGAACAAACGGTCCTCGTACTCCCGCTGCGAGGCGACCCAGTAGATACGGGCGTACAGCATGTATTGGTCCTGCGGTGGGGCCGCAGCCATGACCCTGCGTGCATAGGCTTCCAGGCCAGCCGGATCGCCGCCCCACTTCGGAGCGAAATAGCGCACGGCAGCAAAGTAGAGCGGGAAGTAGCCCGGATAGCGCGCGATGCCTTCGTCATGCAATGCGAAGAAGCGGTCTGCATCCCAACTCTGTTCGATTGCCCGGTGTTCCATCGACTCGTACCAATACGGGTCCGTGCTGGCGATGTCCTTGTATTTCAGCAGGTAGTCAACGGCCTGCTGCTGCAGCGCCTTGAACGGTGCCCAGTCCTCTTCCTTCACCGTATTTGCATAGCCGGGGCCGCGGATGCTCCAGCCTTGGCGGCTGAGCATCTCAGCCATGGCCAGGCGCGCCGACGGCGACCTGGGGTAGCGCGATATCCACGCCTGCACGAGCTTCTCGCGACCCTGCCAGTAGGCCGGGTCACGGTTGCTCATGCTGAAGGCATAGCCGATGCCTACGTAGTATGCCGAAAGCTTCCAGACACCACTGCTGAAGTAGCGATCCGTATCCCGGTAACGACTGGCGAGTTGCTCCAGTCTGGCGAAATCCTGCTTCTCCAGTAGCTGCTGTGCCTGCCGGGAGACTTCAGCGCGTTCGCTTGCTTCATCTTCGCTTGCTTCTTCGGCGTGGGTGATGGTTGCGCACGACAACAGCAGCACCACAAGCAGTGTTCGCATGAATCCATTCATGAGGGGAACTCCGTGTCGGGGACGGGGGGCAGGGGCGTGGCAAGGCAGGGTGGCACGATTGCCATCTCGCCATAGCAAGGGGCATCGCGCAAGTCGGCCGCGTGGTCGTCAAGCGGTCAGGGTCGTTGCCACCCCACGTTCAGGGCGCCTGCATCGGCTATCATCGGCCGGTGAACCTGCCTGGCCTGCTGCTGCGATGGATGTTGCTTGTCGCCCTGGTGCTGAATGCACCGGCGCTGGCGCTCGCTGCGTCTTCGTACAGCGGCCCAGCCAATCATGATCACTGCGCCGCACCGCACTCAGCCGCGATGGCTGCGGCCGGCTGCTGCGATGATGCGGCCCCGGCGGCCTGCCAGAGCGGTGAGTGCGAATGCCCGCCGGCCTGTCTTGGCATGCTGGCGACATTGAACGGAACACCGGCCTCGCCCTGGCGCGAGGCGCCTGTTCCGGCCAGTACCCAGCAACGCGCACCGCCGCCGAGACTCGACCCGTTGCGGCCCCCCATCGCGTGATTTCCTGCAGGCCTCACGCGCCTGCCGTAGCTGCTCGACTTCTTCTCGACTCTGCCCGCGCCTTCGATGCGCGGGCGGCGGGCTACGTTGCCCGCCTCTGCAAAGGAATCACTCAATGAACCGTACTCTCTCCCTCGGCCTGCTGCTGGGCACCGTGCTGGCCACGACCGCCTGCGCTCGTGCCGCCGAAGAATCCTCCGCGGCACCGGTCGCCAGCGAGGCACCGGCACCGGCCCAGGCCAGCCCGGCCAAGATCGATCCGGCCTTGCCGGTCGCCATCGTGCACAAGACCGCCAGCTGCGGTTGCTGCGGCATCTGGGTCGACCACCTGAAGGCCGCCGGCTTCCAGGTCGATGTGCGCGACACCGATGACATGAATCCAATCAAGGTCCGCTTGGGCGTGCCGGTCGGCAAGGCCTCCTGCCATACCGCCGAGATCGGCGGTTACGTGGTCGAGGGTCACATCCCGGCCGAGGACATCAAGCGCCTGCTGGCCGAACGCCCGTCCGCGCGCGGGCTGGTGCTGCCCGGCATGCCGGCCGGTTCGCCGGGCATGGAAATGCCGGACGGTTACGTGCAGCCGTACACCGTCGAGCTGGTGCGCACCGACGGCAGCACCGAGCCGTTTGCCCAGCACGGGCAAGGTGGCTGACAGCCCGTGGTGGTGCCGGTCGGTCTGACCGGCACCTTTCCTCGCGGCCGACTTGCTCTTTGCAGAGTCGAGCCGTGATCGACTGCTCTGCGGCTCCGTCGAGCAAGCTCGACGCTACAGAATCAGCGGGTCCCGGCCGTTTCCCTGGCCAACTGCGCGTCGAACTTCTTCTCGGCCGCATCCGCGTAGGCGTTGCAGGTCAGTGCCTCGGTGCTGGCCTTGCTGCCGGCGGCGTAGTTCCAGTTGCTGGCGCCCGGATGCGGGGTGAGCAGCAGATCGCAGGGCAGCGCCCGCACCGTTGCGAAGCTGCGCTTGTAGTCCTCGATCAGGCGCGGATAACGGGGATTGCCCTTCAGCTGGTAACCCGGTGCGCTGAGGCTGTCGGCGTAGGCGATGCGCACCGGCTTGCCATCGCGGGTGTCGGTCCAGGTCCAGGCGGTGCTGCCCGGGGTGTGCCCTGGCATGAAGTGCGCGGTGAACGCGATGCCGCCCACCGTGACCACTTCGCCATCCATGATGATGCGGTCGGCGCTGGCCGGCGGATAGGTGATGCCGTCGCCAAAGTGCAGGTCGTTGCTGCCGCCGCGCGCCAGCAGCACCGCCGTTTCTGCATTGGCCGCCACATGCGCGCCGGTGCGACGCTTGAGCTCGGCGACCGGGCCGGCGTGGTCGGCATGCGCATGGCTGAGCAGGATCAATCGCAGGTCCTGCGGGGCCACGCCGCGCAGCTTCATGTTGTCCAGCAGGTGACCGGCCATCTGTGGCATGCCGCCATCCAGCAGTACTGCGCCCTCGGCGGTCTGCACCAGCAGCGCGGTCAGGTCCTCGGTGCCGATCTGCCAGGTGTGGTCGGCAACCTGCAGCGGCGCTATCGGCTGCAGCCAGGACGCATCCACGGTATAGGCCCGCAGTTGTGGCAGCGGTGCCTCGGCGGCGCTGGCGTGGGCGGCCGGAAGAGCGACGGCCAGGGCGAAGGCGAGCAGGGTAAAACGCATGATCCACGTCCGCTTGAAGGAGGCCCAGAAACTAGCATGGGCCTCCTTCATCGCGTCTCGCATAGATTTCATGGCTCCCATAAGGACACCATGGATCAGTACCGGTACTGCCATCCCAGCGTCAGCACCCGGCCGCGGCCGGAGAAATAGCTCGGGTTCGACGGCGTGGTCTGCGAGTAGTAGCTGATGTACTGTTTGTCCGCCAGGTTCTGCACGCCCAGCGTGAAGGCATGCTTGTTCAGCGTATAGCGCGCGACCAGATCCACGGTGGTGTAACCCTTGAACTCGGCCACCTGCGCGCCACGCAGGTCGAAGTCGCGGTCGAAGGCGTGACTGGCCTGCAGGCGGGTGCTCAGCTGCGGCGTCCAGCTCTGTTCCCAGAACGCGGTCAGCCGGTTCGGTGCGATGTTGACGCCGGCCAGGTCGCTGTCGAGGCGACCGTCGATGTCGGCGTCGTAGCGGCCGTTGGCGCGTGCATAGCCCAGTCCGAGGTGGCTGTTGCCCAGCCGCAGGCGCAGGTTGCTTTCAAAGCCTTCCACGCGGGTGGCCTGGCGCTGCACTGCATAGGCATCGATACCCGGATCGTAGATCAGTACCGAACCCAGCTTGGATTCGGAGGTGTAGTAGGCAATGTCAGCGCTGAAGCGGCCATCGTCGTACTCCAGGCCGATCTCGCGGTTGTCCGACACCACCGGTGACAGGTCGATGAGGCTGTCCACGCGCTGGCCGTCGCGGTTGATCGCGCGCAGCACGCGGCCGACGTCGGCCACGGTGTAGCCCTCCGAATACGAGGCGTAGGCGTTGAGGCGATCGTTGATGTACCAGACCGCGCCGAAGTTGGGCAGGGTCTCGCTCATGGTCGGCTTGCCGCCGGCCACCTTGCGTGCGCCGTAGCGGGGCAGGGTGGTGTAGTCACCCACTTCCAGCTCGCCCTTTTCGTAACGCAGGCCGCCGGACAGCATCAGGTGATCGGTAGGCCACCAGTGCAGCTGCAGCAGCGGTGACAGGCTCTGGTAGGTGGTCTGCGGCACCCAGTTCATGCCACTGGCCAGCAGCACCTGGTGGGTGCGGTCGCGCAGGCCGTCCAGGCCCAGGGTCACGTCCAGCGTGGTGTCGGCGATGCGGCTCCAGCTCTGGGTCAGCTTGAAGCCGCGCTTGTCCGATTCGTTCTGGGTCTGGTCCCAGGCGGCATTGGCGCCGGTGTTGCCCCACGGATCCCATTGGCTGGCACCGTAGCGGCCTTCGAAATCCACCGCGAAGGCCTGCGCCTGGAAATGGCCGCCGAGCAGGTCGGCGGCGCTGTAGTCCACCGTCAGCGAACGCGAGCGGTTCATCGGCGGATCGAGCGGCGTATCGCCGGGGATTGAAATGGTCGGGCGACCGCTCCGGTAGTCACCGTTGATGGCCAGGTAGTTGTCCAGCCCGCGCAGTTCGTAGCGGTTGGCCATGACCTGCAGGCGGTGGCCGTCGGCAATGTTCCAGCCCAGCTTGGCGAATACGTTCGATGAGGTCGAGTCCATCAGCTCGCCCTGCGCGTTGGTGCCGATCGATCGGCCCTCGCCGTCGTGATACAGGCCCTGCTTCTCATAGGCCAAGCCAGCGATCAGGTCGAACTGCTCGCCGCGCACGCCCACCAGGGCCGAGCCGCGCTGGCCATTGTCGTCGTGGCGGCTGGGCAGGGCAGCGCCGTAGCTGACGTTGGTGTCGAGCAGGAACGCGCCCGGCTCACTGGGCGCACCGCGGGTGATGATGTTGACGATGCCGCCGGTACCGCCGATGCCCTGCAGCGCGTTGGCGCCGTGGATGACCTCGATGCGTTCGATCATCGCCGGGTCGATGGTGTGCGAATCACGCGAGCCATCGCGCAGTGGCGTGGACTGCGGCACGCCGTCGACCATGTACAGGATGCCGCGGCCGCGCATGGTTTCGCCGTAGTTGGACATCTTCTCGCGCGCCGGGGCAAACGCCGGGATCTGCGACGACAGCACCCGCGACACATCCGAGCCCAATGCCAGCTGCTGGGCGATGTCCTCGCGGGTCAGCACCGTGATGGTATTGGGCATGGCGGTCTCGCCCTGCGGCATGCGCGCGGTCGAGGCCGAGACCGTGACGCGGGCCAGCGACGTCGTTGTGGCGGATGACGGCGCCGATGATGCGGCCCGGGCCGGGGCACGCGGCTTCGCCGGCGCTGGCGCGGCACTCACCACGAACACCCCTGGCGAACGTTCCTGCATCGCCAGGCCTTGGGCTGCCAGCAGCCGCTGCAGGGCCTCACGCGCGGTGTGGCGGCCATCAACAGCCGGGGCGCTGCGGCCGCTCACGCTGTCGGCGGCGAACAACAGCTGGATGCCACTCTGCCGCGCCAGCGCAGTGAGCGAGGCCTGCAACGGGCCGGCCGGCAGGTGCAGCTCGACGGGCGCGGACGCAGCGGTCTGCGCCATGGCGGGCAGGGCCGCACACAGGCAGGCAGCGAGCAGGGTAGGGGCCAACCGGCGCAGGGCGGCAGGCGGAACAGGGCGGGTCATGCGGGGGTCCTTCGGAAGGGTTCAAGCACTTGCCGGATGGGACGGCGCGCAACCCACCCTCGGTGTGGCATTCAATCGCGGGCGCGCAGATGCAGGCTGCCATCGGAAGCGGTGTGCACCTGTACCGGCAGGATCTCGGGCAGCAGCGCGAGTACGGTTTCGGCGCGGTCGGCATCGAAGACGCCTGACACCTGCAGCGGCCCCAGTACCGGGTCGTCCAGCACGATGGGACGGTCGTGATATCGCTGAAGAATGCGCAGCACCTCGGCCAACGGCATGCGGTCGAACTGCAGCCGCCCACGGGTCCAGTCGGCTCGATCCGGGTCCACCGCTTCCGGCGGAGACAACGATCCTGGCTGGGCCAGCACACGCTGCCCCGGCTTCAGGCGCTGCTCGGCGCCCCCGCCGTCCACACGCACGCCCACCTCGCCGCGCCACAGGGTTATCTCGCTGAGGTTGCCCTGCCGGTCAACGTCGAACACCGTGCCGTAGTTGCGCACATGAACCGCCCCGGCCTCGACCTCGAACGGGCGCCAGGTCGAGTGCTGCACCTGGAAACGGGCCTGGCCCTGCACCAGCACCACCTGCCGCGAGCGAATGTGCCTGCGAACCTGCAGATGGGTACCGGCGTCGAGCAGCAGATGGCTGCCATCGGGCAGGCAGATGCCGCGGCGTTCGCCCACCGCGCTCCGATAGTCGTGCACTTTCCATGCCGGGTCGGCAATGAACACGCCCGTGGCCGTGATCAGCAGCAGCGGCAGGACGATCTTCGCCGCACGCCGACCGCGACGACGCTGCAGCGCATCCGCGCTGGGCATGGGGAAGCGTTCCTTCAGGGCATCGCGATGCTGGTCCAGCACCTGGTCGGTGGTTGCGGGTTGGACCGGCGGTTGCGGTGTGGACGGCGGCGGTTGTGGGCTCATCGCAGGCCAGCCGACTGTTGGCAATCGGCCATGGCCAGGCGCAGGTGGCGCTCCACCGCCTTCTGGCCGATACCCATGCGGCGGGCAACCTCAGCCTGTGGCAGTTCGTGGATCTTGTGCAGGATGAAGACCTGCTGGCGGCGGCAGGGCATGCGTTCGATGGTGGCGCCCAGTCGTTGCAGTGCCTGCTGTCCCTGCGCCTGCTGCTCAGGCCCGGGGCGCGGGCAGGCGTCATCGGGCAGCTCGGCACGCGCCTCCACCCAGTGCCGGCGCAGATCCTCGGCGCGGCAGCGATCCACCGCCGTATCGTGCGCGATCCGCCGCAGCAGCGCGATGGGGTGCCGTGCATCGTAGGCGGCCGGGCGTTCCAGCAGGCGCACGCAGACATCGTGCACCACCTCACGGGCCAACCCCGGCGAGCGGAAACGGCGGCGCAGGTACTCCACCAGTTCCTCGTAATGGCGCACCAGCGAGGACACCAGCGGCAACGCAGGACGGGGTAGGGAAGGCAGCTGGGACATCCGGACCGGAAGCAAGGGCAAGGGGCGTGCGCGGGGAGGACATCCCTGCGCGATGACGCAATACTAATGGGAACCGTTCGCGTTTGCCATGTGGGGCGCGGGTCGGGATTGTTCGTCGGAACTGGAAGGTGAAACCACGATCATCGTCTGTCGCGCAGAATCGGCCGCGGCTAGCCTGCCAGCAGGCTCAAGGAGATGGACCATGCACGTGCTTCTGGTGATGGTGGGTGGGGTGCTGTTGTTGGGGGTATTCCTGCTCTTCGGGCGGCTGTGGAGCGTAGGCCAGTCACAGCTGCCCACGGCCCTGCTCGCGTTCATTGCCACCTGGCTGCTGGTGACGCTGGCCAACATGTGGGTGGGCGTGAGCAAGGCCGGCTACGCCGTGCAGGAGGAACTGCCGATCCTGCTGCTGGTGTTCGTGGTGCCGGCCCTGCTGGCTGGACTGCTGTACTGGCGCTTGGCGCGCTGAAGGAAGGCCATGAGCACACGACTGAGACTGCCCGCCCTGCGCCAGCGCGATGGCCACCACGCCCGCGTGACCTACGAAGAGCTGTTCTTTGATCTGGTCTACGTCTTTGCGGTTACCCAGCTCAGCCACCATCTGCTGCATCACCTGGACCTGGTCGGGATGATGCAGACGCTGGTGCTGTGGTTCGCGGTCTGGCTGGGCTGGCAGTACGCCTGCTGGGTCAGCAACTGGTTCGATCCCGAGGCGCCACGCATCCGCAGCCTGCTGTTCGTCACCATGTTGCTGGCGCTGTTGATGTCCTCGTCCATTCCCGAGGCCTTCGCTGAACGCGCCTGGGTCTTCGCGGGGGCGTACGCCACCATGCAGGTCGGGCGCACGGTGTTCGTGCTGCTGGAGGTCGGTCGCAGCCATCCGTTGGCGCCCAATTTCCGACGCATGCTGGCGTGGGTGAGCGTGTCGGCCTGCTTCTGGCTGGCAGGCGCCGCCGCCGAGGGCAATCTGCGCCTGGCGTTGTGGGCGGTGGCGGTGGCCTGCGAATACATCTCGCCGATGTTCGGTTTCGCGTTTCCGGGCCTGGGCCGGTCGCACACCCGCGAGTGGACCATCGAAGGCGGGCACCTGGCCGAGCGTTGCCAGTTGTTCGTCATCGTCGCACTCGGCGAGACGCTGCTGGCTACCGGTGGCGTGCTCAGCGAGGTCGAGCAGTGGAGTGCTGCGGTGGTGTCTGCGGTGCTCGCCACCTTCGCCGGCACCATCGCCATGTGGTGGCTGTATTTCGGCATCTCCAGCCGAGACGCCACCGCAGCGATCACCCATTCCGAGGACCCCGGGCGGATGGGCGCCAATTTCCACTACGTGCATGCGCTGCTGATCGCCGGCATCATTGCCACTGCGGTGGGCAACGACCTGGTGATGGATCACCCGGAAGCGGCGGTGACCCCGGTCTACGCCACGGTGCTGGTAGCGGGGCCGTTGATCTATCTGCTGGGCAGCGCCTTGTACAAGCGCATTGTGTACGGGCGCGCCCCGTATTCGCATCTGTTCGGTGCCGTGGCGCTGGTCGTGTTGGGCGTGGTCTTGCCGCACACCCATCTGCTGGCCGCCGGTTGGCTGACCAGTGCGGTGCTGCTGGCCGTGGGCTTGATGGATACGCGGTTGAAGCGTCGCCTGAAGCGGGCGTGATCCGTTGCGTCAGCAAAGCGCTCCAGCCGCGATCGAACGCAAGCGCTGAGCAGTCGATTGACACTCGACTTCAGCACCGCTGCACAAGAAATGCTGGCAGGCTAGGCCAGCGCGGCGGCCATCGCTGCAAGCTTGCCCACCGTGTTCATGTTGCGGGCAGTGCCTTGCTGGGCATAGGACATCCGCAGGCGCGAGTCGGCCATGCCAGCACCGTAATGAACGAAGATCTCGCGCGTGCCGAGTGCAAGCTGTTCATCACGCCGGCCGGTCACGCCGTCCAACGGATCGGCGGGGAGGCTGGCATCGAGGAACAATGCCACCACACGGTTACCGGCGGCCTGCGGAAACGGATTGCGCGCCACCACGTCGGCGATCTCGCTGGCCGATCGCACCAGCACGCCTACCGGCTTGCCGGCGTAGGCCTTCAGCCGTCGGGCGAGGGCCTCCCGCACGGCGGCTTCATCAAGCCCGCTGCGGAACACCGCGTTGCCACTGGCGATGTAGGTGCGGGTGTCGGAAAAGCCGGCGTCCTTGCACACTGCCACCAGTTCGCGCATCGGCAGCTTGCCGGTGCCGCCGACGTTGACCGCGCGCAGCAATGCGACGTACGCGTTCATGGCGTCCCCGCCTGCAGGCGGTCGTACATGCGTACCAGGTCAACCAGGGTGCGTGCGCCCATCTTGCGCATCACCTGCGCACGGCGCACCTTCACCGTGATCTCGCTGACGCCGAGGTCACCGGCGATCTGCTTGTTGAGCCGGCCGCGCACCACGCCATCGACCACCTCGCGCTCGCCAGCGTTGAGGGTGTCCCAGCGCAGTTGCAGTGCGCCGAGTGCCTCGCCGTCGCGGCGGCGCTGGCGGTCGATCTCGATGCCCTTGTGGATGGCATCGAGCAGCTCCTGGTCACGGAAGGGCTTGGTCAGGAATTCGATGGCGCCATCCTTGATTGCGTTGACGCCCATCGCGATGTCGCCGTGGCCGGTGATGAACACCACCGGCAGCTGCAGGCCGTGGCTGCCCATCGTGCGATGGAATTCGAGGCCGCTCTGGCCGGGCATGCGCACGTCCAGCACCAGGCACGCTGGCGCGTCTTCCAGGTCGTGTTCGAGGAAGGCCTGGGTGGAGGCGAAGGCCCGCACCTGCAGGCCCATCGAGGCCAGCAGGTCTTCCAGTGCGGCGCGGACCGACGGATCGTCGTCGACCACGTAGACGATGGGCGCTGGGTCGATGGCTGGGGAAGCGGGCTTACGCATGTTGAACGTCCGAGGCGATGGGCAGGTCGAACACGAAGCAGGCACCGCCGCCTGCCGGCCGTTCGGCGCGGATCTGGCCGTCATTGGCTTCGATCATCGAACGGCTCAGGCTGAGGCCCAGGCCGAGCCCATGTGATTTGGTGGTCCAGAATGCATCGAATACTCGCTCGGGATGATCGGCGGGCAGGCCGACACCACGGTCGCGCACGCTGAGACTGACCCGCTGACCGTCACGCCGGGTCAGCAGCGACAGTCGCCGGTCCGCAGCAGGGACTGGCTCCATCGCGTCCACCGCATTGAGGATCAGGTTGCCGATCACCTGCTGTACCTGCACGCGGTCGGCGTGTACCGGCGGCAGGTCGGCGTCCAGCAGCAGCGCCACCGCCACGCCGTGCTGGTCCAGCTCGCTGCGCGACAGCGCCAGCATTTCCTCCACCGCCTGGTTCAGGTCGAAGGCGCGTCGTTCCGGTGCCGCGCCCTGGGTCAGGCCGCGGATGCGGGCGATCACGTCACCGGCGCGGTGCGCGTCGGCCAGGATGCGCGCCACGGTCTGCCGGGCCTTGTCCACGTTCGGAGGGTCCTGCGCCAGCCAGCGCTGGCAGGCTTCGGCGCTGCTGGCGATGGCGGCCAGTGGCTGGTTGACTTCATGGGCGATGGAGGTGGTGAGCTCGCCCACGGTGGAGGCGCGTGCCACCCGCAGCAGGCGGCCCTGCGCTTCCTGCACGGCGGCCTTGGCCGCTTCCATGTTCAGGGCGAGATAGGTGGTGATGCCGATCACCAGCATGCCGATGACCGAATTGACCAGGCCGATGCGGTAGGTGCCGAAGCGGGTGAGGAAGAAACTCAGCCCGGTGAGTGCGATACAGGCGACGGCCAGGGAGATCAGCCCGCGCGCGCTCAGTACGCGCGCTGCGGCGAGGATGACCGCCGCATAGAAGCAGGCGGCGGCGACCGCGTAATCGGTGACGGTATCGATCAGGAAGATCGCCGCCATCACGATGATCAGGGCCAGCAGCACCAGCGGGCGGCGGGGCGACAGCGATGGCATCGGGACAGTTCCCTGGCGTGGGCGGAAAGGATAGCAAAGCCGGCTTTGGTGGACGCCGACCTTGGTCGGCGTGCTCTCGTGCGGTGGGTGCCGACCGTCGGTCGGCACAAACCAGAGCGATGCCTGGTAGTGCCGGGCGCTGGCCGGCAACTGCACGGTGCTTCGGAGATCACGAGGTTGCCGGCCAGCGGCCGGCACTACTCCTCCAGGCTGGCGTTCCAGAAGCCCTGCAGCACACCGGGCGTGGTCGCCAGGGTGGCCAGCACGGCATCGAGCTCACCGGCATCCACCGTGGTGGCATACAGCACCGCTTCGATCTCCACATCGCGCTCACCGAACGGGCGCTGGTCCACCGCGCGCACCGGATACTGTGCCTGCTCAAGCAGCAGCAACAGCTGGTCCAGCACCTCGGCCTGCTGCTCGCGCTGGCAGACCACGTTGATCGCATAGGTCGCCTCGCTGAACGCTTCCGGCAGCGGCTGCCGCTGGATGCGGTTCACCAGCGGCCGCAGCAGGGTATTGGCGGCCAGCACGAACACCGCCGCGAGTACTGCTTCGGGCAGCAGCTTGATACCGGCACAGGCGCCCACCGCCGCCGATCCCCACAGGGTGGCGGCGGTGTTCAGGCCGGACACCTGCGCGCCGTCCTTCATGATCGCGCCGGCACCGAGGAAGCCGACGCCGGAGATCACATACGCAACCACATGCAGTGGTGAGGGTGGTCCGCCGTACAGATCATGGAAGCGCACGGCCAGATCGACGAACACCGCCGCTCCCACCGCCACCAGGGTGTTGGTGCGCAGGCCCGCGGTGCGTTGGCGCAGCTGCCGTTCCAGGCCGATGGCCGTGCCCAGCACGAACGCCACCGACAGGCTGATCAGCGAACTCAGGGTTGCGCCGGCGTTGAACGCCGGCAGGTTCGGATTGATGTCCATTGTAATTCTCCCTGGACAAGGCGGCGGGCGCTTACTGCCAGCCGTAACGACGGATGTAGAACCGCTTCAGCGCAGTGGTCAGCACCGCATAGCCGAACAGGATCGCCACCAGGAACGGCCAGTAGCCGGCCGGCAGCGCCTGCAGCTTGAAATAGCCGGCCAGCGGGCTCATCGGCAGAGCCACGCCAATGGCCATGATCAGGCCGGTCATCAGCAGAAGCGGCGGCGCGGCGATGCTCTGCAGGAACGGCACCTTCGGCGTGCGGATCATGTGCACGATCAGGGTCTGGGTGAGCAGGCCGACCACGAACCAGCCGGACTGGAACAGGCCCTGGTCGGCCGGCGTGCGTGCATCGAACACGTACCACATCAGCGCGAAGCAACTCAGGTCGAAGATCGAGCTGATCGGCCCGAAAAACACCATGAAGCGGCCGATGTCAGCCGGATTCCATTTCAGTGGCTTGCGCACCAGCTCCTCGTCAACGTTGTCGAACGGGATGGCGATCTGCGAGATGTCGTACAGCAGGTTCTGCACCAGCAGCTGCAGCGGCAGCATCGGCAGGAACGGCAGGAAGGCCGAGGCCACCAGCACCGAGAACACGTTGCCGAAGTTGGAACTGGCGGTCATGCGGATGTACTTCAGCATGTTGTTGAACGTGCGCCGGCCCTGGATGACACCTTCCTCCAGCACCATCAGGTTCTTTTCCAGCAGGATGATGTCGGCCGCCTCCTTGGCGATGTCCACCGCGCTGTCCACGCTGATACCGATGTCGGCTGCGCGCAGCGCCGGTGCATCGTTGATGCCGTCACCGAGGAAGCCGACCACCTTGCCCTGCGCGCGCAGCTCGCGTACCAGGCGCTCCTTGTGCAGCGGCGTCAGCCGGGCGAATACGCGGTGGTGGTGCAGCGCCCGCGACAGCGCGCCGTCATCCATGCGCTCGATCTGCGGGCCGGTCAGGATGGAGTCGGCGTCCAGCCCCACCTGTGCGCAGACACGGGCGGTCACCAGTTCGTTGTCGCCGGTGAAGACCTTGACCTCCACGCCATGCGCGGCCAGCGCCTGCAGCGCCTGCGCTGCCGATTCCTTCGGCGGGTCCAGGAAGGCCACGTAGCCGACCAGGGTCAGGTCGCACTCGTCGGCCTGCGAATAGGTGGTCTGGCAGGCGGCGGTCTCCTTCATCGCCACCGCCACCACGCGCAGGCCCTGTTCGTTCAGTTCCTCGGTGGTCTGCCGCACGCGGGCCAGGCGGTGCTCGTCCAGTGGCATGTCCCGGCCGTTCTCGCGCACGGTGCTGCACACCGCCAGCATTTCTTCCACCGCACCCTTGCAGATCAGCTCGTGGTGGTCCTCGCGCTCTGACACCACCACCGACATGCGGCGGCGCTCGAAGTCGAACGGAATCTCGTCCACCTTGTGGTAGTCCTGCGACAGCCGCAGCGAGCTCTGCAGCTCCACGTGTTCCAGCACCGCGCGGTCCAGGAGGTTGATCAGCCCGGTCTGGAAGTGGCTGTTGAGATAGGCGAACTTCAGTACGTCTTCCGAATCGTGGCCGAACACATCGGTGTGGCGCTCCAGCGCGATCCTGTCCTGGGTGAGGGTGCCGGTCTTGTCGGTGCACAGCACTTCCATCGCGCCGAAGTTCTGGATCGCGTCCAAGCGCTTGACGATCACCTTGCGCCGCGACAGCAGCACCGCGCCCTTGGCCAGGGTGGAGGTGACGATCATCGGCAGCATCTCCGGGGTGAGGCCCACCGCCACCGACAGCGCGAACAGGAACGCCTCGGTCCAGTCGCCCTTGGTCCAGCCGTTGATCAGCAGCACGAACGGCACCATCACCAGCGCAAAGCGGATCAGCAGCCAGCTGACACTGTTGACCCCCGCCTGGAAGGCGGTCGGTGCGCGGTCGGTGGCGGTGCTGCGCTGGGCCAACGTTCCGAAGTAGGTGCGGTTGCCGGTGGCCAGCACGATGGCCGTGGCCGTGCCGGACACCACATTGGTACCCATGAACAGCAGGTTGTGCTGTTCCAGCAGGCCGGCCAGTCCGTCGCCCGGGTGCGCGAACTTCTCCACCGGCAGCGACTCACCGGTCATTGCCGCCTGCGCCACGAACAGGTCCTTGGCGGTCAGCACGCGGCAATCGGCCGGAATCATGTCGCCGGCCGACAGCACGATATGGTCGCCGGGCACCAGCTCGCGGATCGGCAGGTCCAGCAGGCGCGCCGGGCGACGACTGTGCAGGTGGGCGCCGAAGTACTGGTCGGCCACATCGGCGGCTTCGGTACCCGGATTGCGGCGCAGTACGCGCGCGGTGTTGCCCACCAATGCCTTCAACCGTTCGGCAGCGCGGTTGGAGCGGCCCTCCTGCACGAAGCGGATCAGCGTGGACAGCAGCACCATCGCACCGATCACCACGGTGGCCTTGATGTCCTCGGTCAGCCAGGACACTGCCGCCAGTACCGTCAGCAGCAGGTTGAACGGATTGCGGTAGCACTGCCACAGGTGCCGCCACCACGGCAGCGGCTTTTCGTGATCCACCTCGTTGGGGCCAAGCGTGGCCTGCCGTTCCTCGGCCTCATGCGGGCTGAGACCATCGGCATGCGATTCCAGGGTGGCGAGCAGCTCGGTTTCGCCCTGCTGGGCGAGGGTGACCAGGCCGGTGGTGAGTGCGAACGGCGCCGCTTCGGCACTGCCCGGGCCGAAGCCGGCCTCGGGCATCGCGCGCCGGCGGAACAGGTTGCCTGCGCGACGGCTGCGCAGGAAGGCGTTGAACCAGGCGTTGAGCAGGCTCATGGGACTCTCCTCGAATGTCAGAGCCGGCCGGGGCCGGAACACGAACGGAATGGACGAAGCAGTTCAGGCGTGGCGCATCGCCAGCACCGCCGGTGACCACGGCTGCATGTGCAGGCGCTGGCTGCCGCCGATGCACAGTGGCTTCATCGCATCGCGCAGGGGATAGGGCAGGTGGCGCAGCACGTTGATGCGCTCGCTGATCGGCAGCAGCGACAGCGCGTCGGCCACCACGCGTGGTGAACCGAGCGACAGCGAACGGGCAAACATGACCGGGCTGTGTTGCAGCAGCTGGCTGCGCAGGGCGGCGACATCGCGCTCGCCGATCAGGCGGCGCAGGGTGATGTAGAGGATCTTGTAGGACACGGGGGCGATCTCCAGGCAGGCGGCGCCTGGCGATCCCCGTCACTCAGGCAGGCAGGGACCGGCGGGCAGGCGCCAGGAACAGGCAGCAAGCGGGTATCCGGGGCACGGTGCGCCCGGCAGGGTCGGGGTCCATCTGCGTCTCCATGAGGGGAAGAGTCCAGCCAGGGTTGCCCTGGCCAGTGGCGCTATTGTCCGCCCCTGAATGGGGCAGTCCTAGAGGCCCGTGGGTTAGCCCGGCTATACCATGGTATAGCCGTACACAGGTTGGCGCAGCCGAGGGTTGATCACTGCGTCAGTGCGAGGTGCTGGTCTGCTTGCACACGTCGTACTCGCCGCGGCTCAGCTTCTGGTCGCGGTCGGTATCGCAGGCGTGCAGGCGCCCGGCCCAGTCCGGCGCCACCGCATCCACCTCGGCCAGGGTGACGACGCCGTCTTTGTCCTTGTCCAGTGCCGCATAGGCCGGGATGGGCTTTACCTCGGTCACTTCATCGGTGGCAGTGGCCTTGCCGGCTTCCTGGCTTCTGGAGCACGCGCCCAGCAGCAGGCCGGCGGTCATGATGAGGGCGGCGGGAAGGTAGCGGAAACCTGTCATGGCTTGCTCCTGTGATGGAAATCGCCACGCTGGCGACCCTGACGCAATCATCAGCAGCGATCCGTAAGCGACGCGCGAAAAATGCAGGCCGGCATGCAGGCAAGTGCCTTGCGGTTCATCGCCATCGTGTCGGTCCGGTGTGCCCGGGTGTGCAGACTCGGAATTGTTTCAAGCAGCTGGCGTATGTCGACTTTTGCAACTTGTTGCATATCGAACTTGTGATCCAGTCGTGAAAATTTCAGCTCGCCTCCTGCTGCGCGCTCACCATGCCTCATCTTCTCTCACTGCTTCTTCTGGTCCTCCTTTCCGGCACCGCACGTGCATCGACACCCCAGATCAACGTCGGCGTGCTGTTCGATTACCTGCAACCTGCGCACAGCAACCTGCTCAAGCGCATCCGCAACACCGGTGATGCCACGGCCTATGTGCGCGTGGAGGTCACCGAGATGCACTTCGATGCGCAGGGAAAGGCCAGCGAGGCACCGGTGGATACCACAGCATTGGTCCGCAATGCACCGGACGCACAGGGCGTCATCGCCAGTCCCAGCCGCCTGATCATCGCCGGCAGCGGGCAGCAGGCCACACGCCTGGTGTATCGCGGTGCGCGTGACCGGGAACGCTACTACCGCTTGCGCTTCATTCCGGTGGCCCCGACGGCCGAGGAATTCTCGCTCAGCGAGGAACAGGCCCGTGAGGCGTCGGAGCTGACCTCGGCCATCCGCGTGTTCACTGGTTACGGCACGATTTTCTTCGTCGCACCGGACAACCCGCATTACGACACGCTCATCGAGCCGCGACAGGTGCGCAATCGTGGCAATGCCACCGTGGTGCTGGACAACCTGCGCCAGTGCGAGCGCGACCGCCCAGACACCTGCACACCTGGAATCATCGCCCATGTGCGTCCCGGCAACAGCTATGCGCTGCAGGCCGCCGAACACCAGTTCCTGCGCTTCGAGCTTCTCGAAGGCGAGAGCCAGCGCAGCATCGACTCACGCCGCTGAACGCACTTCCACCGATGGATCTGTTCCGAACGGGCCTGCCAGGCGCCCGCTGGGACTGCATTGCCCTTGCCTGGCACCTTGATATCCACTCTTGAACCTGGAGTACATCGATGTCCCTGAAGACCACTGTGCTGGCAGCGGCGACCGCCCTGCTGATCACCCCGGCCGTTGCCCTGGCAGCGCCCGAAACCAAGTCGATCACCGTCAACGTCACCGCCGACGTGCCGAACGCGTCCGGCCTGCAGGTGTCCACACCGGACGGCTGGGAAGGCCTGCCGCAGAACCTGCCGTGGGACACCGCCCGCCAGGAGCTGATTGAGCTGACCGGCCGCGTCATCAACGTGAAGTCACCGGCGGCCATCAGTGCCTATCTCACCGCGCCGGCGCAGATGTCATCGGCGGCAGACGTGGTGGACCTGGTCGTCAAACTGGACAACAAGGTCGTGCCGGCCACCGCGGCAGCCAAGATCGAGGTGGCCACTGAATCGCAGGCGGCGGCCGGCAAGTCGCTGGCGTTTGCCATCGCCCCGACTGCGCCGGCCGGTGGCTACAAGCAGGGCCGCTACGGCGGCCAGTTCCACATGATCTTCGAGAGCGACATCTGACGATCAAACAGCTTCGTGCTCTCCCTTCCGCATCAGGGATGCGGAGGGAGGGCACGGGGATCCGCCCATGAGACTTCCCATCCGTCCCGCATCTCCAGCCCTCGCGCGCCTGGCTGCTGGCATCGGCGCCGTGGTGTTTGCCGCGTCGAGCCAGGCCGCCGGCCTAGCGCTCGGCGAGCTGCCCAGCCTGCTGGAGCAGCGCGAGCGCATGCCCGCGGAGTTCCGCGAGCACCTGTTTGGCAATCCGCTGACCGTGCGGGTGGAGCTGGACGGGGACTATCTGGGCGACGCCGAAGTTCTGTTGCACGAAGACAATCGCGTGCAGCTGATTGGATTCGGCGAAGCGCATGGGAGCACGTGGCCAGAGAGCGAACGTACGCGCTGGGCTGACGCGCTGGCCGAGCCGTTGCTGCTCGGGGTGTGCCCTCAGCAATGCCGTGGGCTCGCGGCGCTGCACTATAGCCTGTCCAACTCCCTTCTCAGCCTGTTGACCCCGGCGGGCGCGCACAAGGAAGGGCGCCACGTCGCGTTGCCGGAGGGAGGCAGCCATGGCCTGATCGTGCGCAACAGCCTGGCTGTGCATGGCGGCCAGGAGCAGCAGGCCACTGCACGCTACAGTGCCGAACTGCGGGGGAGCGTCGGGCGCTGGAGTACCGTCGGCAGCTATCAGTACTATGCCCAACCGGGCAGCCGCGAGCACTATCTCAGCGCCCTGTATGCGCAGCGCGAGCTGGGCGACCATTTCGTGCGCGCGGGGTATTTTCTGCCCACATTCGAGGGCATCATCCGCCAACCGCGTGCACCGGGTTCGCAGAACGATACCGCGCTGGGATTCATGCTCGGCTCGTCGGACGTGCTGCTGGCCGACACGCGCAGCCACAGCGTGTACCCGGTCTACGTCACCGCGAGCCGCGAAGGCGTGGTGGAGATCCTGCGCGATGGCAATCTGCTGTCCACGCAGGCGGTCAAGCCCGGTATCCAGGAAATCGACACCCGTCGCCTGCCGGGGGGCATCTACGACGTGGAACTGCGCGTCGTCGAAGATGGCCATGAGGCCTCCCGTGAGACTGCGTCGATCCACAAGCCCAGCCGTTGGAGCGACCCCAGCCGCCGTTGGCGCTACAGCGTGTTTGCCGGCCAACAGCGCGGCCTGCTCGATAGTGGTCGCGCAACGCAGGAGGGCAAGCTGGCCGCGGGTGCGGTGGTCAATTACCTGGTGCATCCCCGTGCGGTGGCCGGTGCCACGGTGCAGCAGATCGGCGCGCGGCGTGCGACTGGCCTGTCGATGGACTGGCAGGCAAACGACCGCTTCAGCACCTACACCAATTTCTATACCTCCAGTGATGCCGGGCGTGGCATGGACCTGCAGGGGCTGTACCGCTACCGCGCCGGTTCTGTGGTGGCCAACCATGCGCGCAGCTGGGCCGAGCAGCGCCAGCGCGTCCTGCCTGGTGACGGTTCTGCACCGCGCTGGGAAACGCGTGGCGGCTGGCAGGACACCACGGCGGTATCCATCACCCATCGTTTCAGCCACCGCGACAACGCCACCCTGCGTGTGGCCCGCAGCTCGGGCTTCACCAAGGGCACCGGCATTGACGTCTCCTATGGCCGTCGCGAGACCCTGTTCGGCAAGCATGATGTGAACTGGCGGGTCTCGGCCTACGACCGCCCCGGCAGCCGCTTCACCCACTATCGCAGGCAGCGCGGTATCGATCTGACCGTCAGTGTGTCGCTGGGCAGTGAACGCCGCAGCTACAGTGGCAGCCTGGGCAGTCGCACCGGTGAGGCTGGCCAGCGCGACACCTATGTCAGCGCGGCAGCGACGCAACGCGTCGACGGCAAGCTGCTGCAGAGCGTGAACGGCATGATCAGTGCCGAGCGCAGCGGCGTCGGTGCCACCGCGGGTGCCTATCTGCAGAGCTCGCTGCTGGAGGGCGACCTGCAGCTGTACCGTGGCGCAGGCTCGGGCCGTGTCAGTGGCAGCGCCAACCTGGACAGTACGCTGGTGATCGGCGGTGGCCATGCAGCGGTGCTGGGCCAGGGGCGCAGCGGCAGCGTGGATACCGGCATCATCGTTGACGTGCGTAGCGACTACCCCGGTGTTGCGTTGCGTGCCGATGACAGCCGGGGCGGCGGCGTGGAACTGAAGCCGGGGCGCAACTTCGTGCCGGTTACTGCTTACCGGGCAGGCCATGTGCAGTTCGACTTCCAGGGTCGGAACGCGCCCGCCGCCACGCTGCAGCCTGCCACCGTCAGCTACCACCTGAACAAGGGCGGGGTCATGCACACCACCGTGGATGTGCTGCGCACCTTCACCGTAATGGGTCAGGTACTCGATGCCGAGGGCAACGGCACGCGCGGTGTGCAGGTGATCAATCACGCCGGGCGCAGCGTCAGCCAGGAAGAAGGGTTCTTCACCCTTGAGCTCAGCGCGCGCGCGCCGGTGGTGGAGCTGCGCTACCCGAACCTGGTCAGCTGTGTGCTGACGATGGAGGAGGGTCGCTATCCGCGCGAGGGGGATGTATTGATGGTGGGAAGAGTGGGGTGTCCGTCGCAGAAGGCTGGGGGCTAAGTGGAGGCTGTCTATACAAAGAAGGACGAACGCATGCGAATGAATCGCAGCACCTGGCGCTACACGCTCATGTCCGCCATCTTCATTGGATTGTCCGCGGCAATACCATGCGCCTGGTCGCTGGAGCTGGATATCATGGCGGAGTTCCGCCCGAACGCACTCAATCCTTCGCACAACCGCTTCGTGAACACAACGCCGGAATCAGGCCTCTGTGTCATCTGGGCGAGCTACTACAACTGCAAGGCCCACGGTGTCTTCTCGCTGGCGCTGCCAATCGATGTCAGCTTTCTTGATGTGCCTGCAGATGGTGATGCCAGGCAATCGTTCCATCTGAAAATTCCATCAAGGAAGAGAACGCTGAAGGTCTCCAATGGCTCGCATGAATCCGAGGTTGCCATTCGCATTGGAATCCTGGCGGGTGATGCCGTCCTCCCCGCGGATGTAAGGCAGTTGGTCGGCGCGGATCCTTCCAGTGGTGCCTATGATGCACACTATGCGTTATGGGATGGCAGCTGGGGCCTGTTCTTGCCGCCCGCACCCTGCCGGGGTCGCGGCGGCCCCATCACGGGTACTGCGTTCAGCGCGCTGTTCGTATGGGAGTTCGCTGACGATGGCAGCTGTGTAAAGCGTGCGCGCCACGCCATCCCCGGGAAACTGAGCATTTCCCGCGGGCTCAGCTTCTCCTATGAGCTGGTTACGCCAGATCCACTGTTGATGCAGAATGGTATATACAGGGGACGCTTGGACCTGGATATAGGGCCTGGTGGAGACTTTGACTTCGGTGACAACGCGGTGGTGTCCGACAGGCTTCTTTCCCTGAACTTCACGCTGCATGTCGCCCATGATTTCCAGGTCAACTTTGCTGGTGAGCAGCCTGGCGTGCAGTTGGTGCCGGAGGGAGGCTGGTCGCAATGGAGTGGGCACGGTCGCGCCCCCCGATGGTTGCGCCAGGAGCTTCCGTTCCACCTCACCACATCGATGGATTTCAGCATGAAGCTGCGCTGTGAGTTCGAGGCTGGCGGGCGATGCGGTATCCGCAACGCCGGCGCTGATGTTGCGGTGCCGGTGGACCTGGATGTCACCATTCCGGGCATGAGCAACGTGCGCGATGGACGGCCTGCGCAGAACGCAGCGCTGCTGCCGGATGATGCGCGGGCGCCACGTTTCACGCCGGATGGCTATCTGGTGCAGCGGCGTTCGACGCTGCGCTTTACTGCTGGGCGTGACGCGGTGACGGAGATGCTGAAGTCACCCGGTTCGCATTGGCAGGGCAACATGACGGTGGTGTTTGATGCCAATCCGTGACGTGCGGAGAGCGAGCCTGAGACTGTACTTGGTGGGAAGCCGAAATCGCGGGGTGTGCGCGATAGACGATTCTACCGGCGATCGCTGGGATGCCGGCCAGCGGCCGGCACTACCCCAAGCCTTCAGAAGCGGTCGGCGAACGCGTCTGTGGCACGTACCAGCGCATCCACCGTCGCCGACTCGTTCGCGCTGTGGCCGGAGGTCACCATCTCCAGCCTGGCTTCCGGCCAGGCCTTGGCCAGATCCCATGCGCTGCGTGGTGGGCAGATGATGTCGTAGCGCCCCTGCACGATCACGCCGGGCAGGTGGCGGATGCGATCGATGCCACGCAGCAGCTGGTCCGGCTCCAGGAAGATGCCGTTGCGGAAGTAATGCGCTTCAATGCGCGCCTTGGCCAGCACGTCCAGCGGATCGTCGGTGGATTCGGCATCCACGTCGTGCTGCAGGGTGGCGGCGTTGTCTTCCCAGCCCAGCCAGGCCTGTGCGGCTTCGATGCGGGTCGCTTCATCCGGGCCATTCATGCGCGTCCAGTAGGCCGCGATCATGTCGCCACGCTCGGCTTCTGGAATGTAGGCCTCATAGCGGTCCCAGCGCTCCGGGAAAATCCAGCGTGCACCGCCGTTGGCCTCGGCAAACCAGCGGTTCTCGATTTCGCGGCCGAGGAACACGCCACGCACGATCAGGCCGGTGGCGCGCTCGGGATGTGCCTGCGCGTAGGCCAGCGACAGCGTCGACCCCCACGAGCCGCCGTAGACCAGCCAGCGTTCGATGCCCAGGTGCTCACGCACCTTCTCGATGTCGGCCACCAGGTCCTGCGTGGTGTTGTCGCGCAGCTCGCCGAACGGCGTGGAGCGGCCGCTGCCGCGCTGGTCGATCAACACGATGCGGTAGCGCGCCGGGTCGAAGAAGCGCCGATGGGTCGGCGAGATACCGGCGCCCGGGCCACCGTGCAGGTACACCACCGGAATGCCCTCCGGCGTGCCGCACTCTTCGATATGCAGCCTGTGCAGATCGCTCACCGGCAGGGTGAATTCGCGGTAGGGCTCGATGGCCGGGTACAGGGTGCGCATGGCGGGTGTCTCACAAGCAGGGGCGGCCAGCATAGCGCCGCCACCTGCGGCTTGCAGCGGTGGCCTCCTGCGCGGCGCTGGAAATGGGCTGGCCGTTGCGCATAAGCTTCCGCGATGCAAGCGACCACGACCGGGACGTCCACGTTCAACCTGACCCTCGGCAGCGGCGCGCGCGAGCTGCTGAAGTGGATCGCGCTGCTGGCCATGACCGGCGACCACGTGGCCAAGGTGGTCTTCGGCGGCTACGTGCCGGTGGTCAGCGAACTGGGGCGTATCGCCTTCCCGCTGTTCGCGCTGGTGATGGCCTGCAACCTGGCCCAGCCGGGCGCCGACCTGCGCAAATCGATTCGCCGGCTCGCGCTATGGGGGCTGATCGCGCAGCCGTTGCACGCACTTGCGTTCGGTTCCTGGCTGCCGCTCGACATCCTGCTCACCTTCACCCTGGCGGTGGTGGCCGTGCATGCGCTTGCGAACAATCGGCCTGTGCTGCTGTTGCTGGCTGCCGGCGTGCTGCCGATGTTCGTGGACTACCAGTGGGCCGGTGTTGGCGCCGTGCTGCTGGCCTGGCTCGCGTTCCAGCATCGGGCGTGGTGGCTGTTGCTGGTTGGGCTTGCAGCGGTGTGCGGGGTCAACCGCAACGGCTGGGCAGTGCTGGCTGTTCCGGTGGTCGTGCTGGCGACGCGGGTGCCGTGGCAACTGCCGCGCTGGCGCTGGGTGTTCTATGGGTACTACGTGGGGCATCTGGCGGTGCTGGCGGTGGTGGCGCGCGTGCTTTCGTGATCAGTGCGTGCGTGGTCGTGCCTTGTGTCGGTAGATCCACGCCAGGCGTGGATCCCGTTGACAGTTTGTCGTCCGGCTCAGAAATCCATCGTCGCAGAGAGCAACACCGTCCTCGGCGCACCCAGCGCCAGGCTTGAAAGCAACGGCATGCCCCAGTACGCCTTGTTGGTCACGTTGTTCACGCTGGCCCGCAGCGCAAGCGGTCGACCCGCCACGGTGGTGCTGTAGCGCGCGCCCACGTCGAACAACGTACGCCCCCGCACCGACAGGCTATTGTCGGCACTGATGTACTGCTTCGACATCGCCGTGGCATTGCCGGTCAAGGTGAGGCCCTGCAAGGTCGGCACATCCCATTCCACGCCCAGCTTGGCCTGCCGCTGCGCCACGGCGGTGGCGATGCGTCCTTCATTCACGCCGCCGGCCGTGCGGGTCAGCTTCGGCTGCACATAGGCCACGCCACCGAGCAGGCGAACGCCGTCCATCGGTGCGCCGAAGAAGCCCCATTCCACGCCGCGGTTACGTTGTTCGCCACCAAACGAGAAGATATTCGTGACCGGATCGGTGTAGCTGCTCGGTCGCTTGATCTCGTACACGCTGAAGGTGTGCGCGAAGCTGCCCAGGTCCAGCTTCAGGCCCAGCTCCTTCTGCTTGGTGCGGAACGGTGCGAACACATCGCCGGCGTTGGCGGCGGTCATCGGCGCGGTGGCGCCCTGGCTGAGGCCTTCGATGTAGTTGGTGTAGAGGGAGACCCTTTCGGTGGCCTTCACCAGCAGCGCCGCTGCCGGCGTGTTGGCGCTCTCGTCGTAGCGCGAGGTGCATGCGCCGGTAGCGACGTTGAAGGTTTCACTGACCACCTGCTGGCGGCGCACGCCCAAGGTCAGCTGCACGCGGTCATCGGCGAAGGCGAGGGAGTCGGCGAAACCGAGGCTGTCCAGCCGCAGCTCGGTGTGTGAGATGTGCGGCGCTACGAACGGTGCCGCCGGGCCCCACACCGGGTTATACAGATTGGTGGTCCAGTCCCAGCCCGGCACGCTGCGGCGGCCGTAATCGTTCTGGGTGTGCTGGTAGTGGGTCACGTTGGCGGCCCACTGGTGGCTGACAACGCCGGTGCGGAAGCTGCCGCGCAGGCCGGCATCTGCGGACTGCTTCTTGATATCGAAGGCGAGCTGGCCGATCACCGTGGTGAAGTCGCCGGCTGGATTGAGGACCTGCGCGCTGATCGAACCGTTGTAGCGGTAGTCGGTCCTGCTGGAGCCATACGCGAGGTAGGTTGTCAGGCTATCGTTGATATCCAGTTCGCCGCGCAGCATCGCGCCCTTGTCCTGGCTGTCCACGTAGGCCCAGTCCGGGTTGATCAGCGTATCGCCACGCGGCGGCCGCGGAATGGCCACGCCCGGTGCCAGACCGACGCCGCGCGCCGGGCCGTCCACGCGGTCATCGGCGCTGTACAGATCGGCCGACAGCCGCGCACGTTCGCCGCGCCAGTCCAGTGCCAGCGAACCGAGCTGGGCCTTCTTGCGCTGCTTGCCGACCGCGCCATCGCCATCACGGTAGGCACCGTTGAAGCGGATGCCGAACTGCTTGTCGGCGCCCAGGCGACGGCCCATATCCACATGGGTGCCGAACTGCGCGTCGGAGGCAAAGTTGGCACTGACGCGCAGCAGCGCTTGATCGCCGGCACGCTTGGGGACCAGGTTGACGCTGCCACCAACCGAACCGCCCGGCGGCATGCCGTTGAGCAGCGCGGAGGGGCCTTTCAGCACCTCGATGCGTTCGAACACTTCCGGCGAAGTGCGGTAGTACGGCGCCATGCCGCTGAGGCCATTGAAGGTGGTGTCGCTGGTGTTGGAGGCAAAGCCACGGATCGCGTAGTTTTCGCTCCACGAACCGGTGACGCCGTTGCTGAACACCGTAGGGTCGGTGGCGGCGATGACGTCGGTCAGGTCCTTGGCCTGGCGATCACGGATGAAGGACTCGGTGTAGCTGACCGTACTGAACGGCGTGTCCATGAAGTCCTTGTCGCCGAGCAGGCCGACGCGGCTGCCGGCAGCCACTTGCCCGCCCGCATAGTCTGCAGTGACCCGGCGCTGTTCCTGCACCTGCACCGAGGGCAGGGTGGACGGTGTAGTGTCGGCCAGGGCGGCAAACGAGGCCAGCAGCCCTAACGCCAAGGCGGACACCCGATAACGCAGGGGCATGCCCGGCGGATGCATCAGGCCTGAGAATGCGGCAGCACGATGCTGTGCAGAAGTGAAGTTGTAAACGGTCATGCCAGAGTCCTGTGAATCGCAGGCGCGAGCGCGCCTGGCGCGCTGCCGACGGCAAGCACGGGGAGAGGGCGCAGCGCAGGGTTGTTGGCTGGGTGGGGACCTGGCGGGAGGTGAGCCATGGGCTCGATCACGGGCAGCGTGCTGGACGCCTTCCGAATTAGTTGAGTAAGTTAAACTAAATCAATCGAAGCGGACAAGAGGGTCCCTTTGCTGGCACCCTCAGCAGGGTATGGACGCGCACCGTAAGAGCAGGCACCGCATGAGCACGCACCCCGATCCAACGGCGCCGATCCGTGGCCGCCCGCCCACCATCACCCCGGAGCGCCTGGCCGACATCGGCATCCGTCTGGGCCTGCCCAATCTGACCATGGCCAACGTGGCCGCCGAACTGGCGGTGACCCAGGCGGCGCTGTACAAGCGCGTGGCCAACCTGGAGGCGTTGAAGCGCCTGGTGGCGGAGGCGGTGTTCCAGCGCTGGCAGATTCCGCGCGCGTCGGTCGACGCACCGGGTGGGCTGGAGGCCTACCTGATGGGGTTCGTGGAGTCGCTGTGCGAGGTGGTGAAGGCGCATCCCGGGCTGCCGCCGTACCTGCTTCGGCGCACGGTGGCGACTGCGCCGATGCTGGAGAAGATCGCCTCGCACCAGGCGCACGTGGCCGAGGTGTTCGGCCTGCCGGTGGACAAGGCGCGCTGGTTGCTGGCCACGATCGCGTTCTACTGCATCGCCGGCGCCGACACCGTCTACGCGATTGCGGATGACGAGGAGGGGCAGGTGATCACCGAGTTCAAGCAGGGCATGCGGGCGCTGGTGATCGGTTCTCTGGAGGTATCGCGGCTTCGGTAGATCCATGCCATGCGTGGATGCCGTTGCACGGTTCGCCAAGGCCCCACCTACGCATGACGTGGATCTACAATGAGGCCATGCCTGCCACGCCTACTCTCGATGATCTTCGCCGCTACGCGGTGGCGCGCACCCTGTTCAAGCCGACCACGCTGCTGGCCGCGATCCGGCGGTTGGGCTTCGTGCAGGCCGACCCGATCCGCGCACCCGCACGCGCGCAGGACCTGACTCTGCGCCACCGCGTGAAGGATTACCGCGCAGGGGATCTTGAGCGGCGCTACACGCGTCTGCCGGTGGAAGAGGATTGCCTGGTGAACTACGGGTTCCTGCCGCGCGAGCATCTGGCACTGATGCACCCGCGTGTCTCAAAACGCGAGTGGGACGCCGAGACCCATCGCCGTGCGGCCGACGTGTTGGCCTTCGTGCGCGAGCGCGGCAGCGTGCACCCACGCGAGGTCGACCAGGCGTTCGCGCATGGGCGGGTGATCAACTACTGGGGCGGCACCAGCAATGCCAGTACCCATCTGCTGGACGGCATGCACTACCGCGGCCTGCTGCGCGTGCAACGGCGCGATAGCGGTACGCGCATCTACGCGGTGGCCGATCATGCCGAGCCCGATTCCAGCGAACAGGCGCAGATCAAACGTGCTGCCGCCCTGATCGATCTGGTGGTGCGCAAGTACGCACCGCTGCCTTCGGCCAGCCTGACCTATCTGGTGCGCCTGCTGGGCTATGGCGCACCACATCTGGCCGAGCAGACCCGCAAGGCATTGGCGTTGGCCAAGCAGCAGCTGGCCAGCTGCACGCTGGACGGCACCACCTGGTACTGGCCGGAAGACGAAAATCCGCGCTCGCGCCGCCATGCGCCGGACGAACAGGTGCGCCTGCTGGCGCCATTCGACCCGGTGGTGTGGGACCGCCGCCGTTTCGAGCTGCTGTGGGATTGGGTCTACAAGTTCGAGGCCTACACGCCTGCACCGAAGCGTCAATACGGCTACTACGCGTTGCCGGTACTGTGGCACGACCAGGTGGTGGGCTGGGCCAACCTGAGCATGCGCGAAGGTGAGTTGGTGTCGAACGTGGGCTATGCCGGCAGGTCGCTGGCCCGCGACAAGGTATTTCGTGGCGCGCTGGACGACGAACTGCAGCGGATGGCGAGGTTCCTGTAGCGCTAAGCGGCGCATGGGTACCCATCGCGCCCGGTAGTCGCCAACCTTGGTTGGCGCGGGCTCCCGCCGGTGCCCACCAAGGTGGGCATCTACCAGAGCAACGCCGCTCAGGCCTGGTAGCCGCCAACCTTGGTTGGCGCGGGCTCCCGCCGGTGCCCACCAAGGTGGGCATCTACCGGTCAAGCGGCGTCCTTGTGGTCCGCATCGTCCATGCCGGGGCTGACTCGCCGGCCGATATCCTTCAGCCGCGCGAGCTGATCCACCATTGACGGCGCATCGTCCAGGCTGCCGGCGAAGGTCCACAGATAGGTCATCACCGCATAGACGTGACCGGGGGTAACGCCATCGGTGGTGGCAAGGCGGCCGATGGTCAGTGCGAACAGGGCTGCTGCCGTCGCGCCGACGGCCAGCACGGCGCTGGCTTCGCGATCGGAGAGCAGGATGCGCAGGCGCGACAGCGCGGTGTAGTGACGGCGCAGCACCGAGGGACTGACCCGGTCCACCAGTCGGATTTCCTGTTCCAGGCGGTTGTTGAGGCGCCCATGCAACTGCTCGTTGCGACGCGCGAACGACGGCAGCAGCAGGAGAGCACCGAACAGCGCGAGGAGAGCGGCACCACCGACCAGCGGTTCAATTGCGAGCAGCGTGACCGCAGCGCCAAACATGGATACCAGTGCGGTGGCGATGATCGGCACGTGCTTTTCGAAGAAGTCGACGAACTCGCGGGCCAGAACGACGCGGGCCGCCGAAGTGGAGGTGGCCTGGCCCAGGCGGCGCTGCGCCTGCACCACGCTCACTGCCAGATCGGCATAGATGCGGGTGAACGTCCGGGTATCGACCGCGCGGCGGGCGGCACCGACCAACCAGAACAGCAGCACCACGCCGGCGTAGGAGATGGCATGGCCGATGTTGCCGCTGATGATCGCGTCTACCGCGAAGCCGGCGAACAGCGGATAGGCCAGCAGCAGTGCGTTCTCCAGTGCGACCAGCGAGAACGTGCCGGTGAGCTGCCAGGGGTAGGTGCGCAGGATGGCCTTAAGGGTGGCGGCCGCATTCTGCTGGCCGATGCTGCCGGCGGCGGCCGCTGGATCGTGGGGGTGTTTCATGGGATGCCTGGGTGGGCCGGAGACAGGGCAGGGGACGGATGCCTGCCATCTCCCACGTCGCGCCCAGTATCTGCAGTCCTTTGGAGCGGGCATGGAGGGACGATGGAGATTGCGTGGAGAAACCGGCGGCGTTCAGCCACGCACGTGGTGCCCACCAAGGTGGGCCGCTACCGGAGCAACCTCCTCCGCAATGCTGCGTCCTCAACGACGCGCGTGCACCGGCCAGCGGATCTCGAACGCACTGCCGCCGCGCTCGGTTGGGCGGCACTGCGCCGTTCCGTGATGGGCCACGGCAATCGCGCGCACCACCGCCAGGCCAAGCCCGGAGCCACCACTCTGCCGCGAGCGCGACACATCGGTGCGCTGGAAGGCTTCGAAAATGCTGTCGCGAAGGTCGTCCGGCACACCGGGGCCACCATCCTCAACGGTCACGGTGCAATGGCCTTCGGCCAGCGTGACACGGACCCGCAGTGGGCAGGGGATCGCATGGCGCCGCGCATTCTCCAGTAGCGCCAGCACCGCCTGGCGGATGCGTGCCGGATCGCAGTCGGCCAGCGAAGACCGTGCGTCCAAGGTCACCGAGAAACCACTCTCGGTCAGCGCATCGGACATCGCTTCGACCACCGCCGCTACCTGCACGCTGACATCGCTGCGCTGCAGGCGCAGATCCAGGTGACCGCTTTCGGCAAGGCTCACCACGCGCAGGTCTTCGATGATGCGGGTCAGGCCCTCCAGCTGGGTGAGCATGCTGTCGAACTGCTCCGGCCCGGGCTCGAACACGCCTTCGGCGATGCCCTGCAGGCGGCCGCGCAGGATGGTCATCGGCGTGCGCAGTTCGTGTGCGATCGCTGCATTCCAGAACACGCGGTTCTCGGACATCCGGCTGAGCCGCTCGGCCATGGAGTTGAAGTCGCTGACCAGTGTGGCGGCCTCGGTCATCGAGGTGTCGCCGCCGCGCGCACGCGCCTCAAGATCACCGCTGGCGACGCGACGCAGGCTTTCGGCCACCGAGTTCAGCGGGGTGATGATGCGCCGGGTCAGGCGCGAGGCGATCAACGTGGCCAGTGCCACCACCACGGTGGCGGTCAGGCCGATCCACAGCCACTCCAGCCCTGACGGCATGATGGTCTCCGGCTCGTCATACCAGCGTGGATAGAACACCTCCATGAGGTAATAGAACAGGTAGAAACCGCTGATCGACAGTACGGTCGAGCACAGCGATGCGACCGTGATGGACAGCGTGATCTGGCGCCCGATGCTCTTGCCTTTGCGGTTCATCGGTTCAGTCCAGGAAGCGGTAGCCGACACCGCGGATGGTGGCGGGAATGCCGATGATGCCGACGTCCTCCAGCTTGCGGCGCAGCTTGCTGACGTGGCTGTCCACGGTGCGCTCCTGCGCATCGCCTTCCGGCAGGCAGGTCTGGAGAAGATCCAGCCGGCTGTGCACCATGCGCGGTGCGCGCGCCATGTGCACCAGCAGACGGAACTCGGTGAGTGTGAAATTCAAAGCGTGCACATGGTCATCAGTGCGCACGGTGACCTCATGGCTGCGCAGGTCGATCTCGAACGGGCCCTGCCGGATCAGCCCGTTGGGTTCTTCTGCCATGGGCTTTGCGCTGCGGCGCAGCACCGCCTGGATGCGGGCGACGATCTCGGCCGGATTGAAGGGCTTGGCCACATAGTCGTCGGCGCCGACGCGCAGGCCGGTGAGCTTGTCCACGTCCTGGTCCAGTGCGGTGAGCATGATCACCGGTGTGTTGCCGCGCCGGCGCAGCTCACTCAGGACCTGCCAGCCATCCAACTTCGGCATCTGCACGTCCAGCAGCACCAGGTCCGGGCGCAGCTGGCGGTGGCTGGCGAGGGCGGCTTCGCCATCGGCGGCGCGGGCGCTGCGCAACCCGGAGCGGGCCAGGTAGGCGCCGAGAATGTCAGCGATTTCGCCTTCATCCTCGGCAATCAGCACCAGGGGCGCCTGGCGCGTGCGTGCATCGGTCTTCATTGAACGCTGCAGTTTCAAGTGCGAGATGGGGAGTGCCGGCGGCGGTGTCATCGTGGCCGTTCCAGGGTCTGTGCTTCTTCGTGGGCGGCCCAGGCGAGGGTGGCCAGCACCAGCGTGTGCTGAAGGGCGGGCGCCAGCGTTGCGGTCCCGCGCAGGTGCTGTGCGAGCAGGGCCGATACGGCCGCAGGCAGCTTGCTCCACCGTGATTGCATGCCCGTTGCGTCCACCCGGTCCTGCAAGCGGCGGGCCATGCGGACCAGGGCCCACAGGCGCAGGGCAAGCAACGCAGCCACCGGGACCGCCGCTATCCCTGCAGGCATGAGACTCAGGCCAGCGCTGGAGGCGGACCGGGCCGCGAAGCCGATCAGCACCAGCGACGCCAGGGTGCCTGTGCGCGCCGAATGGGCGGGGCCTTCGCTGCGGAAGCACACCAGCGCGGCGGCACCGGCGCCCGCCAGCAGGGGCGGCGCCGGGTTCGAGCTGGCAAGCATCCAGGCGCTGGTCGACGCCATTACCAGTGCAATCAGCCACGGCGAAGGCGCGCACCAGGCGAGGTAGGCGCGGCGGACATCGATGGGAGGCAGGTCTGGAAACGGGAGGGACACGGCGGGGACGCAGTCGGCGAGGCCGACAAGGCTAGGGGCCGTTGATGGAGACTTGGTCGAGATTGTGTCGAGATTTCATGGACGCGATCCGTGCCGTTCAGGAGCGGACGCCGTGCCTGAACGGATGTGCGGCCTCCATGCAATCTCCACAGTTGCTCCAAGAAACATCCACCACCACCTCCCAGACTGCAGGTTCTGCGGTCACATCCGGTGGCTGCGTGCATGCGAGCCTTCCGATGAACAACCGCAGGACCTGGATCATTGCCGCAATCGTTGCGCTTCTTGCAGGCGGCACCGGCTGGTGGCTGTTTGCCGAGGGTGATGATGCCGCGCTGATCACGGCCCCGGCAAGGGTGGCGGACCTGGAAAAGACCGTGCAGGCCGTTGGCCGGGTCAACCCCAAGGAACTGGTGGCGGTGGGCGCGCAGGTGTCGGGCCAGGTCAAGCGCCTGCATGTGGTGCTGGGCCAGCGTGTGCACGCTGGCGACCTGATTGCCGAAGTGGATTCGCAGCCGCAGCGCATCGCCCTGCGCAGCGCCGAAGCGGCTGCCAACACGCTGCGTGCCCAGCACGCGGCCAGCCAGGCGCGCTACGCCCAGGCCATCCGCGTGCATGAGCGCCAGGCGCAGCTGGTGGCGTCGCGGCTGGTTTCGCAGGAAGGTTTCGAGTCCGCGCGGGTGGCGCGCGAAGCGGCGCGCTCTGACGTCGCAGCGCTGCAGGCCCAGATCGAGCAGGCGCTGACCCAGGTGGAAACGGCGCGGATCAACCTGGGCTACACCCGCATCGTCTCACCTTCCGACGGCTACATCGTGGCCATCGTCACCAAGGCCGGGCAGACGCTGAACTCGATGCAGACCACGCCGACCATCGTAATGCTGGCACAGATGGACACGATGACGGTTCGCACCGAGATCGCGGAGGCCGACGTGGAGCTGATCGCGCCTGGCCAACCCCTGTGGTTCTCTACGCTGGGGCCGGGCGGACGCCGCTACGAATCGCATCTGCAGCAGCTTGAACCTGCGCCATCGTCGATTGCCGATGTGGCCACCGGCAACACCGGTGGATCGGCGCAGACGCCGAAGGCGGTGTACTACGCCGGGCTGTTTGACGTACCCAATCCGGGCCTGAAACTGAAGCCGTCGATGACGGTGAAGGTGACGATCCAGCTGGCGCGCGCCGCCAACGCGCTGCAGGTGCCGTTGACAGCAGTGTCCGAGAGCGATGACAAGGCGGGCAGCCGCGCGACCGTACAGGTGATCGACGCCAAGGGCCGTGCCCGCGAGCGCGCCGTGACGACCGGCCTGCGCACCGCTACTGCGGTGCAGATCCTGTCCGGCCTCAAGGCAGGCGAGAATGTGGTGGTCGGGCAGGCGCCCAGTGGCGCGGAAGCCGAGCCCACCAGCCTGCTGGGGATGTGAGCATGGCCGACGCGCTGCTGGAACTGCATGGCGTATCGCGCGCCTACCGCTCGGCCGCCGGCGAGGTGGTGGTGTTGAAGGACGTGTCGCTGCGCATCGCGGCGGGCGAGTTCATCGCCATCATCGGCCCGTCCGGTTCGGGAAAATCCACGCTGATGAACATCCTGGGCTGCCTGGACCGGCCAACCGAAGGCAGCTACCGCGTGCACGGCGCCGCAACCGAGCAGATGTCGCCCGATGAACTGGCGCACCTGCGTCGCGAGCATTTCGGTTTCATCTTCCAGCGCTACAACCTGATGGAGAACCTGAGCGCTACCGAGAACGTGGCCTTGCCCGCCGTCTATGCCGGGGTGGGGGCCGATGCGCGCACCACGCGTGCCCGCCTGCTGCTGCAAACGCTGGGCCTGGGCGAGCGCACCGCGAACCGGCCCAGCCAGCTGTCCGGCGGCCAGCAGCAGCGCGTTTCCATTGCGCGTTCGCTGATGAACGGCGGCGCCGTCGTGCTGGCCGACGAGCCGACCGGCGCGCTGGATCATGCCAGCGGCAGGCAGGTGATGGCCGAACTCAAGCGCCTGCATGCGCAGGGCCATACCGTGATCCTGGTGACCCATGATGCGGCGATTGCCGCGCACGCTTCACGCGTGATCGAGATCGCAGACGGCCGGGTCGTATCCGACCGTGGTACGGGTGATCCCGCGGTCGCACGCAAGGCCGTCGCGCCCGAGCGCAGCACGGAACCGGGCGCCGAACGCCGCGCGCGCCTGGATGCGACCAGGGAAGCTGCACGGATGGCGGTACGTTCGATGCTGGCCCATCGCCTGCGCACCTTGCTGACCATGCTGGGCATCATCATCGGCGTGGCTGCGGTGGTGACCGTGGTTGCGTTGGGCAAGGGCGCACAGGCGCAGGTCGAGTCACAGATCAACGAACTGGGTGCCAGTACGCTGGAGATCTTCCCGGGTGCGGATTTCGGCGACCCGCGCGCGGCCGAGATTGAAACGCTGGTCGTGGACGATGCCGATCACCTGGCCGCATTGAGTTACGTAGACAGCGTAAGCCCCAACCTGAGCAGTTCGGTGGCCGCTCTGCAGGGCAACCGGCGCGCCAACACACAGGTGCTTGGCGTGGGCGCTGATCTACCCCGCGTGCGCGGGCTGCGCCTGAAGGCGGGCCGGTTCTTCACCGATGTCGAGGTGGATGCCCATCGCGCGGTGGCCGTGCTCGACCAGAAGGCGGCCAAGGCATTGTTCAACGGCAATCCGATCGGCGGCACGGTGCTGCTGGGCGGCATGCCGGTGGACGTCATCGGGGTGGTGGGTGCCAGTGCATTCGCAGGCGGCGCGACGCCCACGGTCTACGTGCCTTACACCTCGGCGGCCTCGCGCCTGCTTGGCAGCCAGCGGCTGGAGAGCATCACCGTACGCGTGCGCGATGACGTACCAACCCGTGCAGCTGAGTCCTCGCTGGGTGCGGAACTGCAGCGGCTGCATGGGCGCCGCGATTTCTTCATCTACAACTCGGACCAGATCCGCAAGGCGGTGATGAAGTCCAGCCAGACGATGGCGGCACTGGTTTCGGCGATTGCGGCGGTGGCGCTGGTGGTCGGTGGCGTGGGCGTGATGAACATCATGCTGGTGTCGGTGAAGGAGCGCGTGCGCGAGATCGGTGTGCGGTTGGCGGTGGGGGCTCGGCAGGGCGACATCCTGCGCCAGTTCCTGATCGAGGCCGTATTGATCTGCCTGTTCGGCGGCGTGCTGGGCGTGTTGTCCGCGTTGGGTGTGGGAGCCTTGTCCAGTCTGCTGTCACTGGGCGTGCCGTTCCTGTTCACGCCTGGGCCGGTGCTCGCCGCGCTGGCATGTTCGTCTGCAATCGGGCTGGGTTTCGGCTACTTCCCGGCCCGCAATGCCGCACAGCTGGACCCGATCCAGGCATTGGCGGCGGAGTAGGCTCGCCTGCTATGGCACGTGTAAAGCCGAGCCCACGCTCGGCTGCACTCCGTTCAGACCGCGATGCGCCCTGCGCCGCGCGCAGCGAGCCGAGCATGGGCTCGGCGCTACAGCGACTCAGCGCGCCTTGCCTTTGATCGGCACGCTTGCTGGAAGCTGCGCATAGCCGCTGTCGCCCCAGTGCCGGGTGATGCGCTGGAAGAACAACGAGTTGGGCACGCGCAGCAGGCAACCGCGCGCGCCTTCGCCACGATCACTCAGCGTGGTGTAGATCAGGTTGATGTCCACCACCTGACCACACAGGCCCGGCTTGTCCACGCTTTCCAGCACTTCGATGGTGTCATTGATGCGGAACGGGCGCGTGGCGACGATCAGGAACGAACAGAACAGGTTGGACAACACGCTCCACGCCGCAAAGAACGCCACCGCACCGACCGCCATGAACCCGGTCAGCGCGGTCCACAGCACCGAGCGCGAAACGCCCAGCCGCTCCAGTATCAGCAGCGCAGCCGCCAGATACAGCAGCAAGGCACCGCCGCGGCGCAGGCCCACATGAAGCTCTGGAGCCAGCCTGCCGCGCTGCCGGGCCTGCACCAGCAGCCACGCCAGCGCACGCACCATCACCCATGCGACGCCGAGGATGGCCAGCACCTCGGCCACCGGCACAACCACGTTCAGCCAGTCCTCGATCCATGCAGGCAATCCGGTCATGGAGGCTACAGCGTCGCCGCGCCGCCAGAAATGGTCAGCAGTGCACCAGAGGTATAACTGGCGCTGTCCGAAGCCAGCATCACATAGGCCGATGCCAGTTCGGCTGGCTGGCCGGGGCGGCCGAACGGCGTCTGCGAGCCGAACTGCTCGACCTCGTCGGCGGCCATGCCTGCCGGGATGAACGGCGTCCAGATCGGGCCGGGCAGCACCGCGTTGACGCGTATCTGGTGCTCGGCCAGCAGGCCCGCCAACCCCAGCGTCAGGTTGGCGACGGCGCCCTTGGTCGCGGAGTACGGAAGGATGTTCGGGGTCGGCCGCTTGGAATTGACCGATGCGGTGTTGATGATCGCGCCGCCACCGCGCAGGTGCGGGACGCACAACCGGGTCAGATTGAACACGGCATGGACATTGGTATCGAACGTCCGCCTCCAGTCATCCAGGGTGATGTCGTCGAAGTGCTCGTAGTAGCGCTGGTACGCCGCGTTGTTGACCAGGATGTCGAGGCCGTCCAGTTCGCTGGCCACGCGGTCCACGAGCGAGCGCGCCTGTGCCGGGTCGCTGATGTCACACGGCACCAGCACGGCCTTGCGCCCGGCCTGTTCGATCTGCTGCTGCACATGGCGGGCATCGTCCTGCTCACCATCGAGGAACGCGATGGCAACGTCGGCGCCTTCGCGCGCAAAGGCGATGGCCACGGCTGCGCCGATGCCGCTGTCACCGCCGGTGATCAGTGCCTTTTTGCCCTGCAGCAAGCCATGGCCGCGGTAGCTGTCTTCGCCGTGGTCCGGACGCGGTTGCATCTGCGCGGTCTTGCCGGGGAAGGATTGCTGTTGGGCGGGGAAGGGCGGGCGTGGGTAGTCGGGCAGGGCCATCGTCACTCTCCGGAGGAAACCGGGGCCAGTCTCCCTCCATGCGGGTAAACGGCCGGAGGGCGCGGTGTCGTTGCAGCGTGGACGCCTGCGCGGAAGACTTCACAACGGATGGGCGACCGTGGTCATGATGCTGTTGGCCGGTTGCCGTGAATCCAGCCGCGTGTGCTCCACGATGATCGGCTGGTCGGATTCAACGAGGGTGGCAAAGCCGGTGCCGCGCGGCACCGGCGCCGGATCCTGCAGGTCGTTGAAGCGCAGGTGACAGGTGCGTCGCGCCGGCACGGTGACCCGGTAGGGGCCCACCGGATCACGGTCTTCGAAGTAGAGGGTCAGCGTGACATGCGCGGGCTCGTCGCCGGCATTGAGTACGCAGCAGGTTTCGTGACTCTGCATCTCCGGTGACGGGCCGTTGCTCCAGGCTGGAATGTACCCCTCTGCGATAGCCCAGCGTCGATGCCCGATGCAGGAAGCGTTCGTTTCCATGACGCGGTTTTAGCTGGAGGGATGTTGCCATCGTGTCCAGTCCCCGCACGGAATCCGTGATGACCATCGGCTACCACGCATCGCATGAGCAGTTCCCGCCCGCCACCTTGCTGGGCCTGGCGCTGCGCGCCGAACAGGCGGGATTCGAGGCCGTGATGTGCTCGGACCATTTCCACCCATGGACGACTGCGCAAGGGCAGTCCGGCCACAGCTGGGTGTGGGCCGGCGCGCTGGCGGTGCAGAGCGCGCTGACCCTGGGCATGGTGACCTGCCCGATGCTGCGCCAGCACCCGGCATTGGTGGCGCAGGCAGCGGCGACTCTGGAGCAGTTGGCGCCGGGCCGGATCTGGCTGGCGCTGGGTACCGGCGAGGCCCTGAACGAGCGCATCACCGGCCAGCCGCGGCCAGCCAAGCGGGAGCGGCAGAAGGCACTGCGCGATGCGGCCGAGGTGATGCGGCGGCTGTGGGGTGGCGAGCAGGTCGACCACGACGGTGGCTTCCAGGTGCGCAAGGCACGCCTGTACAGCCGACCGGCGCTTCCCCTGCCGCTGCTGGGGGCGGCCGTCACCGAGGAAACCGCACGCTGGATGGGGGGGCTGGGCCGATGGCCTGATCACCATCAGCCAACCGCTGGCGCAGTTGCGGCGTGTGGTTGCGGCGTTCGAGGAAGGCGGTGGCAGGGGCAAGCCGATGTACCTGCAGGCCAAGCTCTCCTACGCGCGCGCCGAACAGGCGGCGCTGGAAGGTGCGATGGAGCAGTGGAGTGCCAACGTGCTGTCGCCGGAACTGGCCGAAGGCCTGGACCAGCCCGAACAGTTCGAAGCACAGGCCCGATCGGTCAGCGCCGAGGCGGTGCGCCAGCACGTGCATGTCTCGGCAGACCTGGGCCAGCATCGGGCCTGGCTGCAGGAGCTGCAGGGAATGGGGTTCGATCGCATCTACCTGCACAACGTGAACCGCGAGCAGGAACGCTTCATCGATGACTTCGCCGAACACGTACTGCCCGCGCTGCGCACTCAGGCACCTTCGGCAGCCAGCCACGTATAGCCGTGGCCCTGCAGGTAACAGCGGCGACCCTGCAGCTTGGCGCCGTGGCCCACCAGCGTGTTCAGCGGACCGCGCAGGGGTACGTCCACCTCGACCGGCTCGTCGCCGAAGTTGATCAGTGCCAGTGCCTGATGGGGTGCCTCACCGTAGCGGAGCATCAGCAGCGCAGGTGAGGGCGGGTCGAGCGTGTGAGGACCCTGCTGCAGCACGGGATGTGCATTGCGCTGCTGCAGCAGCTCGCGCACCCGCAGCAGCAGTGAACCTGGCGTCGCGCGTTGCGCCTCGACGTTCACCGTGCGGTAACCGTAGGGGCCGTCTGCCGGTGGCACGCGCCAGGCATGCCGCGGTTGGTCGGTGAACCCAGCCCCTGGGCCGTTATGCCAGTGCATCGGCATGCGCACGGCATTGCGTTCGGGCAGTTCCAGGCAATCACCGAGGCCGATCTCTTCGCCATAGCGGATCACCGGCACCTGGCCCAGCGACAGCAGCGCCGCCCAAGCCATGGCCTGCCATGCGATGTCGCCCTCCAGCATCGGTGCCAGCCGACGGCGGATGCCACGGCCATAGATGCGCATGCCACGCTCAGGGGCGAAGCGTTCCATCACCGCTTCGCGCTCATCCGGCTCCAACTGCTCAAGGTCCAGTTCATCATTGTTGCGCAGCCAGGCAATGCGTGTGTCCGGCGGCGCGTGCGGGCCGTACTCGGCCATGACCCGCGCCACTTCGCTGGCATCGCCGCGTGCCAGTGCGAGGAAGAAATGGTTGTTGAGGTGGAAATCCAGCAGGTGCGAAAGCCGCCGCCCGTGGCACAGGAAGTCACCGTAGTGGGACGCGCGGACATCCGCTTCGCCGATCAGTGGCAGCCCTGGTTGCTGCGCGTCTGCCGTGGCGCGCATCGCCTCCAGCAGCCACAGCCCACCGTCGCGCGGGTCGGCGTGGCGGGCGCGCTCGACCATGTACGGAGCGGCGTCCACGCGGAAGCCGGCCACGCCGCGCTGCAGCCAGAACGTCATTACCCGCAGCAGTTCCTCGCGTACCGGCGCATGGGCCAGGTCGAGGTCTGGCTCGTGGCGGTAGAACATGTGCCGGTTGAACGCGCCGGCCGTGGCATCCCATGTCCAGACAGCGGCCTCGATCGGCGGGAACATCGGCTGCAGGCCGTCGTCAGGCATGTGGTCGCTCCACAGGTACCAGCGGCGCCAGGCCGGGTCGCCCTGCTGTCCGGCGACGAACCACGGGTGCGCGCTGGCGGTGTGCTGCATCACCAGTTCGACGATGATGCCGATGCCGCGCGCGTCGGCCGCATCGACCAGGCGCTGGAAGGCGGTCTCGTCGCCCAGGCGTGGATCGATGCGGTAGTGATCGGTGACATCGTAGCCGCCATCACGGCGGGCGTTGCAGTAGAACGGCAGCAGCCACACATGGCTGATGTCGAGCCACTGCAGGTAGTCCAGCTTTTCGGTGATGCCATCCAGGGTGCCCCAGCCGCGGCCTTGGCTGTCGCGGAACAGATACGGGTCGACCTGGTAGATCGCGCGCAGCGGACGCACCGCCATGGGGCTTCTCCGGCACTGTTCACGGGTGACCAGCCTGCTGTGCGCCGTGGCAGCGGTTCGTGAACCGAATGGCACCGCATCATGACGTGGCATCCACGGCCCGTGCATGCCCGGGCGCGCAGAGTGAATGCTCGTCCCGCTGCGCCGAGGAACCTTTATCCATGCCCCGCCGCAAAACGCTTCGTATTGCGACGTTCAACGTCAACGGCATCGGCACGCGCCTGCCGCAGCTGCTGGACTGGCTGCGCAGGGAATCGCCGGACGTGGTTGCCCTGCAGGAACTGAAGGCGACCGACGCCGCGTTTCCCGCTGCGGCATTGGAAGAGGCCGGCTACGGTGCACTCTGGCAGGGTGAGGCGCGCTGGAACGGTGTGGCGCTGCTCGCCCGGGGCACCATGCCGGTCGAGAGCCGCCGCCGATTGCCGGGCGAACCCAAGGATACGCAGAGTCGCTACCTGGAGGCAGCGGTGCACGGCGTCATCGTGGGTGCCCTCTACCTGCCCAACGGCAACCCGCAGCCCGGGCCGAAATTCGACTACAAGCTGCGCTGGATGGAACGCCTGATTCGGCATGCACGCAGCCTGGTCGAGCTGCCGCACCCGGCGCTGCTGCTGGGTGATTTCAACGTGATTCCCACAGACGCCGATGTCTATGATCCCAAGGCCTGGCGGCGCGATGCGCTGTTCCAGCCAGAGGTGCGCGAAGCCTTTGAACGACTGCTGGCGCAGGGCTGGACCGATGCGCTGCGGAAGGTGCACGGCGACGCCACGATCTACACCTTCTGGGACTATTTCCGCCAGCATGCCGAGCGCGACCGTGGGCTGCGCATCGATCATCTGCTGTTGAATCCCGTACTGGCCGAGCGACTGAAGGATGCGGGCGTCGACCGTTGGGTGCGGCTGCAGGAAAAAGCCAGCGACCACGCGCCGGCTTGGGTGACGGTACGGGCGTGATCAACGCGCGGCAGGGTCTTCGCGTCGCTCCCGACGCACGCGCGCGCGGGTTCGGTACAGGCGGCTGTCCGCCTTCTGGATGGTGTCGGCCACGGGCTCACCGGCCGTGTTGATGGCCGCACCCATCGAGAACGCGCTGGGCGAAAGCGCGGCGTGGTCCTGGTACCAGTGCTCGAGTTCGCTCAGGCGGCCATTCGCTGGCGCGACCAGCACTACCATGAACTCGTCGCCACCCAGCCGTACCACGGTCTCGTCCTTGCCCAGCGGCGAGCGCAGGAAGGTGGCGAACTCGACCAGCACGGCGTCGCCACGGCGGTGGCCCTGGGTGTCGTTGATGTGCTTGAAATGGTCCAGATCGAACATCACGCAGGCCCAGCGCTCGTCAATCAGTTCATCCAGCCGGTGCAGGTAACGCCGGTTATAGCACTGCGTGAGCGGATCCTTGAAGGACATGTCGCGCAGTTGCTGCTACTGCATCCTCAGCGCGGTGACGTCCTGTGCATGCCCCAGCACGTAGGGCGGGCTGGCTTCGTTGTCGAGCACGTTGTGGTACGCCCAGTAGTGGCGCGTACCATCGGCGGCAATCAGCTCGATCACGCCAGCGTCGGTGTGGTTTGCCTGGATCCGGGCGAGGTAGGCCCTGAAACCTTCGCGTTTTTCCGGCGGCATCAAGTCACACAGGCTGCGCCCGATCATCTGGCTTTCCTCGAAGCCCAGCGACTGCACCGCCGCCGGATTCACCGAGGTCAATGTGCCGTCCAGCGTGTGGGTGCAGATCAGGCCCAGGCTGTAGTGGAACAGCCGACGGTAGCGGGTTTCGCTCGCTTCCAGCGCGTCCAGCGCGGCTCGTTCGTCCGTGATGTCCTGGATCGCCCCGACCAGGCGCGGATGGCCGTCGACCTGTTGCCGGCTGCCGACCACCCGGGTCCAGATCGCGCGCCCGTCGGCCGTGGTCATCGGCAGCTGTACTTCCCAGGATGTCCCCTCGTCGATGCAGCGCTGTACCGCTGCCTGGATGATGTTGCGGCTGTCCTCGCGATAGAACGAGAGTGCGGTCTCCAACGTGGGCGTGAAGTTGCTGCGTACGCCATGCAACTGCTTGGTTTCCCGTGTCCAGCGCACCTCGTTGGTCAGCAGGTCCATCTCCCAGCCGCCCACCCGTGCGGCACGGTTGGTACGCTCCAGGAAGTCCTCACTGCGTTTCAGCTCGCGATGCAGCGCCTTGGCCTGGCCAACCTGCGCCATCAGGGTGCTGCGCTGTTCCAGCACCTGGGTGGTGACCCGAGCCAGATGCACCATCAGTTCACGCTGGGAGGGTGACAGCACACCGGGCATCGGGTCGAGCAGGCACAGCGTGCCGATGCGTGCGCCGTGCGTCGATCCCAGGGGAATGCCGGCGTAGTGGCGGATGCGCGGCCCACCGGTGACCAGTGGATTGGTGGAAAAGCGTGGGTCCTGGCGCGCATCGGGTATCTCGAACAGCTCGTCCTGGCGTATGGCATGGGTGCAGAAGGAAATCTCGCGGGCGGTCTCGCTGACGCCCTCCAGGCCGATGTTGGCCTTGAACCATTGGCGGTCTTCGGCCACCACGGTGATCAGGCCCATGGTCAGTCCGGTCGCGGCGCGGGCCGCGGCGACGATGGCATCGAACACCGGCTCCGGTGGCGTATCCAACAGGTGCAGTCGTTCGATTTCGAGCAGTCGTTCGGCTTCGTCCATGGCGCTTTTCAGGGCTGGGTGGCGAGGGCGGTTGCGGCGGCTGGCTGGCGCTACGCTAGTGTGCGCGCCGTTATGTATCGCCACGGCGGGGTGATGCCGATGTGAGGTGGGCGCGCCGGCTCAGTGCTGTTGGAGCGATGCCTGCAAGGCGGTGGCCAGTGCAGCGTCTCCGGATACCAGGTCCTGCCAGCGCAGTGTGATGCCTTTGCGTCGCCCCTTCTCAACCAGCTTGAGGCCGTCAGGGGCCACGGTGAGAGTGTAGGGTTGGCCGTCGATGTGCAGTTCGCGGCGCAGTGGCTTGTCGAGCGGGGTCATCATCGTTTCCTCGCTGAGGCGGAAGCGCGACGTGGCTGGATCGATACGTGACGATGATCACGGATGTGCCAACGCCAGGGGAAATCAACAGCGCGGGTGATGCCGATGCGGGGCCCGACCACTGGATCCTCCGGCGGCGGCACGCCGTCGCTGGCGATGACAATGCCGTGGTTGCCGGTCACCAGATCAGCGCCGTCGAAGCTGCGGTCCAGCCCGAAGGCCTGCGAGAGCTTGCCGGGCCCGCTGGCCAGATCGTGGTCGCGGCGCGCGGCGGGACGCAGTTCGCGCATGCGCTCCAGGCCCACCAGCGGCTCGATGGCCCGCAGCAGCACCGCCACGCCTTCACCCACTTCGCCGCAGACAACGTTGCTGCCCCAGTGCATGCCGTAAGTGAAGTAGACATACAGGTGGCCGGCCTCGCCGAACATGCTGGCCGTGCGCGGGGTCTGCCCACGATAGGAGTGTGCGGCCGGATCGACACTGCCCGCGTACGCTTCGACTTCAACGATGCGACCGGCCCGGCCATCGTCACGGACCAGAAGTTTGTTGAGCAGCTCGGGCGCAACCTCAACGGGCGGGCGCCGGTAGAAGCTGCGCGGGAGGATCTGAAGAGCGGCGGGCAACCAATCCGGCACGGTAGAGGCAGTCTCGGGCAAACGGTGATGGCACTGTGGCACCAGACAGGTGAAACGGGCGCAGACGCAGTGTCATTCCTGTGCAGGCGGAGCGGCCAGTGCCGCGCGGCGGGAGGCATAGACCTCGGGCGTCTGCGGCTTGATGAACAATGCCACCAGCTCCGGATACTCGCGCTTCACGGCTGATTCGATGCGGGTGATGCACGCCTCGATCTGCGGTGTCTTCCGGTCATCCTCGAACTCGGCGCTGAGCATGGCCACGACCTGTTCAGGGCCCATCTGCATGGTAGTCACGCCATTTGCGCGGCGCAGGTCCGGATCGGTTTCCGCCACGGCCATGATCCGCTCGGCCACGGCCGGGTGGGCCGGCTCACCCACCAGCAGTCCCTTGGTTTCGCGTGCGAGAAGAAAGGCGGTGGCGGCAAGCACGCCGGCGATGCACAGCGACGCCACACCATCAAGCACCGGCATGTCCAGGACCTGGGCGGCCACGAGCCCGATCAGTGCGAAACCCAGGCCCAGCAGGGCCGCGCTATCCTCCAGCAGCACGGTGAAGGTGGACGGGTCCTTGCTGCGACGGAAGGCTTCGAAGTAGCCCAGTTTGCCCTTGGTACGCCGGAACTCCCGTAGCGCGACCCACCATGAAGCCCCCTCGAACAGGATGGAGATGCCCAGCACGCTGTAGCTCAACGCGTGGTTGGTGGCCGGCTCCGGCCGGCGGATGTGCTGGATGCCCTCGTAGGCCGAAACACCGGCGCCGGCGGCGAACACCAGCAGGGCGACGATGAAGCTCCAGAAGTACAGCTCGCGGCCGTAGCCGAACGGATGCACGGGGTCTGGCGCCTTGCCGGCGCGACGCAGACCGTACAGCAGTAGCACCTCATTGAGGGTGTCGACCAGCGAATGCACGCCCTCACTGAGCATGGCCGAGCTGCCGGAGATGCCGGCAGCAATGAACTTGGCGATGGCGATGGCCAGGTTGCCCGCGAGGGCGGCGTAGATGACCAGACGGGAACCGGTGGGGGCAGACATCAAGGCAAGGGGGAGGGCAGGTGGATGCCTGATCTTCCGGACGGGCATGTCCCCGGGATGTGCAGGTGTCCGATGTGCCGGGGCCGGGCAGGGCCCAACTGCCGCTGCGATCAAGCCGGTTAGACGACGGGACTGCGGACGCCAGGCCCTACGCTTGGGTCAGTCGTCGTTGCCGATCCTGTTCGAAGCGACGTCGACTATTTCTCCATGACCTGAAGAGACGTCGATGAATCGCAAACTTTCCTCGCCGATGCCTGACCCTACTCCCCGCTCGAACGGTGGAGAGGTGCCCGTCTGGTACGCCCTTATCAGTCTGGCGCTCTGCGCTACCGTCGCATCGATCTCCAGCACCCTGCTGTACATTGCGGGTCGCACGCTTGTTGCAGTGGCAGGTGCAGCCCCGATCGCAAGCTGGGGACGCCCGGGATACGGGCTGCTGATCGTCATGGGATTCCTTGCGTTGGCGTCCTGGTACTTCAAGGCGAGCGTGAAGGCCGCACAGAAGGTTCTGCCGGCCCGCTTCTTCATCTGATACAGTCATTTCGGCCCGTGGTGCCGGCCAGCGGCCGGCACCACCGTTCAATCCGCCATCACGCGCCCAATTGCATCGGCCAGCAGGGCGCGTACCCGTTCCGGTGGCAGGTCGGGATCGCGCACGGCGCGCATGGCCAGGCCTTCTACCAGCAACCGCAGCAGCAGGGTGCGGCCGGCAATCTGCTCTTCGTCCAGAACCCGGCCAAGGCTGGCATCGCGCTGGCGCAGCCAGGCATGGATGGCGGCGCTGGTCTGCTTGTCATGGGTACGCAGCACACCGGCCAGCTCCGGATCGCGATGGGCTTCGGCATTGATTTCCGCGTACAGCGCAACGCTTGCAATCGCATTGCCGTGAATCGGCAGCACTTCACCGCGCGCCCATTGCTGATAGCACTCCAGTAGCCCATCGACCAGGTCGGAGCCAGCCGGCATCGCGCTGATCGAGGCCTGGTCGTGGCGCAACTGGCGCTCGATCAGGGCCAGGATCAAGGCGCGCTTGTTGGCGAAGTAGCGGTACATCAAGCCTTGGCTGATCTCGGCCTCTGCGGCGATATCGCCGATGGAACCGGCATGGAAACCGCGGGTGATGAAGCACTTCTGGGCGGCGTCGAGGATGCGCCGGCGCTGGGCCTCGGCATGGGCTGCAGCAGGATGTTCGGCGGTCGGGGCTACGGCGGGTTTCGGCGTCATTGCGTGAGGTCAGGGCGTCCAGAGGCGGGATAGTACGTCACAAAAGGTGTGAATGAACGGTCATTCATTTGTAATTCCCGCCTCCCAGACTGCGCCGGCCTCCTCCTTCCGCGAATGAGTCCGATGCGCCACGCCACGCTGCACCGCCCGTTGTTCACCCTCGCCATCGCCGCCGCTCTGCCGGTGCTGGCCCATGCCGAAGACAGACCGGGCGCCGACGCCAGCGCGTCCGCCGATGCCGCACGCACCGTGGTCGCCCTCGACCAGGTGATGGTGACCGCCCAGAAGCGCGCCACCAACCTGCAGGAGACGCCGATCTCGGTGTCGGTGGTCGATGCCGAAGCGCTGAAGGATCGCAACGCGATTTCGCTCGGCGCCCTGTCCGATGGCTCCATCCCATCGCTGCGGGTCACACCGTTCGCCACCCGCAGTTCCGCACTGAATATCGGCATTCGTGGCATCGGCGCCTCCGGCGACGCCAACCAGCCGGCGCGTGATGCCGGCGTCGGCATCTACGTCGATGGCGTGTTCATGGGCCGCGCGCAGGGCCTGGGCAGCATGCTCTACGACGTGGAGCGCATCGAAGTGCTGAAGGGCCCGCAGGGCACGCTGTTCGGCCGCAATACCGAAGGCGGCGCCGTGAGCATCGTGACCAAGGCGCCGACCGGCGAGTTTGGCGGCAGCGTCAGCGCCGGGGTGTCCAACTTCAGTGGGTACAACAGTGCGCTGCACCTGGACCTGCCCAAGGTGGGCGATGTCAGCTTCAAGATCGACGCCGTACAGGCCAAACGCGGCGGCACCACCGACAATCCCATGCGCGGCGAGCGCGACTTCAACAGCTACGACAAGCGCGGCGCACGCCTGAGCGCGCTGTGGCAGCCGAGCGATGACTTCTCGCTGCTGTACGCCTTCGACCGCTCCTACGATGCCACCACGCCGTATCACAGCCAGGTCCTGGTACCGGGCGCCTACCTCAGCCCGCTGCAGAAGGCAGGCGCCAGCCAGGACCGCCGCGACAGCGCCATCCTGGGCGGGCCGCAGGAAGACAATATCGGCCGCACCAGCGGCCATCTGTTGAACCTGTCGTGGGCATTGAATGACAACCTTGAGCTGAAGTCGATCAGTTCCTACCGCGAGCTGACCCAGGGCCAGTTCGACATGGGCCTGGTCGATGCGATCTCGGCCTATGGTGGCGCCGGCACGCCGTTCGGCCGCTACAGCCTGGCCCAGGTCTACCAGCACCAGTACAGCCAGGAATTCCAGCTGATCGGTAACACCCCGCAGGTGCAGTTCCTTGGCGGTGCGTTCTACTACCACGAGACCGCTGGCGACAATGCACAGACCCCGAACATGCTGGTGTGGGGGCCGGGTGGCAACAGCTACACGGTGAACCCCGCGACCAATCCGCTGGATCTTTCCCGGGTGCGTATCGACCGTGCCAGCAAGGCGTGGACCGACAGCCTGGGCGTGTTCGGCCAGGCCACGTGGACACCGGAAGCACTGCAGCGCCTGCACCTGACCGCCGGCGGTCGCTACACACGTGATGACAAGAAGGGCAAGCTGTACATCGTCAACGGTGCCGCCACCAACCTTGCGTTCAAGGACCGCTGGAGCCGCTTCGACCCGATGGTCAACATTGCCTACGACCTTGGCGAACACGCCATGGTCTATGCCAAGTACAGCACCGGCTTCAAGGCGGGTGGCGCCAACTCACGTTCGACCAATTACGCGGCCTTCGGTCCGGAGGAAGTGACGGCCTATGAGCTGGGCTTCAAATCGCAGTTCTGGGACAACCGTGCACGCCTGAACCTGGCCGTGTTCGATTCGACCATCGCGCACAAGCAGATGGACTTCTCGCTGCCGTTCGACCCGAACAGCGGTGAAACACGCACCACCATGGTCACCACCAACGCACTGAGCGATGGCAAGTCCCGGGGTGCGGAGCTGGAATTCAACGTGATGCCGTTGGACAACCTCACCCTCGGCCTCAACTACGCCTACACGAAGATCGATGCGCAGACAGCAACCGACCCGTTCGGCGCTGGCGTGCAGGTGACCGTGCAGCCGCTGCTGGCACCGAAGAATGCGGGCAGCCTGTCGGCCGACTATCTGGTGCCGTTCGCCAACTTCTCGGCACTGAAGTTCCATGTGGACGGCAACTGGTCCGACGGCTACTACACCAGCGAGTACGACCAGATGCTCACCGACAGCTCGTTCGTGGTGAATGCACGGGTGGCATTGGTGGATGTGCCGGTCAACGGCACCGGCACCACGATGTCGTTCTCGCTGTGGGCACGCAACCTGCTGGATGAGCAGCACCTGTTCTACAAGATCAACAGCGCGGCGCTGGGCCAGAGCGGCATCTTCAACGACCCGCGCACCTTCGGCCTGGATGTGGCCGTCAACTTCTGATTCGACCGGAGAACCCCATGAAGACCCGCCATACCGAACTCGCCCTGGCCCTGATGCTGAGCCTGCCGCTGGCCGCGACGGCTGTTGCCGCTGATGCGCCGCAGGCCGTCGCCGCGAAGGCGCCCGCCGCTGCCAACGTGAAGCCGGTCGCTGCCGATGCGCAGCGGGTGATTCCGCTGCAGGGCGCTTGGAACGTGCGTACGTTCGCCGGCCTGCAAGGTCGCCACGGCCCGATTCCAGCCGATGCGTTCGTGCGTACCGCTGATCTTGGGCGCCTGACCGAAGCCGACCGTGACGCTTTGGCTGCCGCTGGCGTGAAGCTGGACATCGATCTGCGCACCGCCGATGAGGAAGCACAGTCGCCGGACCTGCTGGCCAGGGACGTCCGCTTCGACTACCAGCGCATCTCGCTGATGGGTACCGAGAAGATGGACCTGCAGAAGATGATGACCAGCTTCCCGGATTCGCTGGGCGAAGCCTACGTGCAGTGGCTGGGCCACAGACAGCCGCAGTTCAAGCAGGTGTTCCAGCGCATTGCCGCGCAGCAGGACGGTGCGGTGCTGTTCCATTGCACGGCCGGCAAGGACCGCACCGGCATCATCGCCGGGCTGCTGCTGGACCTGGCCGGCGTGCCCAAGGCCGAGATCGTGCACAACTACGCGATCTCCGCGCATTATCTGGAAGGGCAGCCGAAGGACAGCGCGATGAACGCGCAGATCATGGCGCTGGTCAAGCAGAACCCGGAGATCGGTCGCAAGATGGCGGGCATGGCCGGTACCGCGCCGGACAACATGGAGCAGTTCCTGGCAGCGCTGCACAACCAGTACGGTGGTGCGGAGGGCTACCTGAAGTCGATCGGGGTCAGCGAACAGGAGATCCAGCAGCTGAAGGTGCGGCTGGGGCAGGCCGGCTGAGGCTGGCCGTGGCCAGGAGGGCTCCCACGCAGCGATCCGCAGGTGGGTCCACGGGTTCCACATCGGTCTCGACCGGTCGTGGACCGAGGCCCACACCAGCTACATCATTTCGACCGCCGCCAGTTTGCAGGTGGCCAAATAGCGGAACGCGATCGAGGCATTTCCCGGCGAGCTGGCTCCCTGGCCATCCTGGAAGGTCGCCAGCACCAGGCTGCCATTCAATTTTGCTGCAAGAACCGCCGCGTACATGGCTTTTCCACCTTCTGTAGCGGTATCAATCCAGATCATGGCGTGATCGCAGGAGCAGCCGGTCAGCGGCACTGTCATGCCGAAGCCGGCGACGCCCTGCGACGGAATCAGGCCCGCGACTTTTCCGATGACGTTGCACACCTTCTGGGCATGGGCGGGGCCCGTCGTGGAGGCTGCCGCCATGGCGACCAGAAGTACCGCAACTGCTCTCCGAATGCGCTGCATGAACCTGCTTCCTTGTTGGGTTGTGCAACAGCGTAGCGCAGGGCGGAACCGCTGTCCGAGGTTTTTCAATCCCCGTCCGGCTTCACCCTCACCACCCGTTTCCGGTACTCGTACACGTTGTCACCGCGGATGCGCTTTTCCTCGGTGCCGGTGACCCGGCCCACCTGCTGGTCCGAACCGGTCACGGGCTGTGCCTCGATTTCGGTCTCGTGCTCGAAGGAATGCGATTTATCGGTGTTGCGGTAATAGCGGTACAGCGCCCAGTACAGCGCGGTTGCGCCGGCTGGACCTGCCGCCAACAGCCAGAGGCCACTGTCGTCGCTCATGTCGATGCCACCAGGAAGGCAATTGCGAGGGCTTCAATGACGGTGCCGGTGGCCAGTGCCGCCAGCAGCATCTTCCATTGCTGCACGGGCACGCTGCCCATGGTTTCGCCGGTACGGCCGTTCACTGCGATGTAGTGCAGCATGCCGCCGTTCTTTCCGGGCTGGTGGTAGGAGTACAACCACACCGGCAGGTACATCGACACCCAGCGGGTGCCATGCACCTCCAGCTGTTCCTGCTCCCAGCGCACGCCACGGTTGTAGCGCTTCACCGAACCTTCCACCTGCGCGCGGGCAATCGACAGCAGCTGGTCTTCCAGCCGCGGCCGCAGCTTTTCCACATCCAGGTTGCGCTTCTCCGAAGTAAAGCCGGCCAGATAGGACGCGTTCCACTTCACCGCGTTCTTGGTATCGAACGGCAGGATGGTGTTGATGATGTTGTTGGTGTTGGCGCGGATATCAAGATTCCCGCGCTCGGCCGAGGATTCCAGCGGCAGGTCATCAACGGTGAAATCCACCTGGCGCTCCACCTGGTAGACATCGGCATCGTACAGGGTGCGCTTGTTCTTCTCGCTGCCCACCGTGTACTCGCGCGTCTTGATCTCGCCCTTGCCGGCCACGGCCGCGCTGACATTGCTGTCGACGATCATGTAGGGCAGGAACACGCCCACCACGTTTTCCGGGGTGAACTGGTCCTTGAAGGCGTTCAGCGCGAACATGCGGCGTTTGTCGACGAACTGGCGGATGCGCGCGACCGCGTCGTCCTTCTTGATATGGAAGGGCAGCACCGCATCAGGCACCGCGCCATTGCTGATCTGTTCGTTGACGCCGAACACGTGGCGGCACCAGTGGCAGCGCGCCGTCATCGTGCTTTCGGTATTGACCGTGACTTCGGCGCCGCAGCCGGTGCACTTGAACGTCATCAACGCCGAGGTGTCGGCATCGATGTCGCGTGCGCCGGACGCGATGACGGTGCCGCGCAGCTGGTCGATGGCCTCGCCCAGCCCGAATTCCTCCTCGACCCGCGCGCCATGCCATTCGTGACGGCAGTACAGGCAGACGAGGATGTCGGTGCCGGCCTTGGGCCGGATGTCGGTGGCGCCGCACTTCGGGCAGCGGTTGAGGCCGTCCTTCAGCTCGCTGGCCGAGGTATCGATGGCCACGGGATCGGGCGCTTCCACTTCATCGCGGATGGCCTGCGGCAGCTTCGAAGTGTCCAGCGGGAAGCTGCCGGGCACGGGGGGGACGTCCTGCGGCGAACCGGGCCCATCCAACGACGCCGCCGGCAGGGGCGGCGGCGTCGCGGGCGCGGATCCGGGCAGCGGCGGTGGGCCGTTTCGGGGATCGGACATGTCGGTTGTGCGTCCTGCTGTTACAGGCCCAGTGCCTTGGCCTTGAGCGCGTCGTAATCGCTCTGGGTGATCAAGCCCAGGTCCAGCATTTCCTTGGCCTTCTTCAGCTTGGCGACCGGATCGTCGGCAGCCGGGGTGGCCGGCTGCTGCATGCCGCCGACACCGAACATGCCCGAGGCCATGCCGACACCGACCAGGCCCGCCGCACCGCCGTTCTCGCCGGCCGACTGGATGCCCTGGGCGACGCTGGCCTGCAGGTTGGAATTGCCGCGCGAACCGGACAGCGCATCGGCGCGCTGCACGGTCTTCAGCAGTTCGCGGGTGTTGGCGTCGTACTCGATCGAGACGATGGCGGTCTTGACGATGGCCAGGCCGCGGTCGGACTTCCACTGGTAACCCTGCTCGACGGCGGCCGACAGGCTCTGCGCGAAGCCCAGCGAGTCCTGCTGCAGCTTGGTGATGCGGTTGCCCTTGCCCGGATCGTTGGTATACAGGCTGAAGGCCGGGGCCAGCGAACCGACCACTTCATTGAACAGCTGGCTGGCAGCGGCGTTGTCCAGATCGGTGAAGTCGAACACCTGGCCCGGCCGCAGGTAGCTGGCCGGTACGAAGTTCTTCACGAACAGGATCGGGTCGACGATCTTCAGCGTGTACGAGCCGCGGGTGATCGCACCGACCTGGGTATTGAGGAAACCGTCGTCCCAGTAGATTTCCGACTGGGTGCCGAAGCGGTTGTCCGGCAGTTCCTTCAGCGAGACGAAGTAGGCCGCCTGCTGCGCGCCCGGCTGGCCGCCGAACTTGAAGCGTTCCCAGCTCTGCTTGATGAAGGTGCTGACCAGGCCGTCGCCGGCGAAGATCGACTGCGAGTTCAGGTCGTCCGAACGCCATTCGTAGCCACCCGGTTCGGCGACGAATGCGGTGATCGCGCCGTCCTGGAACAGCAGCAGGCCGTAACCTTCGGGCACGATGATTTTCGAGCCGTTGGTGATGATGTTGGACGAGCCGCTGGTGTTGGAGCCGCGGCCGGCATTGGTGCCCTGCGGCACCGCCGCGAACAGGGCGGCCGTGGACGGCAGGCCCGCCGGCACGGTGTAGAAGTCCTTCCACTGGTCGGCCAGCACACCGCCAACCGCACCCTTCACCGCCTGTACCAGACCCATGTCCAACTCCCTGTGATTCGAGGGCAGGCACCATGCCTGCCGAGCTTGGCTGAATATAGCAGTGGCCGGGGGCGGCTGTGGTGCCGGCAGGTGAATGGGCGCCACGGGGCCCCGGTAATAGTCCGGACGTTGATTCCGCCGCCGACTCCGGGCCTAATCGGAGGAGGGGCAATGACGTCCCAGCCGACGCTGTGTCGGGCCTGGTCAAGGAGGGTGCAGAGCATGCCGCGCTACAAATCCGAGGAACGCAGTGCACAGTACTACGCACTCTTCGAGCCGACTGACATTCTGGAAAATGGGCGCTGGAACCTTGACGCTCCGGTTCTGATTGATGCGATGCCCGTCGCATCGGCCGAGTCATTTGCTGCGATGGACGAGGCGCCGGATAACGTCGACTTTCTTCTGCTGAGCGTCGACGCGCGTGAGGTTGAAGACTACGAGCTGAGCGATGAAGAGTATGCGCGTGGCGAAGACGCTTGGTACCTGATCACTCTTTCCAACCGCAACTTCGCCGGCGCCATCTCTGTGCGGACACTTCCAATTGGTGATGGCTCTGGTGAGGGAAGTAGGCGTGAAAGACTCTACATGTCCGTGCAGAAGGACGAGACAGGACGCGCGGCGACCTCGAGCAATAACCTGCGCTCCTTTCTGAGTGAGGCTGCCGAGACGTCGCAGGTCGAGGCAGCGCTTCGTAGCGTCGATGTGTCGCTGCATGGCGTTGCGGTCTACGACGTCGGGCAGGCCAACTTCAATGCCCTTGTGGATCAATACGAACATCCTCGTCTTTTCTTTGATTTTGGCCGGCCCATATACATAAAAGGCTTCAGCTCTCCAGCATTGGATAACTTCAATCCTCTGGTCTTCAGCAAGTCGTGGAAATCCAACGAGCCAGTGGTCCTGTCTCATTTGGATCAGGATCATTGGCACTTCGCATTCAAGTCTGGTGTGGCTCGCTGGGACAAGAGCAAGGGTGCCTGGATAGTGAATCCTGTATACCGTCGTACGGCTCGGGAAAGGCCATGGGTTGTCCGCTTGCCGCCATCGACGGTGGCCCTGGGTGCAAGTCACCTCCACCTTCTTTTGTCTCTCAAAAGCAGGAAACTGGCTGGAGGGGCGAGCGCGCTTCACATCTGGAACAGTAATTGGCCGGATATCAGTGTTGGCTCTGTGGTGATCCATCGATGCAATCCGGGCCCGAATACGCCCAACACGCCTGCATATCTGAAGAACAACACTTCCCTGGCGCTAAGAGTGGAATCCGATCATGCGCGCGTTCTGCTGACCGGTGACGCTGACTATCCATCCATTCCGTCATCTGCCAAGCAGGATCTCACCGGAATGGTAGCTCCTCACCACGGCGGTGAGGTTACTGCGAACAGCACGCCAGCAGGGGTCGGCCCAGGTCGAATGGTATTTTCAACATTCAATGGTGCGTATCCCGGCAATCCACCCTCCCAATCATCGTCAGAAGCTCAATTGGCTGGCTGGATCGTGACACAGACCAATTGGCGCTCCTATTGCAGCAGATGCCAGAAGCAGCACGGGCATAAGTACATACCTTTGCTCGCAGCTCCACCTCGATGCGGCTGTACCCACGTGGAACATGCGCAGATATGCCTGCCCACAGGTCCGTGACACTTCAAGTGCGCCCTTACAACATGTACGGAATCTTGAACGCCAACGTGAAGTCCGGCGCATCCGGGGTCAGCCCGATGCCCAGCAGCGTCACCAGCGTGGTGTGCTGGTTCAACGCATAAGTCACGCCCAGGTTCAGGGACGCCGCATTGGCATCACTGCCGATCACCTTCATCCACTTGCCGCCCTGGAAGCGGGTGGAGGCGCGGGCGCTGATGCGGTCACTGAAGGACAGGCTCAGGCTGGTCCGCTCGTTGAATGCGAAGGCCACGCCTGCGCCGAAGTACACCGAGCCACCCAGCTTCACGTCGCCCGGGTTCACCGTGTCCGGATTGCTGTCGATGTCGTTGAATCCGCGCGGGATGGAGTGCACATAGCCGATGTTGGCGAACAGGATGGCCGGATCGGCGGTCTTCACCATCGACAGGCCGAGGTTGGCCTGCCATACACCGTTGCCGGTGGGTTGCTCGCGCGGCACGGCGAAGCGGATGTAGTCATCGTCATCGCGCTCGATCACCTTCCAGTCCAGGCCGTAGGGTGCGCGCCCGGTGGGGGCGGTGACGCCGGCCGTGAGCACGGTCTCCGGGCGCCAGCCGCGTTCGCCGAACAGCCGGTAGTTCGCGCTCAGGCCAATGTCGCCCAGGCCGTTGCCGTTGGTCTGCTCCTGCGCGATGGCAGCTGCTGCACCGCCGGCGCCGCCTTTCTGGTACACGGTGCGCCGCGCCAGGTAGGGCACATCCAGGTTGAGCGTCAGGTTCGGGCTGACGCCCCAGCGGGCCGCCACGTTGTAGGTCAGCGAGTCGGACTCCACGTTCTCGATGGCGATATTGCCGAGGAAGATCGCGTCCAACGCGAGGAAGCCGTTGAGGGTGAGCTGCTTGCGGTCGTAGCGTGCGTAGGTGAGGCTGTTCTCGATGGTGAAACGACGCGAGAACAGGGCCGATTGCTGCTGTTTCACGTCGTCCACGCTGCGGCGCGACTCCTGCCTGGCCTGTTGTGCTTCTGCGGCGGAACTGGCGTAACCCTCGCTGCTCGGTGGAGCCGCGGCGGCCGCTGCCTGCGCCAATGGCGCGGCCGGTGGGGTCGAGGCTGGGCCAACCCGCCCGCCCAGGCGCGCCTGCATGGCCTGCACCTGCATGTCCAGTTCGCGCAACCGCCGCACTTCCTGTGCGTAGTTGGCCTTCAGCTGTTCCAGCTGGTTGGCCAGGGCCTGCACGTCGGCGCCATCGTCCGGCGTCGTCGGTGCGGCAAGGGCGGTGCCCGCCAGCGCCGCCAGCGCCATCGGGGTGATCCTCATCAGGGTGTGCATGTTCGTGTCCTGCGTTGTGGAGCGTCTCCCCCAATGCCGCGCCGTGCTACTGGCCCGGCCCCATGCCGCGGTTCAGCGCAATCGCCTGGGCCACGTTCTGGCTCAACGGCAGGTTGCCGCCTACGGTGTCGCGTACCAGTTCCAGCCGCAGCTGGTTGCTGGCGATCTGGCCGTCACCGGCGAGGGCGATGCCCTGGCCGACGCTGCCATTGCGGATCCACTGCTGTACCAGTCCCTGGCCGTCCACCTGCAGCAGCAGGCGTGCCTGGTTGCCTTCCAGCACCGCCGTCGCGCTGGCGCCGCCCTGCTGCGCACTGACACTGCCTGCGCCATCAGAAAGAGCCGCCGGCACGCCACCCCCGCGAACCGTCAGCGTGGTGACGTTGCGCGCGAGATTGCCATCGCCGGCCACCTGCACGCTCTGCACCAGACCGCTGGCGTCGGCCAGGCCGCTGCTGTCGATGCTGCGTCCGTGGGTATCGGGCAGCGGCGCATCGGCTGCCGTGACATGCACGCTGGGCTGGAAGCTGAGTTTCGGCGCGCCACCGCCACGGAAGTCCATGCCCAGGGTCAGGCCGCCCTGCAGGGTCGTGCCGTTGCTGGCCTGCCACTGCGACACCATGGTGACCCCGAACCAGGCGACGTTGTTGCCGCCCACGGTGTAGCGCCCCCGCATCAGGCCCAGCTCCGGATCGGGGATTTCCGTGAGGCCACGCCCGGTCCTGCCGTCGGCGGCCTGCAGAGGCAGGGCAGGGGCCATCAGCAGCAGAGCCATCCATACGTGTTGGCGGAACATGGTCATACCTCCTCAGAACAGGTCGGCGTGGCTGAAGCCGAAGTCGACCAGTTCGGCATCGGTGATCGGCCCTTGCCGCGCGAAGAGCGCGCGGGCACTGGGCCGTTCGCTGGGTTGCAGAAGAGCGGTGTTGCGATCGAAGTCGCTGCCGATCACCACGAAGACCGCGCGCGATGGCCAGGCGGCCAGGAACTCCGGCAGCGCCAGGCTGCGGTTGCCGAGGATCGGGTCAGCCACTTCCACGATGCCGTTGCGCACCTGCTTGAGCACCACGAAATGGCGGAAACCGCGCACGTCCATCAGCACCAGTCCCGGCACGCGAAGGGTGCGCAGTCGTGTTTCATCGATGCGGTAGCCGCGCCCACGCATGCCCAGTGACTCCACGTAGCGCTTGATGTCGAGCAGCGAAAAGCCGCGTTCGGCGACCAGCGCCGGATCGGATACCCCCATCATCCCTTCGATGACCGTCGCCTCGTCGGTGTCCAGGTGGTAGGCGTGGCGAAGGATGGTCGCCAGCGCCGCAGCCCCGCAGCTGTAGTCGGTGTGCTGGCGTACCACGTTGCGGTAGCGCCGCTCCTGCATGCTCTCCACCTTCTGCTGCAGCAGCGCTCCATTGGGCAGTACGCCACTGAAGCGCACGTCGCCCGCCCACGCAGGAACAGTGGCCAGCAGCAACAGGCAGGCCAGCAGGCACATCGAAAGACGGCAACGGATCATCACAGTCTCCGGCAGCAGGGGGGAGCCCCTGCCCCAAGGGGGAGGAGGGACAGGGGCTCCCGGGAACCCGGCCATTGGCGGACGGCCGGGGTGTTGCGCTTACTCGCCGCTGCCACCACCGCCGCCGGTGCTGGGCTGGGCGACTGCCAGGGCCAGGCTGTTGGCCTGCAGGTTGCCGGTGCCGGAAGCCACGTTCACGCCGATGTTGCCGGAGGCGCCGGAGAAGGCGCTGCCCGACAATGCCGAGGTGTTGGTCGCGTTGACGTTCACCCAGCGCGTGGTGCTGACCGTGCCGCTGAGGCTGGCATACAGGTCGGCCACGCCCAGTTCGACGAACTGGCTGGTGCCACTCTCACGCGTATCGAAGCCCAGGCCGCCCACCCCCGGCCGGTTGGGGTTCATCGTGGCGTTCTGGATCTGGTTGTCCAGGTCGATGTGGCCGGTGCTGTTGCCACCCGGGTGTGGCAGCTCGCCACTCCAGGTATCCAGATAGTAGTTGGCCATCTGGTAGGCGTTGCCGGTACCGCGGTAGGTGCCCGCGCCATAGGCCAGGGTCAGGCCACTGACGCCGCCACGCATGCCGACCTGCACGGTATCGGTGTAGGACTGCACGAAGCCGGCGTTGCTGACCGTGTTGCCGGTGGAGACCTGGTTGGAGCTGATGCTCGACTGGGCCACCGCGGTGGTCGCGACCGAGGCCGCGAGCGCGTTCTTCTGCTCGTTGTTGTTGCCCGAGGCGATGTTCACGCCGATGTTGCCGGAGGCGCCGCCAAAAGCGTTGCCGCCAAGACCTGCGGCGTTGGTGGCGCCGGAGTTCATGGTCGCGTTGCCGAAGCCGGCCTGGTTGACGAACACCTCGGCGTCGGCCATGCCGAAGCTGAAGGACGCATCGGCAGCGGACAACGACGCGGCATTGTCCTGGGCATTGTTGTCGCCGGAGACCACGTTGAAGCCGAGATTGCCCGATGCGCCGGCACCCACGCTGTCACCGATGGACGCACTGTTGGTGACCAGGCTGTTGCTGGTGGCGTTGTTGCTGATCGACTGGCGGTTGTCGATCACGGCAATGGCCGCCGAGTCGAGGTCGATGTCGCCGGTGATGTTCGGATCGCCGGAGAAATTGATGTCGGTGCTCAGCCGCAGGTCCTTCTCCAGGTTCACGTCGACGCCGTGGTTGTTCTTCTCCTTGCGTTCGTCGGCCTGGATGTTGCTGTGCTTCTGCACATTGACGTTGACGGTGCGGTTGCGCACGTCGTTGTCGGTGTGGTTGTGCGTATCGTTCCGGGTTTCGCTGACGGTGTGGTTGTGGTTGATGTTCGCGTTGGCGTTCTGGTTGTCCCAGCCATTGGCCGCAGCGGCGGTCGAGGCAGTGGCAATCGCCATGGCGAGCATGGTCTGTTTGACGGTCGCTTTCATGGTGCCCTCTCTCTCATCAGGTGGTGCATCGGTTGGGTGGTTGTCACGGGCGGTCCTGCACGACCAGGCCCAGTACGTTGGCCGTATCGTTGCCGTTGCCCGCGATCTGATTGAGTTGCAGGACCCCGTCGAATCCCCGCAGCGCGGTGCTGGCTACACCGGCGCTGCGGGTGCCCGTCGCGACGCCGCGACCGGTGTCGTCCCGCCCCCCTGCCAACGCGGAACCCTCGGCGGCCAAGGCCGTATCGTCGGTTTCGCGTATGCCCTGTCGGGCCAGCGTCGCGCTGACGACGTTGAGCGTCGTGTTGGCGATGCCGCTGGCCTGGTTGATGGATGCGATGCCACTGGCACCGGCCAGTGCGTCACCGCAAATCAATGCAGTGGCTTGCAGCGGCCCGGACAGCACGCGGTTGCCCTGCTGCAGTTGCCGCGCATTGATCGCCACGTCGGCGCGATCGCCCTTGGCGATACCCCGCAGGTTGGCTTGCACGTTGAGGTCGCCGGCGGCCTGGTTCACGGCGATGGCGCCATTCGCCCCGGCCAGTGCGTGGCCGTCGATCCGGGCCACGTCGAGATAGGCCAGCATGCCGCTGTAGTCATCGGCCCGGGTCGCCGAGGGCGCGGTAGCGAGCAGCAGAAGCACGCCGTGCAGGGGCTTCATTTTCTACCTGCCGGGGCCGTGCCCTGCAGCGGGAACTGGGCCAGTGCGCCGCGCACGGTATCGGCGATACCGCGGGTGCTGCTGCCGACCGCACCGAGCGGCCCACTCATGGCGCCCCCCAGGCTGCTGCCGACCATGCCGTCGCCACTGCGGCCCAGCGTGCCGCCCAAGGCCTGCTGGGTGACCCGTTCAACGGTGGTTCCGCCCGGCGCCGCGATGGACGCGGCCTGGCCGGCGCCCATGCCGGCATAGTCCTCATCGCTCAACTCGTCCATGCCGGTCGTCGTGCCGCCGACACCCAATGCGGCGGCGATCTCGCGCTGCGGCTTCGGGTCGGCAATCAGCGCCATGCCCGGTGGTGCCATGCGATAGGCCGGCCGCGCGGAGACGTCCCGCAACAGGACGATTTCGCCCGGTTGTGCCTTCACGCCCTGGCGGGCGCCCGACGCGGACGCGTCGGCGCCAACCGACAGCAGGGCTGTTGCCAGTGCTGCGGCCAGGCCGCGAATCAGGGTGGTGCCGTCCATGCCGATCTCCCGCGATGGGTGCGGCGGAACCACGCATCAACCGTGCCAACTTCGAAGTGCCCACCCGCCAACGTCGTGACCGTGCAGCACCTGACCGGGCTGCTGCCATGCTGTTACAGGCACGTCGCGGAATTGTTGGGATTTCGAAGCCCCAGGCACCGCAGGGCAAGGGCGGCGGGCGACTGTCGCATCGGTGTTACAGGTGGCGTCGCCGTCTGCAACGGTGCAGCTTCAGCCTCGAATTTCTTGACGCACTGCTCATTGCGCCGCCGTTTAGGGAAGCGCTAGGATCCGTCCAACAAAGGCCACCTCGGTGGCCGTAGAGGTCCCGGCGGAGGGCGGCACGCCGGTGATTGCCTGACAGTCCGCCGACGGTGTCCGGATGCTGGGGGAAGCATGGCAGCGGTCCCGGAGGCTTCTACGTCACGTTGCGTGCTCTGGTTTGGCGAGCCGTTGGCGAACGAGCGCAGTGCGCTGGCGGCAGCGGGCTGGTCTGTGCGCAGCATCCATCCCGATCCCGCCATGGCGATTGGCCTGCGCGGGCGCGATCGATTGCTCGCCGTGCTCGATCTGCGCCATCTCGATGCGGTCGCGCTGCAGCTGCTGGCGCCGTGGATCGAGCAGCACCAGCATCTATCCTGGCTGGCGGTACTGCCACCGGGTGCCGGACCCACATCGCCGGCTTGGCTGCCGTTGCTGCAGCGATGCTGCGCGCGCTTCACGCTGCCGTTCGGCCTGCAGGACCTGGTCTGCGCAATGCGCCAGCAGTTCGACGCGGATGATCCGCCTGTCGACGCAACCTGCGGTGGGCACGGACCGCACGCGCTGATTGGCGAAAGCGCCGCGTTGCATGCGGTGCGCACGGTGCTGCACAAGTTTGCGCCGGTGGAGCTGCCGGTGCTGGTCACCGGTGAAACCGGTACAGGCAAGGAACTGGCCGCACACGCGCTGCATGCGCTGTCGGGGCGTGCCGGCAAGCCTTTCATTGCAGTGAACTGCGGTGCGATTCCGGCCAACCTGGTGCAGTCGGAGCTGTTCGGCCACGAGCGTGGCTCGTTCACCGGTGCCGACAAGCGGCAGATCGGCGTGTTCGAATCGGCCCATGGCGGAACGGTGTTTCTTGATGAGGTGGGCGATCTTCCGGCAGAGGCACAGACCAGTCTGCTGCGTGTGTTGCAGGAGGGAACCTTCGAGCGCGTGGGCAGTAGCCAGCCGCTGCGCGCAGACGTACGTGTACTTGCCGCGACCCACGTCGAACTGGAACACGCGGTGGCGCAGGGACGGTTCCGCAGCGATCTCTACTACCGCCTGAATGTGCTGCGCCTGCTGATGCCACCGCTGCGCGAGCGCGGTGCCGACGTGCAGCTGCTGGCCGAGCACTTCCTGCGCTGCTTCCGGTTGCGCCACGGCGTGCGTGCACGCGGCTTTGCACCGGCCGCAGTACAGGCCATGCGGCGCTTCGACTGGCCCGGCAACGTACGCGAACTTCTCAACCGTGTGCAGCGTGCAGCGATCATGGCCGAAGGCGAGCTGATCAGTGAGCGTGACCTGGAGCTGGGCGCATCGGCGGCGGTCCTGCCGGCGGCGATGCTGCACGATGCACGGGGGCAGGCCGAGCGCGATGTGCTGCTGCAGACCCTGCGCCAGACCGGCTACAACGTCTCCGAGTGTGCGCGGCAGATGCAGATATCGCGGGTGACGGTGTATCGCCTGTGCCGCAAGCACCGGCTGGAGCTGCCTGCGCAGCGCTGATCAGCCGGCTGCGAGGTGCTTGAACAGGCGCAACGGCTTGCCCGTGACGCGCTCGATCACGCACTTGGCTTCCAGGTCCAGCTGCACGGCCTTCAACCACCAGCCAGCGGTGGCACCCGCCGGGAACAAGGTGGCGGGCAGATGTGGCAGCAGTGCCTGTTTTGCCTGCGCAACGGTCAGGCCGGGCGGTTGCGCAGGCAGGGCCCGCAGCAAGGCGTGGCGCATGGCGAGATACTTGGCCCGATCCACGCGCTGGACGTGCCCGGGCGTGGTGATGCTCTCGATCTCGATCCGCTCGGGCTCAGACATGGGTATCTCCCGCGACCTCGATGCGCGGGCTGCGGAAGCCCATGGCGATCCACGCCTTCATCAGGCGGGCGTAGAACCGCAGCGAGTGGGTCTTCAGGTTCGGCACATCGTCCGGAAGGACAGACGGGTCAGGAAGATCACTGACCATCGTCCGCATCTCCACGGCGGGTCTTGTCGACGCCGGCCACAACAGGCCATACAGGCTCAGCCAATGGCCACCGCTGAACTCCAGGAACAGCGGTGTATTGCAGCATCCCGCCACGACGCGGCGGCTGCGGCCCCTGCTGGACAACCGCAACGCGCGCAGCATGGCATGTCCGGCATCGATGCTGACGCGATCCTTGCGGTGCATTACGAAGAGCGTCTGGCCGTGCGTGCCCAGGACGTCCGGTGCTCGGGGCATCGACTGCAGCATGGCGCCGGCCTTGCGGCAGCTGTCGCAGCAGCATTCGACGGTGGCAATGGGTTGGCCCGTGGCGGTCAGGCGCACCTGGCCGCAGGCGCAGGCAAGGGACTGGTGTGAGGCCATCTGCGTTTTCTCCTGGGGTTTCATCCTCTCGACGAACCGGGGCGCCGAAAATCGACACCATCTGCCTTCAGGGGCGCATCATCCGATAGCGGATGCGGTACAGGTCCAACCCTGCACCGTTCGCGCGCCGCGCCGAATAGGTCAAGGTGTCGGGTTGCGAGCCATCCAGCATCGCGCCGTAGCTGTCGCCGGAGGCCTCGTTCAAGGGGGAGGGCAATGCAAGGCCCGCGTCATAACGGTCTCCACGCGCGTAGGCAATGAACTGGCGTACCGGTGCACTGCCGAAGTCCAGGGCGCGGGCAAACACCAGCGTCCGGCCGTCGCCCAGGAAGGTGGCATCGAACTCCTGCGCTGCGGTATTGAGGTCTCCCGGCAGCGGCCGTGCCGGCTGCGCCATGCCACGGACCATCGCTGCGACGTAGAGGTCATGGCCACCCGCACCGCCTGCGCGATCGCTGGAGAACAGCAGCGTGGCTGCGTCGGGCGAGAGCATCGGCGCGAATTCATCGGCCGCGCTGTTCACTGCCGGGCCGAGATTGACCGGCTCCCCGAATCGACCGTCGCTCCCCATGCTGACCCGGTACAGATCGTCGCCGCCCTGGCCGCCTGCGCGATCCGAACAGAAATACACCACGCGGCCATCGGCGGAAAAGGCGGGATCGAAGTCGCGCCCCGGCGAGTTGAACGGCACCGGCATCGCCGGCCGCCAGCGCTGACCATCGTTGCGGGAGACCCAGATGTCATACCCGCCCGGACCGCCGGGCCGGTTGCGGCTGAACCACAGTGCGGTTCTACCGTCCGGGCTCAAGGTCAGTCGAATCTCGTCGTATTGCGTGGATGCAACGCCCGGGGCGAAGCGCTCGGCGGGGCCGACGATCCGCAGCACCCGTGATGGAGACGCGGGAGGCGACGCAGCAACCAGCAGCATCACGGCCAGCAGCGCCTTCATGCCTGTCGCTCGAAGTCGCTGACCCAGTTGGTTTCCCAGCTGCGCCCGCCATCGGTCGATGCCGCCTGTTCCCAACGCGCCGAGCGCGGGGTAATGCGTGACCAGATCACCCGCGTCTGGATTGATCGGCCGTTGTGCTGGTCTTCGCCGAAGAAGCGGCCGACACCGGCCTGGAAACCACCGCGCAGTGGCGCGCCGATCCGGGTTGGCTCCCGGCCATCCAGCCACCAGCTCAGCCAGTGCCGCTCCGCCGCATTCCAGGCGCGGATGCCCATGCCGCGCAGCGGCGCTCCAGGCATGTGCATCAGGTTGTCACCCACGTTGCCGAATCCTCCCAGGACCGGCCAGTTGTGCAGGGTGCCGTTGAACGCGTCCCATGCATTGCTGCCTGCCAGCCGAGCGCGCAGGCGACGATGGCGCACGTTCCAATGGCTCACCAGGAAATCAAAATCGCTTGGTGCATCCGGCAGCTTCGGAAGCGGAGAGGGGACCGCAGCAGTGCGGCGGAACCAGTTGCGCCAGTTCACTTCCCAGTGCGCACCGGCATCGTCGGAGAACGCCTGTTCCCACCACGGCTCCTCGCCGTGGATGTCATGCCAACGGAACCAGACCTCGATGGGGCGCCCGTCGATCCGGTCGGTGCCGCGGAAGCTGCCGGCATCGCCCTTGAAAGCGCCGCGCACAGGGGCTTCGATATGGGCAGGGTTGCGGCCATCGATCCACCAGATCGACCAGGTGGAAGACACCGGATCGAATGCGCGCACGCCCAGGCCCCTGTAGGCGCCCGAAGGCAGCGCCATGACGTTGTCATCGATGGTGCCGAGTCCGCCCAGGGTGAGCCAGACCGCGCTGGAACCCGTGAAGGACTCCCAACGGGTATCGCCGATCAGGCGCTCCTTCAGGCGTCGGTGCCGGACCTGCCAGTTGCCCTGCAACCATTGCCAGTCTTCGCTGTGGCTGGGCAGGGCCCACCCGGAGGGCAGCGCCGTAGATGCCGCCGCGGCGGCCAGGGTGGCCAGGAACTGCCGTCGATCCATGTGCGTGATCCCCTGTCGAAGGTGCCTCCATCGTTGCGCGTACCAGGGGGATTGACCACGCAGATATCGGGGCTCAGGCTAAGTCACACTTATGGTCACCCAACGCCAGCTGCCATCGCTTGCCGCCATCCGTGCCTTCGAGGCGGCGGCGCGGCTGGGCAGCTTCGCGCGCGCCGCCGAAGAGCTTGACACCAGTGCGGCGTCGGTGAGCTACCACGTGCGGCGGCTGGAGGTCCAGACCGGGATCTGCCTGTTCCTGCGCCACGCACAGCACGTGGAACTGACGGTGGCGGGTGCCAGCGTCGCCCAGGAGGCGACCCGGGCATTCGATGCACTGCGCGCCAGCTTCATGCGCGCCGCTGACAGGGATGCGGCGCGACTGCGCCTGTCCGTGCTGCCGACGCTGGGCACCAGTTGGCTGACGCCGCGGCTGGGCACGTTCCGCGCCCGCCACCGGCAGTTCGTGCTGGAACTGGACCTGTCGGCAGCGCCGCAGGATCTGGCCGCCGGTCACTTCGATGCCGCCATCCGCAATGGCCAGGGCGAATGGCCGGGTCTTCAGGCAACTCCCTTGTTTCCCAGCGTGTTCACACCGTTGTGTGCGCCGGCGCTGCTGCACGAGGCGCGTGGGCTGGGCAGCAGTGCGCTGGAGATTCCCCTGCTCGGGCGGCCGGACTGGTGGGCCCTGTGGTTTGCCGCGCACGGGCACATTCCACCGCCGGCACCGGAGAGTTTCGTCGCGCCCTTTGCCGTCGAGCATCTGGATGTCGGCGCCGCGATCGCCGGGCAAGGCATCGCCATTGGTTCGCCGATCCTTTTCCAGGCCGAGCTGGACAGCGGGCGGCTGGTGCAGGCGCATCCGGGTGTCGCCAGCGACGGTCGCAGCTTCTGGTTCGTGGCACCCACGGCGCGAAATGGCAGTGCCAAGGTCATTGCATTGCGTGACTGGCTGGTCGAGCAGGCCGCTGAGACGCGGCACGCGGCACGCCACTACCTGGCCCAGGCGGTGGTGCCATGAACCAGAGCCCCGAACTGCTGCGGCGCCTGCTGCGTGCCAAGGACCGGATGGACCGCGCCAGCCATGAGGAATGGCCGGTCGCGCGCCTGGCCGAGGTCAGTGCGGTGTCGCCGGCGCACTTCGCCCGTTCGTTCAAGCAGGCCTTCGGGCTGCCACCGCACCGCTATCTCCTCAGCCGGCGCATCGAACGGGCCGTGGCGATGTTGCGTGACACCGAGTTGCCGGTCACCGAAATCGCCGCGCAGACCGGGTGGAGCAGCCTGGGTACCTTCGGCCGCATCTTCCGTGACATCACCGGTGACAGCCCGGGCAATGTGCGTGAGCGTGAGCGTGCGGGCCAGGCGGCGTCGGCCAGCGTGCCGGAATGCCATGCACGCGCCGCGCAGCGCCCGGACCTGAAGATCGCAGTTTTGGAGAAGCGCCGCCGCGAGGCGGTTGCTAACGTGGACCCCACCTGAGGGAGGTCCCATGACGAACACTGTGAACACAGTCGGCCTGTATGTGCGCGACCAGGATGAGGCGCTGGCGTTCTACGTCGGCAAGCTCGGCTTCGAAGTGCATACCGACGTACGCAATGGCAGCTACCGATGGCTGACGGTACGCAGCCCGGGCCAGGACGGTTTCCAGCTGGGCCTGTTCGTGCCAGGCCCGCCCACCCACGACGCCGCTACCGCGCTTTCGCTGCAGCAGCTGGTGGCCAAGGGCGCAATGCCGCCGCTGGTGCTGGCCGTGGATGACTGCCAGGCGCGCTACACGCAATGGCTGGCACAGGGCGTGGAATTCACCCAGGAGCCGATCGAGCGCTATGGCGCCGTCGACGCCGGATTCCGTGACCCATCAGGCAATGGCTGGAAGATGATCGAAGCCCGTTCCGAAGCGAGGCGCCGGCAATGAGCCGCGGTGGCTGGGCACGGCCCGTGCATCGTTGGACCTCGATCGTGTTCACCCTGGCGGTGATCGCCAACTTCGCCGTTCGCGGGCTGGGGCAGGGCGAACCTGCAGCGTGGATCACCTATTCGCCGCTGCCGCCGCTGTTTCTGCAACTGTTCACCGGCCTGTACCTGTTCGCGCTGCACTACGCCGGAAAGCGCCGCAGCGCCGCACTGGGCACCGCGGGCTGAGCAGAGTCAGGCGACGGCGTCCACCGCGTGGGCGGCAAGCAGGCCCGGCAGCTGGTCCATGCGCTGGAAAATCACCTTTGCACCGACTGCGCGCAGGGCTTCAGGTGTACTGTGGTGCGGGCCACCCTCACTGAAGCCGAACACGGTGGCGCCTGCGGCAACGCCGGCAGTGGCGCCGGTGACGGTGTCCTCGATCACTGCACAGCGCGTCGGGTCGACGCCCAGCGCTGCAGCTGCAGCCAGGTACACGTCCGGGTGCGGCTTCGTGCGCGGCATGTCCTGGCCACTGAACACATGGGCACCGAAGGCATCAAGGATGCCGACCTTGCCCAGCTGCAGCTTCACCTTGTGCAGGTCGGCACCGGAAGCGCAGGCGATCCGCCCGCCGGTGGCTGCAGCGATCGCACGCACGGCCTCGGGTGCCCCCTGGATCGCTTCAAGGTCACGTTCCAGTGCCCGGTTGCGCTGATGGCGGAACTCCTCCAGCCATTCCTCGGTGAACGGCTTGCCGGTGCGCTCTGCGATCAGCCTTGCCAGATGGGCCACGGACTGGCCGAGGAAGACTTCACCCGCCTGCGCCGGGGTCAGCGGCCAGCCGCGTGCGGTCAGCATTTCCGAGAGAACGCGGGCGACCAGCGGCTCGGAATCGACGAGTACGCCGTCGCAGTCGAACAGCACGGCATCGAAGGGGAAACGGGACATCTACAGCTCCAGGGGGCAATGCGGTGGTGCAATTGCCCGCCATTTTCCCACAGCCATCCCTGTGTGGCACCCGGACTGGGTGCCACCCATTCCCGGCCAGCCGGTCAGCCCAGGTCACAGCCCGCCGGCTGCGGCCAGGTGCTGGCCGGCAGCATGTTCTTCAACGAGGCCGGTGCGTTGATCGCCACGTAGCTCGCACCCAGCAGCTCCTCCAGATCGGCGATGGTCACCAGATAGCTGTCGAGGCTGCCCAGATTGGCTTCGTTGGGAATGATCCAGCTGATCGCCTTGGCGGTGCCGGTGGTCGGGTCACGGGTGATGATGGTCTTCCAGAAGAACTCCGGCGTCGGGATGCCGTGGCTGGAAAGGAAGTAGTCGTTGGAGGCGTCGCCGTAGACCACGCCACCATAGACATCCACCGGCGCGATGTCGCGGTAGCACTCGGCCACGTTCTCGGCCTTCACCCAGATGCCCTGGTTGAAGCTGGACACCTGCGGAACGATGTTGGTCATGTAGTTGGCGCGGCGGATGTAGGTCGCGTTGTAGTCCATGTGGTTGGACGTCACCAGATGGCCGCGGTCATAGCCAGACTTGATGCTGGCGTAGGAAGCGGTGCTGGTCTGGCCGAGGCAGCCTGCCGGCAGGTCCGGATCCTTGTAGAAGCTGGACGGGCGCGCGGCCGACCCGGTGTCTGCGGTCAGGGTGTATTCGTAGCGGGTGGCGCTGTGGATGCTGCAGTCGTAGGTGAGCACGAAGCCGCCCTTGTTGAGGGTGACGACCTGGGCCTGGGCAGCGCCGGCGAAGGCACTGAGGACGAACGCGAAGAAGAAGGTTGCAAGGCGCATTGCGGTTCTCCAGCAGAAGTTCAGGGCGCAGCCGTCCGCCACAACCAGGCCGAGGCGAAGTCATGGGAGGGCGTTGCGGGGACGGGTGCTACGGATTGCGGTGGGACGTGGCCGCTATGACAGGCCGGTGGAGGCCTTGCGGTGTCGTAAGCGTCACAAGCTGTCGTCTTTCGGTCAACGATGAAAAGACGAAGCTGTGACAGCGCGCAAGCACTGGAGATGTGTCAGATCAGGCGGCGCGTGGGTGACACGCGCGAGTGCTAGGGCATGGCGGTGCCTGTCGCCGCCAGGCTCAGGGCTGTGCCCGCAACACGTAGTCGCCGCGGCGCGCTCCTGGTACCAGCGACCATCCGGGGGCCAGGCTCAGCGCCCATCCGTGACCCTGCAGGGGCAGTTTGCCCGAGGCAGGCGCCTGCACGAACACGGCCTTCCAGTCATTCTGCAGCAACGCTCCATCGGTGACCGTCAATGTTCCCCATACGTCGCTCAGCTGCATCGTGTGATACACCGTGCCGATGCCAGGTAGCGGCTGCATGTTGCTGGGGTCGAACTGGATGCGCATGCTGCGAAGATCCAGCCGCAGTACCGGCCCGGTCACGAAGCGGGCCTGGTTGCGTTCAAGCTGTGCAAGGCGCTGCTGTTCGCGCTGCACTTCCGTTTCGCGCAGCGCAGGCCCGTCATAGCGTGCTGCCGTGGTCAACAGTGCAGCTTCGCCGGTGAGTGGAGTGCTGTGCATGCGCTCTGCCAGAAGTGAACCGAGATCGCGGGCGGGATGGCCAAGATTGCGATGCCAACCGGGCGCAACCTGGTCCAGCAGCAGGCCATAGGCCGGACCGGTGGCATAGGCGAAAGAGCGGACGAAGCTGAGATCAGCAACGTGCGCGCGAAGGTCATGCAGCGCCGCCTGGGTACGTGTGGAGCGCGTTGGGTTGCCCACGAACACGCCGGTGTACTCGGCCAGGCCCTCGTTCAATTCCAGCGCCGCTTCTTCCTGCGCTGCCGCAGGGAACTGGCGATGGCGTTCGGCGCGGAATGCAAGCGCATCCATCATCGCAGTGTGCTGCGCCACTGCATCGGTGGCCGCAAGCGCATCCGCCAGTGCGCGCCATTCCAGTTGCAGCCAGTAGCGTCCTTCAAGCGTGTCGAGGTGTTCGTTTCCGCCCTCGGTCGGCGCGATGATGGGCAACGCCGGTTGCAGGCGATGGAACATTTCGTGAGCCAGCAGGGTACTGCGCCGGGACGCGTCCTGCGGCAATGGCCAAAGCAGCTGCGTCCAGCGTGTGCCGGACCAGTCCACGGCGGTATTGGCGACGATCGCATCGGCCGGAAGCTGGCCTGCGAACACGTTACCGCTTGCCTTCAGCGCCCCCTGTACGTCTGCGTGCGAGGCGATGACCTGACGGCTCCCTGGATCAACCAGCATCATCGGCCCGCACAGGGAGTGCCCCCACAGTCGGCCCCGGTCTCCGTTGCAGAGTTGTTCTGCGTGCAGGAAGACCTCCCGGGCCGCCGCGTCGGAGAGCTCCCGTTCGTTGGCCATCACGGTTGGTTGCGCACATAGCGCCAGTACAGCAAGCAGCAGGAAGCGTGACCCCATGACGTCCATTCATCCTTGAGACCGAGCTCTAATAGCATCGATCCCACGGGCCGGCAACGCAGCAAACGTCATGCTGCGTCGCAAGGTGCCACCCACCATTCGCACTGGTACGGTCCAACCCGTTGCACCACCACCGACGGGGAGAGACCACGATGCGCAAGGTAGTGCTGCTGTTGATCCTGCTGACCGGGCTGGCGCCCACCGCCTGGGCGGCCACGGTCAAGACCACCCATCGCACCATTCCCAGCTGGGATGGAACGCCTCTCGGGGCCTTCGTCATCGAACCGCAGGACGCGGGCAGCGGACGGTATCCGCTGCTGGTGATGCCCAGCAGCTGGGCGGTGCCCAGCGTGGAGTACGTGGGCGTGGCGCAGTCGTTGGCCCGGCGCGGCTATGTGGTCATCAGCTACAGCTCGCGTGGCTTCTGGGAATCCGGCGGCAGCATCGACATCGCCGGGCCGGCCACGGTGGAGGATGTCAGTGCACTGATTGACTGGGCGCTGGACAACACCCGCACCGACCCGTCACGAATCGGCGTATCGGGCATCTCCTATGGGGCCGGCACCAGCCTGCTGGCGGCCGCACGCGATCCGCGCATCAAGGCAGTGGCTGCACTGAGTGGATGGGCCGACCTGCAGGCCTCGCTGTACAGCAACGACACCCCCAGCGCACAGGGCATCGCGCTGTTGGTTGCCGCAGGCCTGGCCACCGGTCGCCCGGGACCGGAGCTGTCCACCATCAATCGCAATGTGCTGGTCGGCAACTACCAGGGCGCGGTGGACTCGCTGTTGCCGGTGGCGGCGCAGCGCAGCCCCGGGGCCAGCATCGATGAGATCAACGCCAACCAGCCAGCGGTGTTCCTGGCCAACGCCTTCAACGACAGCCTGTTCCCGCCGGGCCAGCTGGTCGATTTCTTCAACCGCCTGAAGGGCCCCAAGCAGCTGCAGTTGCGCCATGGCGATCACGCGCTCAACGAAGCCTTTGGCGCACTGGGTGTTCCCAACGAGGTCTACGATTCGGTGGGCGACTGGTTCGACCATTACCTGAAGGGGGTGGCCAATGGCATCGACCGGCAGCCTGCGGTGCAGCTGAAGTCGCAGAAGGGCAGCTGGAGCCACTATCCGGATTGGCAGGCTACGCGGACGGGCGCGGTGAGCTACGGGCTGACCGCGCCGAGCGGGCTGTTGCAGCCCACCGGTGGACTGGTGGCGAACGGTGGCGGCGCCGGCTGGAGCTACCGAATCGGCAGCGGCCTGCTTACGGCCGCAAACTCGGGCGTGGTGATGGCGTCCGGCGCGCTGCAGATGATCAACCTGCCACCGGGCGCCTATGTGCCGTTCGTCGGGCGCAACGCCGCGGGCGTCTGGCAAGGGCCGATCTACTGGAGTGCACGCCGTCTGGATGGCGCGCCGGAAGTGCGGATGACGGTCACGCCAAGCCGCGCCGACACCACGTTGTACGCGTATCTCTATGCCGAGGACGTGCTGGGCAATGGCCAGCTGATCAGCCACAAGCCCTATACGCTGCGGGGCGCCACGCCGGGGCAGGCGAAGACCATCGACCTGCGGCTGGAGGCCAGCAGCTGGGACGTGCCGGCCGGCAGTCGCCTGACTCTGGTGATGGACACCGTGGACCTGCGCTACGCAGGCATCAGCCAGTTGGGTGGCACGGTGACCTTCAGTTCACCGGCGAACGCGCCTTCGATGCTGAAGCTGCCGCTGCATTGACGGACGGCCGCGCCCGTTGCGGCGGGCGCGCTTCGCCAGGCTGGAAAACTGCGAGACTGGCGTTTGTTCCGGCAAAGGGATGAATCCATGATCATTGCAGGGCTGCTGCTCGGTGCGGTGCTTGCGGCGCCCACCGCGCAAGGCGCGCCGAGCGACTGGTCGGACACGCTGTTGAAGGATCTGGACGCTGCCGACGCTGCCATGCGCGGCAGCCATCCGGGCGCCGTGGATCTGCGGAATCCGGGTTTCGTTCCGCAGCTGGAGGCCGCCTCGGCGCTTGCCCGCTCGCGCGCGGCCAATGTCGACAGCTTCGCAGGCTACTGGTGGGCGATGAAGGGTTACGCGGCCTCCTTCAATGACGGCCACGTCAGCCTCAACGCGCTTGCCGGCGCTCCCGATCTTCCGACGCAGTGGCCGGGGTTCCTGACCGGTTTCGACGGTGATGCGCAGGTGGTCATGACCGTGGACGGTGGTCCGGGCCATCCGCCGCTGGGGGCTCGATTGCTGTCCTGTGACGGCATCGATGCGCAGACACTGGCTGCGCGCCGGGTGGGTGACTTCAGCGGGCGCTGGAACCTGCAGGCCAGCCGCATCCAGGGTGGTGGTGAAGTGCTGCTGGAGCAGGGCAATCCGTTCGTGCCCACGCTGCGCAGCTGCGTTTTCCTGGTGGACGGACGCGAGAAATCCTATGCACTGCAGTGGCAGCCGCTGCAGGCCGCACAGCGCAAGGAGCGCCTGGCCGATACCCGTCGCAGCTTCCGCCCGGCCAATGGTTGGCACACGATGCCAGGCGGTGGCTACTGGATCACCACCAGCAGCTTCAATGCCGACCCTACGGAGCAGAACTTCAAGGAACTGACCGCGCTGCTCGAGCAGCTTGCTCCAAAAGCCGCAGCACTGCAGCAGGCACCGTCGGTCGTGCTGGATGTGCGTGGCAACAGTGGCGGTGCTTCGCAATGGAGCATCGAACTGGCGCGATTGATCTGGGGCCGTGCCGCCGTGGACGCGCTGTCCGATCCCAGCTGGGTGGAGTGGCGGACCTCCGAGGCCAACATCGCCCAGTTGCGCGGCTTCCTGCAGAAGCTGGTGCAGGCGCCCGACGCGTCGCCAGAGCTGCGTCGCATGCTGGAATCGGTGACGACGGGCATGGCACGGGCACGCGGCCGGGGTGAGGCAGTGTGGCGCGAGCCATCCGAGGCCAGGGCAGATACAGCTGCAACCGCAGGCCCGGCCGCTCCGCTGCGCAGGGGCAGGGTGGTGATCGTGGCCGATGCCTCCTGCGGCTCGGCCTGCCTCGATGCACTGGATCTGTGGAAACGGCTGGGCGCGGTGCAGGTGGGCGTCGAGACTTCGGCCGACAGCCTCTACATGGATGTCAGGCCGGAGCGGCTGCCAAGCGGGCTGGCCAGGATTTCGGTGCCGATGAAGGTTTTCCGGGGGCGGGTGCGTGGTTCGAATGAACCGCATGTGCCGGATCGTCGCTATGACGGCGACATGCGGGGCACACGCGCACTGGAAGCGTGGCTGCTGGCGTTGTGACGACGCGCCTGCCCATGACGCGGGATTCCCACGTGCTGTTGCCGGACGCAACGCTGGGTCAGCGCAGGTCCGGTGGATTCATCGAAGCGTCGCGGACACAGGGATCACCGGCGTCCGGTGTCAGGCGCGCCTCGATGTCCGGTGGAAACCGCGGAATCCTGCTGGTCTGCATCACCACCCAGCGCATGATCGTGTGCAGGTAGCTGAGTGGCAGCATCGTGAGCCACATGAAACCCGGGAGCTGCGCGTCTTCGGCGAAGATGCGCTCCTTGCCGGACGCGAAGCTCTCGCGCTTGCCGTCCAGCGGCATGCAGCAGTGCACCGCGTCCACGACGGCTGCCGGTCCTTCTTCCATGTAGCGCCGCAGGAACTCCCAGTGGGCATGTGCGTTCTCGATGCGAGAGGTCGCGATGGAGAACGCGAACGTCTCCCGTACTGTGACGCCATCCGCGTCCAGGATCAGTCCGCGGACATCCCAGTTGTACCATCCGAAGGTTCCCGTTCCGCGGCCAAGCGTGAAATAGACCCGGTCCCAGGGCACGCTGAGGGTGGTGCCATCCAGCCGGAACACGTGTATCTGCCGGTGCTTGCGATCGAGCGCGATCGGATAGTAGGTCCAGCGGAACAGCTCGAGGCAAGCCACCCAGATGCTCGCTGCAGTGAAGGCGGCCAGCATCGCCATGCCGATGAATATCGCCTCCCACAGGCCATTTTCGTTGGGTAGCCTGTTCACGATCAGCAACCAGAGCAGCATCAGCATGCCGCCCAGCCCGAAGGCAATGCCGATCGCGCCCAGCAGGGCTGCAAAGCCACGCGCGGCGAACCAGCGATCCACCGAAACCAGGCCGTTCGAATTCATCTTCACCACGCACAGCTGCGCCAACGGCACGACATCCAGCCGCTGCTTCTGCAGCAGGCGGTGCTCGCGATCAAACGCATTCAGTGGGCGGTTGTTGGGAAACTTGCGCGTGTATCCGGTGTAATCCATGGGCGATCCCTGCGCGATTCCAGCGCCCGTTGGATTCTAGCGGGATTCTCCCGGGGGGGATCAGCGACGAACGTCGAACGGGTGGCTCTCCATCAGTGCCCGGACTTCAGCTTCGCGGGCAGGGCTGAAGTCGCCGGGAATGGCGTGCTTCAACGCGCCTGCGGCCAGTCCGAAGCGCACGGTGTGTTCTGCGCCGAGCCCGGACAGCAATCCGTGCAGGATGCCGGCGGCAAAGGCATCGCCGCCGCCGATGCGATCAACGATGCCGGGCAGCGGCCTCGGAGCAGCCTGCGCGCGGGTTCCATCGCGTCCCAGCAGCAGCGCACCGAGCACGTGATGGTCGGCGCTGATCACCTCGCGCTGGGTGCAGGACAGCCACCGCAGGTGCGGGAACGCGGCAAAGGCAGCGGCCGCAGCGGCCTCGGTTCGCGCGACCGCATCGTCCTGCGCGAAGTGCAGCCCCAGCATCAGTTCGATGTCTCGATGATCGGCAAAGACAATGTCGGCCTCGGCGAACAGCTCACGCAGGATCGCCGCTGCGTCGCCATCCCAGCGTCGCCACAGTGAGGGACGGTAATTGCCGTCGAAGGACACCTGCACACCGGCCGCGCGAGCCGCACGCACGGCACCCAGCACCGACTCGGCCACGTTGGCGCCCAGCGCCGGGCTGACGCCCGAGACATGCAGCAGGTGCGCGCCGGACAGCACGGCGGGCCACGCATGATCCTCGGCGCTGCTGTTTGCGAATGCAGAACCGGCCCGGTCATACACCACTTCACTGGCGCGCTGCACCGCACCGGTCGCCAGGAAGTACAGGCCCATGCGGTCACCCTCCACTTCACGCACGGCGGCCACGCCCACGCCATGCCGCCGCAGCTCGGCCACGGCATGCCGGCCCAGCGCGTTACCGGGTACCGTGCTGACCATCTGCACATCGTGGCCCAGGCTGGCCAGCGAGACCGCCACATTGGCCTCGGCGCCTCCCACATGGACCTGCAGCTGCGGCGTCTGCAGCAGTAGTTCACGACCGGGTGCGCCCAGGCGCAGCAGCAACTCACCGAAACAAACGACGCGGCTCATCGGTTCTCTCTCACTCGGGGGTGGTGCAGCCCAGCATGCGCAGATCGATGGCATCGGCCATGCGCCGGTAGCCTTCGTCGTTGGGATGCAGATGGTCGCGGGTGATCTCGTTGGGCAACGATTCGGCTGCCTTCGGGTCACGCAGCGCGGCATCGAAATCGATGATGCCGTCGAAGCCGCTGTTGCCGCCGCGTGCCCACTGATTGATCGTGGTGCGGGTGGCGGCGGACACGGGCTCGTAGCGCTCGGAACCGCCGAACGGGGTCAACGTACCCAGCCAGGCGCGGATGCCGTGCGCATGCAGCCGCGCCGCAACCTGTTGATAGCCCAGCAGCATGTCCGCCGCATTGCGTCCAGGCAGCGGCTGCGCGCCACCGCCGTGGCGGATGTCGTTGATGCCTTCGAACAGGATCACCTGATCGGCGTCGGCCACCGCGATCACATCGCGATCCAATCGTGACAGCGCACTGTGGCTGCGGCCGTGGTCAAGCAGCTTGTTGCCGCTGATGCCCTGGTTAAGTACCACGAACCGGTTCGGGCAGGCCTGCTGCAGGCGCTGCGCAAACCGCTCCGGCCACTGGTTGAAGGTGCCGCGGCGTGCGGTGGCGCCTTCCGTGATGGAATCGCCCAGCGCCACGATTACCTGGGGACGATCATCACGCTGCACCATCACTGCCGAGAACACGTTCTGCTGGTAGCTCAGCCGCACGCTGTCGGCGACGGCTGTCTGCCTGCCATCTGCGACCCGCAGCTCGGTGCGGCGCACGGCGGGGCGGGTGGGCTGCGGGAAATAGGCACTCACGCTGATCTCCTGCAGCGCCGCCACCGGCATCCGCACCGGGTCGCTCAGCAGCGCGGCTCCGACCGGCACCTCGATGACCGCGCGGCCATCCACCGTTACCGGCAGCGGTGCGGCCTTGCCGTTCTTCACTCCCACACGCAGGTCCTCGACCCGCAAGGGCGCCGTGCCGAGCTCGTTGCTGATGCGCAGCCGCAGCGCATCGCCACGGCTGCCGATACGCATGTCCTGGCGCACGGTCTGTGCGGCGAACTGTACCGGCGCATCGGACGTTCCGTCCTTGCGGTCGGGCGCGGGCGCGGCCGTCCAGGCAGTGACCCACACGGGTGCGGCCCACACAGCGGGCGCCGTCATGGCGGAGCAGAGCGTCAATGAAAACAGAAGTGTCCAGCGCTGCATGGGCAGGAGTCCGGTCAGGTGTCAGGAGAAGTAGGTGCCGCCGTTGACGTCCAGATTCGCGCCGGTGATGAACGCCGCCGCATCCGAGGCCAGGAACACCGCAGCGTCGGCGGCTTCGTCCGGCGCGCCCTGGCGGCGCAACGGGGTGGCACCGGCAACGGCCGTGCGTACTTCCGGCTTGGTGAATTCATCGTGGAAGCGGGTGGCGATCATGCCGCAGCACAGCGCGTTCACGCGGATACCCTTCGGCCCCAGCTCCTTGGCCATGGCGCGGGTGAAGGTCATCACCGCCGCCTTGGCGGTGGCGTAGATCGATGCGCCCGGGCCGCCGCCATCACGGCCTGCCTGCGAGGCGAAGTTGACGATGGCCGCGCCTTCGCGCATGTGCGGCACCACCGCGTGGGTGGTCAGGTAGGTCGAGGTCAGGTTCAGGTCCATCACGGTGTGGAAGAACACCGGGTCGATGTCGGCCAGCGGCCGGCGCTGCACCATGCCACCGGCCACGTTCACCAGCAGGTCGATGCGCTCGCCGAACGCGGCCTGTGCCGCAGCGACCAGGCCGGCGACGGCCGTGGCATCGGTGACGTCGGCGCGATGCACCATGGCCTGGCCACCGGCCGCCTGGATCCGTGCCAGCGTTTCCTGGGCACTGGTTTCATCATTGGCGTAGTTGATGCAGACGCGTGCACCGGCGGCAGCCAGCTTGATCGAAACGGCGCGACCGATATCGCGGCCACCGCCGGTGACAATGGCCACCTTGTCCTGGAACGACATGCGGAAAACTCCTTGGTTTGCGGGGGAATTGAAGAGAGATGCAGGCTCAACCGCCGCGGCGGTCGAGCTTGTGGATAGGGCCGGTCCACCACCACAGCGCGGCCAGCGACAGCGGCACCAGCGCGGCAACGAGGATGAAGATCGGGGCATAGGAGTGGCGGGTCAGCACCGGCACCAGCCAGGTGGTGATCAAGGTGCCGGCCACGGCGGCCAGGCCACCCAGGCCTGCCAGCGTGCCCACCGAGCGGCCGTCGAACAGGTCGCCCGGCAGGGTCTGGATGTTGCCGATGGCCACCTGGAAGCCGAACAGCACCGCAGCGATTGCCAGCACCGCCAGCAGCGGCTGGTTGGCCAGCACTGCACCCAGCAGGGCAGGAGCCATGACCACGCAGCCCAGCGTTATGGACAGCTTGCGGGCGCGGTCCACGCTGTGCCCGGCGCGGATCATCCGCCCGGAGAGCCAGCCGCCGCTCAGGCTGCCCAGCATCGCGCCGACAAACGGCACCCAGGCGAACAGGCCGATCTGCTTGATGTCGAAGCCGAAGGTTTCAGCCAGGTAGATCGGCAGCCAGGACACGAACAGCCACCAGATCGGGTCCAGCAGGAAGCGGCAGGCGAGCATGCCCCAGCTCTGCCGGTGGGCCAGCAGCGCACGCACGCTCACCTTCGGTGCCACCGCGTCCTGCTGCCCGGTCTGGTCTTCATGGATCAGCCGGCGCTCGGCATCGCTCACCCACGGGTGCTTGTCCGGCCCGGCGCGGTAGACAAACAGCCATGGCAGCAGCCACAGGAAACCGATTGCACCGACCAGCACGAAGGTGCCGCGCCAGCCCAGCCACAGGTAGAGGCCAGCGATGGCCGGTGCGGAGACGATCGCCCCGATCGACGCACCGGCGTTGAACACACCCTGCGCCAATGCGCGCTCGCGCGCCGGGAACCACTCGGCATTGGCCTTCACCGCGCCCGGCCACGCGCCTGCTTCGCTGATGCCCAGCATCGCTCGTACCAGGCTGAAGGACAGCATCGAATGGGTGATCGAGTGCAGGGCGATGGAGATCGACCACACGCTGATCGACAGGGCGAAACCCAGGCGCGTGCCGATCATGTCGAACAGGCGGCCGAACAGAAACTGGCCGGCGGCGTAGAACAGCATGAACACCGTCACCAGCAGGGCGTAGTCATCCTTGGTCGCGCCCACTTCCCTGGCGATTTCCGGCCACATCACCGCCAGTGCGTTGCGGTCGATGTAGTTGATGACCGTGGCCACGGCAATCAGGCCCACGATCAGCCAGCGCACGGCTGAACGCACCGGCACCTTGCGCAGCTTGGCCACCACCGCAGGGCCGTTCATTTGCCGTCACCCTTGCTGCGGTCCATGCGTGCGTGGCTGCCGCTCCAGCGGTAGGCATGGCCGTCCACTGTCACGCTGTGCTCGCCCTTGGCGCTGCTGTCGTCGGCCACGCCCAGGGCAATGCGCGCGCCACTGGCCAGGCGCAGCTCGATCACCTCGGCATCGCTGCCGCGGGTACGCACGATCTCCCTGATGCGGCTGTCGGCGCCATGCACGTACTCGGCGGTGCCGTTGTACTCGCCATGCGGCTCCAGCACGCTGAAGAAGGTCACGTCCTTCTGGCCGTCCACGCGCTGCAGCAGGGCAGGCTCGCGCCGCAGGTTGAATTCCGGATCGTTCGCGCCGCTTTCCACCAGCAGCGCCTGCGCCGGCGCACTGCTGCCGAAGCGGTAGGTGTAGAAGCGCCCGTCCAGCAGCCACGCCAGGGAACGCGGCTCGCTGCCGGGTTTGCTGCGTGCATCCAGCCACAGGTGCTGGTAGCCGTTGTCCTTGCCCAGCACCGGGCGCTGGCTGGGGAAGTGTTCGGCCTCGAAGCCGGTGGTGACGATGTGGCCGTTGAAGTGCAGCGGCAGGTCGTAGCGCGCGGCCTTGTCGCCGTGCACCTGCAGCAGGTCCAGCACCACCGGCAGGCCCAGGTCGGGGTGGCGCAGCAGCGCCTGGGTGCGGGTGAACGCCACGCCGGGATAGGCATCGCGCATCGTTGCCGAGGCAATCTGGGTATCGGCGTCGGCTTGGAAGAAGCGCACCTGCGGGGCATGCGCCTCGCCACGCTTCCAGTCGCCCATGAAGTGACTCTGCTCGTCCACCACCAGGGTGTTGTGGGCCACGGTCTGCTTGGCCCAACTGCGGTTCTCGGCCAGGTAGATGCCACCGCGCTTGGCTTCCACGTTGAGGAAGCGGGCGGCGCCGTAATCGGTCACCACCGGGTTGCCGTTGTCGTAGAACAGCCAGTTGAGCTTGTCGAAGTGGCCGTGTCCCATGCCCTGCATCGTGTCCTTCTGCACCAGTGCCTGGCCGCGTTCGCCGTTCATGCGCAGGATCGCCACGCCGCCGCGGTCGCCGTCGGGGCCATCGCGCAGCAGCATCGGGCGGTAGTCGAAGGGCTTGGCCTTGTTGGCGGCCAGTGCCTGCGCCACCTGCAGGCCTTCGGGTGACAACAGCAGGCGCTTCTGCTGCTGGGCCACCGACAACAGGCGGTCATCACCGGTGCGCGTATAGGCGATGCCGATGCCGGCCACCAGCTCTTCGGTGTCGATGCCCTTGTCCAGGATCGCATCGTTGATCGGGAAGAACAGGCCGCCATAGCTGGACTGCACCAGCACATCCACCGCCTTCAGCAACACGCCATCGCGACGCGCGAAGATCTTCCGCTGCGGCTCATTGCGTTCGATGGCGTTGGCGAACAGCAGGAACGGCGCCAGTGCATAGCGCTGGTAGTAGGGGCCTTCCTCGTAGTAGCCATCGGGCGAGAACAGCAGGTCGATCTGCCGCAGGAAGCCGAACTTGTCGTCCTTCTGGCTGCCGCGCAGGGACTTCTCCACCAGTTCCTGGTCGCGCAGCACGTAGCCGATCATGCCGGTGGCGGCCACCGCCCACGTGGCGTGGTTATGGATCTGGTCGTAGTTCTTCGGTTCGCTGACGAGGAACTCGGCCATCGGCCGGAACACCTTCGATTCGATGGTGTTGCGGTCCTCGGCGGACAGCGCGTCATGGATCGCGTCATAGCCCTGGATGGCGTTGACCAGCCATACCGAATCGTTGAGCACCTGCCAGAACACGCGGCCGGGAATCTGGCCCCTGCCTTCCGGGTGCGGGCCGAGCGTCGGGTACAGCCTGGCATACTGCAGCAGCATGTCGCGCGCGTAATCCACGTAGGTCCTGTCGCCGGTCAACCGGTACAGCGTGCCCGCCGCCAACAGTGCCTGGTAGTTGCGCTTGTGCTGTTCATGGGTGCGCCCGCCGCCCTTGTCCCTGGGCACCGGCACGTCGATGCCGGCCTTCATCATCTTCTTCAGTGTTGCCTCGGTGCGCGCCTGCTCCTTGGCGAACCACGGGTAGCGGCGGCCTTCGCTGGCCATCTGCTGCCACTGCGCAGCGGTGACCAGCACCGGCGCGGTGTCGGCCTGCCGCGCGGCGGCAGCGGGCGCTGCGGACAGCGACGCGGTCGGCAGCAGGGCGAAGGGGGCGGCCAGGGCCAGGGAAACGAACAGCGGCTGCAACCTCATCGATCAACTCCATTGCGGGTGCGTGACAGGGCAACTTCGCCCACCTTGGGATACCAGGCGACGCCGGTCGCCTCGCGCGCGGTCATCGCCAGGGCAGGATCGGCGCCCACGGCGGGCAGGGCAGGCGTGGCCACCCACAATCCGCTGGCAGCCTGCTGCAGGCTGACGCCACGGCCTTCTACGCCACCCGGGAACACGGTGCTGGCTGCCGGCGACTGCACGTTGCCGCTGAAGTCGATGCCGGCCAGCGAACTGGCGGCAGTTGGTGGGTTGCTGCTGTTGCGGTTGACGATCAGGTTGCCGGTGAGGCGGCTGCTGCTGGCGGCGACCACGATGCCTTTGGCTTCATCGTGGCCGACGCCGAAACTGATCTTCGCCACGTCCACGAAGGTGTTGCGATTGATCGTGGCATTCACCACAGGCGCATAGCCGGACAGCGGAGGACTGGCCTGCGCATCCATCACCGCCAACGCCGAACGGTTGCTGGACCCGGCCAGCCGCTCGAAGTAGTTGTTGCTGACGGTCTGGTCGGCGTTGATGATGCGTACGCCGCCGGTGCCGGCCTTGTCATCGCCGAGGAAGACGTTGTCGATCACCCGGTTGCCGTTGCCATGGCGCAGGGTCAATGCGCCGGCCGAACGGTAGAAGACGTTGCCGCGGTAGGTGTTGCCGCCGGACTTGTTGCTGATGATCTCGGTCTCGCCGTCGCAGCCTTCGAACCAGTTGTTCTCCACCGTGCTGTTGGAATCGCTCAGTGAGCTGTCGCTGGTGCCGACGCGGATCGTTTCGCCCCCGTTGACGCCCAGCGCCGGGCGCGGCCCGAACCAGTTGTGGTCGATACGGTGCTGGTTGTCCAGGCCCTGGGTGGCATCGCGCACCACCACCACGGTCGGCCCGGCGTTGGTCTTGCCGCGCAACTGGCTGTGATCCAACCGGTTGTTGCTGCCATACAGCGATACCCAGTAGTCCTGGTCGCTGGCATCCGGGTTGGTGTAGTCATCGATCACCAGGCCGGTGACGCGGCTGTTGCTGGCGACTGCCTTGCTCGACTCGCGGAACGCCACCACCGCATCACCCGGCGCATGGCCGTTGCGGAACACCAGGTTGGACACCTGCAGGTAGCTCCCGGCCAGGCGCAGGTCCGAGCGCCCGCTGAGGACGACCTTGCCGGCGGTCTGCGCGCGCAGCACGATCGGTGCGGCTGCCGTGCCCTGACCCTTAAGCAGCAGCCGAGCATCGGTCCAGGTGCCGTCAGCCAGCACGATCTCATCGCCAGGCTGCAGCGCCGAGGCGGCGGTAGTGAACTCCGCGACATCGTGGACGAGCCAGCTGGCTGCGCTTGCTGCTGAAGTGGTCAGGCACATTGCCAGGCCAGTGGTCAGGCAAAACAGCCGTGGATTATTGGATCGGTTACGGGCCAGCGGTTGAATGCGCATGAAATCCTTCCAGGGACGGCCGGGCCGTCGTTTCAGGGTGGGCCTGCATACCACTTTCGGGTCTGTTGTAAGCCAGCTTTCGCGCAAAGTCATGCTGCATGAGCACATTAAATTGCGATCAAATGGTATGGATCAAAGGCATTTGAACAATCGCATACCAATTGGTTGACATTTTCATGTCGCCGTGCCGAAGCTGCGTCCCACGCCTGGCATGCAGGCGATCCTTTGGGAGGAGGAAACCATGCGGCGACCCGCCGGAGCAGTGCACAGCATCTCGTTGTCCCCCACACCCCTGATCGTGGCGCTGCTCGCCGTGCTGGCGGGGCTGCCTACGGCCCAGGCGCAATCCGGCAAGGACGCGGCAGGGCAGGATCCCACCACGCTGGACCAGGTACAGGTCACCGGCATCCGCGAATCGATGCAGAGTTCGATCAACAAGAAGCGCGATGACACGGTCATTGCCGACGTGCTCTCGGCCGATGACATCGGCGACCTGCCGGCGCCCTCGCTGGCCGATGCGATCGAGACCCTGACCGGCGCCGCTTCGACCCGCGACAAGACCGGCGCCTCGGAAATCTCCATCCGTGGCCTGGGCGCCTTCCTCAGCAGCACCAACTTCAATGGCCGCGAGATCACCAACGGCAGCGGCGACCGCTCGGTGAACTTCAACATGTTCCCCGCCGAGCTGATCAATACGGTTGCCATCTACAAGACCCAGCGCGCCGACATCATCGAAGGCGGCGTGGCTGGCACCATCGGCCTGGAAACAGTGCGCCCACTGGAGTACGGCAAGCGTGCGGCGCAGCTGGACCTGCGCGGCAGCTGGGCCGAGTATGACAAGAAGTACCGCGACGACGACGGCATCGGCTATCGCGGCACCGCCAGCTACATCGACCAGTTCGAGTTCGGCAACGGACAGAAGCTGGGTATCTCGCTGGGCTTCCAGCGCCTGGACGGTACCGACCCGGAAGAGAGCATCACCAGCGGTTCCACCTGGTATGCCTGCGATGGCACGCAGAACGTGGGCAATGCCAACTGCAATGAAGTGTCCGCGCAGGCCATCGCCAACGGCGCGCCGTACTACCTGGTGCCAAGCAGCCGCATCTACCGGCTCAAGCAGGAGCGCAACGACCGGCAGAGCGAGTTCGCCGCATTGCAGTGGCGGCCCAATGACGTGGTTGAAGTGAACCTCGACTTCGAACACACCGAGCGCAACTGGTACGAGAACCGCAGCGACCTGAGCCTGTCCAACGCCCGTCGTGGCATCACCCGGCGCGAGGTGGACGAGGACGGCATCGTGCGCCACCTGCATGGCAGCACCTCGATTGATTCCACCTCAAACCGCTACTGGCGTGGCGAGGAGTACACCGGGGGTGGCCTGAACCTGATCCTGCGACCGACCCCGGCCTGGGAATTGTCCACCGACCTTTCGTACTCGCACACCAATCGCCTCGACAGCGAGCGCATGACCCGCCTGCGTGCCAACCAGCGCAACGTCAGCAATGCCATCGTGCCGGGCATCAGCAGTGGTGCCACCGGCTACGTGGACTATGACTGGGACTGGCACGGCGAAGTGCCCAGTGTTGCGCTGGCGCCGAACTTCGACCCCAACAACTGGGACGCCTACACCGGCGCGGCGCGCGTCACCTCCAGCGCAACGGAGAACGACCACAGGATCAAGGCCGGCCGCTTCGATGCCAGCTTCATGCCCGAGTCCGGTTTCTTCACCCGCATCAAGGGCGGCGTGCGCGCCAGCCAGGCTGACTACCGCCTGCGCGACAACACCCTGGTAAGCGACTACGACCAGCGCGTGGAGGCCGACAAGGCGAAGATCATCGCCGCCAACCAGGCCTGCCGCGCGCCTTTCCCACAGGATGATTTCATGGATGCCGCCAGCGGCAACACGATCTCCTCGTGGGCGTACTTCGATCCGAACTGCCTGTACCAGTCGTTCCGTGGCAGCCTCGACAGTGGGTTGGATCCGGGTTTCCAGGATCCGAACAATGTCGATATCACCGAGAAGACACGCGCGCTCTATCTGATGGGGGAGTTCAGCAGCAGCCTGTTCGGCTTGCCGGTGACCGGCAACCTCGGCCTGCGCTGGGTCAAGACCGATGTTCGCTCCGAAGGCGTGCGTACCGGGCTGCGTATCGAGGACAATGGTGACGGCACGATCCGCCTGCAACCCACCGGTGCGTACAGCACGCAGGTGTTCAGGGCGGGCAACGACAAGCTGCTGCCCAGCCTCAACGCGGCCTTCGAACTGCGCCCGGACGTGTTGCTGCGGGTCGGTGCATACCGCGCGATGTCACGGCCGGACATCGCCGCGCTGGGTGCCGGGCGCACCATCAACGTGAGCAGTGATGCCACCTACGGTAATCTGGCCGACGCGCTGGATGACATCAGCGCCAGCGGCAACCCCGCCGCGCAGCCGCTGATGTCCTGGAACGGCGACCTGTCACTGGAGTGGTACCCGAACCCGGACACGATGCTGGCCGGCGCGGTGTACTGGAAGCAGTTCAACGGCGGCACCGCCACTGCGCTGGTGCCGGAGACCTACACCATCGACGGCCAGAGCGTGACCGTGCCGGTACGCCAGCAGGTAACCACCGACGAGGACAGCACGCTGACCGGCTTCGAGCTGACCGCCACCCATCGACTGTCGTACCTGCCCAAGCCGTTCGACGGACTGGGCTTCAAGGTCAGTTACAACTACGCCGATGCCGACTACCGGACCCAGGACTCGCGACTGGGCGAGCAGCTGGCCAGTGACGGCACGATCATTCCGGCGATCGTGCCGCCGGCGGGCCTCAGCGGCTTCTCGCGGCACGTCCTGTCCGGCTCGATCTACTGGGACGTCGGGCGCTTCAACATCCAGGCCATCGGCAAGTTCCGCTCGCACTACTACCAGGACTTCACCGGCAACACCGCACAGCAGAACCGCTACTACGATGACAACACCAGCGTGGACCTGCGCCTGCGCTACCGGGTGAACAAGCAGTTGTCGCTGTCGCTGGAGTTGATGAACCTGACCAACGAGCCGCGCGTGGCCTACCAGCCGCTTTATGGGAACTTCCGCGAAGTGGTGACCTACGGGCGGCGTGCGTATTTCGGTGTACGATACAAGTTCTGAACAGGGCGGCGCGGCCAGTGGTCGCGCCGTCGCTCCAACCGGACCCTTGCCGGCCGCGGTGGCAGGGCAGGGACCGGGAAGGAATCGCCAAGGGTCAGCCGCATGTCCGCCAACCGCCTTTACCAGACCATCGCTGCCAAGCTCCGCAAGCTGATCGAGGACGGCGAATTCCCGCCGGGCTCGCGGCTGCCGGGCGAGCGTGAACTGGCCGAACGGTTCGGTGTCAGCCGGGTCACCATCCGCGAAGCCGAGATCGCACTGGAAGCACAGGGCTGGATCGCGATCCGCATCGGTTCGGGCGTGCATGTAAAGCCGCGCCCGACGCCGGCGCCCGGCGGGCTGCCGGATGTCAGCGCCTTCGACCTCACCGCTGCCCGCGCGGTATTCGAGGCCGAGGCCGCCGCTCTGGCGGCAAGCAATCTGGATGATGCCGGCATTGCCGAGCTGCAGGCGCTGGCTGAAGCGCTGTGCCGTCGCGACCTGAGTGACGCGGAAGCCGGCGAGTACGACCGCCGTTTCCACCTCGCCATCGCACGGCTTTCCGGTAACCCGGTGGTGGAGTTCTTCGTGCAGCAGATCTGGCGCATGCGCAGCGAACTGCCGCGGGTAACCGAGGTCTATGCACGGGTCTGCCATGATGATGGCGCCAGCCGTGCCGACGAGCACATGGCGATCTTCGAAGCCCTGCGCGCGCGCGATCCGGTGGCCGCGCGCAATGCGATGCGCCATCACTTCCAGCGCCTGTTCGAGGCCATGCTGCAGGCGACCGAAAGCCAGGCGCTGGAGGAGATCCGCCGCCGCACGCAGCAGGACCGCGAACGGTTCATGGCCACGACGCGTATCTGAGTAACGGCGTTTCCAGGGCCGCCGGGCGGGTCAGGACGCTGTGACGTGCGGGGAATCATCCTTGCGGGTGCCGACGAGCGCGAAGTAAGCTCTGCTTCGTCGACGAGGGGGACACCATGTACGCAAGGATCGCGGCAGCTGCGCTGCTGTGTATGACGGCCCTGCCTGCGTCGAGCGCCAACCGCGGCTCGACGGTGATGGAGGATTACGCGGCGGCGCTGAATGCCCGCGGGCAGATCCTGCAGTTGGATACCGGTGACATGTTCGGGGAAAGGATCGGGCTGTTTACCGGCTCGGTGGAATTCCTGCAGACCGACGTCGACCTGCCGGGCAACAGTGCGCTGGAGGTGGGCATCAAGCGGCGCTTGGTGGCAGGTGCGCAGGGCCGGCAGGGATTGGGCATGTTCGGGGTGTGGGACCTGGCCCTGCCCAGGGTGCATGGGACGTTCAGCACCCAAGGTGGATGGAAGAATTACGTGGTTGCCGAGCCGCTCAACCGCTGTTCGAAGTTCACCCCGCCTCCAACCGAGATCGTCACGGTGAAGGCGCAGACGCCGACCGGGCCAGGGACATTCACCGAGTACTTCAACTCCGACGAGTTCTGGCATGGAACGCAGCTCTACCTGCCAGAGACCGGTGACGAGGATCTACTCGTGCAAAGCAACGAATGGCCCGTGCCGAGTACAGGCCATGCCTACCCGATGCGAACCAAGAGCGGCAATGTCATCCGCTGCGTCGCCATGGACGATGGGGCGGGTGAGGGCTTCGAAGTCACGACGCCTGCCGGTATCACCTATACGCTCAATCATATGGCCAGCCTTGGTAGCGGACCGCCATTGATCAAGAAGGGATACTCGCGGGGAAACTTCGGCTCGGTTACGGAGTTCGAGTTCGTTCTTTTCCGGCAGGAGTTCCATATTCTTCCGACCAGTGCCCGAGACCGGTTTGGAAATTCGGTGACCTACACGTGGGATCCGGCAAATCCACGGCAGTTGCTGCGCATCGCAGCCAACGATGGCCGCACCGTCGATCTCGAATGGACGGCTGGATCGCCCAGCACGCTGCCAAGCGAAGTGAGCGCGGTCCGTGCGGGCGGGAGGACGTGGACCTACGGTACGGTGGTGGGTGGCTACAAGGTCACCTTCCCGGACCAGTCCTACTGGCAGACTACGGGGTTCAACGTAGGCACCATGGGTGCCGGCGCCGTTCCCGCAGAGCGGGGTTTCTGCCGGAATCCGGGTGTGGTGACCTACGGCCATTCCGGTTCGATCCGCCATCCCAGTGGTGCAGTGGCGAAGTATCGCTTCGAGCCGACGCTGCATGGCCGCTCGTGGGCGCGTTATGGCTGCAATATGCCCGACAGCACCGGTAGCGGGTTCCTCGACTCGATCGAATACACGCCCGCCAGGTACTACACGTGGTCGCTGGTTTCCAGGACAGTCACCGGGCCGGGCATCGACCAGCCTTATACGTGGGCCTACAGTTACGGCCCGGCCAACGGGTGCTATGCCGACGGCAGCAAGGAACTGTGCCAGGCGAATTCGCCGGCCACGAAGTGGGTGGACGTCAAGGATGCAGGGGGTGTCACCACCCGGCACACCTTTGGCAATCGATTCAATGTGGACGAAGGCTATCTGCTTTCCTCGGTCCAGCCGGGCCGCGCCACCACCCTCAGCTATCAGCTTGACGCTTCCGGCAGCTATCCGGCATTGGCCGGGCGACCGGCATATCAGCGTGCCAGCGGAATCATCGCAGCCAAGCAGATACCGTTGTTGCAGAAGGTCATCGAGCAGGATGGCGTGCGCTACATCTGGAAGGTCAATACGTTCGACAGCATGGCACGACCTGTGTCCATCACAGAAGCCAGCCAGCCCGTGCAGTAGGCGTACGATGTGGCAGGACAGGGGCCGCAACGCGGGCAGTGGCACGTGCTGGATTGCCCCGCCGCGCCCTGTTCGCCCTGGAAGAGGGAGCAGCAAGGACGAAGGCACTACATCGCCGGAACCGTGATCCTCTGCAGATCCAGTCTGGCCCTGGCCCACCCGCGCTGTCGATGCCTGGCCCGTGACCCCGCACCGACGCATCCGAGGAATCCCGCATGTCCGACAACCCTCCACCGCTGAACATCCTGGCGTTTGCCGGCAGCCTGCGCAGCAACAGTTACAACCGGCGCCTGGTCAGGGCAGCAGCAGGCGCCGCGCCTGCGGGCCTGCTGCTGACCGTGCATGACACCATTGCCGATATTCCGCTGTTCGACGAAGACCTGGAAACCGCCGACCCGGCCGGCCCTGCCGGGGTCAAGCGCCTGCGCGCGGCCATCGCGGCCGCTGACGGCGTGCTGATCGCCACGCCGGAGTACAGCCAGTCACTGCCCGGCGTACTCAAGAACACCCTCGATTGGCTGTCCCGCGACGATGCCGAGTACCGCACGGTCCTTTCGGCCAAGCCGGTGGCGATCATCGGCGCTACGCCGGGTCACTGGGGCACCAAACTGGCACAGTCGCAGCTGCGCCATACACTGACCGCCATGGGCGCATTGACCATGGCCTCGCCACAGCTCTATGTGGCCGAAGCAGCGGCCGCCTACGACGATGACGCGGAAGATTTCGACGCGGCGACGCGCAAGCGCCTGCAGCGCTTCCTGGAGGGATTCCAGAGCTGGGTCCAGCTGCTGCAGGGTGGGGCGTCGCGCGGTTGAGCGGTGCCGGCAGGGGCCGTCATCGCCCGCCGGTGCCAAGGACCGGATCATGCAGCCCGCGCAGCTTTTTCTTGTTGATCTTGCCCACGCTGGTCCGCTCGATTGCATCCACGAAGCTCACGCGCTCCGGGATCGCATAGCGTGAGATGTCTCCGGAACGGCTGCGCGCCGCGACCAGTTCGATGATCTCCGCTTCGGCCACATGGCGTTCCTGGCAGCATCGGATGACATTGCACTGATCAGGCTTGCGACTGCTGCAAAGGATGTACAGCCAGTAGCGCTCTATCGCGGTGCTGCCGAAGTCGCGCAGATCGCGGCCCTGATAGGGAAGGGGGCTACCGGCAATGGCGTCGTAGGGCTGGTGCCAGGCGGCCCGCATCGCACGACCCTGCGGCGTGCATACAACGCGCTTACCGGCGGCAACGACCGCTATCTCGGGTATCGGTTCGATCCGCCTCCGCAGGCCCTGCCGCCAGAGGGGGTTCTCGGCAACGGTGACAGCGGTGGTCCGCTGGTGATTGATGATCACGGAACGCCGCAGCTGGTGGGGCTTGGTTCGTGGATCACTGCGGTTCCGGAGCATGCGCTCGAGGCGGGGTTCTATGGCCAGGTGGTCTACAACGTCCGCGTATCGCGCTACATCGACTGGATCGAAAGCATCAGCCGTGACGCGTCACATTGATTGCTTTTCGTGGAGGCGTAGCAGTGCAGGGGGGCGTTGCCCTGATCTCAGCCGGTGCGACGGGCGTTCGTATGCTTCCCATCATGGGCTCATCATTTCACCGTCCAGATTTCGTGATCGTCACCCGGCCGTCCGGCTGGGTGCAGAGCGGTGAGCGCTGGGATCTGTGGTGGAACGGCCGTTCGGTGGCCAGTATCGTGCCGCATGCCGTGCTCGGGTTCCGCCTGAAACTGGACGCACGCAGGATGTCACAGAGCAAGGTCGTGTCCGCCGCCAGCGCCCGGCAGGCGAAGCGCTACGCCGAGCGCTGGTGCGCGGCGCGGCTCTGCCCACAACTGCCACTGCGTGACGCCGTCGCCCGACTGGTGCAGAGTGCGCCCGAACCGGGCGCCGTGCCTTCGCCTGCACTGACCCGGACGCAGCGGCAGCAGGCCCGGCGCCTGGCCGAGGCCGGCGCAAGCGAGATGGGGCGGATCAAGGAAGCGCTGGCGCCACGGCCGCGCGTGATGGCCGCCAGGCCCGAGGTGCAGGGACGAGGTGGAACCTGGTCTGTACCCGGCCAGAATCCATCCTCGCCGCACCGAAACGGGAACACCTCCCCAGCCAGGATTACGCCGAAAGCTCCTCACGCACGATCCTGGCCCCTGCGCTGAGCGCGCGCAGCTTGCCGCGTGCCACTTCCCGCGCAAGCGGCGCCATGCCGCAGTTGGTGCTCGGGTAGAGCTTGTCGGCATCCACGAACTGCAGCGCCCTGCGCAGGGTGTTCGCCACATCCGCCGGCGTTTCCACCGTATTGGAGGCCACGTCGATGGCGCCCACCATCACCTTCTTGCCGCGCACCAGTTCGATCAGGTCGATCGGTACGTGCGAGTTCTGGCATTCCAGCGAGATGATGTCGATGCTGGAGGTCTGCAGCTTGGGGAACGATTCTTCATACTGCCGCCATTCCGAGCCCAGTGTCTGCTTCCAGTCGGTGTTGGCCTTGATGCCATAGCCGTAGCAGATGTGCACCGCCGTCTGGCACTTCAGGCCCTCAACCGCACGCTCCAGCGCGGCCACGCCCCAGTCGTTCACTTCGTCGAAGAACACGTTGAAGGCCGGCTCATCGAACTGGATGATGTCGACGCCAGCGGCTTCCAGCTCCTTCGCCTCCTCGTTGAGGATCTTCGCGAACTCCCAGGCCAGCTTTTCGCGGCTCTTGTAGTGCGCGTCGTACAGCGTATCGATCATGGTCATCGGGCCGGGCAGGGCCCACTTGATCGGCTGCGTGGTCTGGCGGCGCAGGAACTTCGCATCCTCGACGAACACCGGCTTCGGACGGCTCACGGCGCCGACCACGGTCGGCACGCTGGCATCGTAGCGGTTGCGGATGCGGACCGTTTCGCGCTTCTCGAAATCGACGCCGCTGAGGTGCTCGATGAAAGTGGTGACGAAGTGCTGCCGGGTCTGTTCGCCGTCGCTGACGATGTCGATGCCGGCGTGCTGCTGCTCCTGCAGGGACAGGCGCAGTGCATCCTGCTTGCCTTCAGTCAGGCCTTCGTCCTGCAGCTTCCAGGGCGACCAGAGCTTTTCGGGTTCTGCCAGCCAGGACGGCTTGGGCAGGCTGCCGGCGGTGGAGGTGGGAAGCAGTTTCTTCGTCGACATTGCGTCTTGTTTCCTGGGGGCGAATGGAAAATCGATGGATCAGCGGGCAGCCCACTGTTCAAGCACGGCGCGGTACGGCTTGATGAAGTGTTCTTCGGTGAACCGGCCCTGCTTGACCGCCAGCTGGCTGCGCTCTTCGCGGTCGTAGACGATGCGGGTGGAGGAGTAATCCTGGTGCTTCAGGCTGGGCTGATAGACCTTGCCCGCCACGGAGTTGGCGTTGTAGATCTCCGGGCGGTAGATCTTCTGGAAGGCCTCCATCGTGCTGATGGTGCCGATCAGCTCCAGGTTCGAGTAGTCGCCCAGCAGGTCGCCCTGGAAGTAGAACGCCAGCGGTGCGACGCTGCCCGGCGGCATGAAGTAGCGCACCTGCAGGCCCATCTTGTCGAAGTACTGGTCAGTCGGAGAGAACTCGCCCTGGCGGTATTCCACGCCCAGGATCGGGTGGTGGTTCTCGGTGCGGTGATAGGTCTTGCTGCTGGATACGCTGATGCAGATCACCGGCCCCTTGCTGAAGTTGGCGCGGTAGGCCTCGGACTCCAGGAAATGCTTGAACAACTTGCCATGCAGGTCGCCAAAGCCCTCCGGAATGCCAAAGGTGGCCTTCCCTTCGTTGCTGGCCGGCAGCACCACGCTGAAATCATAGTCGCGCACGTAGGACGAGAAATTGTTGCCGACGATGCCTTCGGTACGCACGCCGGTGCGGGTGTCGACGATGGTCGGGCGCAGCACCTCGATCAGCGGGAACGGATCGCCGCCACCGCTGCTGCCGATGTGCATCTCCACCGAGATGATGTCCAGCTCGACCGCGTAGCGATCCGCGCTGGGGTTGTCCCAGTGCGCCAGATCGTTGAAGCGGTTGTTGATCATGCTGATCGTGTTGCGCAGGTTTTCCTGGCGGGACGCGCCGCGGGCCAGGTTGGCGAAATTGGTGGTGATGCGCGTCCCGTCAGCAGGCTGGTAATCCTCGTTGAAGGGGATCTGCGTGATGCTGAAGGTGAAGGTGTCGGTCGTCATGGGTGGCGTTCCGTAGTGCGGGGTGACATCCGGATGCGGGCGAGGGCATCCGGCATTCAAAGTGCTGCGGCCGCTTCCAGGTCGGCGGCGCGCTGGCGAGGCAGGTCCAGCAGCGGCACGGCCCGCCGCACCGCCAGCCGTGCGCGCTCGAGCAGGGCGTCGTTGTGCACGCGACCGTCGGCGAAATCGCGGTCGGTGGCGTAGACGCCCAGCGGCAGGGTGCGCGCCTGGAAGAAGCTGAAGAGCGGGCGCAGCTGATGGTCGATCACCAGCGAATGGCGCTCGCTGCCGCCGGTCGCGGCCAGCAGGATGGGGGTGTCGACCAGTGCGTCCTGGTGGACGAAGTCGAAGAAGTGCTTGAACAGCCCTGTGTACGAGCCGCGATAGACCGGCGTGCTCACCACCAGCACATCGGCCTGCTCGACGGTGGTCAACTGGCGTTCCACGGTGTCGGGCAACTGCGAACGCCAGAGCGCACCGGCCAGCTGCGGGGCCAGTTCGCCCAGTTCGACCAGGTGCTGCTCGCTGTGGATGTCCTCGCCGATCAGGCCCAGCAGATGCTCGGCCAGGGCGGCGGCCTTGGAGGGGCGCTGCAAGCCGCCGGACACGGCGACGATTCGAAGGGGGCGGGCAGGTGAAAGCATGACCCGATGCTAGCCACGGCCTTCCATGACGTAAAATGGTATTACTTCACCTATCCATGAGCAGGATTCATCGTCATGCTGGAGCGGATCCACCTCAGCATCGTGCAGCAGGTCGAGCAGCAGGGCTCGCTTACCGCGGCCGCCGGCGTACTCAACCTGACCCAGTCTGCCCTGAGCCACAGCATGAAGAAGCTGGAGCAGCAGCTGGGCACTGATGTATGGCTGCGCGAAGGCCGCAGCCTGCGCCTGACCCAGGCCGGGCAATACCTGCTGGCCGTCGCCAACCGCGTGCTGCCGCAGCTGGATCTGGCCGAGGAGCGGTTGGGCCAGTTCGCACAGGGCGAGCGCGGCGCGCTGCGCATCGGCATGGAATGCCATCCCTGCTACCAGTGGCTGCTGAAGATCGTCTCGCCGTACCTGGCCGCGTGGCCGGATGTGGATGTGGACGTCAAGCAGAAATTCCAGTTCGGCGGCATCGGCGCGCTGTTCGGCTACGAGATCGACCTGCTGGTTACCCCCGATCCACTGCTGAAGCCAGGCCTCAAGTTCATTCCCGTGTTCGACTACGAGCAGGTGCTGGTGGTGGCCAGGAACCACGCCCTGGCCAAGGTGGATTACGTGAAGCCGCGCCAGCTCGGCCAGGAAGTGCTGATCAGCTATCCGGTGCCGTTCGAGCGCCTGGACATCTACAACCAGTTCCTGCTGCCGGCCGGCATCACGCCGCGACGGCACAAGGCCATTGAAACCACCGACATCATGATGCAGATGGTGGCCAGCGGTCGTGGCGTGGCCGCCATGCCGCGCTGGCTGGTGGAAGAGTACGCCACCCGCATGGACGTGGTGCCGGTGCGCCTCGGTGCGAAGGGCATTCCCAAGCAGATCTATCTGGGTGCGCGCGAAGCCGATACCAGCATCGACTACCTGCAGGCCTTCATCGAACTGGCGCGGAACAGCTCGCCACTGGCCGGCAATGCAGGCGGAGCCCGTTGATGGCTGCACCTGGATCACTGCGGGCGGAAGCCTTCATCAACACCTTTTCACTGGAGGTCAGCGCGAAGTCCATGCCCGCGCTGCGCGCCGAGGCCGACCGCATACCGCGCGGCACAACGATCTCCATTCCCTGGCTGGCCAGCGAGGACGACGACGCACGCCTGGCAGCGGCGCGCAGGGTGCGTGAACTGGGCTTCGAGCCGATGCCGCATCTCTCGGCGCGGCGCATCGGGTCGCGTGCGGTGCTTGAGCGCTTCCTGCAGCGTGCGGCCAACGAGGCAGGTGTCGCCCAGTGCCTGGTGATCGCCGGCGACCTGGCCACGCCCGCCGGACCGTTTGCTGACAGCGCTTCGATCATCGAGAGCGGCCTTCTGGAGAGGGCCGGTATCAAGGTCGTCGCCATCGGCGGTCACCCCGATGGCCATCCGGTCCTGGGCAGTGACGCGTGCTGGCAGGTACTGGAACACAAGTGCCAGTCCATCGAAGCGCGCGGCATGGCGCCAGTGATCATCACGCAGTTCGCCTTCGATGCCGACATCGTCCTGGCCTGGTTGCACGCGCTGCGCGCCCGTGGCATCCACGTTCCGGTGCTCGTTGGCGTGCCGGGCCCGGCAAGCATCGCGCGGCTGGTACGCTACGCCGCAATGTGCGGGGTGGGGGCCAGTGCATTGATGCTGTCCCGGTATGGCATCTCGATCGGCCGGTTGCTGGGCAGCGCGGGCCCGGAGGTGTTCGTGGACCGTCTGGCGGGCGGTTTGACTGATGCCCACGGGTTGGTCAGCCCGCACTTCTTTCCGTTCGGTGGAATTGCCCAGTCGTTGGACTGGATCAACCAGCATCGGGCGCTGCCATCGGTTGCCCGCCGCTGACAGGCCATCAATCGTGCCTGCCGGGCAGCGCATGACCCGGTGCCGCCGCGCTCAGCCCCGGCGGTGGCGTATCCCTGACGGGGTACTGATCAGGCCCGCATTGCTGATGGCCTGGCGCGTACCGCACGCCCGGCACGCAAGCACGGTTCCTCCTCGCACATGCTCCATTTCCTGCTCGCCCCAGACGCTGGTTGCGCCGCAGGCCGTGCAGGTGGCTTCGATCTGCAGGGCACGGGCCAGGTCGCCCTCCGCGCCTGGCGTGTAGGTGAGGTCCCTGATCTTGAATAGGCCGGTATGACTCATTGGAACGCCGTTGTGGGTGCACTACGGGAAGATGCGAGGCGAAGGTGTCGACAGGGTTGGCACAGTGTCGAGAAACGGCGCGCTTCAGCTCATGCATCACTACGCAGCACGAACTCCTCCAGCCGCGCCCGGCTGACGGACTGGTGGTTGCCGCAGCCTGGGCAACTGAGCGAAGCAGCGCCGTTGAGATCGACGAGGCCATGATCAGGAATGGCGCGGAACTGCCTTGAACACTTCAGGCAGGAACAATCGATCCGGGTGACCTGCAGCAGGGTGCCATCCTCACGCGCCACTCCTTCGACGCTGTTTACATAGAACTGTCCGATGTCGCGCATGAAGATGAATAAAGCCCTGAACGTATGGGGGCGTTCATCATGCCGCCTGTCGCGCTGCTAGGCGCGAACAGTATTCTGAAGAATTAAGAATACGCATCACGGCCGGGACTTGCGCCGGGTGCTAGAGTGTGAATAGGTGCCGACGTGGCCCTGCATTCAAGGCGAAGTCCATGCCCATCCGGGCCGTTGTATACGCAAGCCAGGCCGTTGAAGGCCTTTCGATTGACCGCCTGGAAGCCCTCGTCACCGATGCCGCGAGGTTCAACAAGCTTGCAGGGGTGACAGGCGTGCTGCTGCATGACGGCACGCGGTTCGTGCAGTACTTCGAAGGGCCGGAAGATGGGGTGGCCAGCGTCTACGAGCGGGTGCTGCAATCGACCAGCCACACGGATGTGGTGGAGCTGGCCCGGGGGCGTGTCTCTACCCGGCAGTTCCCCTATTGGTCGATGCACCAGCTTCCTGCCGACCAGCTTCTGGTCGGCAGGCTTGCCAGGGCCGACTGGTCACGCTTCAAGAGAAGCCAGCCCGAGGAAATCGCAGGCTCCGCGTGGGGAATCGATGTGCTTGCTGCGGCGGTAGCGCCCTACGTACACGCTGCTTAGTTTCCTCTTGGGCGGGCACTTGATCGAGGTGTGCAGTGAAATGAAGGCACTCATCACGCTCATCGCTGCACTGGCTGCGAGCCCGGCGCTTGCCGATGCCCCGCTGCCGCCGCCGGAGAGGTTCACGGCATGCTCCCCCGCGCGGAATCTCTGTACCGATTCGGATCCGGCCTTGAATTCAACACGGGTAACGCCGCAGGCATCGGGTCAGGAAGCCTGGCTGATACCCGGCTGGCATCGCTGGCTGTTCCCGTCGGACGATGGGGAGTCGGTCGTGGTCGGCTACGAGGGCATGAACTTGGTTCCTGCTGACGTGACGTTGAGCGAGCCGGTGCTGCATTTCTACAATCGCGGCCGCCTAGTTCGCACGGTTACGCTCGATCAGTTGTATCGGCGCACCATGGCGTGACCACGCCATCACCCGCATTCACCCCGTAGCAGCGAAAATGCACCATCGGGCGTGCCCCTACGCGCGCCGCTCACTGCCCGCAGGATCGCGAAGATGCCCAATCCCCCCTTTGGTGAATCGTCATGTGCCGCCGCTGCCAGCGGTTGCGTCGAGGTGCGCGGCGCGCGCGAGCACAACCTCAGGAATGTCGACGTCTCCATCCCGCGCAACGCATTGGTGGTGTTTTCCGGTGTTTCGGGCTCCGGCAAGTCATCGCTGGCGTTCGGCACGATCTTCGCGGAGGCGCAGCGGCGCTACTTTGAGTCGGTTGCGCCGTATGCACGGCGCCTGATCGACCAGGCCGGCGTGCCCGATGTGGACGCCATCGACGGGTTGCCGCCGGCAGTGGCCCTGCAGCAGCAGCGCGGCGCCAGCAACGCGCGCTCATCGGTGGGCAGCGTCACTACGCTGTCCAGCCTGGTGCGCATGATGTATTCGCGTGCAGGTGCATACCCGGCCAACCAGCCGATGCTTTACGCCGAGGACTTTTCGCCCAATACCCCGCAGGGCGCTTGCAGCACCTGTCACGGGCTGGGGCACGTCTACGAGGTGACGGAAGCCTTGATGGTGCCGGATCCGTCGCTGAGCATCCGCGAGCGCGCCATCGCCTCCTGGCCGCCGGCCTGGCATGGCCAGAACCTGCGCGACATCCTGGTCACGCTCGGCTACGACATCGACGTACCGTGGAAGAAGCTGCCGAAGAAGGATCGGGAGTGGATCCTGTTCACGGAAGAAACGCCCACCGTGCCGGTCTATGCAGGCTTCACGCCTACCGAGACCCGGGCTGCGCTCAAGCGAAAGCTCGAGCCGAGCTACATGGGTACATACACCGGCGCGCGTCGCTATGTGCTGCATACCTTCGCCAACACCCAGAGCGCGCTGATGCGCAAACGGGTTTCCCGCTACATGGAAGGCAAGCTGTGCCCGGCCTGCCACGGAAAGCGCCTGAAGCCGGAAGCGCTCTCGGTCACCTTCGCGGGCGTGGATATCGGTGAGTTCATGCGGTTGCCCCTGGATCAACTGGCGGATCTGCTGGAGCCCATCGCGGAAGGTGATTTCGGCGCACACAGCAAGGGTGCACCTATCAGCAGGCATGCGACACCCCGCGATCGTGCCCGGCGCGCCCCGAGTGGCCGCGCGACGCACGAGGGCGCCCCCGACGTGCGCCGGACCTCGGCCCTGTCCGAAGAGAAGCGGCTGGCCGCACAGCGGCTGGCGGGCGGAGTCATGGGGCGGGTACGGCAACTGCGCGAGCTTGGCCTGGGCTATCTCTCGCTGGACCGCGCCACGCCCACGCTGTCCGCCGGCGAACTGCAGCGCCTGCGGCTGGCCACGCAGCTCAGCTCGTTGCTGTTTGGTGTGCTGTACGTGCTCGACGAGCCTTCGGCCGGACTGCATCCCGCCGACAGCCAGGCGCTGTACGACGCGTTGGACCGGCTGCGTGATGGCGGAAATTCGGTGTTCGTGGTCGAGCACGATCTGGAGCTGATGCGCCGCGCGCAGTGGCTGGTGGACGTGGGCCCGGAGGCCGGCGAGCGGGGAGGGCGCGTGCTCTACAGCGGCGAGCCCGATGGCCTGCGCCAGGTGCAGGATTCGCGCACGGCCCGGTATCTGTTCGACCAGGTGCCTGCGCCTGCCAGCCGCCAGCGAAGCGCCGCGAACTGGCTGGAGCTGAAGGGCATCCATCGCCACAACCTGCACGGTGTGGACGCGCAGGTGCCGCTGGGATTGCTGACGGCAGTGACCGGCATTTCCGGCTCGGGCAAGTCCAGCCTGGTGGCTCAGGCGCTGCCAGAGCTGATGCTTCTGCATCTGGGGCATGAACCTGCGGACGATGGCGCCGAGGCCTCGCCGACCGACGGGCCTACCGTAATCGAAACGACGCGAGGCCAGTTGGCCGGTGATCTGGACGCCATCCAGCGCGTGGTGCAGGTGGACCAGAAGCCGATTGGCCGCACACCGCGCTCCAACCTCGCCACCTATACCGGGCTGTTCGATCACGTACGCAAACTGTTCGCGGCGACGCCCGCCGCACGTCGTCGTCGCTTCGATGCGGGCCGTTTCTCGTTCAACGTAGCCAAGGGCAGATGCGAAACCTGCGAAGGCGAGGGTTTCGTGAGTGTCGAACTGCTGTTCATGCCCAGCGTCTATGCCCCATGCCCCACCTGCCACGGCGCCCGCTACAACGAGGCCACGCTGAAGGTGCTATGGAATGACCGCAACATCGCCGAGGTCCTGCAGATGACGGTGGACCAGGCGCATGCATTCTTCATGGCAGAGGAGATTATTGCCCGGCCGTTGCAGCTGCTGCAGGACATCGGACTGGGTTACCTGAGGCTGGGCCAGCCGGCCACCGAGCTTTCAGGCGGCGAGGCCCAGCGCATCAAGCTGGCCACCGAACTGCAGCGCAGCCAGCGCGGACGCACGCTTTACGTGCTGGACGAACCTACCACCGGCCTGCACGCGTCGGATGCGGACAGGCTGCTGGTTCAGCTGCAGCGGCTGGTCGACGCAGGAAATACGGTGGTGATGATCGAGCATGACATGCGGGCCGTCGCGCAGGCGGACTGGGTGATTGACGTCGGGCCGGGCGCAGGCAGTGCGGGTGGCACCATCGTGGCGAAGGGAACGCCGCAACAGGTGGCGCGCGCGCGGGGAAGCAGGACAGCGCCTTTCCTTGCGCGAGAGCTGGCTCCTCTGTAGGGCCGAGCCATGCTCGGCCACCACCCTCGGCCAGATCTGGGGTCGGCCTGTCCAGCCAACGATGCTCAGGTCTCCCCGCGCCACTGGCTCATCAACATCTGGAGAAAGCGTTCCGCGGTAGGCGAGAGCAGGGCGCCTCGGCGACGGACGATCCCGATCGTGCGCGACACCACAGGGTTGCCTATCGAGCGCGTCACCAGGGTGGGATGATCCCCGTCCGGCGTAGCCATCTTCGGCAGGACAGACACGCCGATGCCGGCCTCGACCATGCCCAGTGACGTCGACAGGTGGGTCACTTCGTAGTGCCAGCTCAGTTTGAGGTTCTCGCGCGCCAGGGCGCCGTCCAGCAGCGTGCGGTTGCCGCTGGTGCGATGCACGGTGATCAGCTGGTGCTCGGCCAGATCGGCCCATTCAACCTTGCGCTTGCGGGCCAGCGGATGATCGCGTCGGCAGGCCAGCACGAAGGGATCTTCGGCCAGCACGTCGAAATCGAGATTCGGATCGTTGGCGCCCATGAAGTTGATGCCGAACTCGACTTCGCCACGCTCTACCGCCTGCAGGCCTTCGGTAGCCGGGATATCCAGGATCCGGAAGCGCACGTTGGGATGCGCTTCGTGGAAACGCGCCATCACGCTGGGCAGGAAGTAGAACGCCGCCGTGGGCAGGCAGGCGATGGTGACGGTAGCGCCCCGCGTATCGTCCCGGCCCCGCAGTGAGAACAGTGACCCATCGAATTCCTCCAGCATGCGACGCACCAGCGGCAGCAGGTTCTCGCCGACGGCGGTGGTGCTGACGCTGCGCGTGGTGCGCTCCAGCAGTGGCGAACCCACAGCCTGCTCCAGCTTCTGTATCCGTCGGCTGAGTGCCGGCTGGGAGACGTGCAGGATCTCCGCGGCGCGGTGGAAGCTGCGCGTCTCCGACACCAGCAGGAATGCGCGCAGATCGAGGATTTCGCAATTGATGCTCATTGGGTATCAATCATCCAAAAATCAGCAATTCACAGATCAATTGGGGTCATGCCAGTATCGAATCACAGAGGGGTCATTCATCCCCTATACGCATCAATCTAGCACACGTATGTCCAACGATCTGCTCAGCATTCCCTGCGTGCTCATGCGCGGCGGCACCTCCAAGGGCCCGTTCTTCCTGGCCAGCGACCTTCCGGCGAACACCGCCGAACGTGATCGCCTGCTGGTGGAAGTGATGGGGTCGGGTCATCCGCTGCAGATCGACGGCATCGGTGGTGGCAACGCGCTGACCAGCAAGGTGGCCATCATCGACCGATCCAGCCGGGCAGACGCCGACGTGGACTATCTGTTCGCCCAGGTAAGGGTGGAGCAGCAGGTGGTGGACACGTCCCCCAACTGCGGCAACATGCTGGCGGCGGTGGGCCCGTATGCCATCGAGCGGGGGCTGGTGCAGGCTCAGGATCCGCAGACCGAGGTGCGCATCCACAACGTCAACACCGGCAAGCTGATCATCGCCACGGTGGAAACGCCGGGTGGCCATGTGGTCTACCGCGGTGATACGCGCATTGCCGGCGCACCGGGCTCGGCCGCGCCGGTCAGGCTTTCCTTCCTTGATGCCGCAGGCGCCCGCACCGGCAAGCTGCTGCCCAGCGGCCACGCCCGGGAAACCATCGATGGCGTGCCGGTCAGCCTGGTGGACTGCGCCATGCCGATGATGCTGGTGCGTGCCGAAGACCTGGGCGTGCACGGTGATGCCTCGCCCGCCGAACTGAACGCGGATGCCGCGTTCATGCGCCGGCTGGAAGCGCTGCGCATCGAGGCGGGCGCCCGCATGGGCATCGCCGACGCCGGCAACAAGGTGATTCCCAAGCCGGTGCTGCTGTCGGCGCCGCAACACGGCGGCGATCTGCAGGCGCGTTACTTCATGCCGCACCAATGCCACACCGCACTGGCCATTACCGGCGCGGTCGGCCTGGCCACCGCCGCCGTCACGCCGGGCACGCTGGCCCACACTTTGGTCGGGTGCCTGTCCGTTCCCGGCAGCATTACCCTCGAACATCCGAGCGGGGACCTGCAGGTGGGCCTCAGTCGCAGCTCGGATGACGCACCGGTGATTGCCAGCGTGGTCCGCACCGCACGCCGATTGTTCGAAGGTCGCGTGTTTGCGACAACGCCAGTGCCTGCCATGGCCAGTTCCACCCAAGCCCGCCAATGGACGTCAGCGGCATGATCTGAACCCGGCAGGGCCGGCGCAGACGCGCATGCCAGCCATTACAACGTAGATGCTTCACTCCTGGGAGGGATGATGTACAAGCAGTTCTTCATGGCCGCGCTGTGCGCGGCCGGTCTGGCCGCGGCCGGTTGCAGCAACAGCGGGCGCCCCGATGGCGCATCCACCGGCACCGGTGACGATGCACCCGTGCGCATCAGCGTCGGCTCCTACAACCTCAACAACCTTCCGTTCTTCATTGCCGATGCCAAGGGCTACTTCAAGGACGTCGGCCTGGACGTAAAAACCGAGAACTTCGCCCAGGGTGGCTCGAAGGTGCTGCAGGCCCTGGTGGCGAATTCCACCGACGTGGCGGTCGGTTTCTACGACCACACCATCCAGATGCAGGCCAAGGGCAAGGACGTGGTGGCCTTCGTGCTGCTCTCGCGCAATTCCGGCCTGGTGATGGCGGGGCGCGAAGATGCCACGTTTGATCCTGCGCGACCGGAGTCCATCAAGGGCCAGAAGGTCGGCATCACGGCCCCGGGCTCCTCGTCCGACTTCTTCGTCCGCCACTTCCTGGCGCAGCACGATATTCCGGCCGACAGCATTTCGCTGATCGGCGTCGGCTCCGGCGCTGCTGCAGTCGCCGCGCTCGAGCAGGGCAAGATCGACCTGCTGGTCAACTACGATCCGGCTGCAACCCTGATCACCGAGCGCAAGGTCGGGAAGATCATCCTCGACGCGCGCAGCGACGAAGGCGCCCGCCAGGTCTATGGCGGGCTGTACCCGACCTCGGTGATGTATGCCAACCAGAGCTTCCTGGACAAGCGCCCCGAAGCGGCCGAGAAGATCGCCCGTGCCGAGCAGATGGCGTTGAAGTTCATCGCCGACAACAGTGCCGAGGAGATCGTTGCCGCGCTGCCGGACAGCTACGTCTCCGGCGACCGCGCCACCTATGCCCGCGCGGTGGAGAACGCGCGCGCGATCTTCACCCGCGATGGACGCTTCACGCCGGCCGACCTGGAGACGCCGTTGAAGGTGCTGCGTGAGTTCAATACCGATGTGGCCAAGGCCAACGTTGATCTGTCCAGGACCTACACCAATGCCTTCGTCCAGCGTGCCAACGCTGCGGCGCCGGCTGCCCAACCGTAAGCGGAGGTAACCCCATGGCCCTCAATGCCACCGTGCGCCAACTCAACGGCGCGCCGCAGCTGGAGCCTGCGCAGACCATGGTCGCCATCAACAAGGTGACCATGTCCTTCGGCGAGTTCACCGCCGTTCGCGATGTCGACATCCAGGTGGGTGACGGCGAGTTCCTCGCCATCGTCGGGCCCACCGGCTGCGGCAAGAGCACCATCCTCAATTCCGTAGCGGGCCTGCTGAAGCCATCCTCGGGCGACGTGGCGATCGATGGCCGCACGGTCAGCGGCGTGCAGGAGTCGGTCGGCTACCTGTTCCAGCAGGACGCCCTGCTGCCGTGGAAGACAGCTTTCCAGAACGTCGAGCTGGGCCTGCGCTTCCGCGGCGTGCCCGAAGCCGAACGCAAGGCCAAAGCCAACGCGTGGCTGGCCAAGGTCGGCCTGGCCGGTTTCGAGCATCGCTATCCGCACCAGTTGTCCGGTGGCCAGCGCAAGCGTGTGCAAATGGCGCAGGCGCTGATCGTCGAGCCGAAGGTGATCCTGATGGACGAGCCGTTCTCGGCGCTGGACATCCACACCCGCCACCTGATGCAGAACGAGCTGCTGCGCCTGTGGCAGGAGGATCGCCGCTCGGTGATCCTGATTACCCATGACCTGGAAGAAGCAATCGCGCTGGGTGACCGCGTGGTGGTGCTGTCCTCCGGCCCGGCGAGCCGCGTGGTGCGCAGTTTCGACGTGGATCTGGAACGGCCGCGCAATGTGGCCGAGATCAAGCTGGATGACCGTTTCACCGACCTGTACCGCGACATCTGGGCCTGCCTGCGCGGCGAAGTGGAGAAGAGCTATGCACGCCAAGACTGACAAATTCATCCAGCTCGCGCTGGTGGTCGCCGTGTTCGGCGGCTGGGAAGGCGGTATCGCGCTGGGCGTGATCGATCCGTTCTTCTTCCCTTCGCCGACGGCCATTGTGCAGCAGGCCTGGACCTGGCTGTCCGATACCTCGTTCTACCAGCATGTCTACATCACCCTTACTGAAACCGCGCTGGGCTACATCATCGGCACCGGCCTGGGCGTGGCTGGCGGTGTCTGGCTGGGCCTGAGCCGCCGTTCGGCGCGCATCCTCGATCCCTTCATCAAAGGCTTCAACGCGATTCCGCGCGTAGTGCTGGCGCCGATTTTCGTGTTGTGGCTGGGGCTGGGCCTGTGGTCGAAGGTGGCGCTGGCGGTCACGCTGGTGTTCTTCACCACGTTCTTCAACGCCATGCAGGGCGTGCGCGAGGTGAATCCGGTGGTGCTGGCCAATGCCCGCATCCTGGGCGCAAGCCGCAGCGATCTGCTGCGCCATGTCTACTTCCCGGCAGCGGCGAGCTGGATCCTGTCCTCGCTGCGCACCTCGGTCGGCTTTGCCGTGGTCGGCGCGATCATCGGCGAGTACCTCGGCGCTTCGGCGGGCCTGGGTTACCTGATCGCGCAGGCCGAGGGCAACTTCAATGCCGTGGGTGTGTTCGCCGGCATCATCATCCTGGCCGCCTTCGTGCTGGTCATCGACGCCCTGCTGGACGTGGTCGAGAACAAGCTGATCACCTGGCGTCCCAACGCCCAGGCACAGGCCACCAGCTGACCGGGCCGGGCTGAGCCCGCCTGCCGCGCCGCCGGTCCGATCCGGCGGCGCGAGCTTCCTCCCCCGATCTTCCCCCGCACCACCGCAACAGGCCAGCGCCGGGCCAGGGGGCCGGCTGGCCGGAGAGAGAGTCCATGAACCCTTCCACCGTGCTGCCGCTGGCAGCGCTGCCGGTCGCGCTCGGCCTGCTGTTGGCCAGTGGCCACGCCGACGCCCAGTCTGTTTCATCCCCGCCCACGCCACTGAGCCAGGCCGAGCTGTCACGCTTGGTGCAGCAGCAGGCGCTGCAGATCCAGCAATTGGAAGCGCGCCTCCGCGCCGTCGAGGGCGGGCAGGGCAGTGCGGGGGCACCGTCAACGCCGCCCGCGCCTGCGCTGGAAACGCGGGTGGCCGCACTGGAATCCGGCCAGTCCAGGCAGCCCAAGGTCTCCTGGGCCAAGGGCGCACCCGAGCTCAGCAGCGCCGACGGCACGACGGTGTTCCGTCCCCGCGGCCGCCTGTTCGTCGATGCCTCCAGTACGGACGGTTCGGCGGTCGGTGATCGCAACGTTTCGGGCACCGAGGTCCGTTCGGTGCGCCTGGGGGCCGAGGGACGCTACGGCACACTGGGCTGGGTGGTGGAGGGTGACTTCGCCGACAACGCGGTGGCCTGGAAGTCGGTCTACGCCACGCTGGACCACACCCTGTTCGGCCTGCCGGCCGATCTCACGCTGGGCAACCGCTTGAACGATCGCGGTATCGATGGCTCCAGCAGCACCTCCAACACGCCGTTCCAGGAACGCAACGTGGTCGGCACGTTGATGCTGCCGCAGCGCGGCCTGTTCGGTGTCGGGCTGACCGAGCGGGTGTACGGAAAGGGCTGGCACGCCAGCCTGTCGGTGGCCGGCAACGATCTCAACAACGCCGGCACCGACAACGACAGCCAGACCTGGGCCACGCGCGTGCACTGGAATCCGCTGGGCACCGCTGGCGCCACGTTGCATCTGGGCGCATGGGCGTTCCACGAGAAGATTCCCGCCGGGGCCAGCGGCGTGGTGCGCAGTTCGGCCATCGCGGGGCATTTCAACGATCTGGTCAGGATCACGCCGGGCACACTGCTGGGCGCCGAGCGCAGCACCGCCTACGGTGCCGAACTGGCCGGCTTCTTCGGCCCGGCGTGGGCAACGGGCGAGTGGGGTACGCGAAGCCTGCGCGGGGCCGATGCCGGCGGTCGCTATGATCGCGACCACGCGGCGTGGGCGATTTCTGCCGGCTGGTTCCTGGCGGGGGCGCTGCCGTCGTACTCGGGCAAGGCCGGTACCTGGGGGAAGGTGAAGGTCGCCGATCCGGTGACGCGCGGCGGCGGTGCCTGGGAGCTGAAGGGCCGCTATGAAGACGTGGACTATGCCGAGCTGCCCAGTGGCGGTACCGGTAACGCGTGGACCCTGGGCGCGAACTGGTACCTCAACGATTTCAGTCGCGTGATGTTCGAAGCCGTGCGCTGGCAGACCCGTCACCGCAGCGGCAGTGCAATGGGCAGGGATGAAGGCACCACCTTCAATACCCGCCTGCAGCTGGTCTTCTAGGGCAGGGGCGCCGCCTGCACTCTGGTCACAGCAGCAACAACGCTGCGATGAGTGCAGGTGGCATCACCAGCGCGCCGACGCGCAGGAAGTCGAGCGCGCTGACATGCTCGCCTTCGCGACGCAACGCCATCAGCCACAGCATCGTGGCCAACGAGCCGGTCACCGACAGGTTCGGGCCCAGATCCACGCCGACCAGCAATGCGGCACGGGTCTGCGCCGGCAGGTCCGCCATCTGCCCCAACGAACCAGCCGCCAGGCCGACCGGCAGATTGTTGGCCACGTTGCTCAGCAGTGCAGCGGCGCCGCCGGCCAGCCAGCTGGCCTGGTGCGGCGACGTATTCGCCAGCGCCTGCAGCGCGCTGGCCGAACTCTGGATGACACCGGTCTGCGCTACCGCTTCCACCAGCACGAACAGCCCAGCCACCAGCGGCAGCACCCCCCAGGATACGTGGCGCAGCAGCGGCAGCGGGCTGCGTCGCTGGCGGATCGCCACTGCCACCACGCTCAGCGTGCCCGCGCAGAACGTGGTCAGGCCCAACGGCCCGTTCAAGGCGGACGTCACCAGCAGCACAGTGCCGGTGAACAGCACGCCCAGTGCGCTCAGTCGGCCGCCGTCGGTCAACGGGCGATGCGCCGGCGCGGCCACCAGCGGCTGTGCGATTTCGCGACGGTGCACCCAGCGCAGCACAAGATAGGTCGCACCGATCGCCGCCAGCGAGGGCAGTGCGAACTGCGCCAGCCACTGCAGCAGCGGCGGCATGTGCTGGCCGTACACCACGAGATTGGCCGGGTTGGAGATGGGCAACACGAAGCTGGCCGCGTTGGCGATGAAGGCACAGACGAACAGGTACGGCAGGGGATTGGCCCGGGCCGCCTTGCAGGCCGCGTAGACCGCCGGCGTCAGCACCACGGCTGTCGCATCATTGGAAAGAAACACCGTTACCAGCGTGCCGACCAGGAACACCAGGTCGAACAGGCGTCGCCCGGATCCGCCCGCGTGCCGCACCGCGTACAACGCCAGCCAGTCGAACAGCCCTTCGCGGCGTGCGAGCTCGGCCAGCACCATCATGCCGACCAGGAACAGGTAGACATCGCGGCCCTCGGCGACTGCGTGCCAGGTAGTGCCGAACGACACAGTGCCGCTGAGCGGAAGCAGCGCGGCCGCACCGAGCGCCCACACATACTCCGGAATGCGGAACGGACGGAACAGCAGGCCGACAGTGGCAACGGCCACCGCCATCCAGATGATGAGGGAAGAATGGGAAGCGAGCATGGGGTAGGGGGCGTGCGCGGTGCCGTCCATCGACCGCGTCGCCGGTTCTCCGGCGCATGTGATCGGCGTGCAGGCGCCCGCTGCGATCAGTGCAAGTGCCGGGGTTGCGGCATCATACCGTGCCGGCTGCCCAGCAAAGGCCCTGGCGCGGCACGTTACGTGACGGCCGCACCAAGGCATTCAACACCGCGCCTACTGCGACGCACACTCCACCTTGCGATCGAACTCGGTGCCCAGTTCGACCGAGGTGATCGCAAGCGTTGTGCCCTTTCCGGCGCGCAGCGCAAACGGCACGTTCAAGCGGCTCATGTCCGCACCGGCGTTGGCCAGGCACTTGAGGGGAACGCCCAGCCTGACCCACTCATTGCGCGGCGCCGCCGACAGCGCGGGGCCCAGCGCAACCTCGGCAGCACAGGCCGCCCCGCAGGCGGTACCGAGTGTCACTGCGGATTCCGCCGGGAGCTGCTCGACACGCATGGTCGCTACCAAGGACAGCTCGCCGTTGGTCTCGCGCGACCAGTCCAGCGGAGTATTGGCCTGCAACGCCACCGTGGCCGGCGCCCGGAAACTGAACCGGCGTGCGCCCTCCTGCACATCGGTGTTGATTGCGACCATCGCCAGTGACTGGTCGGCAGTCGTTGCATTGGGGTGCACGACATCGGTCGATTCGCCATTGGCGGCAGTCAGGCGAAGCATCAGCCCAGTGCCGGCCACACCACGATCGAACAGGGTACCGCTACCGGCGGCGTCCGGATCAATGCCCGGGTCCTCGGAAAGCGCAGGCAGATTTCCCTTGTCGGCATAGGTCAGGCCGTATCCGAAGGCGAACTGCGGGTCGTAGTCCTTCTGCCCCACGTTGTTCTGGTACTGGTTGGCGCGGCGTGGCCAGGAGTAGCTCAGCTTTCCGCGGAAGTCGTGTTGCACGCGCCCATCGGCCCCACGCAGCAGCACATCGGCCACGCCCCCACCTTCCGATCCCGGCAGCCATGCGGCCACGAAGGCATCGGCGGCGTTGATTTCGCGGTTCAGCCACAACGGGCGCCCGCTCAGGAACACCCCCACGACCGGAATGCCGTCTGCCTTCAGGCGTCGCATCAGCTCCAGGTCTCCGGACTTGCCGTTCTTGAACATCAGGTTGGGCAGGTCGCCCTGGAATTCGGCATACGGATCTTCGCCGAACACCACGATGGCCACATCCGGCCGGTTGCGGTAGCGGCCATCGACCGCCAGTTCGGCCTGGCCGCCGCCCGACCTGACCTGTGCCTCCAGACCTTCCCAGATCGTTTCAGCATTCGGGAAGTCCTCGCGACGCGTGCCATCGCCCTGCCAGCTGAGCGTCCAGCCGCCCGCCTGACGGCTCATGTCGTTCGCGCCATCGCCCGCAACCAGCACCCGTTGTTTCGGCGGGAGTGGCAGCAGCTGGTTCTGGTTCTTGAGCAGCACCAGCGATTCACGCACGGCCTGCCGCGCCACCTGGCGATGCGCCCGCGCCCCGAGCAGCTCGAATCTGCCGCCCAATGCGCGCTCGGACGGCTTGGGTTTGTCGAACAGGCCCATGCGCATCTTCGCCCGCAGAATGCGGCGAACGGCATCGTCCAGCCGCGCCTCCGGCAGGCTGCCGTCCTTCACGTGGGCCAGCGTGCTTTCATACATCCCCTTCCAGCTGTCCGGCGCCATCGCCATGTCCAGGCCCGCCACGTAGGTCCTGGCGCAGTCGGTGTTGCTGCAGCCCTTGATCTGGCCATGGCCGTTCCAGTCACCGACCACGAAGCCGCCGAAACCCATCCGGCCCTTCAGCACATCGGTCAACAACGGCTTGTGCCCATGCATCTTCTCGCCATGGAAGCTGTTGAAGGACGCCATCACCGACTGCGCGCCCGCATTGATCGCCGGCAGGTATCCGGCGGCATGGATGTCGCGCAGTTCTGCCTCGCTGACCGTGGTGTTGCCCTGGTCCTTGCCGTTGCCCGTGCCGCCATCGCCGAGAAAATGCTTGACCGTGGTCATCACGTGGTGGTCGTCGAGGAAGTCGGCCGCGCCGGCCTTGCCCTGCAGGCCTTCGACGAAGGCCCCTGCATAGCTGGCCACCAATGCCGGATCTTCCGAGTAGCCTTCGTACGTGCGCCCCCAGCGGTCGTCCTGCGGAACGGCCACGGTCGGCGCGAAGGTCCATTCCATGCCGGTCACACGGGTTTCGGCCGCGGTGATCCTTGCGATCTCGCGCAGCAGTTCCGGGTTGCGCGCTGCGCCCAGGCCGATGTTGTGCGGGAACAGAGTGGCACCCACCACGTTGCTCTGGCCATGCATCGCATCAATGCCCCAGACGATGGGAATGGCCTTGCCACCGTTGCGCGTGTCCATCGAGGCTTCCCAGAACGCGTCGGCCAGCGCAAGCCATTCGGCGGGTTTTGCGTTGTAGCGGCCACCTGGGTCGGATGCGCCGCCCGCCAGTATTGAACCCAATCGATATCTGCGCACGTCGTCGGGCGTGATGCTGGCGATATCGCCCTGCACGATCTGGCCGACCTTTTCTTCCAGCGTCATTGATGCGATCAGCGCGTCGATGCGTCGTTCCATGGCCGGATCGTTGGCCAGTGGCCAGGTTGCCTTGGGCCAGTGCGCGGGAGTGATGGTACCTGCGTCGTTCACCGGGGCAGGGGCCGCACCGGTCGCAGGCACCAGCGCCATGGCAAGCGATGCAGCCAGCAGCAGGCGGTGAGGACGTAGAACGGGGTTGCGCTTCGCACGATCGGAATGACGGACGTTCATCGGAACAATCATCTCGGAAGGGTGGCTTGGGTGGGCTCGGCGACCAGAAAGCAAGCTGACAGCGTTGTCAGTCGGAACCGAGCATACCCAGCCGGTGGAACGAATGCTTGCTGCACAGCGGCATGGGTTTTGAGGATAAAGTTGCATCTGCATCCACATTCCGTGGTGCAGGATTTCGGTAGAGATGGTGAGGCTATGACGGGCAGAGGGCGGGGGATGCCGGGACCTGAGCAGGTGCTCGCAGGCAGGCCGGGACGCGTGCGGATCGAGGATGTCGCGGCAACGGCCGGGGTCTCGATGAAGACCGTCTCGCGGGTGCTCAACAACGAGCCGAACGTCTCCAAGAGCACCCGCGCCCGGGTGGACGCGGCAGTGGAAAAGCTGCGCTACCGCCCCTTGCCCTCGGCACGGGTCCTCGCCGGCCGGCGTTCCTACCTCATCGCGATGCTCTTCGATAATCCGTCCTCGAACTATCTGATGGAGATCGAGATGGGGGTGCTGGACGCATGCATGGAACGGCACTACAACCTGATGCTCGCTCCGCTGATCTACGACGCGGCCGATATCGTGGAAAAGGTCGAGTCATTGATCATGCAGTCGCAGCTCGACGGCGTGGTGCTGACGCCGCCCCTGACCGACGACACGGCCCTGCTGGAACGCCTGGTCGACCTGGGCATTCCTTACTCCAGCATTTCGGCGAAGGAACAGAACCGGAACGTGGGCGTCGTCGTGGATGAAATCGGCGCGGTGGTGGCGCTGATCGCACACCTGGCCTCGCTGGGCCATACCCGCATCGCCCATATCAAGGGACACGCCGCGCATGGCGCAAGCATGTGGCGCCTGGCAGGCTATCGCGAAGGCCTGCGCAGGGCAGGCCTGCGCTACGACCCCAGCCTGGTGCTGGAAGGTGAGTTCTCATACGAATCCGGCTACATCGGCGCCAACGCACTGCTTGATCGGCCTGATCGGCCGACTGCCATCTTCGCTGCCAACGACGATATGGCGGCCGGGGTCATCTGCGCGGTGTTCGAGCACGGCCTTTCGGTGCCGGGCGACATCTCGGTCTGTGGTTTCGATGACACGCCGATCGCCCGCCAGATCTATCCGGCGTTGACCACGGTCTGCCAGCCCACCCGAGAGATGGGCCGGCGGGCGGCCATGGAGCTGATCAAGGAAGTGCGCGAGCTCGGCAGCGGTGGCGTGGTCGATATTGACTACGCCCTGCAGGTCCGGCGATCCACGGGGCCGGTCCGTCACGATTGAACGCGGTCCAACGGCCTGCCGGCGCGATCGGGACGCCGCGCTGGCAGGGCAGGGGCGCGGTTCAGCTCAGTGGCCCGCTTCGGTTGCCAATCGCTCCAGATCAACACCCTGGCGACGAAGTGTACGGCCGGCCGCCCAGGCGTAGAACGCCAGATAACAGAAACACAGCACGCCAATGATGAAGCTGTAGTGCACGCCGACCTTGTCGGCAAGCGCACCCTGCGCCCAACTGACGATGCCGCCGCCCATGATCATCATGATCAGCAGGCTGCTTGCCTGGTTGGTATGGCGGCCCAGGCCGCTGATGGCCAGGGTAAAGATGCAGGGCCACATCGTGCTGCAGAACAGCCCGACACTGATGAAGGCGATCACACTGGTCATGCCGGTGGTGAACATGCCGACCAGCTGCGCCGCAATGCCACACACGGCAAAGTACCGCAGCATGCGCGACGGATTGCCCCTGCTGGCCAGGGTGGCAATGATCATCAGGACGATCACCGGCGCGTAGTGCAGGAACTGTGCGGAGTTGTGGCCAGAGATCGCGTTGACGGCAAGGTAGATGGCGAACGCGACGAACGGCAACACCAGCATCAACAGCTTCCGGGTGCCTGCGCGCACATCGAACGCGCCTGCGGCACCACCCCAGCGGCCGATCATCAGGCTGGCCCAGTACAACGACACGAACGGGGCGATCACCGAGGTTTCCAGCCCCAGTCCACCCTTGCTCAAGGGCTGCTCAAGGTAGGCTGGAAGATTGTCGATGGTCGATACCTCCACGCCGACGTAAAGGAAGATCGCGATCATGCCCATGACCAGCTGCGGGTAAGCGAGCGCAGATCTGCGGTCTGTCTGGTGATCTGCCCCGGTTGCACCTGCGGGGACCGTCGCGGACAGCTCGACATGATTGGGCACGCTCGAGAGCCGCAGCAGCACGGCTACCAGTACGAAGGCGGCGCCCAGCACCAAGTATGGGATCTTTACGCTCTCGATGCTCGCCTCTGTGTTGCCCGCTGACACGCTGCCAAAGATGGCAATGCTCACCAGCAGTGGGCCTACCGTCGCGCCCAGGTTGTTGACACCGCCGGCCATGGTCAGGCGCTGCGATCCAGTGGCCGGATCACCCATGATCACCGCCAGCGTATTGGCTGCGATCTGCTGGAGCGAGAAGCCCAGGCCAACGATGAACAGGCCGGACAGCATCAGTGCAAACGAGCCGGTGTTGGCCGCGGGATAGAAGAGCAGGGCACCCAGTGCCGAGACCAGCAGGCCAAGGCAGATGCCGTTGCGGTAGCCCACCCTGTGCAGCAGGTCGCTGCCGATGGCGCGGGAGACGGCGATGTAGATCAGCGAACCGGCGGTGTAGGCAACGTAGAAAGCCATCGCCACGTACATGCTCTGCGCCTGGCTGAGATGGAACGCCTTCTTGAACACCGGAATGAGGATGCCGTTGCTTGCGGCAACGAAGCCCCAGAAGAAGAAGACGGTGATGAGTACACCGAACTGCGACCAGCGGGTTGTGTGTTTCATGATTCTCGTGTCATCGCGGGCAGGGCGACGCCCCGTGCGTTGTCGCACAGGGCGGGACGTGGTGATTGCGCACGGAGGGCCGGCGAAACCGGCCCTCCTTCAAGGCTGCGTTGCTCAGAACTGGTAACGCAGGCGCAGGCCGTAGCTGCGCGGATCGTTCAGGAAGCGGACGTTGATGCCGGAACCCACCAGCGCCTTCTGCGAGACGTCGTTGCCCAGCAGATTGTTGCCCCAGGCTTCCACCCGCCAGTTGCCGCTCAGTGAGGTGAAGCCAATGCCCGCGTTCAAGGTGGTCTCGCCCTTCTGGCGGTCAGGGAAGCCGGCCGCAGCGGCACTTTCAATACGGTCATGGACCAGCTCACCAGTGGCCGGATCCTGTCGGATGAACTCTACGTCCCGGTTGTTGTACTGGGTGAGATAGAAGGCCGAGCGGTACGAGGCCAGCAACTGCCAGTCGAAGGTGCCAAAGCGCAGCTCGGTCGTATGCTGCAGGCGCACGTTGAAGGTGAGCTTCGAGGCCAGCGGCAGTTCATTGCCGGACAGGTCGATCAACGAAGTGGCGCCACCGGCGTCGTAGTTCTGGCTGCGGACATCGGCGACGGTGCCGCGCTTGATCTCACTGTCCATCCAGAGTGCATTGATGTTGACCATGAAGTTGTGCGGGAGTCGCAAGGTGCTTTCCGCCTCCAGGCCGTACACAGCGGACTTGCCGACGTTGCGGTTGACCAGCGCATAGCCGGTGGCTTCACCGGTGGTCGGGTTGGTGGCGATCACCGCCAGGTCCTGGAACACCTGGTCGCTGTAGTCGTAATAGAACCCGCTGACGTTGAAGGTCGAGGTGCGACCCAGCATCTGGAAGGAGTTCTTGCTGCCGATTTCGTAGGCAATGATCGATTCGGGCTTGAAGGTCTCGGGAATCTCCTTCGGATCAAACGTGTCGTTGAAGCCGCCCGCCTTGTGGCCGGTCGACACCAGGCCGTACAGCAGGCTGTCGTCGCTCACGTCGTACTCGAAACCCGCGCGCCAGTCGGTAAAGCTGAACTTGCTCTTGCCGAACTGCTGGGCCGGAATCGCGCTGACCTGGGCCCAGCTCTGGTACGGGCAATCGACGGTATCGCCACCGATGTCGGGACGGTCCACGCAGCCGAATGGGCCGCCATCGGGCACCGCGCCGATCTGCTGCAGCAAGGTGTCGTTGCGACCGTGTCGCAGCACGCCCTGCAGCAGGAAGCGGGCCATCTCCGCCTGCGAGGTGATGTTGCTGACATCAAAGTTCGGACGGCTCATGAACGCGGGCTCGAAGCCGGGCGTGCCGAGGCGCGTGGCAAAGTCCCCGCCCTGGCCAGGCAGGCCCAGCGACCAGTTGCCGCCGATGCCGTAACGCGACTTCTTCTCCTCGGAGTAGCGCAGGCCGCCCTTCAGGCGCAGGCGATCGTTGACGTCGAACGTGCCATCGGCGAAAACGGCGGAAGACTTGCCATTGACCTTCGGCATGGTGAATTCAGTGCCCGAATACCAGCGCCCTTTGTCCACCAGCGAAAGGTAGCCCACCCGCTGGTCCTCGTTGAAGTGGAACAAGCCGGTGGTCCAGCGCAGCCGCTCGTCCTGGTCGGACGTGAACCGCAGCTCATGTACCTGCGACTCCGACTCGGTCAACCAGTACTGGGTGGAGTAGTTGTCGTAATCGATGCCACCGGGGTTGCTGGGCGATACCGGATCGATGTTGCGGCCCGGCCAGAGGATGCCTTCGCTCTGCGCATTGGTCTGGCGGTAGTCCACGTTGCGGTAGCTGCCGTTGTACTCCACCGCCACCTTGCCGAAGTCGTAGGAAATGCTGGTCTGCGCCCCCCAGTTGGTGCTGTCGAGCTTGCCCTGCGCGCCACGGTAGATGATCTTCCGCAGGTCGACATCGTCCGGCAGGTAGCCGGCCCTGGCGGCGGTGTAGACGTTGGCGCCGGGATAGCCCGTGCCGCCTTCCTTGCCGATGTCGGCCATGGCGAAGATCGACAGCTTGTCATCCGGCTGGTAGAGGAACGACAGTCGAGCGCCCCGGTCGTCCTGCACGCCAGCCGGTTCCAGGTCCTGCGCGCGCCCCGCATTCTTGAACGGAGAGTCCTTCTCCACCTTGTAGCCGGCCACGCGGAAGGCCGCGCCACCGCCGATCGGCAGGTTCAGTGCGAACTCGCCACCCCGGTGGTCACGATTACCGACTTCGGCCTGCACATATCCACCGAAGGCTTCCAGGTCGGGGCGCTTGGTGATGATGTTCAGCGTGCCGGCCAGCGCATTGCGGCCGCGCAGCGTGCCCTGCGGGCCCTTGTTGATTTCCACCCGCTCGACATCGTAGAACATGCCGCCCAGACCGCGCGGTCGTGCAATGTAGGCCCCGTTGATGTGAGGCGCGGCGCCCGGATCACCCAGTTCGGTGTTGTTCGAAGAGCCCACGCCGCGGATGAAGATCTCCAGGTTGCCTTCCTGGTTGGCCATGCTCATGCCCGGCACCAGGGCCTGGATGTTGCGCAGCTCATTGTTGATGCCCAGCGCACGCGTATCGTCCGCGGAAATTGCCTGGGCGGTACCTGCATATTTCTGCAGGTCCTGTTCCCGGCGTTCGACAGTGACGATGACGGCGTCCAGCGTTGAGGCCTCCCGTGCCTCGCTGGTGGCGGTCGAGCTGCTTTCCTTGGCTGATTGCGCTGCGACCGGCAGCGCTGCAGTGGCGGTGACGATGGTGGCAAGTACTGCCTGTGCGAGTGTGCTCTTCCTGAAATGGCCGGTCATAGGGTCCCTCTCTCCCCATAAGTGATGTCTGGACGTTCCCGCGCCACGCGCCGGACGTGGGCTCTTGTAAGCGCGACCTGACAACGCTGTCAATCAGAATGAATGATGGATGACCAGAAGCCCGGGAAATCAGACAGTTGAGCGATCATCAGTGCTGCCTGGCACGCCGCATTTGCTGCAATGCGAAACAAAATCGGGCGGCCTTGCCCCTTTCCTGCGACTGCAACGGCCGGATCGGAACCATCAGAAAGCGGGTCCGCAGGAAGGGCCATCGGCTTCGCGTATCCGCTGGCGGACTACGGGGCCATGCAGGGGGCGTGGTGCTGATGCTGTTATGTGGCCGGGCATGACTTCAGGCACTCGGTCGTGACTACAGCTGTAGGCAATGTGGACAGGCATTCACCGGAAGAGATGCCCATGAAAACTGCACGATGGTTGTCCAGCTTCGCGGCCTTGATGCTGGCCCTCCCTGCACTGGCCAGCACGACCACCACGGCCGACGCCGTCGCGACGATCGAACGCAACGCCCGTGCCGCGCATTCCGACGCGGTGCTTGTCTGGAAGGATGGAAAAACACTCCTGGAGCCACAGCCAGAGACCGGCGAGGAGCCGGTTCACCTCATGTCGGCCACCAAGTCGGTGGTGGCGCTGGCCATCATGCTACTGCTGGACGACGGAAAACTGGCCTCGGTCGACGAGCCGGTAAGCAACATCTTCGCGGAGTGGAAGCAGGGGCGGAAAAGGGACATCACGGTACGCATGCTGCTGGACCATACCTCTGGCCTGCAGAACGTGGCCAACGCGGGGGAAGAGCTGGAAGCTGCGCCGGACCTGGTCAAGCTCGCACTGGCGGCAGAGCTGAGCAGCGATCCAGGTACCACGTTCTCGTACAACAACAAGGCTACCAATCTGCTGCCCGGCATTGTCGAGCGTCTGGCAGGGGAACCGATGGATGCCTACGTTGAGAAGCGCCTGTTCAAACCGCTGGGCATTGCCCGATATACCTGGTTGAAGGACGGTGCGGGCACCCCCTTGGGCATGGCCGGATTGTCGCTGACTGCCCGCGATCTGGCGAAGATCGGGCAGCTGCTGCTTGATGGCGGCGTGACCCCGGCGGGTACGCGCGTGCTGAGCGAGCGGTCGGCGGCGCTGCTGACTGGAGCAAGTGCCCGCTCCCAGGATGTTGGTCTTCTTTGGTGGCGCATTCCAGCATGGGAGCGTTATGAGCTGAAAGGCCAGATGGCCGACTTCCTGGCGCGGCATGGGGTCAGCGCTCCGGTCCAGCAGGCATTGCTGGCCACCGGGGGCAGGGTATTCGACAGCAAGAGCGCATTGATTGCGTACGTGGCCGAGCGACTTGGGGCGGACTGGCCGCAGCACTATGGCAGCGAGATCACCGGTCGTGGACTCAAGCTGTCCGACATGTTCGACATCCAACGCGGCCCCACCGTTGCCTACGCCGCCAACGGTTACCTGGGCCAGCACCTGGTCATCGTTCCGCAACAGCGCGTGGTTGCCGTGCGCCTCATCCACCGACGCGACAGCCATCGCGCGCCACTGGATGACTACGCGACATTCCCGGCGGATGTACTCACGCTGGCCCAGGCGCTTCAGTGAACGGAGGAGCCGGGCCTGCGCCCGGATCCTCGTCCACTGCTTCATGCTGCTGGCCGGAGTGGCAGGGTCTGGCAGGGCGCGCCACTACTTCGGCATCAGCACGGTATCGACAACGTGGATGACGCCGTTGGATTGGTTGACGTCGGCGATGCTGATGCCTGCTTTGCCACCCTTGGCGTCGATCACCCACAGCTTGCCGTCGTGGAGCGCCACGGTAAGCGGCTCGCCTTGCACTGTCTTCAGCGTGGCTTTTCCACCGTGCTTCCTGGCATCGGCCAGGAGCTGGGCGGAACTGAACCGTCCTGGGACCACGTGGTAGGTGAGGATCCGGGTGAGCTGCGCCTTGTTTTCAGGCTTCACCAGTGTATCGACCGTGCCTGCTGGAAGCTTGTTGAAGGCGGCATTGGTGGGCGCAAAGACGGTAAAGGGACCGGCGCCATTGAGGGTCTCGACCAGGCCTGCGGCCTTGACCGCTGCCACCAGCGTGGTGTGATCCCTGGAGTTCACGGCGTTTTCAACGATGGTCCTGGTCGGGTACATCTCGGCCCCGCCAACCATTACCGGATCTGCGGCGAAGCTGGCGGAAGCGGCTGAGACGAATACGGCGAAGCTGACTGCGGCGGCGATGCGCTGAAGAGCGTTCACGGTGTGTTCCTCGATAGGATGCCCGCACAGCGCGGGCATCCTACATACGGCTGGCGGGAGCGCCTGGATGCACCGGATGCAGGCCGGGTCAGTCAGGGGAAGGGCCGTGATGCGTGTCGAAATTCTCCCTGCAGCGGCGGAATTCCTCGGCGTGTCCCACTACCCAGGTCCACATCGGGATCATAAGAACCAGCAGCTCCCTGCCCAGCGGAGTGATGGTGTACTCCACCCGCGGCGGAACCTCACGGAAATCCTGCCTATGGATCAGTCCGTCCCTTTCAAGCTGACGCAGGGTACGCGTCAGCATACGCTGCGTGACTCCTTTCATCCGCCGCGCCACATCGGCGTGACGCAGTGTTCCGTAGACCCCCAGGGCGTGAATGATGCCCAGCGACCAGCGGCTGCCGGCATGCGCGAGCACCTCGCGGCGCAGACCGTCGTCGTCCGCGCTCATGCCGTCGCATATCGATTGTGAATGTCGCAGAAGCTCATCGGTGCTCATGAACGGTGCGGTCGGTATCATCGGTGTGCCTTCTTACGTGGCAACGAGGGAGGGGCGCAGAATCGCCGCCATCGTACACACTGATGGTGGTTTCAATGTCTCCCCCGATTGTTTCCCGCTCAATCCTGGTCCTGGGTGCCGGCGAACTCGGAATGCCCGTCATCCGCAACCTGGCCCAGCTCGCGGTTGTGCATGACGCAACCATCAGCGTGATGCTGAGGCCTGCGTCGATTGAATCCACACTACCGGACAAGCGTACGGTCATTGACCAGATCCGCTCGCTGGGAGTGGCCCTCGTTCCTGGCGACCTGGTCACTGCCACGGTCGATGAGCTGGCTGATCTATTTTCCGGTTATGACACGGTCATCGGCTGCACCGGCTACGCCGCTGGCCGCGACACTCCCATGAAGGTAGCGCGCGCCGCCGTGAAGTCGGGCATTACCAGGTACTTCCCTTGGCAATTCGGGGTCGACTTTGACGCCATCGGACGCGGCGGGCCACAGGATCTTTTCGACGCCCAGCTGGATGTACGCGACTATCTCCGCTCACAGGCCGAAATGGACTGGGTGGTCATTTCCACCGGCATGTTCACCAGCTACCTCTTCGAGCCGGAGTTTGGCGTCATCGATCTTCCCGGCAGAAAGGTCAATGCACTTGGCACAGCCTCCAATGCGGTTACGCTGACCACGCCGGAGGACATCGGTGCAATGACTGCACAGATCGTCTTCCACTCGCCCCCCCTTCTAAACGAGATCGTCTATCTTGCGGGAGACACACTCCGTTATGAGGAGCTGCCCGCAATCCTTGAGGAACACTTCGGTGTTCCGTTCAAGCTGAACGTGTGGAGCGTTCCCCAGCTGATGGAGGAGCTTGCCGGTGACCCATCAAACATGATCAGGAAGTACCGTGCCGCCTTCGCCCAAGGCAGGGGCGTCTCCTGGAGCCTGGATGGGACGTTCAATGCAAGCATTGGCGCGAAACTGGAGGGTGTCGACGACTGGCTGAAAGCCCACTTCGAGACTTGATGAGCCGTTGAGCGGCAATCGCGTGGACGAAAACGGATTCTCCTACAGACTCCAATCGACCCGCAGGCCGGCGATCAGCGCATTCGGCAGGTCCCGCTGGCGTGCGGGTTCATTGAACTGGTCGGGATGCACGACGTAGTGCAGGTTCGGCGCGACCCGAAGCTGTGGGGTGAGCTGGATGCCATAGCTCAGCTCCATCATCACCTGGCTTCCGTGCGGGGTGCCGCTGCCACCCGCCGCGGCACGGGCAAGGCGCAGGTTTTCCAGTGCGATGCTGCTGTACTTCTGCTGGGTCACGACGAAGGCGATGCTGTCCTGCGGCCGGCTGGCGAACGTGCCTTTCTGCACAAGCCCGGCCTGCAGGAAGTGATCCTCGATCAACTGGCCGGAGGTACCCTTGAGCGCGGCACCGAAAAGGGTCAGGCCGCGACCATTGCCATCGCCGGTAAGCTGCTGCTCGAAGCGCGCGAACGCACCGGAGCGACCGTGGCGTGTCACGTACTCCTGGCCACTGAGCAGCGCGGGAATGCCGTTGGCATCGCGCAGCGGGTCGCGATAGGTCGAGTTGTCCTGCCAGCCACCCAGTTCATAGCGGGCCTTCAAGCGCGCCGATGCCGGGCTGCGCCAGCCGATCGTGTACGGCACGATCCACCCGGTGGCCTGGTTCGTACTCCATTTCAGGCCGTGCTGGCCGTCCTCGGCCTGGCTCGGGTCGACCTGGTACGCGCCCACGCGAACGTAGACATCCGGCGTCACCCAGACCGTGGCATCGGCCATCCAGCTCGATACCGGCCACCAGGTGAAACTGCTGGTGCGGAACACGTAGGTCGGGTTGCCGCAGGCCGAGTTGCCCTGGAAGTACTGGCACAGCTCCGAGCCGAGGTGGTGGATGTTGGCGACGCTGCGCCCGGCTTCCAGCACCAGTCGGTCGTTCAGCAGTTTCTGCTCGAGCGTCAGATTGGCCAGGCGCGTGCCCTGGCCGCCGTAGATTTCCTGCACCGAGGTGCTGTTGCCCGTGCTGCTGTTGGCGAGATTGGTGCCGTGGCGGTTGATGCCGTACGCCTTGACCGTCGCACCCCTCCAGCCAAACGCAGCGTCCAGGTCCACGTCGGCACCGAACATCAGCTGGCCGGCATACGCCGTACCGCTGCGCTTGCCGCCGTCGAGCGTGGCGGCGGCTTCGCCGGTGTAGGCAAGCTTGGGGATGAGGACATCGCTCGCGTCGGCGGCTGCGGCCAGCGACGGCAGGACCAGCAGGATCGCTGTCGGCAGCAGGCGGCGGGAAGGGGAGGTCATGGGCGGGGCTCCGTGTGCAGGGCGTAGGTCGTTGAGCCCCTACGCGCGCAGGGACCGCGAAAGGACCGTGAGGGCAGGGGGATCAGGCCGCGGCCGTCACCGGCTTCTTGAGGATGCGCAGCGCGACTGCGGTGACGGCCACGCCAGCCAGCAATGCCAGCAGGTAGATGCCGAGATGAGTGACCGCATTCGGGATCGGCAGCACGAACACACCACCGTGCGGCACCTTCAGCTCGACGCCAGCAGCCATCGAGATCGCACCCGCCACCGCAGAACCCAGAATGAGTGCCGGAATGGTGCGCAGCGGATCACGTGCGGCGTAGGGGATCGCGCCTTCGGTCACGAAACTGAGGCCAAGCACGCCGGCGGCACCGGCCGTGCCGCGCTCCTCGGCGGTGAAGCGGTTGCTGAACAGCCATGTCGCCAGTGCAATACCCAGCGGCGGCGTCATGCCGCCGATCATCGTCGCCGCCATCGGCGTGTAGACCTGGCTGGAAATCAATGCAGTAGAGAACGCGTAGGACGCCTTGTTGACCGGCCCGCCCATGTCCACCGCCATCATTCCGCCCAGCAGCAGGCCAAGCAGGATCGCGCTGCCGCCCTGCATGCCGCGCAGCCAGTCGGTCAGCCACGCCAGCAGCCCGGCGACCGGCGTGCCGATCACGTACATCATCAACAGGCCGACCAGCAGCGTGCCCAGCACCGGCAGGATCAGCACCGGCTTGAGGCCTTCCAGGCTGCGCGGCAGGCGCAGCGCACGGTTGATCCAGTGCACGCCATAACCGGCAATGAAGCCAGCCAGGATGCCGCCGATGAAGCCAGCATCCATGTTCACTGCTACCAGTCCGCCGATCATGCCGGGCGCAATGCCGGGCCGGTCGGCGATGGAATAGGCGATGTAACCGGCGAGCGCCGGCACCATCAACATGAAGCCGGACTTGGCGCCGATCTGGAACAGCGACCACGCCAGCGTGCCCTTGTGCGCGTCATCGAAGGCATAGATGCCGCCGAGTGCGAACGCCAGTGCGATCAGCAGGCCACCGGCAGTGACGAACGGCAGCATGAACGACACGCCGGTCATCAGATGCTTGTAGGGGCCGGTGGCCCTGGTTTTTTCGGCCGTGCGGCCCGGAGTCGCGGTACCGGCCTGCACGCCGGCCTCGGCCAGCGCCTTGCGGATCAGGTTCTGGCCATCGTTGATCGCCGGCTTGGTGCCACTCTTGAACAGGCGCTTGCCGGCGAAGCGCGACAGATCGACTTCGCGGTCTGCGGCGATCAGGACGAGGTCGGAGGCAGCGATTTCCTCGTCACTCAACGCGTCCTGCGCGCCGACCGAGCCCTGGGTTTCGACCCGGATTGCATGGCCCAGCGCCTTGGCGGCCTGTTGCAGGCCCTCCGCCGCCATGAAGGTGTGGGCGATGCCGGTGGGGCAGGAGGTGACGGCGACGATGCGCTTGCCCGCATGCGTGCCGGCGTTGCCCGACACCGCGGCCGCGAGCGGTGCGAGCGCCGCAACCGGGTCGTCCAGTACCTCGCCCAGGCTGGCATGCACGATCCCGGCATTGGCGAAGCGCGCGATGTCCGCCTCCCCATCACCCACCAGCAGCAACTGCGTCGCGGCGGCGGCGTCCGAGGCAGACAGTGCGCCGGTCACGCCCTGGTCGCTGCGGATCTCGATCATCAGCTCGAGCCCGCGCTGGCGGGCGGCGCGGCGCAGCGCTTCGGCGGCAAGAACCGCCTCGATGCTGCGTTCGCCGGCGGCGATGACTACGGTGAAAGCGTGCATGGAAACTCCTGGAATTCTTCGGGCTCGTGCTTGCCGAAAGCGCTGCGGTCAACCCGAAGCCAACCGCCGTGCTCCCGGCCGGGGGTCAATCCAACCGCTCGATCAGTACATCGCCGGTCCAACCGCGTACCTGCGCCGGGTCCAGCCGTCGTGCGTCACCGCTTTGCAGCCGGCTCATCGAGAACGCGGTCGCCAGCCGCGCGCAGCCGTCCAGATCGATGGACGGCTCCAGCAGGGCGGCAGCGATGCCGGCCACCATCGCGTCGCCCGCACCGACCGTGCTGCCCTGGGCCAGTCGCGGCGGTCGTGCGACCAGCGCGCCGCTGCGATCAATGAACAGCGCGCCGTCGGTGCCCATCGAGATCGCTACGAGCGCAACGCCACGTTCGACCAAGGCCTGGCCAGCGACGCGCAGGGCGCTGCGGTCCGGCAGCGGGGTGCCGGTCCAGGCCTCCAGCTCCTGGCGGTTGGGCTTGACCGCGTAGGGCAGTGCACCGGCGGTGTCACTCAATGCAGCCACAAGTGCGTCGCCGCTGGTGTCCAGCAACACGCGCGCACCGGCGGCGACGACCTGCGCCTGCAGTCGCGCCCATGCATCGGACGGCAGTCCAGACGGCAGGCTGCCGGACAGCACCACCGGAAGGCCCGGCAGCAGCAAGGCGCCAAGCCTGCGCGACACTGCGTCCAGAGCGGTATCGTCGAGGGCCAGGCCGGGCAGGTTGATGTCGGTGGTTTCGCCGTTGTCCTCGTCAACCAGCTTGATGTTGGTGCGGGTGCTGCCGGGGATACGCAGGCAACCATCCACGATGCCGCGCGTGGAGAAGAGCGCGCCGAACACACCGTCGTTGCCGCCACCGAGCACGCCCAGCGCGGTGGTCGGCACGCCCCAGTCGGCCAGGCAGGCGGCCACGTTGATGCCCTTGCCACCCGCATCGTCGCGGCTGCTGCGGGCGCGGTGCACATGGCCCGGCCGCAGGCTGGCCAGCCGCACGGTCTGGTCGATCGCCGGGTTCAAGGTAACGGTGACGGCGCGGGCGTTCATGCGCGGGCTCCGTCGAGGGCGCGCACCTGCTCGGCGGTTTCGCAGTCCAGCGCCGTCGCAGCCAGCGTTTGCAGATCGGCCAGCGCGCTGCCACGCAGGCGTGCCTTCACGGACGGGATGTCGTTCGGGGTCATCGACAGTTCGTCCACGCCCAGCCCTGCCAGCAGCATCGCGCCGAACGGATCGCCGGCCAGGCCGCCGCAGACACCCACCCAGCGCCCCTGCGTGCGTGCGCCGTCCACCGTGGTGCGGATCGCGCGCAGCACGGCCGGGTGCAGGCTGTCGGCCTCTGCGGCCAGCTCCGGGTTCTGGCGATCGATCGCCAGCACGTACTGGGTCAGGTCGTTGGTGCCGATCGAGAAGAAGTCGGCGTGGCGCGCCAGCACATCGCTCTGGGCGGCCGCGGCCGGTACTTCGATCATGATGCCGATCGGCACGTCGGGTGCCTCGAGTTCGGCGCGCAGGCGCTCGCAGATGGCACGCAGTGCGACCAGTTCAGGCACCGAGGTGATCATCGGGAACATGATGGACAGGCGTGCACCGTCCTTGGCTGCGCGGTACAGCGCACGCAGCTGCGGCTCAAGCAGATCCGGGCGGCGCAGCAGCAGGCGCGCGCCGCGCACGCCGAGGAACGGGTTCTCCTCGTGCGGCAGCTCCAGGTGGGCGACCTGCTTGTCGCCACCGATATCGAGCGCACGCACGATCAACGGACGGCCTTCCAGCGCTTTGGCCATCGCCATGTAGGTTGCGTACTGCTCCTCCTCGCTGGGCGTGCTGCCGCGTTCGAGGAACAGGAATTCGGTGCGCATCAGGCCGACACCTTCCGCGCCCTGTTCCAGCGCCAATGGCACCTGCTCAGGCAGGTTCACGTTGGCGCCGATGTCGATGCGATGGCCGTCGGTGGTCTGCGCCGGCTGCGCGCGTTGTGCGGCTTCGCGCGCGCGGATCTGCTGCTGCTCGGCGATCCAGGCGCGTGCCGAAGCAAGATCGGCCTCGGAAGGGGACAGGTAGAGCCGCCCGCTGCTGCCGTCGATGATCGCTTCGCGGCCGGCCTTGATCGCCAGCAGTTCGGCGCCACCGGCAACCAGCGCCGGCAGGCCGAGGGTGCGCGAGAGGATGGCGGTGTGCGAGGTCGGCCCGCCCTGCGCGGTGGCCAGGCCAATCACGCGGGCAGTGTCGAGGTTGGCCGTGTCGGACGGCGACAGGTCGGCCGCGAGCAGGATGCACGGGTGCGCGGGCAGGTCGGCCAGGCCGCCACCGGCGGCCGACGGATCAAGCTGCGCCAGCACTCGGCGGCCAACGTCACGCAGGTCGGCGGCGCGCCCGGCCAGCACCGGGTTGCCCAGCGCGGCCAGGCCCGAGGCGATGTGTTCGATGGCCTGGTACCAGGACCATGCGACGCCATGGCCTTCGACCATCAGCTGGCAGGTACGGGTAATCAGGTCGGTGTCGTCCAACAGCGCGGCATGGGCCTTGAAGATGGCTGCGTCCGAGGCGCCAAGCCGGCGCTGGGTGTCATCCTGCAGCGCGGCCAACTGCTGGCGGGTACGTGCGAGCGCGTCCTGCAGACGCGCCCCGCCTTCGCCGAGCGGGGCCGGGCGATCGGCAACATCGGCCTGCGCGCTGGCCAGTACATGCAGCGGACCGATGGCCAGCCCGGGGCTGGCGCCGATGCCGACGATCGCCGCCTGCGCTTCGGGCGGATTCCAGCCCGCGACCGGCGCCGCCTTCCGCTGTGCTGCACGCTCCGCATCGGTCTTTTCCTGCGCCACCAGCCCGTCCATGGTCTTGCGTAGTGCAGCCAGCAGTGCGGGGGCATCGGCGCCCTCGGCAGAAACACGCACGGCATCGCCCTCGCGAAGCCCCAGCTGCAGCAGCGCCACCAGACTCTTGGCATCGGCCGCCTGATCGCCCGCGCGAACCTGGGCCCGGGCCGTGAAACCCCGAGCGGTCTCGGCCCAGCGCGTGGCCGGGCGCGCGTGCAGTCCGCTGGGGTAAGCAATGGTCCAGTCGAAACGCTCGGCCAGGTCCGCCACCGGAACGTGAGTGGCAGAGACTGCGACATCGCTGGCCAGCGCATTGACGATTTCGCTCGCATCGTGGGTCGTGAACAACCGCTGCAGCGCGGCCTCGTCCTGGATCAGGCGGGTCAGCCTGCGCAGCAGGGTGATGTGGGTATCGGACTGGGCGGCAATGCCAACCACCAGGCGGGTGACCTGGCCGGGGTTCCATTCCACGCCTTCCGGCAACTGCAGCACCGCAATGCCGTCGCGGCGCACCAGGTGGCGGTCCTCGCCGAGCCCGTGCGGGATCGCCACGCCATGGCCGAGGAAGGTGTTCGCCAGCGCCTCGCGGCGTCCCATGCTGGCCTCGTAGCCCGGCGCCACGCAGCCGGCAGCGACCAGCATCTGGGCCACCTGGGCGATGGCATCGGTCTTGTCCTGTGCCCGCGCGTCCAGGCGGATCAGTTCCCGGCTGACGGGGGAAGGGGAGGTCAGGGGCGACAAAGCGGGCTCCGGGAGGGATGGCTGAGGCGTATTGGGAACGTTCCCACTGCACATTTCAATGTGCACTGCACAAAAATCCAATAGTCCTTTGGCGTTAGCATTGTCCTGAACAGCCATCGGGCCATGAACAGCGTACGTTTCCGGGAACGTTTCCAATGAGCATCAGCATCAACGACGTCGCACGCGTGGCGGGGGTGTCCAAATCCACGGTGTCACGGGTGCTCGGGGGCGGTCCGGTCAGCGAGGACGTGCGCGGCAGGGTCGAGCTGGCGATCCGCCAGACCGGCTATCGACCCAACCTGCAGGCAAGACGGCTGCGCTCCCGGCACACCGGCATCATCGGCTTGATCGTGGCGGATATCCGCAACCCGTTCTTCACGGCGCTGATCCGCGCCGTGGAAGAGGTGGCCTATCGCGAAGGTCTTCGGGTCACCCTCTGCAACACCGACGAGGACCCCGAGCGGGAGGCGCTGTATCTGCAATTGATGCACGAAGAGCGCATCAGTGGCCTGATCTTCGCGCCGACCCGGACCACGGTGGGCCGGCTCGAACGGCTCACGCTGGACTATCCGACGGTGCTGGTGGACCGCGCCGCGCCCGGCGGGTTGATCGACAGCGTGGTACTCGACAATCCGGCAGCGATGGCAGGCCTGGTCGAGCATCTGGTGGAGCGCGGCTATCGGCGTATCGGCGGATTGTTCGGCAGCACCAGTACCACTGCGGCCGAGCGACGTGATGGTTATCTCGCTGCGATGCGCACGCATGGGTTGCAGCCGGACTACCGTGAGGTTGAACCCACGGCCGAAGCCGCCATCGCGACGGTCGATCAGTGGCTCGCTACGCCATCCCGCCCTGAAGCACTGGTCACCAGCAACAGCCTGCTGTTGATGGGCGCATTGAAAGCCGCCCGCGGCGCAGGGCTGGCGATTCCAGAGGCGTTGGCACTGGCCGGCTTCGACAACGAACGCTGGACCGAGCTGGTCGAGCCGGGCATCACCGTGATCGAGCAACCGGTTGAGGAGATGGGGCGGGCCGCGATGTCGCTGCTGCTTGAGCGCCTGCACACGCCGGAGCTGCCGGTACGCCGACTCGTAATGACGGGCCGGTGCGTGGTCAGAGGGTCGACGGCAGCGCGATAGCTCGGCGCCCGATTGCGGCGAAGCCTGGAAATGCCACTTGGGTGTTGGCGGGCCAACCCCTGTCTGTTACAAGCCATCCGTCCACAACCAGCTTGATCGACTTTGACCCACGCTGTGTGCACCCCACAGGAACGCGCCAAGGACCCCGACATGAATGGATATCACGAACCCAAGGCGCGCCGCCTGATGCGTCGGCTCCTCGCACTTGGCGTCTGCGCCCTGGCAGGATCCGCCCTCGCCGGAACAACGCAACCGGCACGCACCTGGCTTGTCAGTGGAGCCGAACTCATCACCCTGCTGCAGGGCAAAGGCGCTGATGGGTTCTGCGACGGCGAGCAGTGCCGGAACCTGTCCAGCGCTCGCGCCAGCGCCTATATCCAGGGCGTTGCCGATGCCAGCCACGGCCAGTGGTGTGGCCAAGGCAGGATTCTTCCGCATGAGCTGGTCGACCGTGTATCTTCCCATCTCCGGCAGTTGCCCGGCGAGCGATTGCAGCAGGATGCGTCTTCACTGGTTGCCGAAGCGCTGCGGACCGCATTTCCCTGTGGTGGTGGCGCGTCACGGGGTGGCAGTGCCGAGCCCGGCAAAGACGAATAGGACGGGCCGCGCCCGACGCGTGACGACGCGAACGTCCTACACCCTCGCGACACGGTGCATTCACGGCCACCGACACCCGCGCTGTCCACACTGCATGTTCCTTCCACAGCACGAGGTGCCCCATGGCCACCTGTGATGTCTGCGGCAACAACTACGACAAGAGCTTCACTCTCCAGCAGGGCGAGCGCAGCGGCACGTTCGATTCGTTCGAATGCGCGATCCACGCATTCGCACCGCGCTGCGCACACTGCGATTGCGCTGTTATCGGGCATGGTGTTGAAGGAAACGGCCAGATCTTCTGCTGCGCACACTGCGCCGGTCATTCAGGCGTAAAGGGTTTAGCCGACCGGGCCTGAGTCGCCGTCAGCGCCATCCCGCTCCTGGCCAGAGACAAGCGAAGAAACCCGCGCGACCCGCGCTGCGTCCGAACCAGCAAGCAGCGCCAGTGCCCGCCGCTTCTGCGCTGGCATCCCCGCCACGGCCTCCGACGCCAACACCACGTGGAATTCCCTGGCGTTGGCGTCCAACGCTGTAGCCAGGACACACGAATCGGCCGTCATGCCACACAGCCAAAGGCGGCGCACTCCCAGTTTGCCCAGCAGAATCGGCAAAGGGCTGGCCAGAAAGGCCGAGTGCTTGGGCTTGAGCACGAAGTAGTGACCAGGCAAAGGCGAGAGAAGGCTGGCGATCCGCCCCGCCGGGCCACCGTCGCGCCGGCATTGTTCCACCTGCTGGCGGAAGTCGCGCTTCCAATCCGAGAAATTGTCATTGGCGTAGATGACCGGCCAACCGCATTCGTCGAAGTGATCTCTCAAGCGCCGGACCTGCCGGGCCGCCCGCTCTGCCGCCGGCGCCAGCTTTTCAGCGCCAGGGAAGTCGAATCGGCTGAACATGTCGATGATCAGCAGGGCCGTCGATGGATCATCTCGCATGGCTCAATCACCTGTCTGCGCGTGTGGGGCCTCAACCGGCTTGGATTGCGGCGAGTCTTTCTGGCGCAGGAAGATCGTCAGCACCACCAGGGATAGCACGGCCAGGAATTCGCTCTGCCAGTTCTGCATGGATTCGAACCAGAATGTGCTGCTGGCGAGGTGCTCCATAAAGCCTGGCGGCGGCAATCCCTTCAACTGCTGTTCGGCCTCCTCGGCACGCCAGCTTCCCACTGCATGCAGCGTAAAGCTGAACAGGAACAACAGCCCGAACGCGATCGCAAGCGAATGACCGTAGAGCGTCTTCCATGGACCACCGCGCCTTACCGGCCACGGCGTGGGCCCCGGCTCGACGCGATTCTGTTCCTGCGCAGGGTCCAGCGGCCGCGATTCGGCCGAGCCGCGCTGGCGCAGGCTGACCGTCAGGAGCACATACATCCCCATCTGCAGGAACTCGCTCTCCCAGTTCTCGAACGTGGCGCTGACGAAGTGCCCCGTCGCGAGGTAGTGCCAGAGATCGATCGGCGCGCGTCCGTGCTCGACCAGTTCCTGGTTGTGCACGTGATGCCCGGCAACCGCCTGCCCAACGATGAACACAAGCGTGAGCACAAGCAGCACCAGCGAGAGACCGTTGCGTTTCCACATGCAACACCTCGTTCAGTCTGTTCCAGAGGCCGTGCGCGAAGCCTGCGCGGGTAGCAGGCCATGACCCGTGAATCCGGCGCATCCAGAATGTGAGGCGGACTCAACGCTTTCCGGTCGGGTCAGGATCAGGACGTTCGTAGTCTTCCGGTACGGCCTTGGGGCCATCGCCGTCGTCGTGCATGTCGTGCTCCTTCCACTTGGCCCGATCGTTGCGCCGCTTGTCCGGCGTGTGCGCCTTCGACTGATCGTCCACGTCTGTCGTCGGATTGAAGGGCAGCTTGTCGTTCATGGGCAGCTCTTGCGTCGAAAGACCGAAGATTGCACCGGGCCGGGTTAACACCATGACCCCGTGGAATGAACGCCGTGCACACCGGGATGTCACCGAAGCGGGATGGCGGCCTTGCGATGCTGGCGTCCCGAGCTCCTGGAGAAGCACGATGCAAGCATTGACCTATCACGGCCGCAAGGATGTGCGAGTCGAGACCGTACCGGACCCGGTACTGGCGGCCGATGACGATCTGATCCTGAGGGTAACCGCCACCGCCATCTGTGGATCGGACCTGCACCTGTATCGCGGCAAGATTCCGGATCTGCACGATGGCGATGTGCTCGGCCACGAGTTCATGGGCGTGGTGGAAGAGGTCGGCAGCGGCGTGACCCAGGTGCAGCCGGGCGATCGTGTGGTGATCCCTTTCGTGATCGCCTGTGGAGAGTGCTTCCATTGCCGCCTGGCCGAGTATGCCGCTTGCGAAACCACCAATACCGGCAAGGGTGCCGCGCTGAATCAGAAGGGCATGCTGCCTCCGGCCGCATTGTTCGGCTACAGCCATCTGTATGGCGGCGTGGCCGGGGGGCAGGCCGAATTCGTGCGCGTACCGAAGGCGAATGTAGGCCCGCTGCGCATTCCGGAAGGCATTGCGGATGAGCAGGTGCTGTTCCTGTCCGACATTCTCCCCACCGGCTACCAGGCTGCGCTGAACGCAGGGGTGAAGGCGGGCTCGACGGTGGCCATCTTCGGTGCGGGCCCGGTGGGGCTGATGAGCGCGGCCTGCTGCCGCCTGCTGGGCGCAGAGACCATCTTCATGGTCGACCATCTTCGTTACCGTCTGGATTACGCGCGCCGTACCTACGGTGTGACGCCCATCGACTTCAAGGAGATCGAAGACCCGGCGGACTACATCCTTGCCCAGACCAGTGGGCGGGGCGTGGACGCCTGCATCGAGGCGGTAGGCTTCGAGGCCGAGGGCAGCGCGCTGGAGTCAGCATTGACTGCCGTGAAGCTGGAGGGCAGCAGCGGCGTGGCGATCCGGCAGTGCATCGCGGCAGCACGCCGCGGCGGCGTGGTCAGCATCCCGGGTGTCTACGCTGGCTTCATCCATGGTTTTCTGCTGGGTGATGCGTTCGACAAGGGGCTGACGTTCAAGATGGGGCAGACCCACGTGCAGGGACTGATGCCGGAACTGCTCGACGCAATCATGGAAGGAAAGCTGCAGCCGGGTGACATCATCTCGCACCGGATGCGCCTGGCCGATGCAGCTCAAGGCTATGCAATGTTCGACGCCAAGGACGATGACTGCCGCAAGATCGTATTGACACCCTGAGCGTGCCGCCATGAGCGCGATTGTCATCGCCTGTGTCTACGCCCTGTGGCTGGCTGCGGGATCGCTGGATTTTCATTTTCACCGGCGCACCGATCTTCCGCACACTTCCGCGATGCGCGAAAGCCTGCTGCATGGGGTGCAGCTGCTGCTGATCGGCAGCGGCATGCTTGCCTGGCTCCTGCTGGAGAACACGTTGTCGCTGGTCGCGCTTCTGACAGGCCTGGTCATCGCACACGCGGTCGCCGGCTATCTCGATACCGTCAGCGCGGACGGCTGTCGACGCATCAGCCCGGCGGAACAGCATGTGCACAGCGTGCTGGATGCCGCGCCGTGGGTCCTGCTGGCCTGGGTGGGCTGGCAGGTCCACCCGCGGTGGTCGCTCGAAGTGAAGCCTGCAGCACCGGACGTCTGGTGGCTCGCCCTGCTGCCGGCGCTGGGCCTGGTAGTGCTGCCATGGCTCTGGGAACTGCGGCAGTGCGTGCGTGCAAGACAGCGCACGCAGACGGGTCCGTGAGGATCATGGTACCGGGCATTCATGTGCCCGCCACGCCATCAAGACAGACATGTGACCGCCCGCCGCCTACGTTCATCGCGTATCTCCATTGCAGGTCTGCCACCCATGCGGGATGTGACGTCGTCCTCTTCGCTGTTCAATCGCGCACGCCAGGTGCTGGTGCAGCAACCGGCATTGCCTTTGCCCGGTGGCGGCCAGACGCTGCAGCGTTGGCAGGCGCTGGCAGCCTGGGGGGCAGAGGATCTTTGCCTGGCCAAGGTACTGGAGGCCCACTATGACGCCCAGGCGATTGCTGCCGAGTTGAGGGCGCCCATCCCTGCTCAAGATACGTTGCTGGCGGTATGGGCTGCAGAGGGTCCGGCCAACACCGTTCGCATCGATGCCGGCGGTGGGTTGTACGGTGACAAACCCTGGTGTTCCGGCAGCGCATGGGTGGATGCGGCACTGGTAACGGTTCGCAACCCGCAGGGCGTGTGGCTATGCCAGGTAGCGGCGGAACACTGGCACACACTTGCGGGCGAGCCATGGCCTGCCGTGGGCATGGCCGCAATCCCTTCCACCACGGTGCGCTTTGACGGCGCACCGATGGTGATCCTGGGGACGCGCGATGACTACCTGCAGCGCCCGGGCTTCTGGCACGGCGGGGCAGGCATCGCGTCGGTCTGGTTTGGTGCAGCGGCCGCTTTGGCCGAGCGCATGCGACCGGCCTGCACCGAGGGAAATCGCGCGCGGCTGCTGGGTGAAGTGGACCTCGCCCTGGGCCCGGCAGCCGCGCTGCTTCGCGAACTGGCGGCGCACATCGACGCCGCGCCCGAACTGGCCCATCGCGAAGATGTAGTGCGCGTGCGCTGTGTCGTTGAGCGCGCGGCAACGCGTGTGCTGGACCTGGCGGGTCGGGCGCTGGGCCCGGGCCCGATGTGCCTGGAGGACGCCCATGCCCGGCGCTGCGCGGACCTGACCGTGTTCCTTCGCCAGAGCCACGCCGACCGCGATTGGGAATGGCTGGGCGAGCAGCGCGCAGCACAGGAGGCAACATGGGCGCTGTAGCCAGGACACCCCTGCAAGGGCAAGGAACCCAGGAGCAGGCCTGGCTGCACTGCGATTGGCTCTGGCAGCAACCGACCACATCGGCAACCGCACTCTGCAGCGGGCATGACCGCATGGTGGTGGTCGCGCCGCATCCGGACGACGAAATTCTTGGCTGTGGCGGACTGCTGCATCACGCTGCGGGACAGGGTATCGACGTCAGTGTCGTTGCCGTGACCGACGGCGAAGCATGCTACCCGGGCGAGCCGTGGTGGACGCCCGAACGCCTGCGATCAGCGCGCCGAGCGGAGCTTGCCGCGGCATTGGGCGAACTCGGTATTCCGGTCGGCTCCATCTTCCACCTGGGTATCGCCGACGGCGCGGTCAGCGCGCATGAGCAGGGGCTGGAAGGTTGGCTGCAGCAGTATCTGCAACCGCGCGACCTGGTCCTGGCGCCATGGCGGTTTGATGGTCACCCCGATCACGAAGCCGCAGGGCGCGCAGCCTGGCGCGCCGCGCGGGCGGTCGGTTGCCACCGGCTGGAGTACCCGGTGTGGGGCTGGCACTGGCTTGACCCTGCCTGCGCACATATGGCGTGGGAGGTTCCGAAGCTGGTCGACATTTCAGCCGTGGCGTCCGCAAAGCGAATCGCGATCGCGCATTTCCGTACGCAGACCGGCGACGTGGTGGGCCTGAACAGCCCGCCGGTGCTGCCCGCACATGTACTCGCCCGATTCTTCCGAAACTACGAGGTATTCCTTGCATGAGCGCGCAACCGTACTTCGATGACCTGCATGAGCAGGAGGACCCGTTCGGCTACCGCAGTCGGTGGTATGAAGAGCGCAAGCGTGCGCTGCTGCTGGCAAGCCTCAGCCAGCGCCAGTTCGCTCGCGGCTGGGAACTGGGGTGTTCCAACGGCGTACTGACCGAGGCGCTGGCCGCACGTTGCGAACGCCTGCTGGCAACCGACATCAGCCCACGTGCGGCGTTCCAGGCGCGCCGCAACCTGGCCCATCTGCCGCACGTGCAGGTTCATTGCGCCAGCCATCCCGAGCAATGGCCGCCAGGACGCTTCGACCTGATCGTCTGCGGCGAAATGGGCTACTACCTGGGAGCAGGCGCACTGCGCGAGCTGCGCCGTGGCATCGATGAAGCACTTCGCGATGACGGCTTGCTGGTTGCCTGCCATTGGTTGCCCTCGTTCGCCGGACGCGCGAGCCGGACCGAGGTGGTGCATCGATGCCTGGGGGAAGGCCTGCAGGAAGCCTTCCACTACCGCGATGCGGACTTCGTGCTTCAGGGATGGACACGGGGCCCCTTGTCATTGGCCCGCAACGAGGGCCTGCGGTGATAGGCGTCCTGATACCCGCCCACAACGAGGCGGACAGTATCGCGCGGTGCCTGCAATCCATCCGGGTGGCGGCCCTTTACCCGGGCCTCGGCGGCGAAGCAGTGGAGGTGATGGTCGCGCTGGATGCGTGTACGGATGCAACGGGCACCATCTGCCGCCAACACCAGGTCGGCAGCGTACAGCTGGATGCACGCTGCGTCGGTGTCGCCCGGGCCGCAGCCGCTGCTGAACTGCTGGGGCGGGGCGCCAGGTGGCTGGCAAGCACGGACGCTGACAGCGAGGTGCCTCCCGAGTGGCTGGCTGCACAGGTTCAGGGCGGTTGTGACGCTTTCTGCGGACTGGTGGACATAGCGACGTCCTGCCAGGGTGAACGGCGCCTGCGCAGGGCATTCCAGGCAAGACAGCAGTGGGGCGACCATCATGGGCGCATCCACGGTGCCAACCTCGGCGTCTCTGCCAGTTCCTATCGGGCCGTTGGCGGCTTTGCTCCCCTGCACTGTAGTGAAGACGTGGCGCTTGTGAGAGCGCTGCAACGCTGCGGTGCGGTGGTGCGATGGGCCGGCGCTCCCTTGGTGATGACAAGTGCGCGTCTGCAGGGGCGCGCTACAGGCGGATTCTCCGCTTATCTGGCGGCGCTGGGTGGCGAGCGCTCCGGCGCGGAAGCATCGGCCCTGATCACCTGAGGGTCAGCCACACCGTCACGCAAGCGCCCCGTGTTATCGGAGCGTGCGGTTGAGGAGAGCGTTGGAACAGCGCAGGCCACGAAGGCCCTCATCCCTGCCTACCTCCGCGAAGCGATGATGGACGAGCAGGAAATCTCCTGCGTCAGAAGGAACGAACGTGCCCCTCCGTGCAGTCGCCTACGCAAGTGAGGCGACATCGGGGCTTTCCATGGACCATGTGGATGACCTCGCCAGGGCCGCCGCCCGCTTCAACTTCGAAGCCGGCGTTACGGGTGTACTTCTTTACGACAGGCTCCGTTTCCTCCAGTACATCGAGGGACCGGAAGACAGCATCAACGTGGTGTACAGCCGCATCCTCAGTGCCCGCAGCCATTGCGAGCTGATCGAGCTGGGCCGGGGCAGGGTTTCCGGCCGGTTCTTTCCCTACTGGTCAATGCGGCTGCTGTGGGTTGACGCCTCCGAGATCCGCAGCGTGGCGCGCAGCAACTGGGATGGGCTCTCCCATGGCGGCGCGCTGCGCCAGCTGAGCCTGGTGGTGGCCCCGCACCTGGGGTGACCACCCCATGGCAATCAATGCGCCGGCGGTTGCACGCAGACATCCCCCATGACGCGCCGAACCGTCTCCTGCAACTCGCCGACGTGGAACGGTTTGGCCACGAAAGCGGCGCGACGGTGACGCTGCGGCACCAACTGGTCATAGACCGCGGATACGAACAGGAACGGAATACCGAGTTCCGTCAGGCGATCAGCCACCGGGAAGACCACGCCGTCGCGAAGCTCGACATCGAGCACGGCGCCGTCGAATCGCTGGTTGTCCAGCAGCCCCAGCGCATCGAACACGCTGTAGGCATGTGTCACCTGGTCGCCTGCGTCCTCCAGCGCCTGTTCCATCAGCGCAGCCAGGTCGAGCTGGTCTTCCACCAGCAGCAGGTTGCATCTGCGCTGGCTCATTCCGGATTGCATACGTGCACGCCTGTGTTGTCCTGGGAACTGCAGTCTGTGCTGTGCTGCATCAACGCCATGCGTGTGCATTGTCAGCCCGGCGCGAAGCCCCCGAGAGCGCGCCGCCAACCGGGTGGAGGAGGTGTGGAAGGTGCCCTGGATTTCGTTGACGGCGTCTTGGCACGCGCTGTGGATACTGCCGCCGTCCCCCGCATCGGAGATTCTGTCATGCCGCTATCCGGAACCGATTCTGTCGCTCCAGGTGTACTGCGTGTCGAGTGCATGCCGCTCGACTGCGGCGGTGCCGCCATCGTCGTGGAGCTGGACCGGGCGCCTGAACGGGCCTGGATGAAGTCGCTGAAGCGAACACTGCTGGCCGACGACGCCATGGAAGGCGCACAGGCCAAGTTCGATGGGCGCTTCGTCTATGTCGTGGGCGTGGATGGTGGCGGGCATCGTGCTCAACATCGGGTAATGCAGGCCGTGATGGCGGCCGGCGGCGCGTGCGCCTCGAACCCCAGGCGCCAGCGACCTGCAGCCGGTGTGGGCGTATCCAGCGCATTGGCGACCTGAGAGCGCCCCTTGGGTGCAACACAGGGCTGCGGATGTTATCGCCGCATCACCACTGCGTGCAGCGCCCACCTTCGACGGCTCACACCGGCCGACAGGGCGGTGATTGCAGGCGCTCCACCATGGTCTCCGGAGGCATGTCGCCCCGCACCGGAGATCGAAATGGCAGACCAGAACAACGCCCGAAGCGAGCGCCTGTTGAAGTGGCTGCAGGACGCCTACGCCATGGAGCAGGAGGCGGAGACCATGATGAAGGCCATGGCTTCGCGGATCCAGAACTATCCCCACCTCGCTGCACGGATCGCCCAGCACGTCCAGGAGACGCAGGGGCAGGCCGCCTCGCTGCGCCAGTGCATTGAAGCGCTTGGAGGAAGCGTGCCGACCGCCAAGGGACTGTTCGCCAGCATGACTGCGGCTCTCCATGCGGCCGGCACAAGTCTGATGGAAGACGAGGTGGTCAAGAGCGTAGGGCTCTCGTTCGGCTTCGAAAACACCGAGATCGCCACCTACCGGGCGCTGGTGATTGCTGCCGAGCGTGCCGCAGCGCCGGACATCGCCGCGGTCTGTGGCCAGATCCTGCAGGAAGAGATCGCCATGGCGCGCTGGCTGGAGGACCACCAGGACGGCCTGGTCGGTGCGTTCCTCAATCGCGACGAAACGCCGGGCGCGCAAGCCAAGCGTTGACCCCGACGCCAGCACAGCCAGCCATTGGAGAAACCCCATGTTCTTTCATCACAAGAAGCTGATGTACACCGTGCGCGTGCGCGAATCCAACCCGCAGCTCGCCAGCCTCATGCTTGAACAGTTCGGCGGCCCGCAGGGCGAGCTTGCTGCCGCCATGCGCTACTTCACCCAGGGACTCGGCGAATGCGATCCAGGCCGCAAGGACCTGCTGATGGATATCGCCACCGAAGAGATCAGCCATCTGGAGATCATCGGCACCATCATCGCCATGCTCAACCGCGGGCCGAAGGCCATTCAGTCCGAAGGGCTTGCCGAGGCCGAGGATATGCGGCTGCTGGGGCAGAACAGCACCAGCCATACCGAGCAGATCCTGTACGGTGGCGGGCCGGCACTGGTCAATTCCAGCGGGGTGCCGTGGACAGCGGCCTACATCGACTCGATCGGGGAACCTACCGCCGATCTGCGCTCGAACATCGCTGCGGAAGCGCGCGCCAAGCTGGCGTATGAGCGCCTGATCAACGTCACCGACGACCCCGGCATCAAGGATGCGCTGCGTTTCCTGATGACGCGCGAGATCGCGCACATGAAGTCATTCGAGAAGGCGCTGCACAGCATCCAGCCCAACTTCCCGCCGGGCAAGCTGCCGGGGGACCCTGCGTTCACCGATCTGTACATGGACATGTCGCAGGGGGACGGCGCCGACGACCTGCAGGGCAGCTGGAACAGCGGCGAGCTATGGGAGCGGGTCAGCGACCGCGAGGCACAGACCGCTGTGGATGGTGGCGACGGCGGCGGCACGGTGGACCTGGACGCGCGCGAACAAGCGGCGGTGCAGGCCATGGCCCTGCGTACACTCTCCGACCCGGAAGCGCGGCCGACCACCGGGGCCGAGCTGGGGGCCGGCCCGGGCGCGGGAGCACTGGACCTGCCACCACGCGAGCCGTGAAAGAGCTGGGGCGCCCATCTGCGGCGCCCCAGTGGCGAAGCCCTTGATCAGCGTCAAGGCGTACGAAAGTGGGCGGACATCACGTCCGCCCACGAAGAGGTGCATCTGGCTTCAGGCGCGATCAGCGCTGCTGGCCACCGCGGTTGTTGCCGCCGCCGCGTTCCTGCTGTTGCTGCCCGCCGCCCTGGTTACCGCCCTGGTTTCCACCCCCGCGGCTGTTCTGGCCGCCTTCGCGGCCGATGTCCGCCATGTGCTGGCGATCCTGGCTCACCGCTTCGCCGCCCTTGCGGCCGGCTTCGCGTGCTTCTTCCGAGCTGAATTCATGGGCGTTGCCTGATTCGTGCGCGGCACGTCCACCCTTGGCGGCGATCTCGCGCTGCTTGTCCTCGTCCATCGAAGCGAAACCGCGGTTGCTGTTGCCCTGGTTCTGGTTCTGGTTGGCCATGGAAAGTCTCCCTGGGTTGAGCCGCCCGACTGGCGGCAGGGACCATCTTCCAGATCCGGCGCTAGACGGCGGTGGCATGACCGCCAACGTGGCGTCATCCGGAAGCCCACGATTCCTCATCCGCTCTCCACGAAACGTCGTGCACGCGCGTGTGCGCCCGCAGGCGCGCCCGCCGCGCTCTAGCACGTGTCAAAGCGATGCGGCGGGCCCGCGCCTCAACTCGACGCAGCCTCTACGCCGGCCTCACTGCACATACGACCCGCGTCGCTAAGGTAGAGCTGTCTGCAACATCCGGTGGTGCCATGCCTTTTCGTGCGATTGCCTATGTGAGTGAAGCTTCCCGAAGCCTGACCGAAGAGCGGCTGCAACGGCTTGTGGCCGAAGCGGTGCAGTTCAACGAATCCGTCGATGTCACCGGCACGTTGCTGTTCGACGGCTCGCGCTTCCTGCAGTATCTGGAGGGCCCGGAGGCCGGGATCAATGCGGCGTACACGCGCATTCTCGCGGCCGGCAGCCACAGTGGGATCGTCGAGCTGAACCGGGGCAGGGTGGGGCGGCGGCAGTTTCCGCACTGGCGGATGCGCAGCGTGCGGGTGGATGAGCTCGCGCTGGGAAAGATCGCCATCTCCGACTGGACCGGCTTCGTGCGCAGCGCGTCGGCGCTGGAGTCGGGCGCCAGCGCACTGGATCGTCTGCTGTCGGTCTCGCAGTTGCAGACGGATGCAGGTGCGGGAGAGACCCTGGAACCGTACGGGCAGCTGGTACGATGACGGCGGCGGCCGCCCCGCGTGCATCCGCTCCACTGCGTGTCGGCTGTGCGGGCTGGTCGCTGCCGCGCGCGGATCAGGAAGCGTTCGGCGCGGGCGACAGCGCGCTGCAGCGCTACGCCACACGCCTGCCGATGGTGGAGATCAACTCATCCTTCTATCGACCGCACCAGGCCAGGACCTATGCGCGATGGGCGGCGAGCGTGCCGGAGGGCTTCCGGTTCGCGGTGAAACTGCCGCGAGAGATCAGCCATGAGCGTCGGCTGCGCGACGCAATGCAACCGCTCGAGCGGTTCCTTGAAGGCGTGCTGGAGCTGGGTGAAAAGCTCGGGCCGTTACTGCTGCAGTTGCCGCCGAGCCTGGTGTACGACACGGCCACGGCCAGAGCATTCCTGCGGGGCCTGCGCGCGCGCACCCAGGCCGATATGGCGTGCGAGCCGCGCCACCCGAGTTGGTTCACGCCGGAAGTGGATGCGCTTCTGAGCGCGCATGGCGTGGCACGGGTTGCCGCGGATCCGGCACGTGTGCCGGCGGCAGCGACGCCCGGCGGTGACCGCGCGTGGAGCTACTGGCGCTGGCACGGCCAGCCACAGATCTATCGCAGCGCCTACGACGAACCCACCCTTGCCCACCTTGCGCGGCAGCTGCTGGCCGAGGCCGACGCGAAACGACCCGCCTGGTTCGTACTGGACAACACCGCACTGGGTCACGCCACCGGCAACGCCCTGCACCTGCAGGCGCTGCTGCAGGAGAAGGAACATGCCTGAAGGCCCTTCGATCGTCCAGCTGCGCGAAGCAGCGAGCCACTTCAAGGGGCACGTGGTCCGCGCCGTCTCCGGGAACAGCCGGGTCGACCTGTCGCCGCTGCAGGGCCGAAGGGTCAAGGCGGTCCGCAGTTGGGGCAAGCACTTCCTGCTGGAATTCAGCCGCCACACGCTGCGCGTCCATCTGATGATGTTCGGCAGCTGGCGCATCGACGAACGGAAGCCAACCCCGGCGCGTGTATCCCTGCGGTTCGACAATGGCGATCTGAACTTCTATGCGTGTTCCGTGCGGCTGATCGACGAGCCGTTGGACGAGGTCTACGACTGGCGCGCGGACGTGATGAACGATGCATGGGATCCGAAGCTGGCCCGGCGCAAGCTGAAGGCAATGCCGGACGTCATGGTTTGCGATGCGCTTCTGGACCAGACGGTCTTTGCCGGCGTGGGCAACATCATCAAGAACGAGGTGCTGTTCCGTATAGGCGTGCACCCCGCCACGCGGCTGGGCGACCTGCCACCGCGCAGGCTCACCGCGCTGGTCACGCAGGCCCGCGCCTACAGCTTTGATTTCCTGCAGTGGAAGCGCCGTTTCGAGTTGAAGAAGCACTGGCAGGTACACACGCGCAGGATCTGCCCGGCATGCGGCGGCCCGATCAGCAAGCTTTACATGGGCACCACCCGGCGGCGCACGTTCTTCTGCCCGAACGACCAGGTGCTGTACCAACCCTGAGGCCGCCGTCCATGGCGGCCGGCTTCGGCGCGCGTCGATCAGGCGGCCTGTGCCGCCTTGGCATTGCCGCCGCCCTTGGCCAGCAGGGTGAGCTTCTCGTCGGTGGCCTTCTCTTCCTCAAGCGTCTCCAGCAGCAGCGGCAGGGCGTCCTTGTAGCCCAGCTGCTTGGCCAGCGCGGCGATGGTGCCGTAGGACGCAATTTCGTAATGCTCGACCTTCTGTGAGCCGCCGATCAGGGCGGCATCGCGCACAGGGCCCTTGTCGATGCTGTCGATCACTTCCTTGCCTTCCTCCACCAGACCTTCCATCGCCGCGCACTTGATGCGCTTCAGCCGGATGCCGAGAACCTCCACCACCTGGTCGATGCGCTCGATCTGGCCCTGGGTTTCTTCCAGGTGCGTTTCAAACGCTGTGGCCAGGTCAGGGTTCTCGGCCGCACGGGCCAGGCGCGGGAGGGCCTTGGTCAGCTGCTTTTCGGCGCTGTAGATATCCGAGAGTTCGTGGATGAACAGGTCTTCCGCTGTCTTGATAGCCATGCTGGGCTCCGCTGTGAGTGGAGCGCTCAGCGTAGGTCCCGCCCGGTTGCGATCAGGCGGGGGCCAGGTGAAGGCGGCATGTGAACGCCAACGCGAGCCCTGCGCGTTGTCTTCACGAGGTGGCGTCTGTCGCCCGCCTGCCGCAGTCCCGATACCGGCAGGCCTTCGCCATCGCTTCACGGTGGCGTCGCCTGGTGCCCATGGGCCGGCCGGTACGGTCACTTCACGCCCGATCACGTGTGGAGACTCCCATGAGCGATGACAAGAAGAACACCGGCAGCCCGGACCGGGATCGCATCAACGTCAACGAAGACTATGAACTGCAGTACTGGACCACGACGCTGGGTGTGTCAGCCGAGGAGCTTCGGGCCGCGGTCGCCGAGGTCGGGCCCACCGCCGCTGCTGTACGCAAGCACCTGGGAAAGTAGCGCGGAGCTGCCATGTCACTGGTCGAGTACCGCCGCAAGCGTCGTTTTGACCAGACCAGGGAGCCCGAACCGGGCAAGGCGCTGCCAGAAGGCCAACGCGCCATTTTCGTGGTGCAGTTGCATCATGCCAGCCGCAGGCACTACGACTTCCGTCTGCAGGTGGGTGATGCGCTGAAGAGCTGGGCCGTTCCCAAGGGCCCCAGCTACGACCCGAAGGTCAAGCGCATGGCGGTGGAGGTGGAGGATCATCCCGTCGACTACGCAGCATTTGAAGGCGAGATTCCCAAAGGCCAGTATGGCGGCGGACATGTCGCCCAGTTCGACCACGGTGTGTGGGCCACGCAGGGCGACCCGGAAGCCCAGCTCGCCAAGGGCCATCTACGCTTCGAGTTGTTCGGCGCCAAGCTCAAGGGTGGATGGCATCTGGTCCGTTCCGGCAAGCCTGCGCGCCAGCCACAGTGGCTGCTGTTCAAGGATGACGATGAATTTGCCAGCGACATCGAGGCAGACGATCTGCTGGCGGACGTTGCTGTAGCGCCCCCGGAGGACCTGAAGCGTGCCGGGGCCGGAAAGAGCGCGAAGAAGAAACTCACGGTCGTCCCCCCCACACGCTCCCGACGAAAGAACTGGGCGAAGAAGGCCCTGGCGCTCAGCAAGGCGAAAAAGGCGGCAGCGCCGTCCGGACCGTTTGAGCCGCAGTTGGCCAAGCTGGGCGACACGCCGCCCCAGGGCGGGCAGTGGGTGCATGAGATCAAATGGGATGGATACCGCATCCTTGCTACGGTGGCTGAGGGCAACGTGCAGCTGTGGTCGCGAAACGCACTGGAATGGACCGGCAAGCTGCCTGAAATACGTGACGCGATCGCGGCACTGGGCCTCACCACGGCGGCATTGGACGGCGAGCTCATCGCCGGCGCCGGCACCAAGGAAGACTTCAACCTGCTGCAGGCCACGCTCTCCGGCGAGCGGCAGGGCGTCCTGATGTATGCATTGTTCGATCTGCTGCATCTTGATGGCGTGGACATCGCCGATGCGCCCTTGCTGGAACGCAAGGCCCTGCTGCACTCCGTGCTGGAGGGGCAGGGCAGGCCATTGGCGTTCAGTTCGCATGTGCAGGGGGATGGCGACGAGGCCTATCGCCTGGCCGGTGAGCAGCACTTCGAAGGCATCATTTCCAAGCGCGCCGATCGCAGCTACCACAGCGGCCGCAGTGAGGATTGGCGAAAGACCAAACAGCTGGCCAGCGACGAGTTCGCGGTGGTCGGATACACCGCGCCGAAGGGCAGCCGCACCGGGTTCGGCTCGCTGCTGCTGGCGAGGCCAGACCTGAAACATGGCTGGCTCTACGTCGGCCGCGTCGGGTCCGGGTTCTCGGACGAACTGATCGGCGAAGTCAGCAAGCGCATCGAAGGCGGCGGCGGCCGCAAGCCGACGGCGCACGTGCCCACCCAGGACACCGACCTTCGCGCCGCGACCTGGTTCGCACCGCGTTTCGTGGTGGAGGTCTTCTATCGCGGGATTGGCGGGCAGAAGCTGTTGCGCCAGGCATCGCTGAAAGCGGTACGGGCGGACAAGGACATCGCCGATCTCGAAGATTCCGATCGCTCCGGGCCGGCCATGCCCTCTGGTGGACAGCCCGCATCCACGCGTCCTGCGCACGATACGAAAAAGTCACCCGCTACCGGCCGCACACCGCCCGCGCTTTCGTCCCCCGGCAAGATCCTGTTTCCTGGCGATGGCTACACCAAGCAGGAGGTATGGGACTACTACGCAGCAGTGATGGAGCACCTCCTGCCCGAGGTGGTTGATCGTCCGCTGTCGATCATCCGATGCCCCAGTGGCACCGCAAAACCCTGCTTCTTCCAGAAACACCACACAGCCGGGCTGGAACTGGTCGATCGGGTAAGGCTGAAGGAGGAAAGCGGCATCAACGCCCATTACCTGGTGGTGCGTGACGCGGCCAGCCTGCTTGAACTGGTGCAGTTCAACGCGTTGGAGTTCCACCCCTGGGGCAGCCACGCCGAAGCGCCCGACAAGGCCGACCGGGTGGTGTTCGATCTGGATCCAGGCCCGGACGTACCCTTTGCAGACGTCAAGAAGGCGGCAACCGACATCCGCAGACTGCTGGCGCAGCTGGAGCTGGAATCGTTCCTGCGTGTATCCGGCGGCAAGGGCCTGCACGTGGTGGTGCCGCTCAACCCGGGATGCGACTGGGACCTGACCAAGCGCTTTGCGAAGGGCTTCGCCGATGCGCTGGCGCAATCCGAGCCCAAGCGATTCCTGGCAACTGCCACCAAAAGCCTCCGCAACAAGCGGATCTTCGTCGACTACCTGCGCAACGGGCGCGGTGCAACGGCAGTCGCGTCCTACTCGCTGCGGGCGCGGCCGGGCGCACCGGTCGCGTTGCCGATCGGCTGGGGCGATCTGGCGAAACTCAAGCGCGCAGACGCGTTCACGATCAAGGACGTGCCAGCAAAGCTCAAGCGGCGGCGCAAAGACCCCTGGGCCGGCATCGGGAAAGTGAAACAGAATCTGGCGCGCTGGGCGCAGGCAGACCCGTAGCCCGCGCCTACGCGTCGGATCCCTGCGCGCTGCCGGGCAGGACATGATCGCATTCGACCAGCCGCGCGTTGCTGACCGTCTGGCGCGAAGGACAAGCGCCGCACACCAGCGTCGTTCCACCGGGCACCGCCCCCAACGCGTCCCGCGACAACTGTGTAATCCCGCCGCAGGTGTTGCAGCGCACGCGAATGGACCTGACGCGCTCAATACCCTGCACGCCGGAAACAGCGTCCAGCTCCAGAACATGGAAAAGGCCGGTATTGGGCATGGGGCGCTCCCGAGTCATCTGGCCCAAGCGTAGACGATCCATGGCATGGGGGGTGTAGGCGTCCTGCATGCCGTTTGTCAGCTGGAACCCAACTGATTCACAAAATGCACATGATGGGAACAACTGCGGGGCGCAGGTGGCCTATCCTACGGCCACGGAATCTGGGGGGATTCGCTACAGGAGCAGCCAATGCCGATCAGGGCAGTCGCATACGTCAGCGAAGCGGGCCCAGCCGTTGCTGGTGATCCGTTCGGCCTGGGCAGCGGAAAGCTCGACGATCTGGTCGATGATGCCGCCCGCTTCAACCGCAGTGCCGGCGTCACCGGCGTCCTGCTGTTCGACGGCAGCCGCTTCCTGCAGTACATGGAGGGGCCCAAAGACGGCTTGAGGGTGGCGTATTCGCGGGTGGTGGGCGCCTCCAGCCATACCGGGCTCATCGAGTTGCAGCGCGGCAGGGTGGGCAACCGGCGGCTCCCGTTCTGGCCGATGCGCTGGCTGCCCACCCAACCCGAGCAGTTGAAGCTTCTTGCCCGCGCGGACTGGTCAGGGTTCGCCCAGCACAGTGGTGACGATGCGCCAACCGAGACGGCGATGGATATCCTGGCCAGGTTGGTGGAACCCTACGCGGTCGCGGCGTGATCCACCGGCCTAGCGGCCTCCATAGCGCGCCGCCCGTGGAATCTCTCCGCTGCACGCGTTGAGGTGCCCGGTGCGCATCACGCAATACAGCCGGGCCTCCGGGTCTGCACTGGCAGCAATGTAGTCCAGTGCCTCGGCAAGCATGCGGACGAACTGCTGCTCGGGGTAGAACGCTGCCCAAGTCGGCAGCAGTTCGTCCAGTTGCGCGATCATCAGATCGATTTCCAGGTGCGTGCTCACTGCCCGATCCTCCTTCCAGGCACGTTAGCGACCACGCTGCAAGCAGAGAGTTGCGGTTCGCAGAGGCGACACAGGCGTGTTGCCCACGCAGCGCTCACCTGGCCTTGACCATGGCGTTGATCGTCGCAGCGCGTGAGCATCATCTGCACGGCCGCGCCACCCTCGTTTCACCCGGCAAGGCGTATCAGAGAGGCCTCCCAGCTGAAGCTGCAAGGATCCCTTTCATGTCCGAACCGTTCCCGCGCGCCAGCTTATGGTCAGCTGACACCGAGTCGCATTGCTTCCGCCCCCTTGCCGGCACGACGCGCGCGGACGTGCTGGTGGTGGGCGCCGGCATGACCGGCCTGCTGACAGCGGCCCGCCTGGCGGATAGCGGCCTGGATGTGCTGGTGGTCGATGCAGGGCCCATCGGCGGGCGCAATACGGTGATGTCCACGGGCAATCTTTACGCGCCCGTCTCCCGGCTGGCAGAACTGGTCTCGCGCTGGGGCGGCGACACGGCCAGTCGTATCGTGCAGTGGCGGCAACAGGCGCTGCGCGCCATCGAGACGCTGGTTCACCGCTACGATCTGCGTTGCGGCTTCGAACGCGTGGCCATGCAGTACGGCATGCAGGAGCGCACGCGTGAGGTGACGACGCGATTCGAGCGTGAGCTGCAGGCCTATCAGCGCGTGGGCCTGCAGTGCGAACACCAGCAGTCCGGTCTACCGTTCGCATTGGGCCACGCGTTCCGTGTTCCCGATCAGGCGCAGTTGGATCCGGCGGCCTTCTGCAGGGAACTGGCGCGACACCTGGTGGGCCGGGTGCGCATCCACGACTGGACCCAGATCAACAGCATCGAGGCCTCAGCAGGCGTTGCCACCGCCCTTGGCGGCCGCATCCATGCCAGGCACTTCGTGCTCGCCACCCACTCGCCAGCAGGGTTCAACCTGGTGCAGGCCGAGATGGAGGTGTACCGCGAGTACGGCATGGCGGTGCCGGTTGCCAATCCGCCAGCGGCAGGTATTCATTGGATCGCCGATCGGCACCGCTCGCTGCGCGGGGTGCGCGGTACTGATGGCCGCGACTGGCTGGTGCTGGTCGGCGAGACACATCGCACCGGCGAAACCCCGGTGATGGATCCGGCACAGCATCTGGTCGCCGACGCGCGTCGCAACTTCACCGTGCAGGGCGAACCGCTGTGCTGGTCGGCGCAGCAGTTCCGTGCAGCCGACGAGCTACCCTACATCGGCAGCAGCGCGCACGACAATGTGTGGGTCGCCACCGGCTATGGTCCCGATGGCTTGACCTGGGCGGGCGTGGCCGCTCGTGCGATCACCGAGGGAATCATGGGCACGACCAGCGAGATCGAGAAGCTGCTAAGCCCCATGCGCTTCACGCCAGTGCGTTCGGCGGCCGGCTGGGCCCGTACCAATGGCACGGTTGCACGGCACATGGTGGGAGATCGCCTCGGTGCTGCGCCGTCGCACTCGCCCAGCGAGTTAAGCCGTGGCTGTGGCGCACTGCTGGACGTGGATGGAAAGCGGACCGCCGTCTACCGCGATGAGCACGGTCAACTGCATGCGATGTCGGCGCTGTGCCCGCACCTCAAGTGCGTTGTCCAATGGAATGGCCATGAACGCACATGGGATTGCCCATGCCATGGCAGCCGCTTTTCCGCCACCGGGGCGCTGCTGGAAGGCCCCGCCCGGCAGGGCCTCACGCCAGAACCGCTGCAGGCAGAGCAGCCGCTGCAGCGGTGACCCTCAGGCTTCGGCGGCCGCATCCGCCTCGCAGGGCATGCAGCGTTCCTTCTTGGACTTGATGTCTGCAGCGGTCTTCGCCAGTGCCTCGTAACGCTGGCGAATCTCTTCAAGGTGCGCCGGTTCCATCGACTCCAGGTTCAACAACTCCTGGTTGGCGTCCTTGCTGACCCGGATCAGTTCATCCAGCTTGATGTGCAGCGCGGCCGTATCGGCATTCTGCGTGTGCTGGATCAGGAACACCATCAGGAAGGTCACGATGGTCGTTCCCGTGTTCACCACCAGCTGCCACGTATCATTGAAGTGGAAGGCCGGCCCGCTGGCGGCCCAGATGATGATCACCCCCAGCGCCGCGACGAATGCGCCCAGGCTGCCGGACAATCGTGCCGTCGCGGCCGCGACCCGGGCGAAGCCGCGCCGGATCACTCGTCACCTCCCGCGGCCTCCTCATCCGTTCGACGATCTGGCAGCCTGACCCGCTCACCCAGGCGCTTGGCCTGCTCTTCCGGCGTTGGCGCGGCGACGAAGGGGGAGATCGGATCACTGGTAGGGAAGGTCTCCTGCAGCGCTTCGTCATGATTGCGGTGGTTGTGCAGCTTTGCCTGCAGCGGGCTGACAGGATCGGGGCGCTGCGCTTCCGCGTCGGGGTGGGGGAGGTCTTTCTGATCGCGTTGCATGGTGAATCTCCAGGTTGATCACCACCCCTCAGGTGGCGGGCCCAGCATAGGAGTGCGCTGTGAGCGGCCCCATCAAGGGCGGGGCAACGTGGCGTCAAACCTTCAGGCAACACGCGTTAACAATCAGCAGGGCGGGGCAGCGTAGCGCTCAACGCGACGCCGCCCGGCCATCGCTCCATCCCCTGCACCGGGCGTCTGTAGCCCGTTCGCCGGTCAGACCCTGCTCATATAGCGCTGTGCCGGCTGCGCCCGCGAAAGCCCCGGCGCCATCGCCTTGCGTGCGTGCTCGAAGGCGTCCCACTCAGCGATGTTCGGAAGCGCCGGAATGGTCACACGTTCGCCCTGCGCCAGCCCGGCCAGGGATGCATCCACCATGTCCTCGGCGCTCATCACGATGTCCTGCGGCAAGTGCTCCACCGGCAGGCCGGAGAGGTGCCAGAAGTCCGTTGCGGTGGCCCCCGGCAGCACAACCTGGACGCGCACACCCTTGTCGGCCAGCTCATGGTGGAGCGACTGCGAAAACGCCAGAACGAACGCCTTGCTTCCTGCGTAGACGCCGTTGAGCAACTCGGGCGCCAATGCGACGATGGAGGCGATGTTGATGATCGTGCCCTGGCCATGGGCCACGAACACCGGGGCGGCGGCGTAGGCCAGGCGCATCGCGGCGTTCACGTTGAGCGTGATCATGCGCTCCATCTCGCCGATGTCCGACTGCAGCAGGGGAGCCGTTGCGCCGATGCCGGCATTGTTGACCAGCAGTCGGATATCCGCTTGGTCTCGAATCACCTTCTCAACTTCGGCAAGCCCGTCGGAGGTGGTCAGGTCGGCCGCGACAACGTCCACTGCGCGGCCGGTGCTGCGGGCCAGTGCTTCGGCCAGTTGGCGCAGGCGCTCGCCGCGTCGCGCAACCAGGATCAGGTCGTATCCGGCGCGGGCCAGGCGATCGGCATAGACCGCGCCGATGCCTGACGATGCGCCGGTGATGAGAGCGGTGCCTTGATGGGTAGGGTTGTTCACGGTGGTCAGTCCGAAGCGGCGGGCGTCGCCGGGGTCAGGGCCAAATCTAGGCCGGCTTGTGAATGGCGTAAATGTCGTATATACCTCGTTTACGGCCATCCTTGAAAAACCGCCATGCTCAGTGTTGGATTTGTTCTGCCATCCGGGTTCCAGACCATGGCGATCGCGGCTGCGTCCGCCTTCGAACTGGCGAATGCCACCGAAGGCGCGCGTCTTTACGATCTGCACATGCTCTCCGAACAGGGCGGGCTGGTGCCCAGCTCGCTTGGCATGGCCATGCAGACGGCGCCGCTGGCGCAGCAGCCGCTGGATACTCTGATCGTGGCCGGCCTGCTGGAGCCAGCCCCGTCCACCACCAGGTGCGCAGCCTGATCGGCTCGCACACCCACATGAATCGTGCGTTTGGCATGCAGCGGGCTGGTGTTCTGACGTGGACCCGCGTGCAGGCTGATCCCTACGATGAGCGGATACGCGACAAGGCCGAAGAAGAAATCTGGGTCTACCCGAAGAACCTCTATGACAGGTATCGCAGCGCAACGCTGCACACGGCCAGTCACAAGTTCAAGGTACCGAAGCGAGTCTGGCAGGGCCTGTCAGTGGCGGTCGCCTTGATAGGCATCTTGTGGTTGGGTTGGCTGTTCCTGATCAAGCCCTCCAACGCACAAGCTGCGAGGAAGGAAGAGCAGGGGGCCGAAGCTTTGCCGGCGGCAGGGGCCCTGGCGCCCTTGGGCGCGGGCATGCCGGCGGCACGGCCCCTCACCCGCGAAGAATACGTGCAAAAACACAAACCACGTGTGGAGTTTCAGCCGTGGTCTGCCCCCGCCTTCGATGATCGCACCGTGCAATCGCAACCTGAGCTGTATTGCATGGCCTCCGGCACCACCGAGCAGGACACCACCTGCACGTGTGTCACAGAGCAGGGCACCAAGGCAAAGATTTCGCTACCGGTATGCGTGGCGATCGCACGCGATGGCCCGGCCTACAACCCGTATCGCGCACCACGCCAGGAATCGGAGTCGAGTCAGGATCATCCAGCTCGCGGCATCGCTCAGTCATCGCCATCCGGGACACCCGAGCCGTCACCACATGCTCTGGTTGAGGTCGGGAAACGCCCAATGGGGACGTTCCCGGAGACGCCACCTTACCCGGCGAGCTTCTGATTATCGTGACGCGTCACGGGCAGCGATCTCGCGGTGAGAGAACCCAGCCACCATCAGCAGCCATTTGCCTGTATGGCTTTCCGGCAAAGCACTGGACAGTGCTATCTGGGGCATCGCCACACCGGGAGCCCGGAAGGTTCTCCCAGCCCCCCTCAATTCGACGGAAGAACATTCCGTTGATACAGCGCAGATTCTGCGCATTCTGGGATGGCTGTGCGTGCTGACGTTCTGGAAGCGCCGACGGCACCGGGCTATTGGCCGTCGGCAGCTCAGTCCTAGCCGTCGACGGCTGCTCAGCGGCCTCAATGGATCGCCGCACACCCTCAAAACGCTCACTCCAGGCACTGTTTGTGCGACCCAGCGTAAGCACGCCAATGGTTGTAAGACTCACCAGAGTCAAAAATCCGGTAATCAGCCACGGGAAATTCCAACGCTTCCGCTCAATCGGCGGAAGGTACTCAGGCCGTTCGCGCTCCATACGCCACCCCAATCACGTCCAGATTGCATTGTACTGGGGGTGTAGGGGCAGCGCCCCTACGGAAGCGCTTTACACGCGCTGACGCGGCTTCGGCCCACGACTCATGTAGACCACATTGGACGTCTCGGCGCCGGGGCCGGGATCACGCACGCCGGACCGTCGTTCTCGGCGAATTCTGAGCGCTTCGGCTAGGTAGATGACGCTGGATTTCGCCGTGGCCGAAGCTTTTCGTGCAGCTGGTCTCCGGGGAGCGGCCTCAGCCATCATCAGTCGCCATTCCCGCGCAATGTTGCAGGTCAGGGACCACCAGGTCATGTCGCATGGCTCTAGCTGATGACCTTCGGGGGTGAACATGTGCCCAGCTTGGAATCCGAAACCGGCCCAAGGGCCGGTTAGATCGATGCGATCATGGGGATCGATCTTGCTCATGCTGCAATCTCATCCTTGTCGGGGGAGCCAGCAGGGAGGCAAGAGCCAAGCCAGAGCCTCAGCCATTGCCATGCAGAGCCAACGAAGGCTGCGGCCGCCCGATACAGCATTTCGCATAATGTATATCGTGCAAGGCGTTACCAACTTGCGGCATGGCCTGCACGTCGCGGGGGAGGGTGAAGCCAACGGCAAGCAGCACCACCATTGCAGCTGTCGCCAACCTCTTGGCGAGCGCAGCCCACGCCTTGCCAGCTTTACCTTCCGCACGGATTGCTTTGATGGCCACAAGCCATTGCACAGGATCGTCTCCGGCCATGACGGCCATCTCTGCGATGTGCTCTTCATCGGGGTAGGCATCCCCATTGCGCCACTTCGACACCGCTTGCCGGTGCACACCAAATTGCGCCGCCAAGGCGCTATCTGACGCGATTCCTGCCCTCTGCCGAGCCTTGTCGATCAGGGTGCTAACGATGCTCATGTCCCGTACCTAGTTGACAGCGTGTCCCGTAATCAGGTTACATGCTCTCCGTCCCGTACACACGGGACACCCGCCAACGGCACCCCAAGGCTGCTGGCGGGTTCCCTTGGGGGGCTTGGGGTAGGGGACAGGGATGATCGATCCGCTCATTACCTTCGTGCTGCTGGCGGCCATCGTGGCCGTATCCATTGGCTGCGCAAAGCTCGTTTCGTGGCTACTCGACCGGCGTGATTACACCGCCTCGCAGCAGTCCCGCGAAGCCCAGGTCATCGAACTCGCAAAGGCTGAGATTGCCGCCACCAAGCGCGGCGATCTGCTGGGCGCTGCGCGCCTCGCCGAACAGCAGGAGTCGCTCTGTGGCCGGTGATCGCGCGGTGCTGGCCGGGTCGGGACTCCCCTCGTCTAACAGGGGAGTCAGTGAATTCAGGAACCCCGAGGGAACCCTGACGGTCGGCATTGACTGGTTCTCCGCTTCCATCGATCTGCGCGCAGCGCTGGATGAACTCGCGTTCCGTGATGGCGACAGCTTCGAAGAGGTCCGCCAGTGGATCGAGTTCTCGCCGGACAACGCCCGCATCGCGGCCCTGCAGGTGTTCTGCTGGTTCTTTGCCGGGCTTGGCCTTGAACTGGATGAAACCGTGGGCGGCGGTCGCTTCTACACATGGCGGATCAAGATCATCGACGCGGCCAAGAAGTTCGTAGGCATGATCGAACTGGGTGGCGAAGACTGCCGCCGCGCCGATGGCACGTATACCGCTCGCATCGAGCTAACCGGTGATGGATGCAAGGCGATAGGCGCAGCGCGCTGCGGCCATGCGCAGCGGTGGCTGGAGCTTCGAGCGAAGCTCGAAAGCTGCGCCGGAAGGATCACCCGTGTGGACGTGTGCGCCGATGACCTGGTGGGCGACTACCCGTTGCGGATGGCGCAGAAGTGGTACGCCGCTGGCGACTTCGACAACCGTGGTCAGCGCCCGAAGGCGCAACTGGTGGACGACTACGACAGCGGCGACGGCAAGACGTTCTATGTCGGCGGCAAGAAGTCGGAAAAGCAGCTTCGGGTCTACGAGAAGGGCAGGGAGCAGGGCGATAAGAGTTCGCCGTGGGTGCGCTATGAGGCGCAATTCCGCAATTCCAACCGCAAGGAACTGCCGCTCGACATTTTGCGTGACCCGGCTTCCTACCTGCTGGGCGCCTATCCGGTCCTGTCCTTTCTGCGCTGCGTCGCCACGCGCATCGAAATCACGAAAGCCGCTGTTGAAGCGACGTGGAAGAGCGTCCGACGCCACATCCGTCGCCAGTACGGTGCGGCCCTCAATTTCATCGCCAAGAACTGCCCTGACGATCAGGCGTTGCGGGCGGTAATCGAATCCTGCACTTCGCCATCGCTGCCGAAGTGGGTCACAGGTGACACAGCAGCGCACTGGCCCGAAATAGCGGCCGTACAGCCAACCCAAAAGGGGTAACGAAATGATCCAGAACGTCATCAAGGTCACCGTCCTGTCGTCCAGCGTCGATGAGCGCGGCGGCAGCTTCAAGAACGATGCGGGCGAGAGCGTGGAGTACACCACCCGCAAGCAGAAGGCCAAGCTTGAAACGGCGGGCTTTGCCTATCCGTTCGATGTGCGCCTGGACAAGGGTCAGCAGCCGTTCGCCGAGGGCGAATATGAGTTGGACGTTGCCGCCATGGCACAGGTCAACAAGGGCGTTCTGTCGCTGAGCAAGTTCACTGCGCTGCGTGCGATGCCCAAGGCCGCACCGCGTCCGGCAGGACAGGCCTAAGCCATGGGCCTCTGCGTTGCTTTCGGGGAGGACGGAACGCTGATCCCAACCGGTCAGCCCGTCGATCAGTGCGCGGGGTACGTGCTGATGAGCAGCGCAGAGGCCTCCACCGTGAGCCTGATTGCCGAGGCGTTCCAACCGCCCAGCAAGGAACAGTTGGCCGTGTGGGCGGTGTCGCCCATGGCCCTGATTCTCTTCTTCTTCGTCGTCGCCCGGATCGCCGGTTCCGTGGCGTCGTTCTTCAACACCCACCGGTAACCCATCCACTCATGAAAGGAGCATCACCATGGATTTCAGCGGAATTCTGGACGGCCTGTCCGTCGCCTCGGCCACCACTGCCATCGTCGCCGCGGCGGCGCTGATCGCGCTGGTCGGCTTCTCCAGCTGGGCAGCAAAGAAGGTGGCGGGCTTCTTCGGCCGTTAAGGCGAAGGGGCAGGGTGGGGCAGGGAAACCTGCCCCTTTCTATTGGGAGGGCGTATGGACTTTGAAAGCATCATGGCCTCATTGCAGCCCGCAACGGCCGCACTGGCCGTTCTGGGGGCCGCAGCGTTGTACGCGCAGATCAAGTTCTGCCTCTGGGCTGCGCCGAAGGTGGCGCGGTTCTTCATCGCACGGAGGCTCGGATGATCCTGTGCCTGTTTGCCGGGCTGCTGAGCGCGCTGTGTGGCATTGCGGCGGCGATTGGGCTGGATGCGCGATGAGGTGGACGTTGGCGTTGTGCCTGGCATCGTGTATCGGGGCCTCCGCGTCTGTCCATGCTGCTGGATGTTCGCCTAGCGCGGACGTTGGCTATACGGAGTGCGATGATCAGGGCGAAGCTTATGCAGCTGCGTGGGCTGCGGCTACGGAGCAGGCTGCCCGATCCAACGCTGCTGGTGGCTTTACTTGGAACCCCATGGTTGAGCAGGAAGGCGATGCCTACGTTGGCTTTGTTCGGCCTTCCTATGCATCCAGCGGGCGATATGCGTCAGTCAAACGCGGCTACAAGACCAAGTGCAGCGCACGCCCTGAAGAGTTCGGCTGGGCAGGCGGTGAAACATCGGCCTCGGTCAACGTGTGCGAACGAGGCTGCATGTACACCAGTTCGCTCGATCCGCAAGGCGCGGCAGGCTATTCCTACAGCCCTACGGGCGGAACCTGCACAACATCCGATGCTCCAGCGCCAACGCCTGCGGGAGACGGCACCGATCCGGGTGGCGGTGGGGGTGAAACCGGCGGCGGCGACGGTGGCGGCACCAATCCCGGTGGTGGCGATGGTGATGGCGGTGGCGGGACCAATCCGGGTGGCGGGGATGGCGGTGGCGGTACCGGTCCGGGGGATGGTGATGGCGGCGGTGAGGAAGGTGGTGGAGACGGCGGTGGCGGCACTGGACCCGGTCCCGGTCCGGGGGAAGGTGACGGCGATGGGGATGGCCCAGGTACGCCCGGAGAGGATGGCGGGCCGCTCTACGAGCACGACAAGAACCTGACCATTCCCAAGGTCTACGCCGAGTTTGAGCAGCGGGTGAAGAAGGCGCCGATCATCGACGCGACAAAGCGATTCTTTACGGTTTCCGTGGGCGGCAGCTGCCCGGTGTTCACCGTTCCAGCGTCGGCGTACTGGGAGGCCATGACGTTCGACCTTCACTGCAGCGGCGCCATCTTCGCGCTGTTGCAGCTGATCGGCTGGGTGCTGCTGGCGATGGCCGCATACAAGGCCGGGGAGATTGCACTCACATGATGCACCTTGCCGCTTTCGTGACCGCTCAAGCCGGGTGGCTGCAGGATCTCACTACGTGGTTCCGCAAGCAGATTGAACGGTTTTGGGATGCGATCGTTCAGTTCTTCAACGACCTGATCATCCTTGCCATCAAGGCCCTGCTTGAACTGGTGGTCATGGCGTTTGAGCGCCTGCCGGTGCCGGACTTCATGCAGCAGTACAGCATCGGAGGGCTGCTTGGAAACGCCGGTTCCACCGTGGGCTGGTTCGTCCAGACCTTCCGCATCGGCGAGTGCTTGGCCGTCATCGCACTGGGGATCGCGTTCAAGATCACCCGCAAAATTCTGACCTTGGGGAAATGGTGACATGCTCGTTTTCAACGAAGGCGTTCCGCGCGCAGGCAAGAGCTACGACGCGGTAAAGAACCACATTCTGCCGACGATCAAGAAGGGGCGGCGCGTGTTTGCTCGCCTCAACGGACTGAACCATGAGCGTATTGCCGAGTACCTGGGCATGCCTGTGGATGAGGTGCATCAGCTACTCACGCTGGTGGATACCAAGGACGTTGCCAGCACGTTCGCCTGCTACAAGGATGACACCACGGGCCAGTGGTGCATTCCGAACCAGTTCAAGGACTCGCTGTGCGTCATCGATGAGGTCCATGAGTTCTACGTGGCACAGCGCCAGCCATTGCCGGATGCCGTGGAGAACTTCTGGGCGCTACTCGGCCAGAATGGCGGCGACGCGGTGATCATGACGCAGTGGATCAACCGCGTGCATCAGGCGGTGCGCGCGCGCATCGAGCGCAAGAACGTTTTCCAGAAACTCACTGCGGTTGGCATGAAGAACCGCTATCGGGTGACGTTCTTCCACACCACTTCGCCGGGCAAATATGAGCGGGTAGGGGGCAAGACAGAGAAGTACGACCCGGAGATTTACCCGCTCTACCACGGCTACGCCGTGGGGTCAGAGAACACCGAGGTGTACGAGGAAGGCGGCACCAACATCTGGAAGGCGCTTGCGCTGAAAGGGTCGATTTTCGGCATCATCGGCATCGTGGGTGCGGCGGTCTTCATTGGCTTCTTCATGACCGGCGGCGGCTTGGTGCCGGAGGAAGAGAAGAATGAGGATCTGCCGGGCATGAACGCTGAGGCGTCCAGTACCGCCAACCCGGCCCCGCAGGTGCCCGGAGTGCCCGTCAAGAAGGTCGAGCCCGATCCGCTGGCGAAGCTCAGCCCTGAGCAACGCTACGTCGCCCAGCTGTCGAAGTCGAACCGCATCCGATTGGCGCTTACTGCGTCGTTTGGTGAGCGCCAGGTCGGCATGGTCGAGTGGGTAGACAGCAGCAACAACACCGCCGATCAGCTGAGCTTTGATGCCCTCATTGCGATGGGCTACCGCGTGCGGGTGTTCGCCTACGGGGCCAAGCTGACCGCCGAGGACTTCACCGTGATTGCCACCGCATGGCCGCGTCAGGCGCCGCAACGTGACGTGGATTCGCGCCTATATCGCCTTGACGACGCGAGCGCGGGCGCGGGCCTTGCGACCGCAGGGAGTGAGGCCGGCGCCGGCGTCCGCGTCAGTGGCGGTCAGGGCACGCCTACCGCGAACGGAAGCACGCTGGTGCGCGTCGGTGATCGCCCGATGGGGACATTCCCAGAGTCGAAGCCGTACCCGGCCAGCTTCTGACAGAGGCGCAGCGTCGGCCTATACTCGGGACATGAACCGGTATCTAGATCTTCACTACTGGGTTGCCCGATGGATGGATTGGGCCTTCTCGCGCCGCAAGGCGTGATGCGTCACGCAAATGGCTGAAATCAAGTAGGATTCCCCGGAATCTGGAGGGGGAATATGGATATTCGACTTGGGGTCATATGCCTGTTACTCGCATCGACCGGTGTCGCGTCGGCGCAGCAGATCCACTCTGCAAGGGGGCCAGCGCCAAAGCCAATCCCAGCTGCGCCAAGGGCTGCACACAACTCAATGGCGGCTGGCACTACGCCGTTCAACTGTGACCAGTACCGCTGGCCTAATCACCCGCACCCGGGAATGAAGCCGCTTTGTGACGGGCTGGAGGCCGATGTCCTTCAAGGCGAGTCCAGGCAGGCGGGACGCCCGAAGCCATCGACTGAGGTGGTTGCATTGCCTGCGATGGGTACGGATGCAGCCAAGCGCTCAGGAATGGCTTGCATTGGTGGTCAGGCGATGCGGAGGTTGCCGAACGGATGGGAACAGGTTATGTCGCGCTCAGGGGGCTGGCTGCGTTGCCGAGAGCGGTGAATCGGGGTGTAGGGGCGGCGCCCCTACGGAAACGCCTCACACGCGCTCGCGGCGTATCGGCCCCGGTACCGGCAGGACTGCCGCTGGCGGCTCGGCGTCGGCTCCAGCCATCGCCACCGCCGAACGCTTTTTGCGCTGGCTCACAACGTCCCGAAGATTGACGACAGTGGCAGGATGATGGCGAATGCCGGCGTCGCGATTGCGAACATTTTTGGAACTGTCGATCGACGGCGCCGAACGTGCAGCTTCCATCATCCGGCGCCATTCCTGCGCTTGGCAGGCGGTGAGCGACAGCCAGGCCAAATCTTCCGGGAGCAGTTCGCGGCCCTCAGGCGTGATCAATCGATCGCCGAGGAAAGCAAAACCGGCCCAAGGGCCGGTCAGGTCAATACGGTGGTGCGGGTCAAACTCAATCATGCCGCAATCTCGTCCTTGTCCGGGGACTTGGAAGGGAGGCAAGAGCCGAGCCAGAGGCCCAGCCATTGCCATGCGGAGCCAACAAAGGCCCAGATCCGGCGGATATGGAATTTCGCATAATGTATATTATGTTACAAAGAGGTCTGCCCAGCCGAACCCAACCAGTCCAGTCCTGGCCGCAAGCCGCTCCCCTTTAAGTAACCCCCCAACGCCCGCAGAACCAGGCTCCACGGCGCCAACTTCTCACCCAGCATGCAGGCCCGCCGGTGTAGGTTCGACACACCACTTAAGGACGGGTTTGGCGATGCGTCTGGCTGATTTTATCGAACGGAATGCGCGGGAAATCCTGGAAGACGCGGTGGCATTCGCCAAGACGCAGGCACCCGATACTGTCGAGTTCAGCGCAAAGCAACTTCGGAATCATCTTCCCCAGATTCTTCAGGCAGTTGTAGACGATCTCAGATCGCCGCAGGCAGCCTCCCAGCAGCTCGCAAAGTCCCACGGGCTTGCACCGTTGAAACCCGGCCCCGAGTCCGCCGCGTCCTATCATGGCCGAACCCGCGCCATCGCCGGCTTTGGTCTCAACCAGATGGTGGCTGAGTATCGAGCACTCCGGGCTTCGGTACTTCGGCGATGGGCATCCGACCAGCAGCTGATCGCTTCATCGATCGATGACATCCTTCGTTTCAATAGCGCTCGGGCATGATCTCCGAGGTCCTTTGGCAGCGGTCATGTTCTCGGCGGACGCTCTGGCCAGTGGGCTGCAGGATCCGGCATTGTCCAGGCAGGCCGAGCGGATCATCAATGGCAGCATGCGCATGAACAAGCTGCTCGACGACCTGCTGGCTTACAGCCGCAGCAAGCTGGGCGATGGCATGGCCATTCATCCGGTGGACTGCGATCTTGCCCAATCGCTTGGCGAGGAAGTCGAATTGCTTCGCGCTGCCCTGCCCCACGTCCCTATCACGTATGAGGTTGAAGGCGATGCCCGCGGTTGCTTCGATGCCTCTTCGTTGCGCGAGGCGGCTCACAACCTCACGACCAACGCTGCAAAGTACGGCGAACACGGCACCGATGTGCGGATCAGCCTTGAGGGCCTCGTCGACCAGATCATGATCACGGTGAGCAACACCGGCGCCGAACTATCGGACGAAGCGTTCAACAGTCTGTTCGATCCCTTGCGCAGAGGCTCGCACAACGCGTCACAAGGCGAGCACGCGAGCTTGGGCCTCGGCCTGTTCCTGGTGCGGGAAATCTGCCACGCGCACCGCGGCACTGTCCATGGACGATGGCGGGATGGTCGCACTTCATTCGTCATCACGCTCCCAAAGAACGCTGATTGAGGCGACCGGCCCGGCGACGGCACTACAGGAACCTGTGCATCACGAAGACATCAACCAACCCCAACTGGCCGTGCCGGAACGCCTTCGGTAACGTCCCGACCACATCGAACCCCAGCTTCCGGTACAGCGCCACCGCCGGGCCGTTGGTACTGACTACGTAATTGAACTGCATGGCCAGAAATCCTTCCGCCCTCGCCCGCTCCAGGCTGTGTTCCACCAGGGCCCGGCCCACACCTTGCCCTTGTGCCGGCGCATCCACCACATACGTGGCGCTGGCCACATGCGCCCCAGGGTCAGGGAAATTCGGGCCCATCTTGTACATGCCCACAACCCGGCCCTCCAGCACAGCTACATGAGGTGCCTGGGCCTGGAACCAATGCGTACGAAACGTCTCGACAGCGAAAGAGCCAGCAAAGGGCAGCGCATCCTGCGCCGCAATGGCCGTCTTGAACATGCCCCACATCGCGTCGAAATCGCCTGCACGGGCGGGCCGGATCTCCATGCGTCTCCTGCAGATCTGTGGTCGTGACCAGGCCGGACACTACCAGAATCCAGCGCCTGCCCCGTAGCTGCTTCACGCGCCACCGCCATCGGCTCCGCAATAGTTGTGGAAATTCCGGCCCTCAGAGCAGTAGATGTCTCCTGTTTCCGTGCACATCCCGCACCGGCTTCGACGGTGGCGCGTTCCCGCCTACGTCCTGCTGGGCATCTACCTGCTGTACCTGCTGGCCGGCAACATCTTCCTCAATACGCCACTGTTCGATCAGGTCACCAACCGCAAGCCGCACAAGTTCGTGATGACCACCGGCCCGGCCATCACGCTGCTGCCCGGCCATGTCATCGCCTGGAACGTGCACATGCGCGGCCACGTGAACCACACGGTCTACGTGCTGCATGCCGAGCGCGCCAGCGCCCGGTTGGCGGTGCTGCCCCTGTTCCAGCGCGAGGTGCGAGTTCCGCGCTTGCAGGCGACGGGGGTTTCCGCCGAGATCAGCCGCGTCGAAGAAGCCATCCCGCCACCGCCGCGCAGCGACCGCGGCTGGACGCTCCGTTTCGACGCCATCCACAGCGACAGCATCCGCAGCGCACGCTTCGGCAAGCTGCTGATCATCGGCAAGGGCCAAGGTACTGTGGGGTTCCTGAAGCAGCTGCGTGGCGGCCCATCCGAACTGTTCGATTCCGAGGTCTCGTTCAGCAAGGCAGACACCAGCTATGACGGCGTGCAGCTGTTGGGCGACATGGATCTCACCGCGCGCTTCAGCTATCCGCGCCATTATCGGGACCAGGCGCCCGGCCTGGCCAAGTTGAAGCTGCTGCATGCCCAGCTCGAGGTGGATGCCCGCAGCCAGGGCCTGCGCATGGACACCGATGCCACAACGCCGAAGATCTCCAGCGCGCCCGTGCCCGGGCGCCTGCAGCTGGCGCTCCACCTGATCGACAGCCAGCTGCAGCCCGGTGACCACGCGCTGTGGCAGGTGCCGCTCCATCTGGGCGATGGCGCCCCCGATCGCGGCATGCTGGCACTACAGCTCAATGTGGCCAAGGACCTGCGCCTGCAGGCCCGCCTGCCGCCAAAGCGCGGTTCAGGCAGCGAGGTGGATGCCGATCTGCATGTCAGTGGCCGGGACATTCCCTTCCAGCAGCCCGTACAGCTGCTGGAACGCAGCTCTGGCACAGTACGCGGCGAATGGACGTTCACCTCGCTCAACTGGATCCCTGCCCTGTTCGTCCGCAAGCCGTGGCTGCAGCTGGACGGCGGCGGCACGCTGAAAGCGGATCTGCGCCTGCGCAATGGCGAACTGATCGAAGGCAGCACCGTGGACATTCCGGCTGCCGAGGCCGTAGCCGAAGTCGCCGGCGTACGCCTGGCGGGCACGGCCAGCGCCCATGGCGAGTTGAAGACCGGCAGCCCCAGCCAGGCCCAGCTGTCCGTCCGGCTGCCGCGATTCACTGCGCGGCCGACCGATGCCAGGGGCGTGCGCCTGTTCGACGGCCGGGATCTGGCCCTGGACCTGACCGGCGATGGCCGCCTGCAGGAACTGCGCAAAGGCGTCCGCGCGCAGCTGCGCTTCAGTGAAGCCACCATCCCTGATCTGACCGCCTACAACCGCTACCTCGGCTCACCGCAGGTGCGGCTGCTCCGTGGCACTGGCACCGTGAGCGGTGATGCAACCCTCGATACCGACGGGCGCGTCGGCCATGGCACGGCCCGGCTGTTGGGGCGCAACGCCAGTGCAAAGGTGGCAGGGTTGGACATGGGCGGCGATATCGACGTGAACGCAACGCTGCGCCGCGGTGACTTCAACCAGCGTCATTTCGATCTGTCCGGCACCACGGTCGAGCTGCGCAACGTGCAGGTGGCGGACACGCAGGGCTCGACGGCATGGAAAGGCCGCGTCGCCTTCAAGCGTGGCCGTATCGATGCGCAGTCTCCCTTCCAGGTGGATGCCACCACGGACCTGGATCTCAGCGATGCGCGACCGTTGCTGGCGCTGTTCGCAGAGCGCACCGACTATCCGCGCTGGACCTTGTCCCTGCTGGATTCCGGACAGGTACAGGCACAGGCGACGCTGCGCTGGCGCCCTGGCCATCTGGTCATCGATGGCCTGCAGGCCGAGAACGATCGGCTGTCGGTACGCGCGCGGCTGGATCTGCTGGAACAGCGCAAACGCGGTGATCTCTATCTCCGGTGGGGGCTGCTGGGTGCGGGCATCGAGCTGGACGGCGATCAGCGCCAATGGCATCTGGCCAAGGCGCGCGAGTGGTTTGATCAACGGCCTTCCCTGCTGCCAGCAAGCCAGGGATCGGCTGCCGCCGGATCTTCAGACTGAAGGCCCGCGACCTGCATCCATTCGCGGCCTCTGCGCGTATACGCGATCATGCGCATCAGGGAGCTGGACGATATGAAGCGGAGTTCGCAGGTTTTCGGGCTGCTGGGATGGGTGGCGATCACCTTCGTCGCAGCCGCCCTGGGCGCGTGGGCGTCCACATCCGCGGCCAGCTTCTACGCCACCCTCGATCTTCCCCCGTGGGCACCACCAGCCGGTGTCTTTGGTCCGGTGTGGACCTTGCTCTACGCCATGATGGCGATTGCCGCGTGGCTGGTGTGGCGCGAACGCGGCTGGCGCGGGGCACGACCGGCGCTGATGCTCTATCTGGTGCAGCTTGCCGTCAATGCGCTGTGGAGCTGGCTGTTCTTCGGCTGGAAGCTGGGCGCCCTGGCCTTCGTTGACATTCTTGTATTGATTGCGCTGGTTTGCGCAGCGATCGTCGCGTTTGCGCGCATCCGTCCGATTGCGGCGGCGCTGCTGCTTCCCTATCTGGCCTGGATCTCGTTCGCCTCGGCGCTCAACTTCGCGGTATGGCGAGCCAACCCCGGGCTGCTGTGATCTCCGCCGCTTACGCCTGGGCAACGGCCTGCGGGCGCCAGGTCCGCAGCAGGGCCGGCTTGAACGCCTGCTGCCCGCAGCCGGTAGGGCATCGCACCACCCGCGCCGCAGTATGGCTGACCAGGCCCTGCCCTTCTTCGGCCTTGAAGATCGTCTCGCAGGACAGGCAGCGGGCAACCAGCGAATACAGGTGCAGCAGCCGGCCACTGGCCGGGTCCTGCAGCGCATCCACATCCAGCAGTTCAAACTGGCAGCTGTCAGCCAGCATGCGGTACGGGGACAGGGGCGCGGGCTGCAGGTTCACGGGGCGGTCGCTCGGGGAAGTGGATCCACTCTAGGCAATGACCTGTCGAGCTGATGTGCAGCGGAGATGTATTCTTCGCGAAAACCGCAAGTGCTCGACCTCGTCCCCACATGAAGAATTCAGCTTGGACAGAAGCACGCTTCACACGCATACACTGGTAGGCGAATGCACGATTTTGCTTCACCATTGATGGGTACCGGATGTACCACTGGGCCTTTCCAGCCATCCACGAATGATGAGTCCCGCCCTTGATGCCTTCTGCTGAGTCCGCGCACGACACTGCCTTGTCCAGTTGCGCGCGCGAACCGATCCACACCCCCGGCGCGATCCAGCCCTATGGTGTGCTTCTGGTCGTTGAGCCGCAGTCCCTGCAGGTGCGCGAGCGCGCCATCAGCCAGCCCGGGCTGCTGCAGCAGTTCGGCGAACCGTTGATGCGGCACGTCAGCGAGGTGTTCGGCGGCGTGCTGGCGCCGTTCCAGGGCTTGTTCCAGCAGGCCGTGATCGGCAGCAGTGCCCATGTCGGTGCCGTGCATCTGGACGGCCACGGCCGGCATCAGCTGCTGGTGCACCGTTCCGCCACCGATCTGCTGGTCGAGCTGGAAGCACCGGTTCCGGGCCAGCCCGGCTCGCTGGAAGAGCTGTACCCGGCCATCCGCGAGCTGATGGCCGGCATCGAGTCGGCCAGCACCGTGGAAGACCTCTGCCAGCTGGCTGCCGCGCACATGCGCCGGCTCACCGGCTTCGACCGCACCCTGGTCTACCAGTTCGATGCTGGCTGGAACGGCATCGTGGTGGCCGAGGATGGCAACGGCCTGTTGCCGTCCTACCTGGACCTGCGCTTCCCCGAATCGGATATTCCAGCACAGGCCCGCGAACTCTACCGCCGCAACCGGGTACGCCTGATCGCGGACAACAGCTACACCCCGGCCCCGCTGATGCGGGCCGAGGATCAACGCGACGCGCCGCCCACCGACCTGAGCATGGCGGTGCTGCGCAGCGTCTCGCCGGTGCACCTGCACTACATGCGCAACATGGGGACCGGCGCGTCGATGTCGGTATCGCTGGTGCATGAAGGCCGCTTGTGGGGCCTGGTGTCCTGCCACACCGTGCAGCCACGCCGCCTGCCCTACCACGTGCGCACTGCCTGCGAGTTCATGGGCCAGATCCTGTCGCTGCAGATTGCGTTGAAGGAGCGGGCGCGTGCGATCGAAGAGCGCGTCGCGCGGCGCTCGATACTGGTCAAGCTGCTGGGTCGCATGGCCGGCGACGAGGACTTCATGGCGGCCCTGCGCCAGGACGAGGCCAGCCTGCTGTCGCTGACCGGCGCGGCCGGCGCGGCGATCGCTCACAAAGGCGATTGCCTGCGTGTTGGCCAGTGCCCTTCCGCCAGCGACGTGCTGGCCCTGGCGAACTGGTTGGCCGCGCAGCAGGCCGGTCAGGAAACCTACTGCACCGATCACCTGGCAGCCGACTGGTCGCCTGCCGCGCACCTGGCCGATGTGGCCAGCGGCCTGCTGGCGGTGTCCATTTCGCAGTTGCATGACAGTTATTTGATGTGGTTCCGGCCGGAAGTGGTGCGTACCGTGCGCTGGGGTGGCGATCCCCGCAAGGAAGCCGCACCGGGCGTTGCGCTGTCCCCGCGCAACTCGTTCGAGGCCTGGAAGGAGACCGTCCAGCAGCGCAGCCTGCCGTGGAGCGACGCTGACTGCGAAGCGGCACACGAAATGCGCACGGCCATCGTCGATATCGTGTTGCGCAAGGCCGAGGAAATGGCCGAACTGAACGAGCAGCTGCTCCGCAGCAACAAGGAACTGGAAGCCTTCTCCTATTCGGTCAGCCACGACTTGCGCGCTCCCTTCCGTCACATTGTCGGCTATTCCGAGCTGCTGGGCAGCTCGGCGGGCGAACGCCTGAACGATACCGAGCGCCGCTTCCTGGACACGATCGTGGAATCGGCCAAGTCCGCCGGCACGCTGGTGGATGACCTGCTCAGCTTCTCGCAGATGGGACGCTCCACGCTGGGGCGTGTGCGGCTGGACATGACCGCGCTGGCCGAGGATGTGCGCCGGAGCCTGGCCCTGGACTACACCGGCCGCGACGTGCAGTGGACGCTCGCACCGCTGCCGGAGGTTGAAGCCGATCCGACGATGCTGCGCCTGGTCTGGCAGAACCTGCTGGCCAACGCGATCAAGTTCACCCGCGAGCGCGAACATGCAGTGATCGAGGTTGGTCACGAGCGAAACGACGAGGAAGACCACTTCTTCGTGCGCGACAACGGCTGCGGCTTCGACATGCGCTACGTGGACAAGCTGTTCGGCGTGTTCCAGCGCCTGCACCACGTCGAAGAGTTCGAAGGCACCGGCATCGGCCTGGCCAATGTCCGCCGCATCATCGGCCGCCATGGCGGCCGCACCTGGGCCGAGGGCGAGCCCGGCAAGGGCGCGACCATTCACTTCACCCTACCCCGCTCCACAGGAGAACACCCATGAGGGACCTGCGGCCGATCCTCCTGGTAGAGGACAGCCCCAAGGATGCAGAGCTGACGATGGCCGCGCTTGCGCGCTGCCAGCTGTTGAACGATGTCATCCATGTACGCGACGGCGCCGAAGCGCTGGATTACCTGCGCTGCGAAGGCAAGTTCGCCGGTGCCATGCACGGCGGCCCGGTGGTGGTGCTGCTGGACCTGAAGCTGCCCAAAGTCAATGGCTTGGAGGTACTGGAGCAGGTCCGTGGCGACCCGTACCTGAGCAGCACCCCGGTTGTGATGCTGACCTCTTCGCGCGAGGAGCAGGATCTGGTGCGCAGTTACGAACTGGGCGTCAACGCATTCGTGGTCAAGCCGGTCGACTTCAAGGAGTTCTTTGACGCCATCCAAGGACTGGGCATGTTCTGGGGCATCACCAACCAGCCACCACCGCACCGGCCCAGCGGCTCGGGGCAGCACAATGCGTGATGGATCGCGCCGCAGCGAGCGCCTGCGCATCCTCATGCTGGAGGACAGCGCGCTTGATGCGGAGCTGATCACCGCACAGCTGCGGCGTGCCGGCCTGGAGTTCGAGGTCGAGCGCCTGTGGACGCGCAATGCGTTCATCGAGGCCATCGACAGCCGTGCGTTCGACGTGATCCTCGCCGACCACGTGCTGCCCGGATTCGATGGCGATGCGGCCCTCGCACTGGCACGCGAGCGGATTCCGCAGACCCCTTTCATCTTCGTCTCCGGCACGCTGACCGAAGAGCTGGCGGTGCAGGCGCTGACCCGTGGCGCGCGCGACTATGTAGTCAAGCAGCGCCTGCAGCGCCTGCCGGATGCGATCCGTCGCGCCCGTCAGGAAGCCCATGAGCGCAACCAGCTGCTTCATGCGCAGGCTGCGCTGAATGAGAGCCAGGCGCAGCTGCAGCAGGTGACGGATGCCGTACCCGCGCTGATCGCCCAGCTCGACAACGCGCATCGCTACCGGTTCGCCAACAAGGCGTTCCTGGACTGGCATGGATTCAGCCTGGCCGAGTTGCTGGGCCGGACAGCGCGCGATGTCAGCGGCATTTCCGCCTTCGAACACGCCCTGCCGAGCCTGGAACGGGTGCTGCAGGGCGAACGCACCAGCTTCCAGGTCGAACTGGTGCACCGCAGCGGCCAATCACGATTCGTGCAGATGGACTGCGTGCCGGAGCATGCGGCCGATGGCAGCGTGGCCGGGTATATCTGCCTGGGTAGCGACGTCTCGCAGCTGAAACAGGCCGAGCTGGCCCTGCGCGAGGACAACCAGCTGCTCGAGCAGCAGGTGCAGGCGCGCACGGCCGAGTTGCGCGCCAGCAAGCGGCGCCTGCAGGCGATCTTCGAATCCAGCTTCCAGCATCAGATGCTGCTGGATCTGTCCGGGCGCGTGGTGGATGCCAATGACGCGTCACTGGCCGCAGTACTGGCGGACAAGAAGGACGTCGTTGGCCAACGCTTCGGTGAATCGCTCTGGTTCGCCACAACCGATGGCATCGGCGCGCTGATCGATCGGGCCGTCGCTGCAGCCGTGCAGGGCCGGAGTTCGCTGCATTCATTGGAGCTGGAACTCCCGACCGGGCCGCGCAGCTTCGATTTTTCTTTCCGCCCGCTGCTGGATGCCGAAGGCGTGGTCACCGCCGTGGTCTCCGAGGCCGTGGAAACCACGGCGCGCCTCCAGGCCGAACATGCACTGCGCCAATCACAGAAGATCGAGGCGGTCGGCCAGCTCACCGGCGGCATCGCGCATGATTTCAACAACATCCTGACGGTCATCTCCGGCAACGTCGAGCACGCCATGCTGCTGAACGAGCGCGCCGGCGAAGCCGGAGCGATGGTCAGCCGGGCGCTGGACAATGCGCTGAAGGGTGTCGGGCGTGCCGCCAGCCTGACCCAGCGCCTGCTGGCATTTGCCCGACGCCAGCCGCTGCGCAGCCAGGCCGCCAACCTCAACGAGCGCCTGCTGGACATGCACGACATGCTGCAGCGTGCGCTGGGTGAGCTGGTGCAGCTGGAGATCCACAGCGCCGAGGACATCTGGTGTGTCGAGATCGACGTCAGCCAGCTGGAGGCCTCCGTGCTGAACCTGGCGGTGAATGCCCGCGATGCGATGCCGCACGGCGGCCGACTGGTGATCGAGGTCGACAACAGTCACCTCGACCACGACTACGCCGCGCTGTTTCCGGATGCGACGCCGGGCGAGTACGTGATGCTGCGGGTGCGTGACAACGGCCACGGCATGGATGCGGCGACGCTTGGCCGGGTCTTCGAACCGTTCTTCACCACCAAGCAGGTTGGCCGTGGCACCGGCTTGGGCCTGTCAATGGTGCATGGCTTCGTCAAGCAGTCAGGGGGCCACGTGCTGATCGATTCGGTGGAAGGCGGCGGCACCAGCATCACCATGATGTTCCCGCGCTCGCCGCTGGCCCTGCCCCGCGAAGCACACATCCCGCAGACCGGCCTGGCCGGCTACTCACCGCGCGAGGAAACCATCCTGGTGGCCGAGGACAACGACGATGTCCGCGCCCACACGGTGGATTCGCTGCGGCTGCTCGGCTACCGCGTGCTGGAAGCCCACGACGGCCCCTCCGCACTGCGGTTGCTGGAGCGCCCCGATACCAGGGTGGACCTGCTGTTCTCGGACGTGGTGATGCCCGGCATGTCGGGCTGGGAGCTGGTCCGTCAAGTCCGCGAACGCTGGCCGGAAGTGGCCGTCCTGTTCACGTCGGGCTATCCACGTGACCACGATCAGGCGGGGAGCCAGGGACGCGCGGTTGCCCTGCTGCCGAAGCCGTTTACGCGAAGTGATCTGGCGCTGGCAGTACGCACTGCGCTGGAGGCCGCGCCGCACTGAGCTCAGGAGGCAGGGTCGCGTACGCCAGCGGCGATCCGGTTGATGTCCGCGCACTCCACCGTGGACGGCGGATGCTCCCTGCCGGCCAGTGCAACCATCGCCTGACCCAGGGCCAGATTGCTGGTCATCAGCGACGGCGCAACGGCGCCGGCCAGCTTCATCAACGGCGCACCGCCCCAGTACAGGGGCTTCAACAGGGCATGACGGGTGCCGGTGCCCGGAACCGGCCTGACGCCCCCCGGGCGCAGCATCACGGTGCGAACCGGCAGGCCCTGCAATGCGACCTCGGTCTCGCCCTTGATCCTCAACGGCATCAGCCGGCTCCGAGGGTCCGCACCGGCACCGGATACATACAGAAAGCACCCTTCGGGATTGGCGGCCGCCCAGCTACGGGCCACCGCCAAGGTGGTGTCCAGGGTCACGCGTCGGTACTCGGCCTCTGCCGTGCCAATCGGTGGCGCCCCGGCACAGTAGAAGCAGGCATCGAACCCAGCCAGTTCATCCGACCGGTCCTGGATACGCAGGAAGTCCGGAACGATCAGTACGCTGCCGGCGCCGATCAGACTTCCCGGGTGGCGGACCAGCGCTGTCAGGCCGGACACCTGCGGTGAGCGTTGGCAGGCCAATGCCACACCCTGCCCGACCAGGCCTGCGGCACCGGTCAACAGAATCCGTAATGCGTCCGTCCCGGCCATCGTCGTCCCCGCTAGAGTCTCACGAAACGCTGGATCTTCCGCGCCAGCCAGCCACTGAACACCAGCGGCGCATCCAGCGCTGACACGCAGATGCAGGGCACACCCGGCGCGGTCACCGGTTGATGCTCCACGTCTCCATCCAGATCCGCCACGTCGCCCGGTGCGAACAGCCCCAGCGCATCGTTGTACGAACCCCGCAGGATCTGCGTCAATTCGCTCCGGCCATGGCTGTGCATGGGCAGGCATTTGCCGGGGGCGATCTTCAGCATGATCAGCGAAGGCATCTGCTCTGCACGGATGCAGTGCACGCCCGGCGCCATCCAGCGCCAGCGCAGGTCGCTGAGCGAGGCACCAAAGTACGGATGCAGCGATGCAGGCAGATGGTCCGGATTGGCCTCGGGGCGCTCCTTCGGCACGGAGCGTGCGACCCCAGCCATGGGCACCGGCGCTTCCGCGGCCAGCTGCATCAGCATTGCCTCGCGCAGTTGTTCGCGTCGCGTCTCCGCTGCAGGTGGCTGGGTCTGCTCCAGCAGCACCGAGCCGATCGCTTCGGCGTCGCGCAGGCGCTGACGGCAATGCGGGCACTGCTCCAGATGGGCACCGGCGACGATGCTCAACGGCGCCGGCAGCGCGCCGGCGGCATAGCTCATCAGGGTCGATTCGTGCAGATGGTGGTGCGGGTTCACAGCGCACCTCCCACTTTGGCCTGCAGTTGCAGAAAGGCGCGGCGCAAATGTGATTTGACCGTTCCCAGCGGCATGCCCAGTGCGTCGGCAATCTCGCTGTGGCTCTTGGCCTCGAAATAGGACATCCGCACCAGCCGCGCCTGTACCGCGGGCAGTTCGTTGATGCGCTGACGCAGACGTGCCTGGTCGGCGAACTGCTCGGCACTGCTGCGCTCGATCACATCCAGTGTGGCAGCGTCCTCCACCGCTGCCTGCACCTGCATCCAGCTGCGCTCGCGACGGATGCGATCGATATGCAGGTTTCGCGCAATCCGGTACAGCCACGTACTGAGGGCGCCTTGGGCTGCATCGTAGTCGGCGGCCCGCAGCCACAGGCGCAGCAGGCATTCCTGGGCCAGTTCCTCGGCGACGCCGTCGGGTGCACCCAGGCCACGCAGGTACACGCACAGCCGCGGCATGAAGTAGTCATAGATCCGCATGAAACAGTCGCGGTCGCGCAGGCGCGCCACGCCGTCCATGTCACCGGCCCAGTTCGTCGGCTCGCTGCTCGGCTGCTGGGAACTGGACACGGTGCGTGCGCTGTCGAAGTTGAGGAGTGTGCTGGCGGCGTCAGGATACATCTGGGTTCGCGGCGGGCGGGTGAAGGTCTGTCCTCTGTACGCGCAGGGGCAGCAATTGGATGCAGACGGCACGACGCATCCAACCGGCCGCCCCCGCCGTATGACCTGGGCCCTCCTCTTCCGGATGAAGACCCATGCGCACTGCCTGGCTGCTGCTGTGCCTGCCCCAAGCCGCGCTGGCGGCACCCTGGTTGCGAAGCGAGGGCGTGGCCACCTCCGCGCAGGGCGACCTCCTCTACCGTGAAGTGCACTGGCGACGCGAGGCAACGGAGGGCGCCGAGCGCTGGGTGCTGTACCAGTGCCCGGATGGCCAACCCTTCGCCCGCAAGCATCTGCCCGCCAGCGCCCGCCCACAGGCACGGGGATATTCGCTGGAGGACCGCCGCAGCGGCCAGACCGCCGAGGTCGACGCCGCTGGCGACTCGGTGTCGATTGCATGGAAGGAGGATGCCGCCAGTGAGCTGCGCAGGCGCCGGCTTGAACAGCCGCCGGACGCGGTGATCGATGCGGGGTTTGATGCCGCAGTACGCCTGCACTGGCCGGCGCTGCTGCGCGGCGAGCGCATCACACTGCCTTTCCTGGTGCCTGCACGCCAGCGCTACTTCCCGGTGCAGGTGCGGCGCATCGGCCCGGTACGCTGGCAGGGCATCGACGCCCAGGCCATCGAGGTCAGCCTGGACACCTGGTACGGCGGCATCGCGCCGCGCCTGGCCCTGGTCTACGCCACGGCCGACCGTCGTCTGCTGGAGTTCCGCGGCACCAGCAACCTGCGCGATGCGCGCGGCACTTATCCGCAGGTGACGGTGCGCTTCCGGTCGCCAGCTGCCGAGCGACCGGCAGGTGACTGGCAACAGGCGTGGGCGCAGCCCCTGGCCGAGCGTTGCGCCGTGACGCCCAGGTGAAGCGAAATTTAGTTCGAAGTGGCGCATCCATTGCGCCCCCTGCTGCGTAAAGGAAGACACGACACCCGCCGAGATCCGCCATGGCCTCTGTAGCGCCCCTCCCCCGTCGACGCTGGCGCCTGCTGCGTACGTTGCAGCGGTGGGTGGATACCAGCAACGCCACAGAGACCACCGGCGAACAGCCAGGACGCATCGACTGGGTGCGCGCGGTACCCTTTGCACTGATGCACCTGGCCTGCATCGCGGTGATCTGGGTGGGCGTGTCATGGACGGCGGTCGTCGTGGCCACGGCGCTCTACGCCGTGCGCATGTTCGCCATCACGGCGTTCTATCACCGCTACTTCTCGCACCGCACCTTCCAGGCATCGCGTCCGGTGCAGTTCGTGTTCGCAGTCATCGGCGCGTCCAGCGTGCAGCGCGGCCCGCTGTGGTGGGCCGCCCATCATCGCCACCACCATCGGCATGCCGACCAGCCGCTGGACCCGCATTCGCCGCGCGAAGGGGGTTTCTGGCGCAGCCACATGGGCTGGTTCCTCACCCGCGAGGCATTCGCCACCGATCTGTCGCGGGTACCTGACCTGGCGCGCTTCCCCGAACTGCGCTGGCTCGACCGTTTCGATACCGCCATTCCCGTGCTGCTGGCCATCGGACTGTATGCATTGGGTGCAGCATTGGAACGCTGGGCGCCCGGCCTGCACACCACGGGCCCGCAGTTGCTGGTATGGGGCTTCTTCATCTCCACCATCGTGCTGTTCCACGCCACCGTCACCATCAATTCGCTGGCCCACCGTTTCGGCCGCCGCCGCTTCGAGACCCGCGACGACAGCCGCAACAACCTGTGGCTGGCGCTGCTCACCTTCGGTGAGGGCTGGCACAACAACCATCACTTTTTCCCCGGCACCGTGCGCCAGGGCTTCCGCTGGTGGGAAGTGGACCTGACCTGGTACGGGCTGCGCGCGATGGCGGCGCTGGGCCTGGTCAAAGGGCTCAAGCCCATTCCCGGGTGGGTTCTGGCCAAGGCGAGGTACTGAGATGCGCATCGCGGTCATCGGCTCGGGTATCGCGGGGCTGGCCAGTGCCTGGTGGCTGGATGGCCAGCACGACGTCACGCTGTTCGAGGCCAACGATTACCTCGGCGGCCACACCCATACCCACGACGTGCAGGTGGCGGGCCGAGGCATGGCGGTGGATACCGGTTTCATCGTCTTCAACCCCCAGCACTATCCCTTGCTGTCGGCGCTGTTCGACGAGTTGGGCGTGGCGTCGCAACCGACCACGATGAGTTTCTCCATGCACAGTGAGCGCAGCGGCGTGGAGTACAACGCCACCTCGCTGGATGGGCTGTTCTGCCAGCGCCGCAACCTGGTATCGCCGCGCTTCTGGGGCATGCTGGCCGACCTGCGCCGGTTCTATCGCGACGCTCCGTTGCTGCTGGCCGAAGAAGACGGCCCCACGCTCGGCGAGTACCTGCGCAGCCAGCGCTATGGCGAGGCGTTCATCGACGAGCACCTGCTGCCGATGGCCTCGGCGCTGTGGTCCTCGCCGACGGCCACCGTGCAGGCATTCCCGGCGCGCTACCTGGCCCAGTTCATGGCCAATCACCAGATGCTGCAGATGACCGGGCGGCCAAGCTGGCGGGTGGTCAGCGGGGGATCGGCGCGCTACGTGGATGCGCTGCGTCGCCGCTGGCGCGTGCATGAGCGGCTGCAATGCCCGGTCAGCAGGGTCGAGCGCATGCCCTGGGGTGCACGCGTGCACAGCAGCGCCGGCGTGGAGGCCTTCGACGAAGTGATCCTGGCCTGCCACAGCGACCAGGCACTGGCGTTGCTTGCCGACGCAGATGCCGTCGAGCGTGAGGTCCTCGGCGCCATCCGCTATCAGTCCAACGAGGCGGTGCTGCATACCGATGCATCGTTGCTGCCGCGCAACCGCAAGGCGTGGGCGGCCTGGAACGCGCACGTACCACAGGATCGCGCGGCGCCCTGCACGGTCAGCTACTGCATGAACCTGCTGCAGGGCCTGCCGGGCGACATCCCCCTGGTAGTGACCCTCAACCGCAGCGAGGCAATCGATCCGGCCAAGGTGCTGCGGACCCTGCATTACGCGCACCCGGTACACGACCACGCTGCAGTGCGCGCACAGCAGCGCTGGGCGGAACTGCAGGGCCACCGCCACACATGGTTTGCAGGCGCCTATTGGGGCTGGGGATTCCACGAGGATGGCATCCGCAGTGCCCGCCACGTGGTCGATGCCCTGCAGGCCTGCGCTCCGCATCGGAACGTATCCGCCTCGGATGAGGTGGCGGCATGAGTGCCAGCGCGCTCTACATCGGGCAGGTGATGCATCGCCGGCATCATCCGCATCCGCATGCATTCCGTTACCCCATCGCGCAGCTGCTGCTCGATCTGGATGAACTCGACACGGTGTTCGCCGGGCGCTGGTTGTGGTCAGTCAATCGCCGCAACCTGGCCGAGTTCCGCCGCAGCGACTACTTCGGTGATCCCGCGCGGCCGCTGGCCGATACGGTGCGCGACCACGCTGCAGGCACGCTTGGCTACCGGCCAACCGGTCCGATTCGCCTGCTCACCCATCTCCGCTTTGCCGGGCATGTCTTCAACCCGGTCAGCTTCTACTACTGCTACCAGGCCGACGGCAGCACGCTGGACTGCATCGTGGCCGAGATCACCAATACCCCCTGGAAGGAACGGCACGCCTATGTGCTGCCGGTCGCCACGGCCCTCCACGAAGGGGCGTCATTGCGCTGGCAGTTCGACAAGCGCTTCCATGTCTCGCCGTTCATGCCGATGGATTGCCGCTACGACTGGCGCTTCAACCGCCCGGACCAGGACCTGCGCGTGCACATGCAGGTCTGGCGCGACGGGGTGCGCCAGTTTGATGCCACCCAGGCCATGCAGCGACATGCCTTGAACGGCCGTGGGCTGGCCCGGGTGCTGGCCTGCTATCCGCTGATGACCACCCAGGTGGTGGCCGCCATCCACTGGCATGCACTTCGGCTGTGGATGAAACGCAACCCCGTGCACGACCACCCTGCTCTTGCCGAGAAACCACGATGAACTCGATGACCCCTCTGGTCGCCCTGCCGCGCCCCGGCGCCCTGGATGCGTTCCTGCGCCGCCGCCTGCTGGCCCTGCTTGCCCCCATGCGCGACGGTCGCCTGTGCGTACGTGACGCATTGGGCGAGGTCTGGCTGGGCGATGCCCGTGGCGAACTGCATGTCACCGTCACCATCGATGACCCGGGGTTCTATCGCAAGGTTGCAGCGCAGGGCAGTGTGGGCGCAGGTGAAAGCTACATCCAGGGCGAATGGCACTGTGATGATCTGGTGGCACTGATCCGGCTGCTGGTACGCAATCGCGACCTGCTGGACGGCATGGAGCGTGGCCCGGCCCGCGTGGGTGGCTGGCTGCTGCGGGGCTGGAACCGCCTGCGCCGCAACAGCCGTGAGGGCAGCCGCCGCAACATCGCCGCGCACTATGACCTGGGCAACGATTTCTTTGCCCTGTTCCTGTCGCCGGACCTGATGTACTCGTCGGCGTTGTTCGCCAGTGAGTCCGAACCGCTGGAATCGGCCTCGCGGCGCAAGCTGGACCGCATCTGCCAGCAGCTGCAGCTCAAACCCGGCGACCGCGTGGTGGAAATCGGCACCGGCTGGGGTGGTTTCGCGGTCCATGCCGCCCGGCACTACGGCTGCCATGTCACGACCACCACCATCTCTGCGGAACAGCATGCGCTGGCCGCCCGGCGCGTACGGGAGGCAGGCCTGCAGGACCAGGTCACGCTGCTGATGCAGGACTACCGCGACCTGCAGGGCCAGTTCGACAAGCTGGTGTCGATCGAGATGATCGAAGCGATCGGCGCCGAATACCTGGACACCTACATGGCCACGCTGCAGCGCCTGCTCAAGCCTGATGGCGTTGCCCTGCTGCAGGCCATCACCATCGAGGACCACCGCTACGAACAGGCCCGGCGCAGCGTCGACTACATCAAGCGCTATGTATTCCCGGGCAGCTTCATCCCGTCCATCAACGCGATCATGGCCGCCAAAACGCGCTCCAGCGACCTGCAGCTGATCGCCCAGCAGGATTTCGGCCACTCCTACGCATTGACCCTTCGCGCCTGGCGCCAACGCTTCCTGGCCCAGCTGCCGGCAGTGCAGGCGCAGGGCTTTGACGCGCGCTTCTGCCGACTGTGGGAATTCTACCTGGCCTATTGCGAGGGTGGCTTCCTGGAACGTTCGATCGGCGTCTCGCATCTGCTGCTGGCCCGTCCGGACCACCGGCCCATTTTCGTTGCGACCGACAGCCGCTGACATGCATCGCTTCTGGGCCAATCTGCTCGGTAACCAGCTGGTCTGGCTGTGTGCTGTGGCCGGCGCGGGCCGCGGCTGGCAGTGGCCGGCGCTACTGGCCGCTTCGCTCTACGTCGGCAGCCAGCTGCTGACCTCACCGCGCCCCCGGCTGGATCTGCGGCTGTTGCTGTTGGCACTGGCCTGCGCATGGCTGGTCGACGCCAGTGCCGCCGCCAGCGGCACGGTGCGCTACGCGGCGGCCCCACTGGGTTGGGCGCCACCGCCGTGGATCATGGCATTGTGGGCCGCGTTCGCGATGACGCTGACCACGTCGATGCGCTTCCTGCAGCACCACCCGGCCCTGCCGGCCCTGTTCGGCCTGCTGCTGGCACCGCTGGCCTATCTGTCTGCCGCACGCGGTTTCGACGCAGTGCGGTTCGCGGATCCCGCATGGCCAGGACTGCTGGTGCTGGGCGCGGGCTGGAGCATTGCGCTTTCCCTGCTGTGCCGGAACGCCCGTCGCGGCATGCACATCCCGCAGCCACCCTTCGCAGGAGCGTCGTCATGATCAATCTGATGTGGGTCCTGCTGTACGCCGTACTGGTGATGAGCTGGGGTTGGGCCTGGCAGCGCCGCCACCACAACATCGGCGTGGTCGATGTGCTCTGGGCAAAGGGCGTGGGCGCCTCGGCGCTGTTGCTGGCGCTGCTCGGCGACGGTGCGGTGATGCCGCGGATCGCGCTGGGCGTGCTCGGCGGCCTGTGGGGCAGTCGACTCGCCCTGCACCTGTGGCACCGGGTCCGTCACGAAGAAGAGGACGGACGCTACCGCTACCTGCGCCAATACTGGCACGGCCACCAGGGCAAGATCTTCGGCTTCTTCATGGCGCAGGCGTTGCTGATCGTCCTGTTCGCCCTGCCCTTCGTGGCGGTGGCTGCCAATCCTCGGACCGACCTGACCCTGTGGGTGGTGGCCGCAGCGCTGGCCTGGCTGCTGAGCGTCGGCGGCGAAAGCCTGGCCGACCGCCAGCTGGCGCGTTTCCGCGCCGACCCGGCGAACAGGGGCCGCACCTGCCGCGTCGGACTCTGGCGCTATTCCCGCCACCCCAACTACTTCTTCGAGTGGCTGCACTGGTTCACCTATGTCCTGCTCGCGGTCGGCTCGCCACTGTGGTGGCTGGCCTGGGCCGGCCCGCTGCTGATGTACGTGTTCCTGCGCTATCTGAGCGGCATCCCATTCACCGAGAAACAGGCGCTGCGCAGCCGCGGCGACGACTATCGCGCCTACCAGCGCAGTACACCGATGTTCTTTCCCTGGTTTCCCCGTTCTTCCAAGGAGCATTCCGCATGAGCGCGATCCCGTCACTGAACCCAGCCCAAGATGCGGAAACCGGGCTGATCGCCTGGGCCGAACGCGGGCTGGTCCCCGATGCGGCGCTGCGTGCGGGCATCCGCCGCTTGTGCGCGCAGCGCCTGCATGAGGAAAGCGAGGGTGGCATCGAAGGCCAATCGGCACGCTTCAGCCGGCGCATCGCCGAACTGGCCGACAGCCCGCTCGCGTTGCATACCGACGCAGCCAACCGCCAACACTATGAAGTGCCGGCAGCCTTCTTCCAGGCCTGCCTGGGCAAGCGACTGAAGTACAGCAGCTGCTACTACCCCACCGGGCGCGAAACGCTGGACCAGGCGGAGGACGCCATGCTGGAACTGTACGGCCAGCGCGCCGGACTGGCCGATGGCCAGCAGATTCTTGAGCTGGGCTGCGGCTGGGGCTCATTGACCCTGTGGATGGCCGAACGCTACCCGCAGGCGCATATCACTGCCGTCTCCAACTCGCACAGCCAACGCCAGCACATCATGGCGCAGTGCCAGGCGCGCGGCCTGGACAACGTTGAGGTGCTGACCTGTGACGTCAACCAACTTGATCTGCCGACAGCCCGGTTTGACCGCTGTGTCTCGGTGGAGATGTTCGAGCACGTACGCAACTACGAGCGCCTGCTGGCAGGCATCGCACGGTGGCTGAAACCGGATGGCGCGTTGTTCGTGCACATCTTCGCTCATCGCACACTGATGTACCCGTTCGAGACCGAGGGTGGCGACAACTGGATGGGCCGCCACTTCTTCACTGGCGGACTGATGCCGGCCGCCGACACGCTGCTGCATTTCCAGCGCGACCTTCGCCTGGATCAACGCTGGTTGCTGGACGGCACCCACTACCAGCGCACGGCCGACCACTGGCTGGCCAACCAGGATGCCGCCCGCGAGCAGGTGATGCCGGTACTGATCGCCACCTACGGCCACGCTGCGGCGAAGGTCTGGTGGCAGCGCTGGCGGATGTTCTGGATGGCATGTGCCGAACTGTTCGGCTACGACGACGGCCAGCAGTGGCTGGTCGCCCACTACCTGTTCCGACCCCGCTGAGGTGCCCCATGCGCATGTTCTCGCTGCTTCCGCTGATCGCAGTCGGCCTGTTCGGCTCAGGCTGCACCTCCAGCGACACCCGGCCGCTTCCGCGTGCGCCTTCGGTGGATGTGCCACGCTTCATGGGCGACTGGTACGTGATCGCCCATATTCCGTCCTGGCCCGAACGCGATGCCTACGATGCGGTGGAAAGCTATGCCCTGAAGCCCGACGGGCGCATCCAGACCACCTTCACCTATCGCAAGGGCAGCTTCGATGCGCCGCAGAAGTCGATGCACCCCATTGGCCGTGTCGAGAAGGAAGGTAATGGCGCGATCTGGGGCATGCAGTTCATCTGGCCGATCCAGGCCGAGTATGTGATCGCCTGGCTGGATGACGACTACCGCCAGACCATCGTGGCACGCAGCAAGCGCGACTATGTCTGGTACATGGCGCGTACGCCGCAGGTGTCGGACAGTGACTACCAGCAGGCGGTGCAACGCATTGCCGCGATGGGCTATGACACCCAGAAGCTGAGACGCGTGCCGCAGTCGGTGCGATGATGCCCCCGCGCCAGAAACCGGCGAATCCAGGCGACACTGCGCGCCAACCTGACGCCGCGCACCCACGATGTCGATGCCTCGTCGAGCGTCCTGAGCATGCTGCACCGGAAGTCAGGCGGACCGGATGGCCTGCACGGGCATGATCGCGGACGCCCTCAATGCAGGTGCAAGCACCGCCACCTGCCCCAGCAGCCACAGCGCCAGCGCACTGATCGGCAGGTACGCCAGTGGAAGCCGTGGCAGTTCGTAGAACCGCATCAGGCCGAGGTTGAATGCATAGGCCAGCAGCGCACCAACGACGACACCCAGGCTCACGACCAGGAAGTTCTCCAGCTGGAAGTAGTGCAGGATGTCGCGGCGGGTTGCGCCCAGTGCACGGCGGATGCCGATCTGTCTGCGCCGCTGCTCTACCCAGTAGCTGGCCAGGCCGACAATGCCCAGCGCGGTGGCTCCCAGCAGCGCGACGATCACGCCCGCCAGCAGCGCCATCATCAACCTGGCGCCATGGAAATAGTCCGCGCGCAGCTCGGCGACGGTACGGCTGGCGGCCTGGTCGAACACCACGTCGGGGGCCACCGCGGCCACCGCCCGCTGTGCGCCGGCCATCACCCGGGGCAGCGCTCCGGGCGCCGCCCGCACCAGGTAGCGCCCCGCCAACTGCGGACCTGGCTTGGCCGGCATCAGCACGGACCAGTCATTCCCCAGCGCCTCCCCTCCACCGGGTTGTGATACGGCCAGGTGCTCGACCACGCCGATAACGGTGAAGCGGCTGTCCATCGACCACAGGCTGCGCCCGACTGCCGGCGCATTGGGCCAGTAGCGCTCCGCCAGCTGCCGCGTTACCAGGATCGGCGCATTGGCGGGCACGTGCTGCCCGATCGGTGCGTACTCGGCGACGTCCGGCAAGCGCCCGGCCAACAGCTTCAGATCCAGCGCCTGGATCGCCGCCGCGTCACCCAGGTAGAAATCGAGGACCCCACCGAAGACCTTGCCGCTCTCATCGGTATGGACGCCCGCGCGGACACCCGGTTCACCGAACGGAACGGCGCTGATGATGCCGACCGACGTTACGCCCGGAATCGCCTGCAGTGCGCCGGTCACCCGGGCAGTGAGATCGGCGGCCTGGGCGGCGTCGAATCCGGAGAGCTGCACGATGCCCAGCGACGACTCGGCGATGCCACTGTCCAGGTTCAGTGCACGCCCCTTCTCCGTGAGCATGAAGATGGCATTGCACAGCACGGCGCAGGCCAGCGCGATCTCCATTGCGATCAACAGGGTGGCCAGCCGGTGCTTGCGCAGCGCTGCGATGATCAGTCCGGTTTGCATGATCGTTTCCTTTACAGCAGCTTGAGCTGCGCCACAGGCTGGATCGAACTGGCGCGATAGGCGGGAATCGCGCCTGCCGCCAGGCTGGCCAACAGGGAAAGGCCAAAGATGGCCATGAACATGGTCAGGTCCAGATGCATCAGGTCCGCGTAGGCAACCGGCTGGGCACGGATCACCCACAGACCCAGCAGGGTCAGCAGCAGCCCGCCCACCCCTCCGGCGACACCGATCAGCCCGGCTTCCAGCATGCATTGCGTGAATACCGCACGCCGACTGGCGCCCAGCGCGCGCCGCAGGCCGATTTCTCCGCCGTGGCGCAGGAAGCGCGCCAGCAGCAGCCCGACAACATTGGCCAGGCAGACCACCAGGAACGCAAAGGACAGCACCGTCTGCACCTTCACGTCGCTTGGCACCACCTGATTGAAGTCCAGCCACTCCATCAACGAACGAAGCCGGGTGTTGTCCGCGTGCCGGATGCGCCCCAGGCGCTGTTGTTCGCCCGCGTAGTTGGAGAGGTAGCGACGATAGCTGGCCACCTTCTCCGGGCTGCCGAGCTCCACCCAGACCGCGACCGCCACGCAGGGCGAGTTCTGCAGTACCCCAGGGGTCTCGGGCATCGCCCAGCAGGTAAAGGGCTGGAAGTCGCCCTCGTTGATATCCAGGCTGGTCGACATCGGCAGATAGATGTCATCGGCCGCGGCGTAGAAGCTTGACGTCTCGCCACCCGAGAACCGCCCTCCCCTGATCTTGTAGAACAAGGGAGAGGGCCGCCAGTGATCCAGCACGCCGATGACCTGCACATGGGTGTCCTTGACCCGAAGGGTCTGTCCGACACTGTCGCGGCCCCCGAACAGGCGCTGGTTCAACCGGGCCGAGATGACCGCGACGCGGCCGCGACGCTGGTCATCCTCGGCTGTCCAGGCGCGGCCATACTGAAAGGGCACCTCGAACATGGGGAAGAAGTCTGCCGTGGTCGAGATCGAAGATCCCATCAGCGGCGCCATCCCAGCCAGATCCGAACGGAGCTTCACCGGATTGACCACCACCATGGTCTGGCGGTCCGCCTGGCCGGATGACCAGAGATCGTGCGCGGTCCGATAGTCGAGCACGTCGTGGGGTTCGCGCCCTTTCGATCCGGGATCGACATCCACCTGCGGGTAGAAGATCCGATCGCTCCGGCCCGGCAGCGGATCTCCGGAAAGCAGGTGGGTGACGGTCAGCGTGGTCATGCTGGCGCCGATTCCCACGGCAACCGCCAGCACCATCAATGCAGTAATGATCGTATTGCGCCTGGCGTTGTGCAGCGCCAGCTTCAGGTAATAGTCCATCATGGAAGGTGCATCCCCCTGCGTTCGCCATGCTCCATGCAGATACGATGCAGGGGTTGCCAGAAAGGTTTAAACGGATGAGGCGGACGATGAGCGAACGCCCCGACAAGACAGACGCGCAGGCATGGGACGGCCTTGCGATTCGCCCCTTGTACCCCGATGACCTGGATCTGATCTGCGCCCACCGCGAAGCGATGTTCCGCGAGAGTGGTCGCCCCGCGGAGGTGCTGGAGCAGATGGCCGGCCCTTTCCGTGCCTGGCTCGCGCCGCGCCTGGCCTCCGGCGACTATTTCGGGTTTGCCCTCACGGACCAGGGGCGCGCCATCGCGGGCATCGGCCTGATGCTGATCGACTGGCCGCCGCACCCGGCCCACCCCCTGCAGGACAAGCGCGGCTACGTGCTCAACGTCTATGTGGACCCCGGCTATCGGCGCAGGGGCGTCGCCCGCAGGCTGATGCAATTGGCCGATGACGCGTTCGCCGAACGGAAGGTGAGCTACATAATCCTGCATGCCACTGCCCAGGCGACTCCGCTGTATGCCGAGTTGGGCTGGGTGGCAACCAGTGAGATGGCGCGTGCACTGCACAGGAATGGCAACCGTGCATGAGGCGCTCGGCCCGACATGACGCGTCACGCTGACACGCCTCACTTCCATGCAAAAAGCCATCGGCTCGCATGGAACATGCGCCTCACCACGCAAGTACGTTTCTTTGTGAGACAACGCATCCTTGTTTGCCCGCTCATCCAGAAGCAGGGCGCCTACGTGCTGCCCGCGACTCGCTTGCTGCTGGCCTGGCGATCCATCAGTTCAATCAATCGGTGTTAATCGATGGTCACAATCCATCGATTCTTAGGAATAATCGCAAAAAACCTGCAGATTCGATGATCAGCAGGGCGCCAGCGCCAGAATGATCGCCACGCCCCCAGGCGCCGATCACCTCCCCGCGCATGAAAGGACATCCCGCACCGCGCCGACTGCGCCTGGCACTTCTGGACGACCATGAGATCGTTCGTCGTGGCACCGTCCTGCACCTGTCGCAGGACGCCCGCTTCAGGATCATCGCCAGCCATGGGCACAGCGACGCCTTCATCCAGACGCTGCAACAGACGCGGGTGGATGTCGCCGTCATCGATCTGACGCTGGCGCGTGGCGACCGCAGCAGCACAGAGCTGATCCCCCTCCTGCGCGCGGCATTCCCGGAGACGCCGCTGCTTGCCTTCGCCACCCTCTCCCCCTGCACCCGTCTCCACCACCTGCTCATGGCCGGCATCAGTGGCGTCGTCAGCAAAGCCGAGCCCCTTCCCATGCTGTCCGAAGCGATCATTCGTGTTTCACAGGGACTGGAGCGGCTGCCGCCCGACTACTCCATCCCGGCGGACTACACTGAGCTCAGCCGCAACGAGCGTGAAGTACTGGACCTGCTGCTGTCCGGCCTGACCGTCTCCGAGATCGCGCAGCGACGCCATCGCAGCGTCAAGACCATCAGCACGCAGAAAGTCGCGGTGCTGCGCAAGCTTGGGCTGCGCAACGATGCGGAGATCTATGCGCTGCGGCGCCCGCCGGATGCACCATGAGGCCGCCACGTCACTCACAGCCGCACGCCCCCACCCTCCTGCTGCCGGCCCTGCCTCTGCTGCCGGCCGCTTCGGCCGGGGACGCGCAATCGCATCAGTGGGCCGCCGGCCGTGAGGTGCGCGAGGCCACTGCGCCGTCGTTGCGCCCGTTGCCACCGGCACTGGCCGGTTCCGCCCCGCTGCCGACCCGGGCGCATCGTGCCGCTGGCCCCGGTCCATCTGGCCGACAACAAATGCGGGCCGAGCGGCATCGCCGAGGCCATCGAAAAGCACGGCGATGGCATTGCGTGATCGCGCGCGCCGCCTGCAGGGCACGCCGCAGTTCTGCGGTGCAACCGATCAGGTCGGAATCGCGGCCGATCCATGGGAGCTCGGGAACGACGCCGCACCCGACGGGTTGATGTGCGGTGCCTGCTGCAGATACTGCAGCGCTGGCATGGCTCCCGCGCTGCGGAAGCCATGCCGCCTGACTGATCAGGCCGCCAGACGCTCGACCTGGCGACGGGTCAGGTCGTTGAAACGGCCCAGCGACATCAGGTGCTGGTGGATCAGCGCCAACCAGCCACTGCGATGCCACTCGATCACAGTCGCTTCCGGCAGCGCGACGAACTTCTCGACGTCGACGACCTGGAAACCATTGAGGTTGAATTCACGACCATCCGGGGTACGCACGGTGGCGTTGCGCTCGACCAGCAGGCCGTTGTCGATCAGGGCCTTGGAGAAGGCCTGGGTCTGCTCGTGCTCACGGGTGAACTGGCCGCAGAACTCCAGCGCCTGCTGCACCATCTCGGTGGCCTTGCCATCAACGAACAGCGGCTGGCCTTCGTCACCGCCCTTGACCACGCGCGAGCTGTCTTCGTCGATGCCCAGCAGGAAGTCGTTGTCCGCACCGGTGTCGATGAAGATGAAGGGGTGGCGACGCAGGTAGGCCGGGATATAGGCCTCGTCTTCCCACAGGCCGTCCTTGATGAACAGGTTCTGGTCGGAAACACCGACGGCGGCCATCGGCACGGCGGTCGGGCCAGCGAACAGGATCGGGAAGTGGTGCAGCGCCAGCGAGAACTCGCCGAGCACCAGCGGAATGGCGTTGTTGCCAGCAGCAAACTCGAGCCTGCCCGGCAGGATGCGCAGATCGGCGTGCACATCGGCCTGCAGCGGCACCGGACGGGTGTAGAACAGGGGGGCGCCGCTCGGCGCCGCTTCGGTGGTGGTGTCGCTGGTGGTGGTCATCTTGGGAACCGTTCGATCATGCGCGCCTGCCATCCCGGGCGCGCCAGCGGGAACAACCTGAATCCCGCATTATCAACAAGCTCGATGACAACGGCCACCCCACCGACGGCCTATTTCAGTTGCAGGGGGTAGCGCTGCCAGAGCACGTGGACCAGGAACCCAGCCAGTTCGGTGTCGCGCGCGCTCACCGCGGCACGGATCTTGTCCAGCAGCACCATGTCGCTGCAGGAGCGCACGTCGGCATGGTTGGCCTGCCCTGCCCGGCGCGCGCGGTAGCGCGCGGCCCGTTGCGCGTCACTCATGGCGTACCCGAACTTGGGCGGACGGCCGCGCTTTCGCGGCAGGGTCAGCTCCAGGGTTCCGGGGTCTTTGTCATCACGCATGAGAAGGGTGCGGGCGGCGGCGAGCAACGGGGGGTGCGCAATTTATCGTGAGGCATCACTTTAATCCAGCCTTTTCTGCGGTTTTGTTGCGATGCAATGCAAAAAATCGCATCCCGAGGGCCGCATCCACGCCATGCATGCACGGCTCCAACTACAAAAAAGGGAGCCCGCGAACGGGCTCCCCTCTCCTTCCTCATGCAGCACGTACCGGCTCATAGCCGTGCAGGTGCGCCTCACTGCTGGCCCGCCCCTGGCTGAGCGAACGCAGCGAGGTGGTGTAACCCACCAACTGCGCCAGTGGCGCGAAACCACTGACCTCGGCACGACCGTCCTGGTCCTCGATGCGGGCGATGCGGCCATGGCGCCGGTTGAGGTCGCCGACCACATCACCCACCGACGCCGACGGCGAATGCACCGTCACCGCCATCACCGGTTCCAGCAACTGCGTGCCACCTTCAGCCAGCGCGGCCTTGATCGCCTCGGCACCCGCGCGATGGAACGCCATCTCCGAAGAGTCCTTGGCGTGGGTCTGGCCATCGACAAGACTGACCTCGATGCCGACCACCGGATGACCCTGCGGACCTTCCGACAGCGCGGCACGCACGCCCTTCTCCACCGCTGCGATGAAGCTGCGCGGCACCACGCCACCGACGATGCGGTCGTTGAACACCACCTGGTGATCCTCGCGCGGCGCCACATCCAGCACCACGTGCGCGAACTGGCCTTGGCCGCCGGTCTGCTTGACCAGCCGCCCGACTACACCGGACATCGCGCGCAGCGGTGTTTCCTGGTAGGCCACGCGCGGCGCACCTACGCCCACGTCCACCTTCCACTCACTGCGCAGGCGCTCGACCATCACCTCCAGGTGCAGCTCGCCCATGCCCCAGACCAGGGTTTCCGCCGTGTCGCGATCGGTTTCGACGCGGAATGACGGGTCTTCCTGGGCCAGGCTGGCCAGGCCCTGCGCCATCCTGATCAGGTCGGCCGCACGCGCCGGCTCCAGCCGCCACGCCAGCACCGGCGCCTGGGCCTGGATGTTCTCCAGGCGCAGCGGCTGCGCACGGCCACTCAGCGTTTCGCCACTGACCGCATCCTTCCAGCCCAGCACCGCCACGATGTCGCCGGCCACGGCCTGTTCGATGTCGTGGGTCTGGTCAGCCTGCACCCGCACCAGGCGACTGACACGCCGCCCTTGTGGATGCTGCGAACTGGCCACCGCGTCGCCCACCTTCAAGCTGCCCGAGTACAGCCGCACGAAGCTCAGTGCGCCGTGCTGCTGGTGGGTGATCTTGAACAGCAGGCCCGCCAGCGGACCGTCCGGATCCGGCGGCAGCACCACCTCACCGCTCTCGCTTTCAGCAGTGACGGCAGGACGATCCAGCGGCGACGGCAGGTAATCGACCACGGCGTCCAGCAGCGTCTCGATACCCTTGTCCTTGAACGCAGCACCTGCCAGAACGGGCACGCCCGCACCGGACAGCGTCGCCCGTCGGATCGCCGCGCGCAGCATCCCGGCATCGATCACGCGACCTTCCAGCCAGGCATCGGCCAGTTGTTCATCGTGATCGGCCACGGCTTCGACCAGCGCATCGCGCTGAGCCTGCCACTGCGCGCGTGCCGCGTCGTCCCACGGGGCCACCGTGGTTGCGGCGCCATCCTGCCACTGCAGCACGCGCTCATCGACCAGGTCGACCCAGCCATTGAAGCCGCTTTCGCTGCCCAACGGCACGCCCAACGCCCACGGCCGCGCCTGCAGTTTGTCCTGCAGCTGCTCCAGCACGCGCTCGAACGAAGCGCCGACGCGGTCCATCTTGTTGACGAAGGCAATCAGCGGCACGCGATGGCGACGCGCCTGGCGCCACACCGTCTCCGACTGCGGCTGCACGCCGTCCACGGCCGAGAATACGGCCACGGCACCGTCGAGCACGCGCAGTGAACGTTCGACTTCGATCGCGAAGTCAATGTGGCCCGGGGTGTCGATCAGGGTCAGCCGATGCGGCGGCTGGTCACGCGGCGCCCACTGCGCCTGCACGGCGGCCGCGCCGATGGTGATGCCGCGCTCGCGTTCGATCGCCGAGAAATCGGTGGTCGCGTTGCCGTCGTGCACTTCACCGACGCGATGGATTTCGCCGCTTTTCCACAGCAGGCGTTCGGTCAACGTGGTCTTGCCGGCGTCGATGTGGGCAATGATGCCGAGGTTGCGACGGCGGGAAAGGACTTGGGTGTTCATAAAGAGGTTCCTGCAAAGCCAACTTCAGGGGCCGCACACCCCGGTTGGCGACAGGGTGCGCGGCTAGCGTTCGGTCTCGGCGATCTGGTGCATGGCACGTTCTCCTTGCGGTACAGCGGGTTATGGAAAATGGAACTGCGGAAACGAAAAGAGCGCCCCGGAGGGCGCTCTGTCGAAGGTCCAGCGATGGCCGTCTCAACGGCCTCGTGGGGCTCCAGGCAGACACGCCCGCTCCGCGCTTGCGCGGGTCAGGGTGAAAAACGTCAGGAGCGGCATCCGGTTCATGGCGCGCATTCTAGACCTGCCAATCTGGCGCGCAAGTGAATATTGCAAACATAAATAGAACGACGAGGCCAACAAAGATCGAGGTCAGATCCCTTTGCCCTTGGCAAAGGGATCTGACCCCTGGCGGCCCTCACTTGCAGCCGTGCAGCTTGCGCGCCTCGGCCACCGTCGCAGCCTGGTCATCCCCCATCGAGATCCAGCCCTGCAGCGACATCGCCGGATCTACATGCGGCTGGCGCGCGCCACCGCGCACCACCACTTCGGTCCAGCTGCCCACCGGCGCCAGTTCCGACAGGCGTGCCGCCTGATCGTCCTCGGTACTGAACATGTCGTCCGGGCCCGCCGGAGGCGTGGTATTCACGGTTTCCGTCTTGCGGGTCCGGACCCGAAGTGCACCGTCCGGCAGCCGCTGGGTGATCACCTCGTATCGCTCAACACCATACGCCCAGCTGCTTTCGCCAACGCTGCGGGTCTCGCTGCCGTCATCGGCCACGGTCACCACCTCGCCTGCCGGCCCGATGACGCCCGCGACAGCCCCCAGGCCTGACATCAGCGCCTGATAGACGATCATCTGCCGCTGTTCGGGGGTCAACGCACCGGCCTTGAGCTTGGTCGCAGGAATCTTCAGGTACGCCGCCTCCCTGCACAGCACCAGCACCTGCTGGTCGTCCCAGCTCACCGACATTTCCTCGTTGGCGAAGTACTGCGTCTTCATCGACGTCACAGCGGCACCGTCGCTACTGGAATGCCGGGTCTCGATCAGCGAGGCGTTCTCGGCCGCGTCGGTCAGCGAAACCTGAGCGGTCGAAGCCGCATTGGCAGCGCAAGCGGAAGCAATCATTGCGGCGAGCAGCACGCTGCAGGTAACGGTGCGGAACATGGCATCAGTCCATTGAAGAAAACGAAGCAATCATGATACCCGGAGCAACCTGGCGGGCCCTCGCTCAGGTCACCACCACCAGCGGCACCCCGCGCCGCGGATGCTCCAGCACCACCACATCCTGCTGGTAGACCCGCTGCAGGTTGTCTTCGGTCAGCACCTGCAACGGCGTGCCGTCGGCCGCCACCCTGCCCTGTTCCAGCAGCACGATGCGGTCGGCATAGCCGGCGGCAAGATTGAGGTCGTGCAGCACCACGATCACGCACGCACCGGCTTCGGCACAGGCGCGCACACTGCGCAGCGTGCGCTCCTGATGGCGCAGATCCAGCGCGGCGGTCGGCTCATCCAGCAGCAGCAACGGCGTGTCCTGCGCCAGCACGCGCGCGAACGTGGTGCGGGCGGACTCGCCACCGGACAGCTGCTGCACCTCGCGCAGGCGCAGCGCCTGCAGTTCGGCGGCATCGATGGCCGCTTCCACCCGGGCTTCGTCCGTGACCGGGTCCGGCGGGTGTGGCAACCGGCCCATCACCACCACCTCCTCTACGCTGAAGGCGAAACGAACGCCGTGCTCCTGCGGCATTACCGCGCGCTCGCGCGCCAGCGGCCCGGCCTTGTAGCTGGCCAGCGGCTTGCCCAACAGGCTCACCTCGCCCGCATCGGCGCGCAGGTCGCCGGCCGCTACCGCCAGCAAGGTGGACTTGCCTGCGCCGTTCGGGCCAACCAGCGCGGTCACGGTACCCGGCTCGAACGCGAGCGAGATGCCATGCAGGATCTCGCGCTGCTGGCGGCGCACCACCACCTCATGCAGCTTCAACAGCACGCTCATGGCGCCGCCTTGCGGCGCTGCTGCAGCACCAGCCAGAGGAAGAACGGCGCACCCAGTGCGGCCGAGAACAGGCCCAGCGGAATCTCCGCGGGCGGATCGAGCGTGCGGGCCGCGGTGTCGGCCACCACGATCAGCAGCGCACCGAGCAGGCCGGACAACGGCAGCAACCAGCGATGACCGGGGCCGACCAGCAGGCGTGCCACGTGCGGCACCACCAGGCCAACGAAGCTGATCGAACCGGCAAATGCCACCGCCGCACCCACCAGCAGCGCACTGAACGCCACCAGTCGGCGACGCGTGCGGGTGACATCCAGCCCGAGGTGCTGTGCCTGGCGTTCGCCCAGCGCCAGCATGTCCAGCGGCGTAGCCAGCCGCTGCAACGCGAACACGCCAATGGCGAACAACGGCACCACGGCCGCCACATCAGCCCAGTTGGCACGCGCCAGCGAGCCCATCTGCCAGAACACCAGCGACTGCAGTTCGCTTTCGCTGGCGATGTAGGTGAGGAAACCGATCAGCGCCGAGCAGAACGCGGCCATCGCGATGCCTACCAGCAGCAGCGTGGCATTGCCACTGCCTTTCCCGGGCCGCGCCAGCGCGTAGGTCAGGCCGATCGCCAGCGCACCGCCGACGAACGCGGCCACCGGCACCAGCCAGCCTGCCGCACCGGCGGCCCCCAGCACGATGGCAGCCACCGCACCCAGCGCAGCACCCTGGCTGACACCGACGATGCCGGGATCGGCCAGCGGGTTACCGAACAGGCCCTGCAGGCTGGCACCGGCCATCGCCAGCGACGCACCGACCATCGCACCCAGCAAGGCACGCGGAATACGCAGCTGCCAGACCACGGCGAGGTCGCGGCTGCTGACCGCCTGCGGATCGAGCAGGCCCAGCTTCACCGCCAACGCCTGCATCACCTCCAGCGGCGGCAGCCGCAACGGGCCCACAGCGAACGAGGCCAGCACCGCACCCAGCAGTGCCAGCAACGCCACCAGCAACATCGTCCGCCCGCGACGGCGGCGCCGATCCGCCGGACTCATGCCTTCGGCAACGCCGCCAGGGCCTTGGCCAGCGCCAGCGCGCCAGCACCGGAACCGACACTGGTGTACTTCAGCTGCACGTCCGGCATCACCCAGACCCGATTGGCCTGCCCAGCCGGGGTCTGCTTCAGCGTCGGGTACGCCTTCCACAGGCCCTCGGCACCGCCGAACAGCTGCAGGTCATGCTCGGTCACCAGGATCACCTCCGGTGCTGCGGCGACCACGCCTTCATTGCTCAGCTGCGAGTAGTTCTTCACCCCCGCCTCGGTGCCGATGTTGACGCCGCCAGCCAACGCGATCAGCTGCGCCGAGGCGCTGTCGGCACCGGCAACAGTTGGTGAGCCGCCAGCGCCGGTGGCCGATACGTGGATCAGTCGTGGCGCATGGCCCAGGCCCTTGCCAATCGCTGCAGCCTCGTCGAGCTGGCGCTGCACCTGCGTGGCCAGTGCTTGCCCTGCCTCGGCCAGCCCTAGTGCCGCGGCGACCTTGCGCACCTTGTCCGGGGCCGGCTGCAGGTCATCGATGACCACCGCCGGCTCGCCCACTTCGCGCAGCTTCTTGGCCAGTTCGGTATGGCGGCGCAGGCTGTTGCCGAGGAACAGCGAGCCCTGCAGGCTCAGCACGCCCTCCACGCCAGTGGTTCGGTTGAACAGGAACTGGTGCGGCGCGGCCAGGCCAGCCTGGGTGGTGGTGTTGGTCGGCGCGGCAAAGACCTGCTTGCCCAGCCCCAGTGCTTCGATCACCGCGATGACGTCGTCGCCACCGGCGATGATGCGACTGGTATCGGCCACTTCAATGTCAGCGCCATCGTCGGAATGCACCTTGGCCGGCAGCACCGCCTTCTGGCCTCGCACGGCCGGCATTTCGGCACCTGCCACGCGCTGCCAGCCTGCCGGCAGCGCGGTTTCCGCAGCGGCCGCCGTTGCTGCGGGCGCCTCGGCAGGCGTATTGGCATCAGAGGGAGCCGACGAGCCGCCACAGGCAGCCAGCGCCAGCGAAACAGCCAACGGAAGCGCACACAGGCGCAGACGGGACGCAATGTTCATGCACATTCTCCTTGCTGGCAGGGCGACACGCACGCCGCCCTGCCCTGTGATTTACTGCTTCGGGGTGATGCGGGTGATGCGGTCACCCTTCGGGTCTTCAGCGCCGCGCGACTTGTTCACCGCGAACACGTTGCCCTTGCCATCGGCGCGGACGTGGTTCGGCAGCGTGCCGCCATCAAGATTGGCGACCACCTTGCCGTCACCGTTCACCACGGTGACCGTGCCAGCGCCACGGTTGCTGACATAGGCCAGGCCGGAGGCATCATCGAAGGCGACGTTCAGCGCGCCGGCGCCGACCGGCACATCGTGCAGCACCTTGCCGGCGGCCACATCAACGATCAGCAGGTTGTCGGTGCCCTGCGAGGCCACGTACAGACGGTTGCGCGCGGCGTCGAAGGCCACGCCCGAGGCACTGATCGAATTGCCCAGATCGATGACCTTCTCGACCTTGCCGCTGGCCACATCGATCACTGCCGCCTCCGGGGTGCCGATGCTGACGGTGAACAGCTTGCCGCCCTTCTCGTCCAGCACCAGGCTCATCGGGGTGAACTTGCCGTCGTCCACGCCGGATTCCAGCGTCACCTGCGGCAGTTCCTTGAAGGTCTTCGCATCGAACACCGACAGGTGGTCCTCGCCGGTGGCAGAAGCGAACACCTTGCCGCGCGTGCCGTCGACCACCACGTCACGCGCATGCGGCACGGCATCGACCGGGAACTGATGAACCAGCGACAGGTCCTTCTGGCGATAGACCGCAATCGAATTCTGGCGCGTGTTGGTGACCCAGACGTTGCCGTTGGTGTCATCCACGCCGACGCCGTAAACCGCGTACACCGCACCATTGGTGCTGCCGGGCACCTGCGCCGGGGTGATCGCCTTGGTCACCTTCAGCGACTTCGGGTCCAGCTTCAGCAGCTGCGATCGGGTCACCGGCGGGCGGCCCACGGCCGAGGTCACGAACACCGCGTTGCTGGCGGCGCTGTAGGCAGACTGGTACAGGCCCGGCACCAGCTTGTTGGACTGCGTGGCGAACTGCGCCTGGCCGGACAGCGGCAGCTGCGGCGAGACGCGCAGCTTCAGCACGGTGGCTGCAGCCGGCTGGCTGGCGCGTACCACCACCGGGTGGGTACCCGGCACCGCGTCGGCCGGAATGCTCAACTGGGTCTTGAAGTTGCCATCCGCGTCGACCACCAGCGGCTGCGCGTTGAGCACGCTGTCGCCACGCAGCAGGCTGACCTTCTGGCCCGGCACGAAACCGCGGCCGACCACGTCGGCAGTGCTGCCGGGAACCACGTTCTCACCGCGTGAGACAACTTCACCCTTGAAGGTGGCGTTGGCCGGCTGATCGAACACCGGCTGCGCGGTGGCGGTTACCGCCAGCAACAGGCCGGCGGCGAGGAAGGTGAGACGGAAAGACGGACGGAACGACATGGAAGGCTCCTTGCACACGTAGACCGCGCCACGCGACGCGGGATTCATCGGTTGCCTGGGCCGCTGCACGCCGGCAGCTTCGCCTGGGTAGTGGGGTCGCACGGCATCGCGTGCGAAGGGATTCACTCGGCGGCGTTGTCACCACCCGTGGCGGCACCGTCACCGGCGCTGCGGTCGGTCACGCCGTACAGTTCATGCAGCGCGGCATGGAACGAGGCCGGCAGCATCGGGCCGTGTCCCAGCCCCGGGAACTCGCGGTACTGCACGCTCAGGCCCGGCACCTTGGCCAGCCGTTCGGACAACTGCATCGCCGCATCCGGCGTGGCACCACCGATGCGGCGCAGGTGCGCGACCACCCGTGGGTTGCTCAGGTCGCGCTTGCCACGGTCGCCAACACGCTCGGCGCCACCCAGCATCAGCCAGAGCTTTGCCGGCTGGCCATGCACGTTCTGCACGAACTGCTGTTCCGGATCACCCAGCGCCGCGCCCTGGCTCCACCACAGCGACGGGCTGGCCGCCAGGTAGGACTGGAAGGCGGCGGGACGGGTGTACAGCGCATTGAGCACGAACAACCCACCCAGCGAGTGGCCCCACAGCGCTTGCTGCTGCGTATCGATGCGTGCGCGACGCTCGACTTCCGGCTTGATGCGGCGTTCGATCACATCCAGGAAGGCCGCAGCACCACCGCCGACCGCCTGGGTCGTACCGCTCTCATCGTCGGCGCGGTCGATCCACGCGGTGTAGTCGCGGGTGCGCGCCTTGGAATCGATGCGCAGGTCATTGTCGTAGCCGATCAGCACCAGCACCGGCGGTGCCTTGCGCGCGGCCAGTTCGGCCAGCAGCGGCTGATCCAGCACCATGGCCACGGCATTGCCATCCAGCGCGTACAGCACCGGCAATGGCGCCTTGCCGGCCTTGGCCGGGATCGCCAGGTTCACCCGCCAACGGCGTTGCTGGTCGGGACTGTCCACCACGAAATGCTCGAAGCGATAGCTGGCCGCGGGCTCGTCGAGCACGGTGTGGCCGATCTTCTGCAGCGGATTGCGCTGCTGTGCATGGGCGTACGGGGTGGCCAGGAGCAGACCCATCATCAAGGCGGCCACGCCGCAGGCCAGCGGACCACGGCGCAAAGGCGGGACGAAATGCTTCATCAGCGGCGGCAGAAGCGGCCCAGGGCCGCCGGTTCACAGGGGACCGCAGTCTACCTTAAACGCGAATGATTATCACATCGATCGAACGTCACGCTGTGTATCACGCGCGCGACGACCGGTTGCGCTGGGCACGGCATTTCCCCTATTTTGCCGGCCACCGGGGCATTGGATCGCCCCGCTTACAGCGCGTCCACGGAAGGCGGGCAGTCTGCCGTCGGTCCGGTCGCGTTCATCCGCGCCATGACCGCCATGGGATTGGATCCCATGATTGTGAGAACCCGTGAAGCACACCGCACTGATTGCCCTTACCCTCGGCCTGCTCGCCCCGCTGGCCGCACAGGCCGCGCAGGACCTGCCAACGCTCTACCAGGCCTATGAAGAGGCCGGCAACTCGACACTGAGCATGGAAGAACTCAACCAGACGGTGACTTTCAGTGCTGTGGCGCTGGGCGTCTCCAGCAACCTGGCGGGCGAACCGCTCATTGAGGCCGGCGACGACCAGGGCAATGTCCTGGCCCGGCTGACCACTGACGATGCGCAGCAGGCCGCCAAGCTCAGCGCGCTGGAAGAAGGCGCCGTGTTCACCGCCAGCTGCACGCTGCAGTTCAGCTCGGGCACGGACTACCTGTCCTTCGGCGATTGCGCCATCAAGTAAAGACGAAGCCGGCGAAACGCCGGCTTCTTTTCTTTGCCTCTATTGCGTCGAGCCATGCTCGACGCATGCAAGATCACGGCCCCGAAGGCACCGGACCATACACGTTCTCCTGCGGCGTGCCCGGCAGCAGCGAGAAGATCATGATCACAATGCCACCGCCCGGCACCAGCGCCAGCAGGAACAGCCAGCCCGACTGGTTGCAGTCATGCAGGCGGCGTACGGTCACAGCGATCAGCGGCACGATCGTGGCCAGCCACATCACACACAGCAGTACCACCATGCCGATCAGGATGGCGGCCAGTGCATCGGGGCTATTGCGCAGCAGGATCGCCAGCACGCCAGCCAGCAGCATCACCGCGGTTGCGACCAGGAACAGGAACAGCTGGTACATCCAGTACTCGCGGCGGTTGGCACGGCCCTCGAACTGGGCGTAGCGCTTCAACGGCAGAATCATTTCCTGCACGGCATCGATCCTTGAAAAGAGAAGCCGCGCAGTCTGCCAAACACGTCCCGAACAGGCAACGGCCCGGCGCCGTCGTGCAGTGCCTCAACGCTGCCAGGGCTCGAAGATGACGGTCACGCTGCCCTGGTAGTGCGTGCCGGGGTGGCGCAACAGCTCGGCGGTGGCCTCGGCATCGGTCTCCACCCGCAACCGTGCATGCGGGGACAGCTGCGCCCCGATCGACCGATCAGGCTCGACCACCAGCGGCGGCCCTGACGAGGCCTCGGCAGGGATACGCGCGTAGTGTACCGGCCCACCCTCATACCGGGCGTAGCCGGCCAGGTTCACGCTCAGGTCGATGGGCACCGGTGCCGGCCCGGCGCCCGCCGGCGCGATCGCGCAGCGCTCGCCGGCATACAGCCCGCAGCGCAGCCTGATCGACAACGGCGCCGTGCTGCCAAAGCGTAGCGGCACCTCCTGCAACAGGCGCTGGGGCGCCGGATTGGCACGCCAGCCGCCCTGCGGGGCCAGGGTGACCTGCGCGGAGGCGGCGCCATCGCCGAAGCTGACCACCACCTGGTTGACGACCTCGACTTCAAATTCCACCTCGAGTGTCGTCGCGCCGTCCGCGCCCACGTCGATATCACCGGTACGGCCGACCTGGATGCGCCGCGTGCCGCGATAGATGCCGTTGCCCACGCCAGCCAATCCAGGCGCAGTCATGCGGAACGTCAACGCGGTCAGCTCGACGCTTGCATCGATCTCATCTCCCGGCACGACGTTATCCCAGTCGCCGCCGATGCCGGTGATCGGCTGCGGAAGGCAGAGCGCCGGCCCCGTTGCGCTGGCAAGCACATACAGATTGCTCCAGCTGCGCGGCCCGGCGTGACCGAAGCTTCCCACATCGGAAGTACGGCATCCCCCACTGTCGCTCGCACGGGCACGCGGATTGCGCCCCTCCGCCACCTGGTACCTCACCGCGGCGCCGATCAGCTCGACCTCAATCCTGAACCACTCGCCGTTCTCGCGGGTCAGGTATACGCCCTGGGGACCGGTATCCAGCTCGATGTGCGGGCGAGAGGTGAGCACGGTACTGCCCGCCACCAGGGTCTGCCGGCCGATCACCACGCCCGGGCTCTGGTAGCGTCGCCATGCCCATCGCCCGGCAGGCCTCCGGCGTGGCCCCCACGTCTCCGCCTCTTCTGCCACACGGCCCGTTGTGATTGGCGGGGTTCATCTCGGTCCACTGCACGCGCGGACGGCCCTCGCCCAGTTTCGGCGCAAAGCGGCCGGCAATGGTTTCGCTGGCGGTGGCACTACCGGCCAACAGCAGCAGCGCCCACAGCGGCAACCACGCCCACCGCGGGAGACCGCGGGCCGGTGTGCAGCTCCATACGCTGCGCCCCTTCCGACCGCACCCGCATCGGCCCGTGCAACCCGGCAACGGCATGAAGACTTCCAGCAAACAGACAAGGATGTCTTATCCCACGCCGGGTCCACGCTGCCCATGCAACAAGTACGAAAATGCGGGCTACCTGCCCTTTGCCGCCCTCGCCGCTTCGCGCTCGGCACGCAGCCGGTCCAGCTTTTCCTTCAGCTTGATTTCCAGGCCGCGCGGCACCGGGTTGTAGTACACCCGTTCGCCCATCGCATCCGGGAAACCCGTCTGGTCCAGCGCGATGCCGCCTTCGGCATCATGGTCGTACTGGTACTCGGCGCCGTAGCCGAGCTCCTTCATCAGCTTGGTCGGTGCATTGCGCAGGTGCAGCGGCACTTCTTCGGTACCACTCTCGCGCACGTCGGCCTTGGCCTGGTTGAAGGCCGCATAGCCGGCATTCGACTTGGCCGTGCTGGCCAGATAGAGCACCAGCTGGGCGAAGGCCAGTTCGCCCTCCGGGCTGCCCAGCCGCTCGTAGATGTCCCAGGCCTCCAGCGCCATGCTCTGCGCGCGTGGATCGGCCAGGCCGATGTCCTCGATGGCCATGCGGGTCAGCCGCCGTGCCAGATAGGACGGATCGCAGCCACCATCGAGCATGCGGGTCAGCCAGTACAGCGCCGCATCGGGGTTGGAGCTGCGCACGGACTTGTGCAGCGCCGAGATCTGGTCGTAGAACTGCTCACCGCCCTTGTCGAAGCGACGGGTGCGGTCGGCCAGCACCTGGGTCAGGGTCTGCGGGGTGATACGCCCCCCCTCCCCGCCCGCCAGCTCGGCGGCGATCTCCAACAGGGTCAGCGCACGGCGCACGTCGCCGTCGGCGGCGGTAGCGATTTCCAGCAGCAGCTCGGGGGCGACCTCGATGCCCTCTTCGCCCAGGCCGCGCTCGCGGTCGCCCAGTGCGCGCTGCAGCGCCTCGACGATGTCGGTCGGCGAAACGCCTTCCAGCACATGCACGCGGCAACGCGACAGCAGCGCCGAGTTCAGCTCGAACGACGGATTCTCGGTGGTGGCACCGACGAACAGGATCGTGCCGCGTTCGATGTGCGGCAGGAATGCATCCTGCTGTGCCTTGTTGAAGCGGTGCACCTCGTCCACGAACAGCACGGTGCGACGGCCTTCGGCGAAGCGCTGCGCCGCCTCGGCCAGCACCTGGCGCACTTCCGGCAGGCCGGACAGCACGGCAGAAATGGCGCGGAATTCCGCATCGGCGTACTCGGCCAGCAGCAGCGCCAGCGTGGTCTTGCCGCAGCCCGGCGGCCCCCACAGGATCATCGAATGCACCCGCCCGGATTCGACCGCGCGGCGCAGCGCGCTGTCCGGCGCCAGCAGGCGCTTCTGCCCGACCATTTCGTCCAGGGTGCGCGGGCGCATGCGCTCGGCCAGCGGGCGCATGTGTTCCCGATCGACGCTCAGCAGATCGGGGCCGGGGAAGGAAGTGGAGCGATGTCTTGGCACCCGGTCATTGTACCGCGCCGCCAAAAGGTAGCGCCGGGCCGTGCCCGGCGGGCGGGATGCGATGTCTGGTAGTGCCGGCCGCTGGCCGGCAGATCAACAGCGTGTCAACCAAGGTTGACACCCACCAGGGCGGTCCCGGTTGAAACCCACCAGAGCAGAAAGCGCCGGGCCATGCCGGCGATCAGGCCGCACGGGTGGTAGTGCCGGCCGCTGGCCGGCAGCCCCGCGATGTGTCGGAAATGAACCGAAGCCGGCGCAGCCAATCCACCGGTAAGCCGCTGATTCACATGGAGCATGCTTTCGCGGGGCCCTTGTGTCCTCATCAGTAACCGAGAATTTGGAACTCAACCATTCAGGACCCATTCGTGCGCGATCCCGAATCCAATGTCTTTGAGTTCATTGCTGGCTGCGCGGTCGATGCGGACATCTACTATCTGGCTGCAGCCCTTGGCCCTGGGCATGAATACTACGACCCGGATCCCGGCCCACCCACCCGCATGTTCGTCTTTGGCCGCACCCCCAAAGAGGAGTGGTTCTACCATGACCTGCAGGACTTCCAGGTCATGTCCACAGAGCTTGTCCCAGAGGAAGAAGGCGGTCGCCCCCGTCGTGTGCTTGCCCTTGATTTCTATGGGCAGCTGGAAGATTACTCCCGTGCTGGGGCCACGATCGAGTACGTCTCGGCGGAAGGCGCCGACTTCCCCGGAGGTCTTACCCGTTTGCGACTGCTGGGCGACGCCCTTTTCTGCGCGGGCCCAAGAGGACAGATCTATCATCGGGGCGACGGCGGATGGCGGCAGCTTCCAACCCAATTCGCGACTGCCTTCTGCGAGGAGGACGAAGACGAGTCGGATCTGGATGACTTCGACAGTTGGCTCGAAGATTTCGGCCACCTGCTCGAACTGGGCGATGCTCCCGCACTTCCTCGAGATCCGATGGAACGCGACGCAGAGCTTCGCCGGAGATTCGCCGATTGGCGCGCCCACATGACCCATGTCCGGGAGGATGAGCGATTCAACCAGCTACTCGCTGAGTTCCGCGTGGGCAGCGTGAACGACCTCTGCGGAACGGGCTTTGCTGACCTCTACGCAATCGGCTCCCAAGGCTTGATTGCGCACTGGGATGGCTCGAGCTGGACCGTGCCCGAACAAGTCACTACTGCCGAGCTGCTTCATGCTTGCAGGACCGACCAGGGCCGCCTCGTCCTTGTAGGAATGCACGGCACCATCGTTACGGGCGACATCTCCACTGGATTCGAGTGCCTCCAACACGAGGTCGGCGAAGGCATCAACTTCAACTCTGTGTGCCAGTACAAGCAACAGGTTTACATCGGCTCTGAGAATGGCGGCCTCTACGTCTACAGTCTAGAAACCGGCGTAGTTGAACCGTTGCTGGAAGGCATCCCCGAAGAACTGAGAGATGCAACGATTGTTGATATCAGTTCCGTCGGTAGCGTGCTGTGGGTGCTGACGCCCTGGGACCTGGTTCGATTTGATGGCACCGCGTGGCAGGTGATCGTTCACCCGGACAACGGATGAGCTGGCCGAGCGCTTGCCAACCAAGGTTGGCACCCACCAGAGCGGGTCAGGTCGGATTGCGGCAGCGCCGAACCCTGCCCGACGGATCAGGCCGCAAGGGTCGGTAGTGCCGGCCGCTGGCCGGCAGATCAAAACATGTCAACCAAGGTTGACACCCACCAAGGCGGTCCCGGTTGGCACCCACCAGAGCAGGCAGGGCCAGGCCATGCCCGGCAGATCAGGCCACAGGATCGGTAGTGCCGGCCGCTGGCCGGCAGATCAAAGGCATGTCAACCAAGGTTGACACCCACCAAGGCGGTCCCGGTTGACACCCACCAAAGCGCCTCCGCCCACAGATCAGTTACCGATGACGTCGGTGCCCTTCGGCGGGGTGAAGCTGAAAGTGCCCGCAGCAAAGCCCGGGTTGCGCTTCCAGCCACTGAAGGTGATCACGGTGCGCTGGCCGACGGCGTCGGTGATTTCCATCTTGGCCAGGCCCTGGGCGTTGAAGCCCAGCGCGGCGTACTGGAAGCTGGCCTCGGTCTCGCGCTTCGGCGACAGCGACAGCCACTGCAGGCCATCACGCTGTGCAGCCTCTTCGCTGACGTCGTACTGCTGCTCCAGCAACGCCGGGTTGATCAGCGCGGTCAGCGGGCTGTTCTGCTCTTCCTTGCCCTGCTCGCGCACGGTGGCCTGCTCCAGGTCCGGCTCGTACATCCAGACCTTCTTGCCGTCAGCCACGATCAACTGCTCGTGCGGGCGCACGTATTCCCAACGGAACAGGCGCGGCGCCGACAGCGCCACACGGCCGCTGGTCGATTCCTTCACCTTGCCGCGGCTGTCGAACACCTGCTGGCTGAACTGTCCGTCCAGGCCCTTCAGGCCACTGGTGAAAGTCTTCAGGTCATCGCGGGCGCCAGCCCAGGCGCTGCCGGCGGCGGCGCAGGCCACGGCCAGGGTGGTGGTGGCAAGGAAACGACGGAAGCGGAAGTTCATGCGGGAATCCTGTGGGCGCGGGCGCCAGGAAAGGTGGTTGCCAGTGTGCCCGGGGAAAGATGAATGGGCGATCAGGGCGACATTATGCCGCCCTGAACGTCCATCGGCGATTCAGCCACCGGATCCCGGCAGCTTGCCGTACAGCACCTGGCCACGGAAGCCACGCCGCACTTCGCGGTACAGCGCGCGGAACGCCGGATAGTCCTGCGGCTGGCACAATGCCTCCGGGCCGCGCACCGCATTCTGCTGCAAGCGTTGGTGCACGATCACCTCCTGGCCCTCGCGACTCCAGTCCACGCGGTACTCGCCGGCGGCATTGGCGAAACGCTGGCTGGCCGGAATGGCGATGATCGGCGCGTTGGCCGGGAACTGCAGGCGATAGGTTTCCTCGCGCAGGCTGGCATTGCAGTAGAACGGCGTCTCGTTGGCCGGCGCCGAGGCGGTAGCGTACAGGCCACGCACCGACTCGCCACCTGGCGGGTCCGGCACGGCCATGCCGCCGGCCACGCTGAAGTCGGCGTAGTCCTCGGCCTGGAACGCCATGCGATAGCCAAACGGCCGGGTCAGGTCGACCGGCACGCCCTGGATCTGCAGCTGCCCTCGCCCGTCGAAACCGGACGCGGCCATGATCTGCTCCTCGGCGCGCGCACGGTTCTGCGCGTTGAGCTGGGAGAACTGGGCGCGCATGCCGATCTCGGCGTTCTCGCCCAGCTTCGGAATCGTCTCGCCGCGCAGGTTGCCGTTGGCATCAAACGTGAAACGCACCTCCATCGACGTCGCATTGCGCTCCGGCGTATTGGCCGGGGTACGCGCCAGCGTAGCGTCACGGGTACGCATCACCGGTGCACCCAGGTCACCCTCTGGCAGCTGACCGAAGCGCGCCCACGCGGTGGTCGAATCCAGGTACAGATCAAACTCGGGAATGTAGGTGATGGCGTGGTTGAAGCGGCCCAGCACCGGAATCTTCGGCAACGTCGGGCCACCGCCCGCACCGATCAGCACCGGCGAGCTGGCGATCCCCTTGGCCGCCAGCAGCGCCTCCAGGATCGTCACGTGGTCCTTGCAGTCACCGTAGTGGTTGTCGAGGATGCTCTGCGCGCTGTTCGGCTCCAGCCCGCCATTGCCCAGGTACACCGCCACGTAGCGGATGTTCTGCGCAACCCAGCGGTACAGCGCATCAGCCTGCTCGCGGCGGTCGCTGATACCCGCGGTGATCTCATCAGCCAGCGCCTGCAGCGCCGGGGTCACCTCGGCCGCCGGGCCCGCCTTGAGCTGGTAGGCGCGACCCATCTGCGACCAGTCACGATAGGTACTGGCCATGATGTTCGGGCCGAACTCCCAGCCCGCCGCCGACCAGTTCTGCGCCGGCATCGCCTCGCGACGCTGGTAGCGCCAGCGCCACTGCGCCTGGCCGTTCTTCACCGTCGGCCGATCGCTGCCCTGCACGCCGCGGCTGTCGATGAACATCGGCAGGTTGGCCGGCGCACTCAGGGTGACTTCGGCGTCCTCGTACTCGGTGAACACATTGAAGGTCTCCCACAGGCCGAAATAGCCCGGGAAGTACGGCGTGGCCTGGGTGCGGCGCACCTGGTAGTACAGGCGGGTGCCCGGGGCCAGGTTCGGGAACACGATCACCCGTACCTTGCGGTCGGCATACATCGCCGCCGAGGCGCTGGAGTAGCTTTCCTGGGTGTAGATGCGGTCGGCCGGCACGTCGCGGCGCTGGCCGTCGGCGGTGATGGTGTAGGCGCCAAGCACCTCCAGGGTTTCCATCTTCTCGCTGTAGCTCAGCCGCACCTGGCTGAACTGCTCGACCGAGGCCTTGGTCTTGAGCAGCACTTCGTAGGTTTCGGTCTGCACATTGCCGGCATCCGGCCGCACCTGGTAGTCGGCGCGGTAACGGACAATGCTGAAATTATTGCTGGCTTCGGTATCGCCGCTGGTGGAAGGCGGCGCCGTGGCGGGCGCGGAGGTGGCGGTGTCTGCCAGTGCCGGGCCGGCAGCCATCAGGGCAGCCAGCGCCAGCGCCAGCGCGCTTGGTACGGGGTGAAGCATGCGTCGGTTCCTTGGACGTCGTGGGGGATACGTCGGGTCTTACTTCGGCGGCGGCGGTGCCAGCACCGTGCGGTCGCCGTTGTGCTCGGGCGGGCTGACCACGCCGGCCGCTTCCATGGCCTCGATCAGTCGCGCTGCACGGTTGTAGCCGATCTTCAGCCGGCGCTGCACGCCGGAAATCGATGCACGGCGGGTCTCGGTGACCACCCGCAGCGCTTCGTCATACAGCGGGTCGGACTCGTCGCCGGACGAACTGTTCTCGGGCAGGCCGGTGGCGCCGACGACCACGCCGTCGCCCATCGTCTGCACTTCGTCCAGCACGCCGTCCACATAGTCGGCAGGGCCCATCGCCTTGAGGTGCTCGACCACGCGATGCACTTCATCGTCGGACACGAACGCACCATGCACGCGCTCGGGTAGCGCGGTGCCCGGCGGCAGGTACAGCATGTCGCCGTGGCCGAGCAGGGTTTCCGCACCGGACTGGTCGAGGATGGTGCGCGAGTCGATCTTGGAGCTGACCTGGAAGGCGATACGGGTCGGGATGTTGGCCTTGATCAGGCCGGTGATCACGTCCACCGACGGGCGCTGCGTGGCCAGGATCAGGTGGATGCCGGCCGCACGTGCCTTCTGTGCCAGGCGCGCGATCAGCTCTTCCACCTTCTTGCCGACGATCATCATCATGTCGGCGAATTCGTCGATGAAGATGACGATGAACGGCAGGGTTTCCAGCGGGCGCGGCGCCTCTCCCAGTTCCGGGTTCGGCTTGAACAGCGGGTCCATCAGCGGCTGTCCTGCGTCCTGGGCTTCCTTCACCTTCTTGTTGAAGCCGGCCAGGTTGCGCACGCCCACTGCGCTCATCAGCTTGTAGCGGCGCTCCATCTCGGCCACGCACCAGCGCAGGCCGTTGGCGGCCTCCTTCATGTCGGTGACCACAGGTGCCAGCAGGTGCGGGATGCCCTGGTAGACGCTCAGTTCGAGCATCTTCGGGTCGATCATCAGCATCCGCAGGTCTTTCGGCGAGGCCTTGAACAACAGGCTCAGCACCATCGCGTTGACCGCCACCGACTTGCCCGAACCGGTGGTACCGGCCACCAGCAGATGCGGCATGCGCGCCAGGTCGGCCACGGTCGGGCGACCGGCGATGTCCTTGCCCAGCGCCAGGGTCAGCACGCTGGCCGACTTGTCATATTCCTTCGAGCGCAGCAGCTCGGACAGGAAGATCATCTCGCGGGTGACGTTGGGGATTTCCAGGCCGATCACCGACTTGCCCGGAATGACGTCGACCACGCGCACCGACTTCACCGACAAGCCGCGCGCGATGTCCTTGTCCAGCGAACTGATCTGGCTGACCTTGATACCCGGTGCCGGCTCGATCTCGAAGCGGGTGATGACCGGGCCGGGATTGGCGCCGACCACCTGCGCATCGATGCGGAAGTCCTTCAGCTTGAACTCGATCTGCCGCGACAGGGTCTCCAGCGTCTCCTCGTCGTAGCCCTTGGGCTGCGGCTTGGGATCATCCAGCAGCGCCAGCGGCGGCAGGTCCGAGCCATCACCGTTGACGCCGCGGAACATCGGAATCTGGGTATCGCGCTTGGCCCGATCGCTCTTCTCGATCACCGGCTCCGGACGCGGCTCGATCTTCACCGGCTCGCGCTTGGCGCGCACCTCGGCGTCGGCCTTGCGCACTTCCTGGCGCTCCTCGCGCATCACCCGGGTCTGCTTCCACTCGGTGACTTCTTCCTTCTTGCGTTCCAGCAACGGCGCCAGCGACATCACGCCGCGGCCGATCTTCTCCATCACCGTGAACCAGGACAGCCCGGTCGCGAGCGTGATCGAGGCCAGCAGCAGCACCAGCACGAACAGGTTGGCGCCCAGCGCGCCGAAGCCCACCGTGAGCGAATTGCCCACCAGCTTGCCAAGGATGCCGCCGGCGCTGGAGACGTCGCCACTGAACAGGCGCACGTGCAGGAAGCCGGTGCCGGCGATGAGGAAACCGACCAGGCCGACCAGGCGCAGCGCAGGATCCAGGTCGTTCTCGCCCTTGCTCTCGCGCTTGAGGCCGAACATGGCGATCCACCCCAGCGCGCCGAGCACCACCGGCAGCAGGAAGGCGATGTAGCCGAACAGCTGCAGCAGCACGTCGGCGATCCAGGCCCCGGCGCGGCCACCCAGGTTGTGCACTGGCGCGACCACACTGCCGGTATGCGACCAACCCGGATCAGTCGCCGAATAGGTGAAAAGACTGGCCGCCAGGTACAGCAGGGCCGGCGCGATGGCGATCAGGCCCAGATCGCGCCAGAGACGCTGGCGGCGTGGATTGTCGGTCGTCGCCGCCGCGGCCGTGCGACGTGACGCCTTGCTGTCGTCGGACTTGGAGCGTTCGGGGACCTGCTTCGCCACCTTAGACCATACCTTTGGAATGCGCTGTTAGTGATTGATAATAAACGAGACGGCGTCAGTTTTCAGTTACGCGACGTCCGGCAGGCCAATCCGGGGGCCGAAACCACTGCTGGATGACGGCGTTCCGTTCATCGGCTTGAATCGCCCTGCCCCAGCCGCCACTCTATGACCAGCCGAGGATGCTGCGCAAACATCGCCAGCGCCTTGTCCCATCTACCTTTTCGCGAGTTTACATGAGCACCAGCCTGCCCTCCCGCCACCAGCGCCTCGTCATCCTCGGTTCCGGCCCGGCCGGTTGGACCGCCGCCGTCTACGCCGCCCGCGCCAACCTGAAGCCGGTCGTCATCACCGGCCTGCAGCAGGGCGGCCAGCTGATGACCACCACCGAGGTGGACAACTGGCCGGGTGACGCCCACGGCCTGATGGGCCCGGACCTGATGGCGCGCATGCAGGCCCATGCCGAGCGCTTCGAGACCGAGGTCATTTTCGACCACATCCACACCGCCGACCTGTCGCAGCGTCCGTTCAAGCTGATCGGCGACAGCCACGAGTACACCTGCGATGCGCTGATCATCGCCACCGGCGCCACCGCCAAGTACCTGGGCATCCCGACCGAAGACGAGTTCAAGGGCCGCGGTGTGTCCGCCTGCGCCACCTGTGACGGCTTCTTCTACCGCGACCAGGACGTGGTCGTGGTCGGTGGCGGCAACACCGCCGTGGAAGAGGCCCTGTACCTGTCCAACATCGCCCGCAAGGTCTACCTGGTCCACCGCCGCGACACACTGAAGGCGGAAAAGATCATGCAGGACAAGCTGTTCAAGAAGGTGGCCGAAGGCAAGATCGAGACCGTCTGGCACCACCAGGTGGAAGAAGTGCTGGGCAATGATGCCGGCGTGACCGGCGTGCGCGTGAAGTCCACCCTGGACGGCAGCACCCGCGACATCGACGCCCACGGCTTCTTCGTGGCCATCGGCCACCACCCGAACACCACCCTGTTCGACGGCCAGCTGGCAATGAACAACGGCTACCTGGAAATCCGTTCGGGCCTGGGCGGCAATGCCACCCAGACCTCGGTGGAAGGCGTGTTCGCCGCCGGCGACGTGGCCGACCAGCACTACCGCCAGGCGATCACCTCGGCCGGCTTCGGCTGCATGGCCGCGCTGGATGCCGAGCGCTACCTGGACGCGCAGGGCAAGGCCAGCTGAGAGGCTGACCCGCTCCTGTAGGGCCGAGCCACGCCCGACTCCGGATGAAAGGCCGACGCCAGTGCGTCGGCCTTTCTGTTTCATCTGCCCTATCCTTCCCTCATGCCTTCCCCCCGCTTCCTCGACTCCCTGCAGTCCATCCCCGCCACCGACTGGGATGCCCTGCACGACAGGCAGAACCCCTTCGTCAGCCACGTCTTCCTCTCAGGCCTTGAACAGCACGGCTGCCTGCGCGAGGACTGGGGCTGGCGGCCTTGGCACTTCACGCTCTGGGAAGGCGACAGCTTGGTCGGCGCCATTCCGGGCTACCTGAAGACCAATTCGCACGGCGAGTTCGTGTTCGACCATGCGTGGGCCAACGCGTATGCCCGTCATGGCCGCGACTACTATCCGAAGTGGCTGGGCGCGGTGCCGTACTCACCGGTCACCGGCCCGCGGTTGCTGGCCCGTCACGATTCAGATCGCGCCACCTTGCTGTCGGCATTGCGCGAGGCGCTGCCGGCACTGGACGTGTCCTCGGCCCATATCAACTTCCACACCGCAGTGGACGAGGCGCTGTTCGGCGATGACTGGCTGCTGCGCGAAGACGTGCAGTTCCAGTGGCAGAACCCGGGCGATTGGGTCACGTTCGAGCAGTTCCTTGGCGCGATGAACCACAAGCATCGCAAGAACATCCGCCAGGAACGGGCCAAGGTCACCCGCCAGGGCATCACCTTCCGCGTGGTGCACGGCGATGAAGCCAGCCGTGCCGACCTGCAGGCGATGTATCGCTTCTACCTGCAGACGTTCCTCGAGTACGGCAACGCTCCGGCGCTCACCGAGGCCTTCCTGCGCCATCTGGCCATTTCATTGGGCCGCAGGCTGGTGCTGTTCCTGGCCGAACAGGACGGCGAGCCGATTGCCGGCGCGCTGTGCCTGCGCGGTGGCGACACCCTGTACGGCCGCTACTGGGGCGGCGCCACCCTGCCCGGCCTGCACTTCGAGGCCTGCTACTACCAGGGTATCGAATACTGCCTGCGCGAAGGGCTGACCCGATTCGAACCGGGTGCACAGGGCGAGCACAAGCTGGCGCGGGGCTTCCTGCCGACGCTGGTGCGCAGCCGGCACTGGGTGGCTGATGCGGATTTCGCAGAAGCACTGCAGGATTGGTGCCGGCAGGAACGGCGCGATGTGCGGCGCTACCAGCAGGAGCTGCAGGGGCATGGGCCGTTCCGCGTAGAGCCGTAGTGCCGAGCTGGCTCGACTGGCGCGGCGCCGAGAAGCGTGCCAACCAGGGTTGGCACCTACCAGGGCAGTGGGGCGCGCCAACCAACGTTGGCACCTATCAGGACAATGGCGAGGGCGCTGCGCTCAGGTGCACTGCCAGAAGTGTCCGCTCACCCGGCACTTCGCACACCAGAACGTATAGAGCATGCCGCCGCTGCCCCACAGCAGCGTGCCCTCACTCGTGGTGGGCAGCGTCGAATCCAGCTGCATCACGAAGGGCATCTCCTCGCCGCAATCGATGCACGCCGGGTACCAGGCACTCTGCACCCAGCTGGGCGCGCCGCCCACGCGCGACAGGTTCTGCCGATGGTTGGACTGGCCCCAGTCCTGCTGCTGCCACCGCAGGGTATCCATGGCGACCAGGCCGATCTCGGCACGCATCAGGTCACCGCTGTCGGTCGGCGTGGCCGGCACCTCCAGACGCTGGCTGGGGTGGCAGCTGGGCAGGCCGACGGCATCGTGGCGATAGAAGCGCACGGGCGGGTCTTCCCAGCCGCAGCAGTCCAGGCACAGGCCCAGCGTGATCTCACCCGCCGCGCCCGGCTGCAGCGCGGCAGCGTCGGTTCGCAGCAGGCGCTGCAGCGATGCATGGCAGCTGCCACACAACGCTTCCAGCGGTCCTCCCATCTGCCCCGCATGGTGCACCTGCCCACCAGTCCAGGTCGGGTGCAGGCGCCAGATACGCTTGCGCCAGCTCGGTTCGTCCGCCTGCTGCGCGCGATGCTGCTCGCGGCCAAAGCGGATGTGCAGCGGCCGCTCCCCATGCAGGCGGCGCGGCAGCGGCCCATCGGCCACGCCGGCCCAATGCGCCCAGACCTCAGCATCCAGCGCGCCCCAGTCAGCGAGGTAGCCGCGGGCAACGGCATAGCTCTCGGGCTGCGCCGCGAGCAGCAGCGCCCTGGCCCGCGCCATTTCGCGATCGTCATCGGCTTCGGCCAGAATCTGCGCCCACTGCACGGCAGTGGCAGACGGCAGGCCCCGCCACACCTGCGAGGCCAGCTGCAGCTCATCTTCAATGGCCACCGCCAGCAAGGCTTCCCAGTCGTCCTGCAGCACTTGCGGCGCCTGGTAGCTGGCGAATTCGATCACGCTGGCCAGCAGCTCACCGCGCTCACCATCACGATAGCGACGCCAGGCCTCGGCACAGACCGGCGCAACCGCTTCGTCGGGCAGCAGATCCAGCGTCATGTCGAGAAAGGCCGAGCTGGGTGAACGCCGGGCAAGGGCCAGCCGCATCAGCGCACCGAGCTGACCCGGCTGCTCAGTCGCCAGCGCCAGCAGCATGCTCTGGCTGTCGTTGCACGTGCGCGGGTTGTCGTGCACATCGAGGATGGCGGTGATCGCGTCACTCATGCGTGGGCTCCTTGCCGTTGGACGCTGATGGTGCCAGACATCAGCGGTCACCACGACGAATACAATGAGGGCATGACCCGCCAGCTGCCCTGGCGCCTGGCTGATGCGCCGGACGCCCCCTTCCCGCCGGCCGAGACCGCGCTGCGCCAGCCCGACGGCCTGCTCGCCGTCGGCGGTGACCTGCACCCGGTGCGCCTGCTCAATGCCTACGCTGGCGGCATCTTTCCGTGGTTCAGCGAGGGCGAGCCGATCCTGTGGTGGTCGCCGGACCCGCGCATGGTGTTCCGCACCGAGGGCGTGCATCTGTCCAGCCGGTTCCGCCGCCAGCTGCGCAGCAGTACGTGGGAGGTCACCGCCGACACCGCCTTCAGCCGCGTGATGCGCGCCTGTGCGGCAGCACCGCGGCCCGGCCAGGACGGCACCTGGATCAGCCCGGCGATGGTCGAGGCCTACGGCCAGCTGCACGACCTGGGCTTCGCCCATTCGTTTGAAGTCTGGGACCGGCAGACCCTCGTCGGTGGCATCTACGGGGTGGCAATCGGGTCGATGTTCTTCGGCGAAAGCATGTTCAGTGGTGCCAGCGGCGGCTCCAAGATCGCCCTGGCCGCCCTGGCATCCACCCTGCATGGTTGGGGCTGGGAACTGATCGATGCCCAGGTGGAGAATCCGCACCTGCTGCGGATGGGCGCCGAGCACCTTCCGCGCGAGGAATTCCTGCAGCATGTGCGCCGGGCCGTGCGCGGTGACGGCCGGGAAGGCCCGTGGACCCAAGCGGTTGGACGCCTGCCAGCACGGCGTTTGGCCGGGGGTTAACACAAACTTTGCAAGCTGGCGCCGTCACGCGTAAAATACCGCGCCTTAGGCCCAGCGTGGCCGTTTTCTGAACCGCACAGGACTACATGTCGAAAGACGATTCCATCGAGTTCGAGGGCACCGTCAGCGAGACGCTGCCGAACACCACTTTCCGCGTTCGCCTGGAAAATGGGCACGAAATCATCGCCCATATCTCCGGCCGCATGCGCAAGAACTACATCCGCATCCTCACCGGTGACCGGGTCAAGGTTGAAATGACCCCGTATGACCTGACCAAGGGTCGTATCACCTACCGCATGAAGTAAGCGGTCGGCGCCTGGCGCCACTCGACAAGGCCAGCCCTGGTTGCTGGCCTTTTGTCATGCCCGGAATCCGGCCCTGCCGGAGGTCACCGTGACCGAGCTCACCGTGGCGTCGGTCAGCCCCGCTTGCGGCAGATTCGCGCCTGCAGCAGCCGCGGCATCGTGGGATCCGATCCAGTCCGGATCGCCACCCCCTCCCGATCATGAACGCCCTGCTCCCGCACGTCCTGCTGCCGGCAGTTCTGCTGGTCAGCCTCCCCCTGGCGGCATTCGCCGCTGAACCCAGCAAGCCCTCCAAGGCGTCCGAGTGCATTGCCCTCGGCGCCAATCGCGATATCCGCCCCTCCAGCACGGAACGCGAGGTGCTGCTGCGCGACGGCGACAACCACTATCGGGTGCACCTGCAGAAGCGCTGCCTGGGCGCTGCCGCCTCGGCCAGCTATGTCTTCTTCACGCCCAGTACCCCTGAACGGATCTGCGGCGATGCCCGCAGCACACTGAAAACCGACAGCAACCACTGCACCGTGACCCGGATCGAACCGATCGATGCGGCGACCTTCAGGCGGCTGGCGCAGCAGGGGCGTTGAGTTGCAGTGCATGCGACAAGGGCGGCCGAAGCCGCCCTTGTCATTTCCAGTCTTTCACGCCAAGCCTGCGGCGTCAGCTCATTCCACCGTGACCGGCAGCAGCCGCTCCGGCTCGGCCTGGGTCTCGACCACCAGCTCGTCGTCGCGCACGTCGATGCTGACCTTGCCGCCGTTGACCAGCTTGCCGAACAGCAGCTCGTCGGCCAGCGGACGCTTGATCTTGTCCTGGATCACGCGGGCCATCGGACGGGCACCCATCAGCGGGTCGAAACCATGATGGGCCAGCCAGTCGCGCGCGGTCGGGGTGGCCGACAGGCTGACGTGCTTGTCCTGCAGCAGCATCTCCAGCTCGATCAGGAACTTGTCGACCACGCGCAGGATGTGCTCGAAGCCCAGCGCCTGGAACTGCACCACCGCGTCAAGACGGTTGCGGAATTCCGGGGTGAAGCTGCGGCGGATGGTCTCCATCGCGTCGGTGGCATGGTCCTGCTTGGTGAAGCCGATCGACCGCCGCGAGGCCTGCGCGGCGCCGGCATTGGTGGTCATCACCAGCACCACGTTCTTGAAGTTCGCTTCGCGACCGTTGGTATCGGTCAGCACACCGCGGTCCATCACCTGCAACAGGATGTTGAAGATGTCCGGATGCGCCTTCTCGATCTCATCCAGCAGCAGCACGCAATGCGGCGTTTTTACGATCTTCTCGGTCAGCAGGCCGCCCTGGTCGAAACCGACGTAGCCCGGAGGCGCGCCGATCAGGCGGCTGATCGAATGCGGCTCCATGTACTCGGACATGTCGAAGCGGACCAGCTCGATGCCCAGCTGCAACGCCAGCTGCTTGGTCACTTCGGTCTTGCCGACACCGGTCGGCCCGGCGAACAGGAAGTTGCCGATCGGCTTTTCCGGGTTGCCCAGGCCCGAACGGGCCAGCTTGATCGCCGAGGACAGCGTCTCGATGGCCGGGTCCTGGCCGAAGATCACCATCTTCAGGTTGCGCTCCAGGTGCTGCAGCACATCCTTGTCGGTGGCACTGACCTGCTTGGCCGGGATCCGCGCCATCTTGGCCACGATCGCCTCGACCTCCTCGACGTCGATCAGCTCCTTGCGCTGGTCCTCGGGCAGCAGGCGCTGGCGGGCACCGGCCTCGTCGATCACGTCGATGGCCTTGTCCGGCAGCAGGCGGTCGCCGATGTGCTTCACCGACAGGTCCACTGCGGCCTGCAGGGCCTCGTCGGAGTAGGTCACACCGTGATGCAGCTCGTACTTGGACTTCAGGCCCTGCAGGATCTCGTAGGTCTCGCCCACCGTCGGCTCGACGATGTCGATCTTCTGGAAGCGGCGCGCCAGCGCGCGGTCCTTCTCGAAGATGCCGCGGTATTCCTGGAACGTGGTCGAGCCGATGCAGCGCAGCTCGCCCGACGCCAGCGCCGGCTTGATCAGGTTGGACGCATCCATGGTGCCGCCCGACGCCGAACCGGCACCGATGATGGTGTGGATCTCGTCGATGAACAGCACCGCGTTGGGCACCTTCTTCAGCGCGGTCAGCACGCTCTTCAGGCGCTTCTCGAAGTCGCCACGGTACTTGGTACCAGCCACGAGTGCGCCCAGGTCGAGCGAGTAGATCACCGCGTCGGCCAGCACGTCGGGCACCGAGCCTTCGATGATGCGGCGGGCCAGGCCCTCAGCGATGGCCGTCTTGCCTACGCCCGCCTCACCGACGTACAGCGGATTGTTCTTGCGGCGGCGGCACAGAACCTGGATGGTGCGCTCGATCTCGTCGGCACGGCCCACCAGCGGGTCGATGCGACCGGCCCGGGCCTGGTCGTTGAGGTTGCTGGCGAATTCGGTCAGGGCATCTCCCTTGGGCTCGCCCTCCCCGCCTTCCATGCGGCTCTCGCCCTCCGGGGACGAAGACTGCTCGCCTTCATCGCCCAGCTTGGCGATGCCATGGGACAGGTAATTGACCACATCCAGCCGGGTCACATCCTGCTGGTTGAGGTAATAGACGGCGTGGGAGTCCTTTTCGCCGAAGATGGCGACCAGCACATTGGCGCCGGTGACCTCCTTCTTGCCCGAGGACTGCACGTGGTACACGGCCCGCTGCAGCACACGCTGGAAGCCCAGGGTCGGCTGGGTGTCGCGGCCATCGTCTTCCGCCAGGCGGGACACGGAGGCCTCGATGGCCTGCTCCAGCTCCTGGCGCAGGCGGTCGGCATCGGCACCACAGGCCTTCAGTACGGCCTGGGCTGACGGGTTGTCGAGCAGTGCCAGCAGCAGGTGTTCGACCGTCATGAACTCATGCCGGGCCTCACGGGCGCGCTTGTAGCACTGGCCGATGGTGTGTTCGAGGTCTTTGCTGAACATGGATTACTCCGGCGGCAGATGGGGACAATATGCGGCCTGACTACGCGATTTCCATCACCCTAGCGGATTGCTGCGTTCAGATGGCGTTAGCAGTACAGATCGCTTGATCTTCATTCACTCCAGGACAGCCCACCCAGCATGAGCGAACCCTACCTGAGCCGCTGGCGATTGCGGCGTGATGGCCCGGCCATCCGTACGCCCCACGCCCGGCTCTGGCCGGTGCTGACCGCTGCGGGCGAGCCAGCGATGCTGAAGATCAGCAGCGAGACCGAGGAGCAGAACAGCCATCGCCTGCTACGCTGGTGGAACGGCGATGGCGCCGCCCGCCTGCTGGCCCACGAGGGGCCTGCGATCCTGATCGAGCGTGCCCGCGGTGACTCGCTGCGGCAACGCTCGATCGAGGGCGACGATGACGCCTGCACCGCGATCCTGTGCCAGGTCCTGCAGCGGCTGCACCGGCCACGGAGCGCGCCGCCAGCGGAACTGGTCTGCCTGCGTACATGGTTCGCCGACCTGCTGCAGCCAAGGGCTGTGCTGCCGCCACTGCTGGAACAGTGCAGATCACTGGCGGAGGGGCTGCTGCGTGACGAACAGGAGATCCGGCCGCTGCACGGCGACCTGCATCATGACAATGTGCTGGATTTCGGCCCGCGCGGCTGGTTGGCGATCGACCCGAAGCGACTGCTGGGGGACCGTGCGTTCGATTACACGACGATGTTCAGCAACCCGGACCTCTGTGGTCCGGGCATCCACGTTGCGACGCGGCCCGAGCGGTTTGCGATCCGCCTTGAGCAGGTCTGTGCGCTGGCCGAACTGGAACGCACACGCCTGCTGCGCTGGATCGCGGCCAGCACTGCGCTGTCGGCGGTGTGGTTCAGGGATGACGGCGACCCGGCCGATATCGACGAGACAGTCGCCCGGATGGCCCTGGAGGCGCTGGCGGAAGCGTGAAACCCACCCCGTAGGCGCCCACCCTGGTGGGCACGCCCCATCCACGGTCGATACAGGCTTCTGCCTTGGTAGGTGCCCACCTTGGTGGGCACACCCATCCGGGATCGATGTGCCCGGACGAGAATCGGCAGCTGGTCAGGCCTTTTCCATCGTGCACAGCAGCGGGTGCTGGTTCATCCGCGAGTACTCGTTGACCTGGGCGACCTTGGTCTCGGCCACTTCGCGGGTGAACACCCCGCACACGCCGCGGCCGCGGGTATGGACGTGCAGCATCACCTGCGTGGCCTTGTCCAGGTCCATGCTGAAGAACTGCTGCAGCACATCCACCACGAAATCCATCGGGGTGTAGTCATCATTGAGCAGCATCACCTGGTAGAACGGCGGCGGCGCCACTTCCGGGCGCGCGGCCTCTACGGCGACGCCGTGCTCGTGCTGGGAATCGGGGGAAGACTCATGGGGCATCGGGCCATTATAGAGGCTCGGGCGCGCCTGCGTCGGCCTGCTGCAGATTGGACGGCACGCACGCCCACCGTCACAATTGCACCCTCTCTCAACACTGTTTCACAGGATCTTCATGAAAAGGACCCTTCTCCCCGCCTTCCTGATCGCTCTGGCTGCCACCGGCTCCGCTGCCGCCGCAGACGCCGACAAGGCCGTGGCCCGCCATCTGGACAAGCTGGGCTACACCTACGAAGTCGATGAGGACGGCGACTACCGCATGGTCTTCGACGTCGAGGGTGACCGCACCCAGATGGTCTACGTGCGTTCGTCGGTGGAAGATTTCGGTACCCACAACATCCGCGAGATCTGGTCGCCGGCCTACAACGCGAAGACCAAGCAGTTCCCGGTGGCCGTGGCCAACCGCCTGCTGGAAGATTCGCAGGATGCCAAGATGGGCGGCTGGGTAAAGCAGGACACCACCGCCATGTTCGTGGTCAAGATCGACGCCGATGCCACTGCCGAGCAGCTCAGCGACGCCATCGATGCGGCCATCCGCACCGCCGACGCCATGGAGCTGGAACTGACCAAGAAGGACGAGTTCTGAGTTGAACGCCACGCCGGACCCGCGCTGGGCACCGCACGCCACCGTCGCCACGGTGGTGGTCGACGGCGGCCGCGTGTTGCTGGTTGAAGAGACCATCGATGGCCGGCAGGTGCTGAACCAGCCGGCCGGCCACCTCGAGCCGGGCGAAAGCCTGGCCGAGGCAGCCCTGCGCGAGACCCGCGAGGAAACCGGCTGGACGGTGCAGCTGACCCATTTCATCGGCTGCTACCAGTGGACTGCCGGCGACGGCACCGCCTTCCTGCGATTCTGCTACGCGGCGCGCCCGGTCTCGCACGACCCGGCGCAGCCACTGGACACCGGCATCGACCGCGCGCTGTGGCTGACCCCGGCCGAACTGCAGGCCGCCGGCGAGCGCCAGCGCAGCCCGCTGGTCTGGCAGGTGGTGGCTGATTACCTGGGTGGCCAGCGCCATCCGCTTTCGCTGGTCCGGGAGGTCGCATGAGCACGCCGCGCGTGATGGTGGGCGTCTCCGGAGGTGTCGACTCTTCGGTCGCCGCCTGGCGCCTGGTACAGCAGGGCGAAGCCGTGGCCGGCCTGTTCATGCAGAACTGGGCCGACGATGGCAGCGGCGACTGCCGCGCCGAGGACGACCGCCGCGATGCGGTGGCCGTCTGCGGCCTGCTCGGCATCCCATTCCACTTCCGCGATTTCTCCAGCGAGTACTGGCAGGGCGTGTTCGAGCACTTCCTGGCCGAGTACGCCGCCGGGCGCACCCCGAATCCGGACGTGCTGTGCAACCGCGAAGTGAAGTTCAAGCACTTCCTGGATGCCGCCCGCGAGCTGGGCGCCGAGCGCATCGCCACCGGCCACTATGCACGAGTGACCCAGCGCGGCCACCAGTGGCTGCTGCTGCGCGGCGCCGACCGTTCCAAGGACCAGAGCTACTTCCTGCACCAGCTGGGCCAGGAGCAGCTGGCGGCCACCCTGTTCCCGATCGGCGACCTGGAAAAGACCGACCTGCGCCGGATCGCGCGTGACGTCAGCCTGCCGACCCACGCCAAGAAGGACTCCACCGGCATCTGCTTCATCGGCGAGCGTGACTTCCGCGAGTTCCTCGGCCGCTACCTGCCGGCCAGGCCCGGCCAGATCCTCGACCCGGCCGACGGCAGCGTGATCGCCGAACATCCTGGCGTGTTCTATTTCACCCTGGGCCAACGCGAGGGCCTGAACATCGGCGGCGTGCGTGGACGCCCGGCCGCGCCGTGGTACGTGGTCGGCAAGGATGTGGCCAGCAACGTGCTGTACGTGGACCAGGACCGCGACAGCAAGTGGATGCTGTCCGAGCGCCTGCGTTCGGAAACCGCGCACTGGATCGCCGGTTCGCCGCCGGCACGGCGCTTCGAATGCACCGCCCAGACCCGCTACCGCCAGCCCGATGAGCCGTGTACGGTCCAGGTGCTGGACGATGGCAGCGTGCTGGTCACCTTCGCGCGCCCGCAGCGCGCCGTTACCCCCGGTCAATCGCTGGTGCTGTATGACGGTGACGTGTGCCTGGGTGGCGCGGTGATCGCCGCCACCGATGCGCCGCTGGAACAGCGCCTGCGCACCACCCCTTCCCCTTTTGAGGTAATCGCTGCATGAGTTTCACTGTCGACGACCGCGTCCTGGCCCTGGCCGGCATTGCCCAGGCCCTGCAGCAGGTACGCCGCATCGCCGATACCGGCCATTCCGACGCCGCCGCCGTGCGCACCGCCGTGGACAGCGTGTTCCGTGTCGATGCGTCCTCGCCGCAGGAGGTGTTCGGTGACCGCCATGCACTGAAGTCCGGCCTGCGCCTGCTGCACAACTACTTCCGCAGCCAGGGCCAGGACCCGATCCTGCCCAAGCTGGCCCTGTCGGTGCTGCAGCTGGAGCGCCGCTTCGTTCAGGATGGCGCCACCGTGAACAAGGTCGCCTCCGGCATCGAGCGCGCCCAGCGCCAGGCCACCGAACTGGGCGACAGCGGCCACCCGGACGTGCTGGCCAATCTGGGAGGCCTTTACGCCGACACCATCAGCCACCTCAAGCCGCGGGTCATGGTGCAGGGCAACCCACACTACCTGGGCCAGGCTGGCGTGGTGGCCGAAATCCGCGCCCTGCTGCTGGCCGCGGTGCGCGCTGCGGTGCTGTGGCGGCAGCTGGGCGGCAGCTACTGGGACTTCCTGTTCAGCCGCAAGGCGATGATCGAGGCCGTGGACCGGCAGCTGGCCTGAGGGTGTGGGGTCGGATCCCTTTCCGGCACGGAAAGGGCCCTGACCCCGAAGCCGCCAAGGCGCCGGAAAACCGGCGCATTCAGAATGCACTTCGAGGCACATCGACGTTAAAGAGAAAGGGGGTACGGCCGATACATCCTCCGTGCACCTCCCGAGAACGTCCATGTACTCACGCATTTTCATCCGTCTGGCCGCCCCCCTGGCTCTGACCCTGCTGCTCCCCTTCGCCATCGGTTTCGAATGGCCGGCCGCCCTGCGCTGGGCGATCCTGACCACGATGACGCTGAGCTGGCTCGGCTTTGCGTGGTGGACCACCCGCGCCCAGGCACACCGTTCCCCGGAACACGCCCGTGTCCTGCGTGAGCAGGACCAGCTGCTGACCGAACTGCGCAATTTCGTCGGCAACGAGATCGAGGGTTCGCGCGGCGAAGTGGAACGCGCCCGCGACCTGATCCGCCAGGCCGTCTCCAGCCTCGGTGGCAGCTTCGATGCGATGAACCGCAAGTCGCGCCAGCAGAGCCAGGCCCTGTCGCGCATCGTCGACCGCGCCGGTGACGAAGGCAATGCCGGCCTCGACGTTGCCCGTTTCGCCCAGCACGCCAGCCACCGCATGGAACAGCTGGTCGAAGCGCTGGAACAGGTGAGCGGCCAGAGCAGCACCACCGTGCAGCACATCGACCAGATGGCGCAGCACCTGGATGGCATCTTCGCGCTGCTGGAAGACGTCAAGTCGATCGCCGACCAGACCAACCTGCTGGCCCTGAACGCTGCCATTGAAGCGGCACGTGCCGGTGAAGCCGGTCGTGGCTTCGCGGTGGTCGCCGACGAAGTGCGCAACCTGTCCGAGCGCTCGACCACCTTCAACGAGCAGATCCGCAAGCTGGCACACAGCTCCAAGGACGCCATCGCCAAGGTGCGCGAGACGGTCTCGCACATGGCCTCGCGTGACATGGACCGCTCCCGCGAAGCGCGCCAGGAAGCGGCGGCGATGCTCGACAACGTCGCGCAGATCAATGCCTCGCTGGGTGACGGCATGCGCGAAGTGTCCGAGTGCGCCCGTTCGATCGATGGCAGCGTAGCCGAAGCCGTGCGCGCCCTGCAGTTCGAGGACATCGCCACCCAGGCGCTGGGCGGCGTGCACACCCACCTGGACCGCCTGACCGCGATCAACCGCGAAGCGGTGGCCCTGCAGGAGCTGCTGCACCGCAATGGCGGCGTGTTCGACGAAGAGATCGCCACGGCCCTGCAGCGCACCGGCAACCGCCTGCGCGAACTGCGCAGCGAATGGGAACGCCCGCCGCACAAGCCGGTTGCCCAGCAGAGCATGGGTGCCGGCACCGTCGAGCTGTTCTGACCCTGATGTCCGCTGCCCTCGCCGGCAGCCCGCAAGGCCCCGGTTCGTCCGGGGCCTTTGCCTGTGACCCGCCGTTGGATGCATCCTGTACCCGCACCATGACCCTGATCCGCGCCCTGCCCTCCCTCACCGATACCGAGCGCCCGCGCAACGCGAGCGTGCGTGAGCAGCTGCAGCAGCTGGAGGATGTGGCACGCGAGGAGATCCGCGAACTGCAGCAGCTGGCGGACGCGCGCCCGGCCCCGCCGCGGGCGGACGAGGCGCTGCTGGGACTGGCCTGGGACCTGGGGTTGGACGGGGAAGCGCTGAAGTAGATCCACGCCGTGCGTGGATGGGTGCCGCGACATCTGCAATCTCTGCTTCGCCTGTCGCCTTTTAGGATTTGTTGCATAGCCTGAGGAAGGGGAAGAGGACACACTGCCCACTCCTCCCCTGTCTCTCTGGCCTCTGCATGACGTTCAATCTGGAAGAAGCCCGCGAGGCATTTGAGCGATTCCTGGTGTTGATGGACGGCCAGATAGAATGGCTGGTTGCGCAGGCTCAAATGCATGGCATTGAACTGGATAGCAGCCCCGAAAGTCTCGACAGGCTGGAACACCTCCATGACTTGATGGCAGCCACGCTGTCTGAGGATGAGCGGGACTCTCTGAGGGTCGTGTTCGCCCGATATCTAGGAGAGACCGTCAGGCTGGTACACGGTGGGAAGTGGACCCTGCCACTTGATGACCCAAAGGACGTCAACTTCAACAGGCCCGTCATCGTGGGGCACTCGCGCTACCCCATGTGTGAATTCAGCCCCATCCATGCGATACGCGCCTACTCGCTTCGCCGCCGCCCGGGGCTGATCAGAAGCATCGTAGCCAGCAGCGTCAACCCGCAGATCCTGGACCTAAGCGATCTGGCGGAAGAGGATTGAGCCAAATCGATCCGGCAAGGCATGTGACTTGTTGCTCGCACTCGAACCCGCAGTGCTAGCGCCGGCCATCCACATGGCATGATGACCCGGTCCCGTTCATGGAAGACCGATGGCCATCGCCCTGATCGCACTCCTGCTGATCGAGACCGTCCTTCTGATGGCGTGGGTGACCAGCTATTTCAGCTGGGGCATCACCCTGTTCAACGAACGCATCGCGGCGTCACCGGCCATGCAGGCCCGGCTCTCGCTGGGCAGCCTGGAGCGTGACCTGCCCCAGGACAGATGGCTGCAACTGGCCTTCCATGCGCTGCCCGATGGCAGCGTGGCGTTCCGCGAGAGCTTCGCGCCGAGCTTCGGCCTGCGCTACTTCCCGGTGATGCGTGGACGCATCGTGCTCAACGCGCGACGGCACGAGGTGCGGGTGATCGGCCTGTGCAGCTGGTTCGTGGCGATCCTGTCGCTGTTGCTGTTGCCACTGGTGGCGATGCGCCCGGTGGTGGCGCCGATGCTGCTGGTGCTTCCGCTGTTCCTGGCCAGCTATCTGGTCCAGAAGCGGCGCTATGCGGCCATTGTAGAAGCGCTGCGCATGCAGCTGAGGGCGGATTTTCCGAGGTAGATCCACGCCATGCGTGGATGATCGAGAGGCACAGGCATCCGTGCCGACCAACGGTCGGCCCCCACCAAAGCGGGTTGCGGTAGATCCACGCCATGCATGGATGGTCGCCATGCGGCGCCTGCTTAGGCATCCGAGACACCCTTTCCGTGCCGACTGAGAACACCCGAGACAATCCCCGCGCCAATCGCGCCGAAACCGAAAGCGATGACATTCCTGACGGTCGATATGAGCAGCGCGAAGTTCAGTTGCCACGCGGTAGGAGGTAACCACCTGGAAATGTCCTGCAGCCGATCAGATAGCAGCTCGAAGCTCAGATAGTTCACGCTTGCACTGAGTATCAGGAGACTTCCAAACACACATTTCGAATGATCGCCATGTACGTTTCTTCTGCAGAAGAGGTAGAAAACCAGGTAGCAATTGATCACCAACGACGCAATTGCGCTGGCGAAACTACCGTCGGCCGTGATGAAACGCGCCTCCGGCAGCCGTGCCTGAAGCTCACTGAGCCCACCCCAAGTGCAGAGCGCGACGACAACGAACATCTCGACCATGCGCATGTCGCTAGTTCGGGAAGGATCGTCGATCCATTCCCGGAAGCGAACAGGCAAACTCTTCGCGTCGCAATCCTCGCCCGATCCTGCTGATGAAATAATGCGCAACTGAGGAATCATCTACTCACCGCACCAGCATCACTTCCCCACTGGCATCGGTGCGCAGCGAAACCGGCTGTGGCTGGCGCAGCCACTGCGCCAGGTCACGTGGGCTGAGCGGGCGCGAGTACAGGTAGCCCTGGATCTCGTCGCAGCCCTGGCGGCGCAGCATGTCCTCTTCCTGGTGCGTTTCCACACCTTCGGCCACCACCTTCATGCCCAGCGCGTGGCCCAGGTGCACGATGGCCTGGGTCACTTCGGCCGTACCCGAATCGTGCAGCATGCCCTGCACGAAACTGCGGTCGATCTTCAGGCGCCCCACCGGGAAGCGGTTGAGGTAGTTGAGATTGGAGAAGCCGGTACCGAAGTCATCCACCGCCAGCGGCACGCCGTGCCGTTCCAGCACGTCGAAGCAATGGCGCAGGATGTCGGTGTCACGGATCAACGCCGACTCGGTCAGTTCCAGCTCCAGCCGCTGCGGTGGCCAGCCATGGGCGTGGCAGATTTCGATCACGCGCTCGGCAAAGCCGCGGTCTCGCAGCTGTACCGCAGAAACATTCACCGCAATGCGGTCGAAACGCAGACCGGCACGGTCCCAGGCGGTTGCCTGGCGGCAGGCCTCATTCAGCACCCAGTCGCCGATCCGCACGATCTCGCCGCATTTTTCGGCAATGGGGATGAACTCGGCCGGGCTGCAGTAGCCGATCCCGGGGCGGTGCCAGCGCAACAGTGCCTCGATCGCCGGCGGCTCGCCGTGGTGGGCGTGCAGCAGCGGCTGGTAGGCCAGGCTGAACTCTTCGCGCTCGATGGCGCCGTGCAGGGCATGCTCCAGCTCCAGCTTGCGCTGGATGCGGGCCAATGCGTCCTGGCTGTAGTACTGGTAGGTGTTGCGCCCCGCTTCCTTGGCCGCGTACATCGCGGCATCGGCGGCACGCAGCAATGAATCGAAATCGGTCTGTGCATCGCCCAGCATCGCGATGCCGACGCTGGCGCCGACCTTCAACGTGGTCTCGCCACGACGCAGCGGCTCGGCCAGCGAAGCGATCAGCTTGCGCGCGACGTGGCCGGCGTCTTCCGGCTCGGCCAGGTCGCGCAGTACCACGATGAATTCATCACCACTGAAGCGGCCGAACAGGTCGTTGTTGCGCAGGTTCTGGTGCAGGCGCGTCGCAGCGGCCTTCAGCAGTGCATCGCCGGTGGCGTGGCCGAAGCTGTCGTTGATGGTCTTGAAGCCATCCAGGTCGATGAACAGCATCGCCAGCGATGTGCCACGGTCACGTGCTTCCTCGATGGCCTCTGCCGTCTGCTCGCCAAGCAGCACGCGATTGGGCAGGCCGGTCAGCAGATCGTAGTGGGCCAGCAGTTCGATGCGCTCGTTGGCCTCGCGCTCACGCGTTATGTCACGGAACAGCACCACGAAGCGCGGCGGCAGGCCGTCACGGCGGTCCAGCTCGATCAGCACCTGCACCCAGACGCGCAGGCCGGACTGGCGGTAGAAGCACAGGTCCAGCTGCTCGGGCAACCCGCCGTTGGCGATGCGCGCCAACGCCGCTTCGAAGGCGTTGCGTGAGTCCTCGGTGTACAACGCCAGCGCCTGGTCGAGGGTGATCGGTTCCTTGCGCAGGCCGTGAATGCGATAGCACTCCTCGGTCCACTGCATGTGCCGGGTCTTCACCTCGATCTCGCAGCCGCCGATGCGGCCCAGCGCGGAGACGCGGTTGAGCAGCTCGGTGCGCCAGCGGATCAACGCGTCGGTCTGGTGCTGCTCGGTGATGTTCTGCACCTGTCCGAGCAGTCGCTTGGGCTGTCCGTCCATGTCCAGCAACGGCTGCATCCACAGCCGCAGGTGCTGCGACGGCTCGTTGCCCCGGGTCAGTTCCAGTTCGAGATTGGCGGCACGGCCATCGCGCCACAACCGCCGCCACGCCGCACGCAATGCGCCACGTGAACGTGGGTGCAGCTGCTTCAGCCAGCGCCGCTGGCCGGGTACGGCGCCCTGCTCCAGCGCAAGCATCGAACGCAGCTCCGGCGACCACCAGAAATGACCACTGTTGGGGTCGAACGACCAGCTGCCCATGCTGGCGATGCGCTGGGCCTCGATCAGGTGAAGCTGCTGTTCCTGCAGCAGCCCTTCCAGCTGCTTCTGCTGTTCGATATCGGTATGGGTACCGACCATGCGCAGCGGCTGGCCATCGGCGGTGCGCGCGACCACGCGGCCCCGGTCCAGTACCCAGCGCCACTGGCCATCGGCCTGGCGGAAACGGAACTGCGCGCTGTACTGCTCGCTCAAGCCACGCAGATGCTCGTCCAGTGCGCCCCGCACCTGGGCGATGTCCTCGCCGTGCACGCGGGCCAGCATCTCGATGGCGGTTTCATCGCCCACTGCCGGGGTGCGCACCACACGGTCACTGGGAATGTCCCAGTCCCACAGGCTGTGGCCGGCACTGTCCAGCGCCAGCTCCCAGCGCCCACCGCCGCCGAGCGGCACCGGTTCGGGAATGCTCAGCGTGAAGGCCAGCAGGTTGCCGGCGCCATCGTGCACGGCGCGCAGGTGACCATCGTAGTGCCCGTTCGGGCCACCCGGCAGCGTGCAGGCCACGATGCCGCCATCGGCAGCCATCAGGCGCAGATCTTCCAGCATCGGCGCATACGCAGCCACGGTGGCCGGCAGGCCATGCTCGCGCGCAGCCGGATTTGCCGCCAGCGGGCGGCCCGTGCGGTCGACGATGACCAGCGCCGACGCAAGCGGGTGCTGCAGCAGGCTGGCGATGATCCCTTGGTCCACGCGATCTTGCTCCGGATGACACGCCCGTCAGCGGGGCACGCAGTGGTTAACGGCGCCTGCGGCGGATAATTGAGTGGTCTGGGCGCACCTGCGCGGTAAGATGGCCGGCGCCCCTTTCAACCAGCCCGTCCATGCCTGCAGAACCGACCGGCACCGCCCTTGTACCCGATCCGCGGATGGCGCAGGCGCTGAGCCGCGACCGGCGACGGGTGGTCCTGAGCTACCTGGTGATGGCATTGGCCTGGATGATCGCTTCCGACAGTGCCGTGCAGGCGCTGGCGCCGGATCCGCAGCAGGCGGCGATGTGGCAGAGCGTGAAGGGCTCGTTCTTCGCACTGGCCAGTGCCGGCCTGCTGTACCTGCTGCTGCGGCCGCTGGCCGAGCATGTGCTGCACACCCATGCGCGCCAGCAGGCCTCGGAGCTGCGCCTGCGGCAGATGTTCGAGGGCAACCCCGGCCCGATCCTGGTCTACGACCTGGACACGCTGGCGATCCTCGATGCGAATCCGGCTGCCTGTACCGCCTTCGGCTGGGAGCGTGACGAACTGCTGGAGCAGACCATCGACGCGTTGTGGCCGCCAGGCCAGGACCAGGCGCTGCAGACCAAGCTGGAGGCGATCCGCGAGGCGCCGGAGGAACTGTGCATCCTGCGCACCCAGCTGCAGCTGCGTGACGGCTCGTTGCGGCAGATGGAACTGCGCTCCAACGCCATCAGCTATGACGGCCACAACGCGCGCTTGTTGATTGCCATCGACCGCACCGCCGAAGACCTGGCCCAGCTGCGCCGTGACCAGGCGCTTGCGCGGGTGGAAGAAGCCCACGAACTGGCGCGCATCGGCGCCTGGGAACTGGACCCGTCCACCGGCATGGGCCGCTATTCCAACCAGGTCTACCGACTGCTTGGCCGCCGGCCGCCGGAAGCCCGCCGCTGGCACCGCTTCGACGAGCTGCTGGTTCCCGCCGACCCTGCCACCGCCACCCAGACTGAACAGCTGCTGGCCGATCTCTGCTCGGGTGATCCGGTGCAGGTCGACGTACTGCTGCCCCTGCTGTCGATGGACGGACGCGCCCTGATGGTGCACCTGCGTGCCGCCAGTGGTGTCGATGAGTCCGGCCGCAGCCGCGTACTGGGCACCCTGCAGGACGTGACCGAGCGGGAGCAATCGCGGCGCCTGCTACGCGAGCGCGAGGAGCAGTTCCGCGAACTGGTGCGGGTGCTGCCCGATGGCGTGGTGATCCTCTCCGACGAGCACGTGCTGTACACCAACGCCTGGGCGGCCAGCCTGTTCGGCTATGGCAGCCATACCCTGCTGGGTGAGCCGCTGTCGGCGCTGGTCGCTGCCGGTGATCTGGCCCGCGTCCGCGGCCAGCTGCGTGCTGGGCAGCCACACCTGGGCCCCGGCCACAGCAGCGTGGTGGCCATGCAGCGCGCCGACGGCCGCAGCTTCCATGCCGGCCTGGCGGTGGGCGAGGTTCGCTATGGTGGCCGCGACTGCAAGCTGCTGATCGTGCGCGACCTCAGTGATTCCGAACGGACGCGCAGTGCACTGGAAACCAGCAACCGCGAACTGCAGGCGATGGCCGGCCGCCTGTTCTCCCTGCAGGAAGACGAGCGCCGCGCGATCTCGCGCGATCTGCACGACGACATCGGCCAGGCGATCACGGCGATCAAATTGTCCGCCCATGCCGCGCAGGACGAGCACGATCCGCAACGCCGCGCCGAGGACCTGGCACAGATCGTCAGCCTGGCCGACACCACGGTAGCCAAGCTGCGCGACATCTCCACCCTGCTGCGCCCTCCGCAGCTGGACGCGCTGGGCCTGGAAGCGGCCCTCAGCTGGCAGGCACGGGTGCTGTTCCGTTCTTCGCAGGTGGAGCTGCTGGCCGAGATCGAGCCCCTGCCGCATCGCCCCGACAACAGCATCGAACAGGCCTGCTTCCGCATCGCACAGGAGAGCCTGACCAACGTGCTGCGGCACGCACGCGCGAGCCAGGTACACCTGCAGCTGCGCGACATCGGCAAGCGCAGCCTGCACCTGCAGATCCGCGACGACGGCGAAGGTTTCGACCCGGACGGCCCGCGCGGCCTGGGCCTGATCGTGATGCGCGAGCGCGCGCAGAGTGTCGGCGGCCATGTGCGCATCGAGTCCGCACATGGCGAAGGCACCCTGATCGACGTTCACCTCCCCTACCAGGCGGCCAGCATGGCCGCCGTTGAGTCACCGGAATACTGAGCCTATGTGGAATCCCAACCAGCCGCCGGTCAGCATCGATGATGCACCCGATCGCCTCGGTGCCGGCAACCCCGAGCTGCAGGCGATGGTCGCCGAGGCGGCCTCCGGCGGCACCGCGCTGATGCTGATGCACGTGGACATCGACCACTTCGCTTCCGTCAACGAGAACATGAGCGCCGAGGTGGGTGACCAGGCGCTGGTGCTGGTGGCGCAGCGGCTGCAGTCCTACCTGCGCGGTCGCGGCAAACTGTGGCGGCATGGCAGCGACGAGTTCCTGATCGCGGTCCCGCGCAACGCCGACGTGCCGCTGCCGGAGGACTTCGCCGAGGAGATCCGGCAACAGCTGGAGTTGCCCCTGTCGGTGCTGCCGTACACGCTGTTCATGACCGGCAAGCTGGGGGTGAGCCTGTGCCCGGAACACGCCAGTAACGCCTCGCGACTGCTCGACCACGCTGAGGATGCGCTGTACCAGGCAGCCCGCGAAGGTGGAAACGCGGTGCGCATCCATGCAGTGGATACCCCGCCGAGCGCGCACAGCGAGAGCATCATCGCGCGCCAGATCGTCGACGCGATCCCCAACGGCGAGCTGAAGCTTCGCTACCAGCCGCTGGTCAGTGCCCGCGACGGCCACGTGGTGGGCATGGAGGCGCTGCTGCGCTGGCAGTCCCCCACGCTGGGCATGCTGGTGCCGGAGCGCTTCATGCGCACCGCCGAGCGGCTGGGCATCATCGTGCAGATCGGCACCTGGGTGCTGGAGGGCGCGCTCAAGCAGGCCCGCCTGTGGCGCGACCAGGGCTTCGACGACTTCACCATTGCCGTGAACGTCTCCACCCTGCAGCTGCTGCGGCCGAACTTCTTCGCTGAAGTGATGGGGCTGATCCAGGCCGCGGGCGTGCCGGCACAGATGCTGACGCTGGAGATCAACGAAAGCGCGCTGACCAACAATGTCAATTTCGTGCACGAGACACTGGCCAACCTGCGCAACGAAGGCATCAGCCTGAGCCTGGACAACTTCGGCACCGGCGATTCCAGCCTCAGTGCGCTGGTGCGTTACCCGGTGGACAAGCTGAAGATCGACCGCAGTTTTATCAAGAGTGCACCAGCCGGCAACCGCGAAGCGGCCATCGCACGCGCGATCATCGCCATGGGCCACCAGCTGGGCATGACGGTCATTGCCAACGGCGTGGAATCGCAGGCGCAGCTGGGCTTCCTGCGCCGCAACGACTGCGACGTGTTCCAGGGCTATCTGTTCGGCGAACCGATGTCGGCCGATGCCGCCGGCATGACCCTGCGCCGCCGCTACCTGCGCCCGGAAGCCTTCGCCGAGACCCGCCCGGACCGCACGCTGCTGCTGCTGGACGACGAGGAGAACGTGCTGCGCTCGCTGGTGCGCCTGTTCCGGCGCGATGGCTACCGCATCCTGGCCGCCGGCAACGTGCGCGATGCATTCGACCTGCTGGCGATCAACGACGTGCAGGTGATCCTGTCCGACCAGCGCATGAGCGACATGAGCGGCACCGAGTTCCTGGGCCGGGTGAAGATGCTGTACCCGGACACGATCCGGCTGGTGCTGTCCGGCTACACCGATCTGAACACGGTGACCGACGCGATCAACCGTGGTGCGATCTACCGCTTCCTGACCAAGCCGTGGAACGACGATGAGCTGCGCAAGCACATCCACCAGGCGTTCCGCACCTATGAGGAGCAGCGGCGCAGCAACGCCGGTCCGGCGCCTGCCGAGAGCGGGGATGGCGGCGAGGATCGCCCGCTGCGGTAACGATCCCGTCTGGTAGAGCCAGCCGCTGGCCGGCTGCTCTCGATGCCCAGTTCAATGGGATTGCCGGCCAGCGGCCGGCACTACCCGAAGCGCGAATCCAAGACGGGGACAAGCCCTGGTAGAGCCGGCCGCTGGCCGGCTGCTCTCGATGCCCGGTTCAACGAGGTTGCCGGCCAGCGGCCGGCACTACCCGAAGCGCGAATCCAGGTCGGGGACAAGCCCTGGTAGAGCCGGCCGCTGGCCGGCTGCTCTCGATGCCCGGTTCAATGGGATTGCCGGCCAGCGGCCGGCACTACCCGAAGCGCGAACCCAGGCCGGGGACAAGCCCTGGCAGAGCCGGCCGCTGGCCGCCTGCTCTCGATGCCCGGTTCAATGAGGTTGCCG